>JBBQKU010000021.1:0-66939 GCA_038327195.1 Bacteroidota bacterium | reverse complement strand
TAACACCAAATCAAACTCATTTACAACAGGAAATACAAATAAAAAAATGGAAGAAAAAAACCTCGAAAGTTTTTACTTCCGAGGTTTAATTTAATGTAATTTTACAATCTAACCCGTGTCAACTTTTTTCAGGACTAGACAATTTATTATCTAGTTTATTTTTAGTAATTCAACATCAAATATTAACCATGCGTTTGGAGGAATAACACCACCAGCACCCTGTGCACCATAACCTAATTCAGAAGGAATAATGAATTTAGTTTTACCACCAACTTTCATTAATTGCAAACCTTCAGTCCATCCTTTTATTACTTGATTTAAAGGAAATGTAGCTGGTTGTCCTCTATCAACGGAACTATCAAATTTAGTTCCGTTTAATAAATAACCAGTGTAATGAACAGTTACTTGGTCAGTCGCTAATGGAGAAGCTCCACTACCTTCTAACTCTGTAATATAGCGTAAACCACTTGGAGTAGTTTTAGCCTTACCATAAGTATCATTTAAAGTTTTATCCATTTCAGCTTTCTCAGCAGCTTCTGCAGCAGTTTGTTTTGCTGCTAAACCAGCTTTCGCAGTTTCAAACACAACTGGGGCATCAAAAGCTAAAGCTTCTTTACCTTTTCTTAAAATAATTAAATGTTTGATAGTATCATTTCCTTCAATTTTATTTACAACATCAATTCCTTCAACAACATTTCCAAAAACTGTGTGTTTTCCATCCAACCAATCAGTTTTTACATGAGTAATGAAAAATTGACTTCCATTTGTACCTGGTCCAGCATTTGCCATTGATAAAATACCAGGGCCAACATGCTTTAAAGATTTGTCAATTTCATCAGGAAACTTGTAACCTGGGTCACCAGTTCCAGTTCCTAAAGGGCAACCACCTTGTATCATGAAATTAGGAATTACTCTATGAAATTTTAATCCATCATAATAAGGAATCCCTTCTGCTTTAGCTGTATTTTTCATCGTACCTTCTGCTAGTGCTACAAAGTTACCAACTGTCATTGGTGTTTTTTTGAATTCTAATGCACAGTAAATATTACCCTTATTAGTTTCGAATTTGGCATACATGCCATCTGCTTGTTTACTTAAAAATTCTTTATCCATTTTACTTAATTTTACTTTTTTTGGTTTTTTACCTTTTCCTTTGTCGTTTCCTGCAAATGATATATTTCCTATAAACATTAAAACAGATAAGGCTAAAATTATTTTTTTCATTTTATTTTATTTAAATGTATTAATTAAAGGTTTTAAAATTATTGCCCTGGCATTTGTTGTTGTTGAGGCGGAGCAGGTGTTGTATTAATATCTATTAATTCGATTTCAAAAACTAATGGCGCGAACGGAGGAATAACACCACCAGCACCACGAGCACCATAACCTAAATTAGAAGGTATTAATAACGTTGCTTTTCCGCCTTTAGCCATTAATTGCAAAGCTTCGTCCCAACCTGGGATTACCATTCCTTGACCAACAATAAATTTAAATGGTTCTGGTTTTCCAACTGAAGAGTCAAATTCTTGTCCGTTTAATAATTTACCAGTATAATTAACAGTAACTTCATTCCCAGCTTTTACTAAAGCGCCTTTACCTTTTGCTGTTTCTGTATAATATAAGCCACTTGCCGTTGGTGTTGTAGTGATTTTTTTATCAGCTACATATTGAGCAATTTGAGGTTTTTCGGCTTCTGCCATTTTAGCCATTTCAGCTTGTTGTTGTTTTTGATTTTCTTCTAATTCTTTTTTAGTTTTAATCTCTACCATTTTAATTTCAACTTTAAGCATATCGCCTGGTTTTAAAAATGGTGGTAATTGCGGAGCGCGTTGTGTTTTTAAATAGAAAGAATCTGCACTTACAATAAATGAAGCACTGTCATTTACAGCCATCATCATCATCGCATCTTCTAAACTTCCTTTGAAAGAGCTTTTTGGCATAATGAATTTTGTTATACCAGAACCATCTTGACTAGCCGTAGAAGAATTTACTAATACAGAGTCATTAGACATTAATTTAAAAATATATCTAAAAGCCACACCATCTCCTTCTAATACTTTTGTTCCTTTTTCATCATGCGTAAAGAACTTGTAGTTTAAACCATTTTCAGCCGTTTCGTAACCTTCATATTTCGATTTGTTACAGGCAACTAGTCCTACTAATAATGCAGAACCTAATAAAATTGTGATTTTGTTCATGTTTTTTTATTTTATATCTATTAATGTTATTTTATAAACTAATGGAGTATAAGGTTGAACCAGTTGGTTTGAACTACCTAATTCTCCAAAAGCAAGCCGTGAAGGTACAATTATTTTTGAAAATTCACCTTTTTTTAATGATCCGATAACAATATTTAACCCTTTAATAAATTGGTCTGGTGTTCCATAATGAAATTCAATTTGTTGTGGGCTTGCATCAAGTGGTTTTCCATCCAAAAAAAAGCCCTGATATGATACAATTAGTTTGTCACCTGGTTTAGGATTTATTGAGGTATTTTTTGTTTTTTCTAGTTCATAAATCCCAAAAGAATTTGGTTTGACTTTTGGGTAATTTGCCTTTAGATACTGATCAATTAATTTTAACTCTAAAAGCTCATTATCTTCATTTTTTTTAGTTTGCATTTCTTTATACTCCGTTATTGTTAATATGGAATTTAACTTGAAATTGAATTTTATAATACTGTCGTTTTTACAAAAAATAGGTGGAATTGTATCAAAAAAAGATTTAAAAAATAGAGTAGGTGGCACTAAAAACGAAGAGCTATCTCCTTCAACAAGTTTAAAAAAATAGTGATTGAAATTTTCTTTAATTAATTGATTATTTAAATTGATAATAAAACCACTATTTGTATTGTGTTTAGAATTGAAAATGATAGAGTCTTCTTGTGTTTTTATCTCTGTGTCTAGAATAATATAGTTTAATGCGTTTGGACTTATTTTACCATCACCAATTCCTATTAATTGATAGTAATTTCCGTTTGAATCTTTTTGGTATTTGTTATTAGGATTTTGGTTACCACAATGCCAAAGTGAAACTGTAACCAAGAATATAATAGTTTTTAAAAAAATTGCGTTAAACGGTGATTTATTTAAATTTTTGATTTCAAAATATAAAATAATTGAATTAATCAAATTAGAAAACTTATTTAATTTACCTATCAATGCTAGTAGTGTTTGATTTTTTTACGAGCACTATTTCAACATCATATAATATTGGTGATTGTGGTGGGATTCTTTTAGAGTCTCCTAACAAACCATGAGCTAAATGAGATGGAATTAATATTAAGGCCTTGTCTCCTTGTTTGAGATGTAAAACGGCTTTGTGTAAACCGTCCTCAGCATCTTGCATTCCAACTTTAAATCGCTTGACTCCATCTTTTTCTGATGAATAACAAACTGTGCCATCAATTAAAGAAAGTGTATAATTTATGGATAAAACATCACCGTTAATAATAGAATCTCCTAAAATAGATGGTTTGTAAACATAATATCGAACACCAGATGTAGTTTTTATAAATGGATATTTGTGAGACTTTTGAAAATAATCCATCTCATCATTTTCTTTAATAACAACTTGTTGATTTGCTTTAATGAATTGTTGATTAATTTTAACTTTATTAAAATTTGGTTTATTTTCTTTGTTATGATTTGTTTCTTGACAAGCCGTAAAAAATAAATAACACAATATAGGAAATGATAAAAAAATATTTTTTTTTACGGCAAACACTTTTATTTGATTTAAGAATTTGAATCGGAAAGTTTATCAACTTCTTTCTTTACTTCTTGTATATGCTCTTGTATTGTGGAGGTTAAATTTCCTGTATTTTGTTGTAAATCTTTTTGCAAACCATTAGTTGCATCTTTAAACTCGCGAATTCCTTTACCTAAAGCTTTTGCTAAATTAGGTACACCTTTACCTCCAAATAATAATAAAACAACTAGTAATATCATTACTACTTCGCCACCGCCTAAATTGAGAAATAAAAAAGTTAAAGAATTCATAAAGCAAATTTAATAAATTAATCTATATGTATTTGATTTTAAAGATTAAAATGAGCATGGGATATTGTTCGACTAATATTTTGGAATTACCAAAAAAATGCTATATTTTTGTAATGCATTCATAAATTAATTTTTTAAACATGAAAAAATTTTACAATTCTATTAGTCAATCATTTTTTAATAAAACACACTTAATTGTTCTGTTTTTTATAGCTATATTTTTTTCAAATAATATAAATGCTCAAGTTTATTGTACAGCTGGAGCAACGTCTTCATCAGATGATGAGATATTTAATGTAACCTTTGGAACATTGAATAATACGTCAATTTGTGGAGATTTAGCTGGGCCAGGTTCAATACCTTACATGTACAGCAACTACACTGGCGTTGCGGCACCTATTCTTGCCAAAGGAAGTAACTATCCATTATCAGTTACAGTTGGTCAATGTGGTTCATTTGCTTATTCTGGTTATGTTGGAGTTTGGATTGATTATAATATTGATGGTGATTTTTTAGATGCTGGCGAGCAAGTTTTCATGTCTACATCAACTACTTTTGCTTTAGTAGGAACTGTTGTTCCTGCACCTGGAGGAATCACAATTCCTTTTACCGCATCATCTGGGACTACTCGAATGAGAGTTGTTGCTCAAGAGTCATCAATTCCTTCTTCATGTGGGTCTTTTTCTTGGGGTGAGGTTGAAGATTATAATGTTTTAATATTAACCCCTTCTCCCTTGGATTTGGGTGTAAGTGCTATTTTGAATCCTATAGCAAGCAAAAAATGTTTTGCAAATGACACAATTGTGGCACGTGTAAAAAATTACGGGTCAGCAATTGCTAATTTTTCAGTTAATCCAACGGTTGTTTCAGTTAAAACTACAGGACCCGTTGTGGCAACATATACATTAGCGCTTACTACAGGTTCAATAGCTGTGGGTGCAACACAAGATTATACATTATCAACAGCATTTAATATGAATTTGCTTGGCACATATAAATTTAAAGGATTTACTACTGTTGCTGGAGATGGTTCTGCTTTAAACGACACAACAATATATAATGTTGTTAAAGCACCATATTTTACAACCACTGTTTTGCCTAATGACAGTGTCTGTTTAGGTACGCCCGTAGCCTTAAGTGCAAACTATAGTCCTGTTAAAACAGTTGGATCAGGTTTGACTTCTAATTCATCTTCTGGTTATCCAGCTCCATACGGGAATTTTTATTGGGGTGCAAAAAATCAATTTTTGTTTTTGGCTTCCGAATTAAGTGCAGCAGGTTTAGTTGCTGGTAATATTACTTCATTAGCATTTAATGCTACAAATTTAAATGCATCAGCTGCATTAACTAATTACAATATGGCAATTGCTACAACAACTGTTACATCACTTACTTCGTTTACAACAGCTGGATTAACAACATATTTTACATCTCCTAGTTATGTGCCAGTTTTAGGTATGAATACTCATACTTTATCAACTCCTTATGTTTGGGATGGAGTTTCAAATATTATTATTGAAACATGTTTTAATAATGCATCATTTACAAGTAACGTTTCGTTAACGCAATCAACAGTTGGTTTTACATCTTCTGTTTATTATAGAGCAGATATTGGAACGGTTTGTTCAGCACCTGGTGCCCCAACTACTAGCACGTTACGTCCTAATATTTCTTTTGGTCAACCAGTTGTTGTGACCTATTCTTGGACTCCTGCTATAGGATTAACATCAACTAGTGTTTCTAACCCAACTGCAAATATTACTTCATCTAAAACATATACTGTAACTTCAAATATGTCTGGCTGTATGAGTTATGATACAATTCATATTCATATTAAACCTACACCAACTCCAAATTTAGGTAATGATACAACAGTATGTCTTCTTCCATTGGTAATTAATGCCAGTACTACAGCTGGTACTTTTTTATGGAATACTGGCGCTACAACATCTACAATAAATGTTTCTGCCTCCGGTAAATATTGGGTTAAAGGAACAAACACAAATGGATGTACAAATACTGATACGGTAAAAATTACATTAGGTAATTTACCTATTGTTACTCTAGGTTCCGACACTGCTTTTTGTGCAGGAAAAACTATTACACTTTATGCTGGAAATCCTGGAAGTACTTATTTATGGAACACTGGAGCTACTACTTCAACTATTGCAGTTGGAACAATAGGAACTTATAGTGTTGTTGTAACAAATTCCACTTCATGTAAATCTTCTGATGTGATTAATTTTACCTCAAAACCTAACCCAACAGTGTCGTTAGTTTTTACTGGACAAACTCGTTTTTGCCCTACTGAAACAATTCGTTCATTAACTGAAGGACTTCCTTCTGGTGGGGTTTACATAGGTTCTGGAATCACAGGAACGAACTTTAGCGCATACTCGGCAGGGCCAGGAACATATATAATTTTTTATAGTTATACTGCCGCTAATGGATGTAGCAATTTAGCTAAAGACACTCTAATAGTAAATGCATGTGTTGGCGTTGAAGAGTTAGAGAATAATTTAGGATTAAATGTTTATCCAAACCCAAACTCTGGATTATTTACTATGGAAATTAACGCTTCAGCTGATATTAATGCTCAAATATCTGTTACTTCTATTGATGGAAGGTTAGTTTATAGTGATACTGTTAGTGGGAATGTTTTTGTAACTAAATCTATCAATATCTCAGAATTAGCAAATGGTATTTACTATTTAACTGTTAGTACTAAAGATGCTAAACGTACTTATAAAGTTTTAAAACAGTAACTGTTTTAAATTTTTGAAAACATAAAAAGGTTCAAAGATTTCTTTGAACCTTTTTTTTATTACTAAATTCTATTGCAAAACTTTATTACTTTTAATTTCTTAAAAAAATACAAAAATGAATATTTTAAAATTTGGTGGAACTAGTGCTGGAAGTGCAGAACGTATAAAAGCACTTGCTCAATTAATAAACTCAGATGGAGATAAAATTATTGTGCTATCTGCAATGAGTGGAACAACTAATGTGTTAGTTGAAATTAGCAAAGCGTTATATAATATGCAAACTGAAGTAGCAACTAAATTAATTAATGAATTAGAAAATAAATACAACGGGGTTGTGAATGAGTTATTTTCATCAGTTGAAAATAAAGAAAAAGGAAATGATTTAATTAAAAATCATTTTGCTTATTTAAAATCTTTTACTTTAGATATGTTCACTGCCAACGAAGAAAAAGCAGTTTTGGCTCAAGGTGAATTATTAAGTACGGCTTTATTTCATTTTTATTTATCAGAAATAAAAATAGATTCTGTTTTATTGCCAGCCTTAAATTTTATGCGAATTGATGAAAATGATGAGCCGCAAATAAATTATGTTGAAAAACATTTAATAGAGGAATTAAAAAAATATCCAAACTCAAAATTATTTATTACTCAAGGTTTTATTTGTAGAAATGCATTTGGAGAAATAGATAATTTAAAACGAGGTGGAAGCGATTACACCGCCTCAATTATTGGCGCTGCTATTCATGCTAATGAAGTTCAGATTTGGACAGACATTGACGGCATGCACAACAATGATCCACGTATAGTTTCAAAAACTCACGCTATTAAAGAATTGAGTTTTGATGAGGCTGCTGAACTTGCTTATTTTGGTGCAAAAATTTTACACCCTACTTGTATTTTACCTGCTCAAAAAAGAAACATTCCTGTATTATTAAAAAACACAATGCAACCCGAGGCTTTGGGCACTATCATTTCTGACAAACATGCCAATGAAGGAATTAAAGCCGTTGCCGCTAAAGATGGTATTTGTGCAATTAATATCAAAAGTGACCGAATGCTTCTAGCTCATGGTTTTTTGAGAGCTGTATTCGAGATTTTTGAACGCTATAAAACTTCTATTGATATGATTACAACATCTGAAATAGCAGTATCTCTTACAATAGATAATCTTTCTCATTTAAAAGAAATCACAAAAGAGTTAGAAGAGTTTGCAAAGGTTGAAATTGAAAATGAACAAACTATAATTTGTGTAGTTGGTAATTTACCAAAAGACAAAGCTGGGTATGCCTTTAAAATTTTAGAGGCATTAAAAGATATACCATTACGAATGGTTTCTTATGGTGGTAGCTTAAATAATGTAAGTGTTTTAGTAAATTCTAAGCATAAAAAAGAAGCTTTAGTAGCTTTAAATAAAGGCTTATTTGGATATGATAACATATAAATAAAAACAAAAAATTACAATGTTATCTAAAGAAAAAATAATACAACTATGTAAAAATAAAACTCCATTTTATTTTTATGATTTGGAATTGCTTCAAAAAACACTTACTGTTATTAATAATGAAAGTAAGAAGTATAATTACCATGTGCACTATGCTTTTAAAGCAAATACAAATTCAGAAATTATTAAAGCGGTTAAAAATAATGGGCTTGGTGCAGATTGTGTGAGTGGAAATGAAGTGAAGTGTGCTATTGAAAATGGTTTTAAAAATTCAGATATTGTATTTGCAGGTGTTGGAAAAAGTGATGATGAAATTAATTATGCCTTAGATCAAAATATTTTTTGTTTCAATTGTGAAAGTATTCAAGAGCTCGAAGTAATTAATGAATTAGCGAGTTTAAAAAACAAAGTTGCTCAAATTGCCTTAAGAATCAACCCAAATGTAGATGCTTATACGCACAAATACATTACAACTGGTTTAGAAGAAAATAAATTTGGAATTAATCCTTATGAATTTGAAACAGTCATTGAAAAACTAAAACATTTGCCCAATTTAAAACTGATTGGCTTACACTTTCACATTGGTTCTCAAATAACTGATTTATCTCCTTTTAAAAAATTATGTTCTCGAGTAAATGAAATAAATACTTATTTTTTAAATAAAGGATTTGATTTACCAATCGTTAATGTTGGTGGTGGATTAGGAATTAATTATCATGAACCAGACAATGAAGCCATTGTAGATTTTGAAGCTTATTTTAAATTGTTTCATGATTTTATTGAAATAAGAAAAAATCAAGAATTGCATTTCGAATTAGGAAGAGCTGTAGTTGGCAATTGTGGAAGTTTAATAAGTAAAGTCCTATATATTAAAAATGGAATCAATACAAATTTCGCCATTTTAGATGCTGGAATGACTGAATTAATTCGACCAGCTTTATATCAAGCCTTTCATAAAATTGAAAATATTTCATCAACAGAAGAAACTGTTTTAAAATATGATGTAGTTGGTCCTATTTGCGAAAGCAGTGATTGTTTTGGAAAAGCTGTTGTGCTGCCTATCACTAAGCGCGGCGATTTTATTGCCATTAGAAGTGCTGGCGCTTATGGTGAAGTTATGAGTAGCAAATATAATTTAAGAGATGATGTAAGAAGTGTTTGTATTTAAAAAAATATTTTTATTAATACTGCTTTTTACTTTTTCTTTCAGCAATACGTTTTTGATTTTCTCTTTTTCGAGCACCGCCTAAATTCACCTTTTTATTTTTTTCAGATTTCTCATGAAATGCTCCTGTTGGTTTAGCTAACTTTTTATTTTTGTTAAGATTTTTTTCTCTTGTAACTGGTTTTTCGTCTTGTGTTAAGTTAATAGAAATTTCAACAGCCTCAGGAATTTCCAAAACAGTCATTTTCTTATTCATTAATGTTTCAATTGCTTTTTGAATTTCAAGATCTGATTTTGTAACAAAACTTACTGAAATCCCTGTTTTATCAGCTCTACCAGTTCTACCTATTCTATGTATATAAGAGTTTGGATCTTTTAATGGCATATCAAAATTTAAAACATGTGTTACATCTTTCAAATCCAATCCACGAGCAATAACATCTGTTGCAACCAATAATTTATGTGTTCCTTCGTCAAATTGTTTTACTGCATTAAAACGTTGTGGTTGAGTTTTATTAGAATGTATAACACCAATTTCAGAACCAAAATCAGATTCTAACGATTTAAAAATTTCATCTGCTATTTTTTTATTTTTCACAAACACCAAAACTTTTTTAAAATCTTTTTCGGTTTGTAATAAATTTTCGAGTAAATTAATTTTAGTGTAAAAATTTGGAACATTATAGGCATGCTGAATAATTTTTTCTAACGGTGTTCCTCTAGTTATTAATTCTACATAAACTGGTTTTGTGAAATAATTCTCAATCATCATTTCTACATCTTCATTTAAAGTTGCAGAAAACATTAAATTTTGACGTTTTTCAGGAAGAATATCTAATATTTTAATGAGTTGAGCTCTAAATCCTAAATTCAACATTTCATCCACTTCATCAATAACCAATTTTTGAATGCCATTAAATTGTAACGTTCTACTTAAGGTTAAATCTATTAAACGACCTGGAGTTGCTACTAAAATATCTAAACCATCATACACTTTTTGTTTTTGAATATTGATATTTCCACCACCATAAACACCTGTAAATCGAACATTCATGTATTTACTTAATTTTTCAATTTCGCCAACTACCTGCATTACTAATTCACGTGTAGGCACAACTATTAATACACGAGGTTGCCTTTGTTCCGAAAATGTAAGTTGTCTTAAAATAGGTAATAAATAAGAAAAAGTTTTACCTGTACCCGTTTGAGCAATACCGACTACATCTTTTCCCGACATAATTACTGGAAAGGCTTTTTCTTGAATTGGAGTTGGAGTATCAAACCCAATATCAGTAAGCGCATTTAGAAGTTGTTTAGAAAGGTTAAGATCTTTAAAAGTAGTCATTGGCAATTTTTTGGCAAAGATACGTTAAATCTCGATAGTCTCTCTAATCTCTTTTGTCTTTTCAGTTATCTAACTCCTCTTTTTAACTGACGTAAAATATCCTCTAATCCATTTATTTTAATTTCATAAACGGTTGCAAGCATCATTCCTAATTTACCTGCGGGAAAGCCTTGGCGTTGAAACCACTCTAAATACGAAACTGGTAAATCAGAAATAAGTGTGCCTTTATACCTTCCAAATGGCATTTGTACTTTAATTAGATCAGTCAGTATTTCCGGATTGAACACGTTAAACTAATTTTTTCTCGTTCTTTTTATCTTTTCTTTTTTTCCAGAAATTATAGCCAAATGCTAGTAATGCAAAAATAGCAACAGGTATTTTCCATGAAACTAAGCCTTCTGGACCAACATAACACATAAACCTATCCCAACGGAATTTACCATCGTGAGCATTTTTAAATAATGAACCTATTGCATTGCCTCCGCTAACTAAGTTTTTTGATGGGTCTTTCATACTAAACCAAACAAAAACTGGTCTCCCAACCACATGGTCAAATGGCACAACTCCCCAACTGCGACTATCTGCCGAATTGTGACGATTATCTCCCATTAACCAATAATAACCTTGTTTAAAGGTGTAAGAAGTAATTGGTTTACCATCGTATAAAACTTGGGCTCCTTGTTTCGTTATTTGATGAATTCCGTCGTCATAAGTGCTTAACATTTTTTCATACAAACAGATATTACTAGTATCAATTTTTACGATAGTACCTTCTTTTGGTAAATTAATTGGTCCAAAATTGTCATTATTCCAAGCATAAGATGCGTTATGAGGAAAAATATTTGAGTCTCCTTTTCCTTTCGCTTTAATCTCTTTTTTAACAGAATATACTCCCTGCATTTTGCTGATTTTCTCAGCTTTTTCACTTGTTAAATTAAGGCTGTATAAAACAGTATCCGATTTCAAGGTGCCTTTATATTCATTCATAAAATCATTTTCTGAATGCCCTTCTGGTTTATCTACTAAAGAATAGACTATTGTAGTATCACCCATTCCATAAGGAACTAATGAAAGTAAATTTGCTTCATCATAATAAATATCTAAATCATCTAATAACTCTACATTAAAAATTGGTTCTTTACATTTTACAAAATAATGATGTTGTGCATCTTTTGGCATAGGGCTTAATTTATCATTGATATAAAGTTCCCCATCTTTAATTTCTAATTTATCACCAGCAATTCCTACACAACGTTTTACATAATGTTCTCGCTTATCAACAGGCCTGGCAACAATTTTTCCAACTTGTCTATTTCCATCTCCATAAGGTGGGCGATATTTTGGATTATGTACATTTTCATAACCAATACTTCTAGCCAATTGATAATAACTCATGTCCTGAAAACCAACAGCAACAGTATCTCCGTCAGGATAATTAAAAACTACAATTTCTCCATTACTAGGTTTTGAATATCCTGGTAAACGCATATATGGAATTTTTATCCACTCTAAATATGATTTAGTAGAAGTTGTAAATGGTAATGTATGATGCGCAAATGGGAACGCAATAGGTGTTTGAGGAACTTTTGCTCCATAACACACTTTGTTTACAAACAAGAAATCTCCTACCATTAATGATTTTTCTAATGAAGATGTTGGAATTGTAAACGCTTCAAAAAAGAAACCACGAATAATTGAGGCGGCAACAACGGCAAAAATAATTGGGTCAAGCCAATTCTTAACAATGGATGATTCAGATTTCATATCTGCAACACCAAAAAACTTAACATCTTTATTAAAACCTAAATATGCAAAATACAGATATGGCATTAAGGCCGCATAAACTAAATCATTCGTCATACGTTTTTTAAAAGCACGTGCTAAATGAAAACCATATACCCCATACATAATCAAATTAACGCCTGGTACAATCATTATAAATGCCCACCATTTAGGGCGATTTATTAGTTTACCAACCTCCCAAAAGTTATAAATAGGAATTAAAGCTTTCCATGGAGCTATTCCAGCTTTTTCAAAAATTTTATATAAGCCGATGAATGAAATTAAAACGAGTGCTAAAAAAATGATGTTTCCCATTTGATGTTTTTGATTATAATTATTTTTTTATTTTAAATATTAATAGAATTAAAGTAAATCATTCATTGTAAATATACCTTTTTTTCCTTTTATAAATTCGGCAGCAACAACTGCTCCTAAAGCAAAGCCTTTGCGATTATGAGCTTTATGCATAATTTCTATATCATCAACTTCCGATTTATATTTTATAATATGTGTACCAGGAACTTCACCTTCTCTTTTATCTTCAATAAATAAATTATTTGGTTCTTTTGATGTGATACTCCAATTTGTTTTACGATCTAATTTTTCAACAATTTGATTTGCCAAGGTTATCGCAGTTCCGCTAGGCTTATCTAATTTATGAATGTGATGAATTTCTTCCATTTCAACATTATAAATAGGATATTTATTCATTATTTCAGCTAAATAATTATTTACTTTCATAAATAAATTTACACCCAAACTAAAGTTTGATGCATAAAACAGAGTGCCATTTTTTTGTGCGCAATTATTTTCTATTTCCGAAAATTGGTCATACCAACCTGTTGTGCCAACAATAATAGGAACTTGAGCCTCGAAGCATTTATTTATATTATTTATTACAGTATGAGGTGTACTAAATTCAATAGCAACATCCGCTTGTTTTAATTCATCAAGCGAAAATGTATTTGCATTTGTTTCATCAACTTTTAAAACAATCGTATGATTTCTTTGTAAAGCAATAGCTTCTATTTCTTTACCCATTTTACCGTAGCCCAATAATGCTATTTTCATTTTATATAATTCCTTTACTTAAATGTTAATTTAAACGTTACGCCAGTTTGCAATTTATTATTATAATCAAAATTTGTATATGGCTTAATTTGGAGCCCTAAATCATCACTAACATCAAAGGTTTTTAAATGACCATCAACATTTGCATCAATTATATTTATTAAATAAACCAATGCTCCAGCCATTATTGAAATATCTCTATATTTTCGATAAGATCGTTTTTGAGTTAATAGTTGAGAGCTGCTATATCCTGATGAATTTATAGTAGTTTCATCCCCATCATTTTCGGCAAGTAAATTACTACTATAGTACTTGTATTTTTTTTGGTTATCGATCCCCCAATAACTAATTCCACCCAACGCTACCAAAAAAACTGGTACTTTCCAATACTTTTTATTGTATGCTTGACCGAGTCCAGGAATTATTGCACTCATTATTGCAGCTTTACGGGCTGATGAATAAATAGCTTTTTTTGATTCTTTATTCGTTTTTAAGCTATCATTTAATTGAGCTTGTGATGATAAGCAAAAAATAATTAGAATAAAAAATGTATATATAAATGATGATTTCACGTTAGTAAAATTAATTAATGCTTTTTAATATACCTGTGAATGTGATAAACGGTTCGTTAATTTATGTCAAAAAAAGATAATATATGATTAAGCTCAGTATCGTTACTAAAGCTCAACTTTATAACACCAGTTCCTTTTACGCTTCTCTTAAACTCAACCGATTTATTAAATATTTTCTCTAACTTTTTATTAATTTGTTTGTCTTCAATTGTTAAAGGTTTCTCTATTCGAGTTGTTTTTGGTGTGAAATTTAATTTTTCACTTCTTGCTAATTCTTCTACCTGACGAACAGATAATTCATTTTCAACCGCTAAAGCATAAATAGCTAATTGCTTATCTTCATTCTCAATACTTAATAACGCACGAGCGTGCCCCATAGAAATGCCTTTATCTCTTAAAGCCTTTTGAATAACTGCAGGTAATTTTAATAAACGTAAAAAATTAGTTACTGTACTTCTTTGTTTGTTAACTTTTTCGCCAAGTTGTTCTTGCGTCAAATTACACTCATCTATTAAACGCTTGTAACTCAAAGAAACTTCAATTGGATCTAAATCTTCACGTTGAATATTTTCAATCAATCCCATTTCTAGCATTGCTTGATCATTTGCAACTCTTATATAAGCTGGTATTTCATCAAGATTGGCTATTTGAGATGCCCTAAATCGACGTTCTCCTGAAATTAATTGGTATTTATCGTATCCAAGTTTGCGAACTGTTATCGGCTGAATAATGCCATGTTGTTTAATAGATTCGGATAATTCTTGTAAGGATGTTTCTTCAAAATTAGTACGAGGTTGAAATGGATTTGTATCAATATCTTTTATTTTTATTAATGCAATAGTTCCAACTACTGGAGTAGCTTCTCCATTTTGTTTTGTAGTGATATCTGTTTTAGCATTTTGTAATAACGCACTTAATCCTCTTCCTAATGCTGGTTTTTTATTTGTACTCATTTTTGTTTTTTGTTTTTTGTTTTTGTTTTTTTGAGTTGTATACTAACTTATAAAACATAAAACTATTTAATACTTTAAGTGAATTGGTTTAATTTTTTTTAAACAGCAAATAACCAGTCACTAATATCTTTAATTATCCTTCGTTAAATTCCGATTCCTCTTCAGTAAAAGACATCGTTCTATTTTCATCTGAAATTTTAGTTAATCCATTACGTTGTAAAATTTCGCGTGCAAGGTTTAAATAATTTACTGAACCTTTACCAATTGCATCATGCATAATAATTGTTTTTCCATGACTAGGAGCTTCAGCTAATTTAACATTACGTTGTATTATTGTATTGAATACCATATTCTGAAAATGCATTTTAACCTCTTCAACTACTTGGTTTGCCAATTTTAAACGAGGATCATACATTGTCAATAAAACACCTTCAATATCAAGCCCTGTATTAATATGTTCTTGAATTAATTTTATAGTTTGTAATAATTTTCCCATTCCTTCTAATGCAAAATACTCACATTGTACTGGAATAATAACACTATCAGCAGCAGCTAAAGAATTAATAACGGTTAATCCTAAAGAAGGACAACAATCAATAATAATAAAATCATAATCACCCTTAATTTTATCTAAGGCTAATTTCATCATATAATCTCTGTCTGGAAGATTTACAATTTCAAGTTCAATTGCTACTAAATCTGTATTTGTTGGCAGTAAATAAAGGTTTGGTGTATCTGTTTCAATAATTACATCCTTTGGATTTTTTGTGCCAATGATACATTCATACAATCCAAATTTTACATCCTTAGGATCAATACCAACCCCCGATGTAGAATTAGCTTGTGGATCAGCATCAACTAATAACGTTTTATATTCTAAAACGGCAAGTGACGCAGCTAAATTAATTGCAGAAGTTGTTTTTCCAACTCCTCCTTTTTGATTCGATATTGCTATTATTTTTCCCATATTTTTATTTTTTAACCATAAAAAACGATTTGTAATTATGGTCTAATTAAATTATTTTGTTACACTAACACCAATATCCATGAGTGTTAATTTTTTTCCAGCGCTTTTAAATTTAGCAATAGCTTCTTCTTTATTTATTTGAATAGGCTCAAACGTATCGTAATGCATTCCAATAATATCATTGCAATTAATAAATTTTGTACAAATTATGGCATTATCAATCCCCATTGTGAAATTATCTCCAATTGGTAAAAACGCGAAATCAATTTTTCGAAATTCGCCAATTAATTTCATGTCATATGTTAGTGCCGTATCTCCTGCGTAATAAAAATCCTTAACACTACTTTCAATTACAAAACCCATTGGACTACCACCATATGTTCCATCTGGCATACTACTGCTGTGTTCTGCTTTTACACATTTTACAGAACCAAAATCAAATATTTTTTTTCCACCAGTATTCATCGGGTATAAGTTAGTAAGACCTTGATTTTGTAGCCAAACATTTACCTCCCAATTACAAATAACCAATGCATTTGTTTTTAAAGCAATAACTACCGCATCAGCTATATGATCTTCATGACCATGAGTTATTAAAATATAATCAGCTTTTATTTCATCAATGTTTATTTGTTTCGCTAATTTGTTTGGTGTAATATATGGGTCAAACAATAAATGCTTTCCATTAATTTCAACCCCAAAACAAGAATGCCCGTAATAAGTAATATTCATTATCAATTATTCAAAAAAAAAGTCCAAATTTGTTACTCGTAAAAATAAACTATTTGAGTCGTTTATCTGTTATTAGTTTTAAACAGAGAGTCTCATAACTAACCTAAAATGTTAATAATATAATGAATTCGATAACCATTATTTCGGCTACAAATAGAGTTGATAGTAATACAGAAAAAATTGCTAACCATTATTTATCAGTTTTAAGAGATAAAGGTGTTGACGCATCAATTTTAAACTTAAAAGATTTACCAGAAACATTTTTGACTTCTGATTTATACGGTAAGCGTTCTATCGAATTTCAAAAAATAATAGATACTTATGTCGAACATCAACAAAAATTTATATTTATTTCACCTGAATATAATGGAAGTTTTGCGGGTGTTTTAAAAGTGTTTTTAGACGCCATTCCTCCCAAGTCCTGGCAAGATAATAAAGCTTGTTTAGTTGGAGTATCTGCTGGTAGAGCAGGAAATTTAAGAGGCTTAGAACATTTAACTAATATTTTAAATTATTTAAAAGTAAATGTTTATCACAATAAATTGCCTATAAGTGTGGTGAGTAATTTGTTGGATTCTACAGGTAATATTACTGATAATGAAACTCAAAAAGTAATTGAATTTCAGTTAGATGGTTTTTTGAAGTTTTAAATAGTGATTTGGTTGTACAAAATAGGCTAAACCTTCACTCCAATCACCAAAATATCATCAACTTGCTCTAAATTTCCTCTCCATTCTTCAATGGTTTGATTGAGGTTAATTCTTTGTTTGTCAATTGGTAGTTTACTAATATCGTTTAATAAGTTTCTAAAACTGCCAGCCATAAATTTTTTGCCTTTTGGTCCACCAAATTGATCGGCATAACCATCAGAGAAAATATAGACGTGATCTCCTTTTTGTAATTGAATAGAATTATTTGTAAAATTTTGCTTTTCACCTATAAACATGCCGATTGGAAATTTATCAGCTTTAAATTGAAGTAATTCGTTATTCCTAACAATATATAAAGGATTAAACGCAGCAGAAAACTGAAGTTCTAACGTTTTGTAATTTAGTGCACAAAGTGTCATATCCATGCCATCTTTTGTTTGTTTATCTGAACTACCCGAATGTAATGTGTTTGCTACACCATCATTCATTAAATCCATAATTGTTGCAGGTAATACCGCGTTTGTATTATTTAAAATATCTTTTAATAAATTATACCCTACAATACTCATAAAAGCACCTGGCACACCATGTCCAGTACAATCAACAGCGGCAAAATAACTCCAATCATCTTTTTTATCTACCCAATAAAAATCTCCACTAACAATATCTTTTGGTTTATATAAAATAAACGATTCGGGTAATATTGTTTTTACTAGGTTTAAAGGTGGTAAAATGGCTTCTTGTATTCTTTTAGCATAATGAATACTATCAGTCACTTGCTTAAAAATTATCTCTAATTCTTTTGTTTTTTCTTCAATTTCTTCTTTTTGTTTTACAACTTGTTCTGTTCTTTCAATTACTTTTTGTTCTAAAACTCGCTCATTTTCAGATAGACCATCTCGCATTTTTAACAAGGCGTGCCCAAGACTATCATCTTTACTTAATGGTTTATAATAGGCTTCAAAATTTCCTTTTCCTGTTTGATTTGCAAATTCAGTTGTGCTTTCCATTGATTCCACAAGGCTATTAAGTGCAGTTCCCATTTCGCCAATTTCATCAGTTCGGTAGCTGATTCGTTCTTTTGGCAAAATTCCTAATCCCATCGACAATAACATTCGTTTTAATAATTGAATTGGTTTTGTTATAGAACGGGTTGTGAAAATAGCAATTAGAATTCCTCCAATAAAAAGTCCGACACCTAGTAATTTAACAAAGCGATCTAAAAAATTAAATGATTTAAACATTTGAGCTGTAGTGGCTTCCGCATTTTTTTCTTTTTGTATTATAAGCGCATTTAGTTGATTATATAATATTTTAATTTTTTCTTGACTATCTTCAAATGGCAAGGTCACCAAAAAACCCACGTTTGCATCTTGGTAGCTTTCCCATGAGTTTAGTGGACTCATAATATCCTCTTGATATAGTTTAAACAAACCATCACTAAATGTGAAAATTGACTTTATTTTTTCTTTTTCTTCGTCATTCCAATCATTTGACAAAACTTTTAATTCAGTTTTAATATTGGGGTATTCTTTACTAATTAAATTTCGTAATTCTAATTTAGAAGGATCATCATTTCCAGATTGATTATATTTCCATTTAGAAATTAGTGTTTGAGATTTTTGTAAAAGAAAGTTGAATTCTTTTAAACTAGAAACTGATGGGGTAACTTGTCCAACTACAGATTCTGTGCGTTGTTTACTTTTGGTGACGGTAGCAATTGTAAGTAAAAATGCAACAAGCGTCAAAAATAGCAAAATGCCAAATCCTGTTCCTATTTTCCTTCCAATTGTAAATTTAAATGCCATACCAAGCCAATTATTTTTTATTTAGGGCTTCTTTTTTTTGTTTAAACTCACTCGCTTTTTCTTCGTCCAATAGGGCAGAATAAATGCCTTCAATTCCCTCAATAGCTCTTGCGTCTTTTGGCTGTAATTCATAAACTTTCATCATGAATGGTAAAGATTGTTTGAATAATTTTTTTGCGTTTTCTTGAACTACATCTAATTGGTCAAGTTTAACATCATACTCTAATTCGCGCATCAAAGTTGCGCCTTGATTATAATATAAAATCCCCAAATTAATATTTGCTGCAATGTTTTTTGAATCAATTTCTAATACTTTCAAAAGAGCCATTTTCGCATAATCTCCAAATTTTTGCTGAAAATTATTTTTAGTGTATAGTTCGCCAAATTGGCCACCAGCAGCGTTATAATATTCGATATCTTTAGCCTTTAAATTAAAAGTAGGGTTAATTATGATGGTGTATTTTCTGTAATTATTATAGAATTTTTCAGAACGATAAAGATTTAAAGAGTCTTGCAGTAAAATAGTACAAAGTTTGTAATATGTTGAAGCCCCGTTTTTTATAAAGCCATCATTATTTTCTTTATACTCGGATTTAGAATCTAATTTCATAGATTTTAACGTTGAATACATCGCAGTATCTAACAAATATGCTTTAGATGTATTGCTAGAGCCAGTTTGTTTGTAGGTTTGAAGATAAGCGTATGCTCTTATGTGCCAAGAAGCAGGATCAGAGGATGTTTCAGGATTTAAAACTACTTTATCAATAATTTGTATAGCCTGACTGAATTTTTTTTCGTTACAGAATGTTTGAGCTTTAAATAATGAATCGTTTTGTGCAAAATAATTTTGGCATAAAAATACCATTAGAACACCTAAGGTATTCTTGAAGTAATGATATGATTTTAAATACTTTAACACTTATTCAAATTTACTAATTATATTAATCAACGGCAATAGCTAAACTCGTTAATTCATCACTTGTTTTTAATCCTGCTTTCACTGCATTCCCTTTATTGTATTCAAATTTTTGCTTATTATCAATTACAACAAAATTTATAGCGGCACCAGCTTTTGCTAATCCAATTTTTTCTGTTACAATAAGCGCGCCCTTTCCTTTATTTTTAGAAACTATGTCTTTTAATTTATCGGAAACATCATTTAAAAGGAAAATAATATTGGGTTGAATTGAACCATCATAAGACTGGCTACTTTTTATCTCAAGTTTCTGATTACCAATTTGTTTGGAGGCAGCCATTTTATTTAGCTCTTGATTTAAACTTGCATTACTTCCAATAACGTGAATAATAAAATTGCCAGATTTCATTTTTGGAGGCCATTCAAAATATTTAGTGAAATTATATAAAAATACAGCCTTAACCTTTGCATTTGGGTCAAAGCCTTGTTGCTGAAAGCTTAAGCTAACAAAAGCCAAGACAAGCAAAAACATATATTTATACACTAATTTCAAATCTTTCTATCTAGGGATAAGTAAATTATTTGCCAAATCCCATAACTAACAAATTTAACATTTTGAATGGATAAAGCAAAGGAAAAATAAGTTTTATTAAGTTAATTTATTTGACCTGAATTATTGTTAAATTTAGTTTTTGATTTATAACGAAAAATATAACCAGTATTCTGATTTAGAATTAATTGCAGAATATAAAAACACAGAAAATAAGCTGTTTGTTGGTATTTTGTATAAGCGTTATTCTCATTTGGTATTAGGTCTTTCACTAAAATACCTTAAAAATGAAGATGAGGCTAAAGATGCTGTTATGCAAATTTTCGAAAAGCTATTTAATGATTTAATAAAGCATCAAATAGAGTTTTTTAAAAGCTGGTTGTATAGTTATTCAAAAAACTTTTGTTTAATGATTATTAGAACTCGGCAATCTAAACTTAAAAAAGAGATTGAATTAGAACATAATGCCGATTTGTTTATGGAAACAGAATCAGGATTGCATCTAAACAAAGCAGATGAAAAAGAAAAGCAATTTGTGGCTTTAGAAAATGCAATAAATGATTTAAAAGATGAACAAAAGAAATGTATTGATTTGTTTTATTTAAAAGAGAAATCGTATGTTGAAATTGCAGAAATAACTGGCTTTACAATTAATGAAGTGAAAAGCTATATACAAAATGGTAAACGGAATTTAAAAATTAAATTAGAAAATAGCATAGGAAAAGGACAATCATAATGGAAAATAAAAATTCACATAACCCATTATCAGCTCAAGAGCTTTTTAATTTGATTGGAAATAAATCGGAGCAAAAAAATAATGCCCAAGATTTAGATGATTTTGAAAAAGAGGCTTTGGAAGGTTTTGAAGAGTATTCAACGCCAATAAACACAAATAAAATAAATGAAGAAATTAATTTAGCTATTTCTAAAAAAATTGGAGAGCAAGGTTCTTCAACAAAAAATAAAATTATTTGGTTTTCAGCTGCTGCGTCTATTGTTTTAATAATTGCAATTTCAATGTTTTATTTCAATGATTCAAACATTAACTCTGATTCTAATATTGCATTAAATGAAAATAATGTGAAAGAAATTGTTCCATCGGAAACTTTAACCCCAATTGATGAATTAAAAAAAGAAATAACTCCAAATGTTAGTTCAGCTATAAAATTAAACGATGAAAAAATAAAACCATCAAAAGCATTACAAGAAAAAAATAAAACAGAAGAAAGTGAAATTGCAACTACAGTTACAAAAGGTGGTGTTTACAGAAATCAATTAGAAGAGGTAAACGGAGTTAAATATGGCGATGATGCGGATGCAAAACTTGATACAAAAACCCTTAATGATAATGTTGCCTATTCTGCTCCAGTAGAATTAGCTAAAAATAAAAAAGAAAGTGTTGCTGGCAAATCAAATGAAAGCAGAGAAGAAGCAAAATCTTATGCTGGAGCAATTGTAAAAGACAAAAGCAAATTAGATAATGCAAAGGATGCAGAATCTGATAATATAATAAGTGAGAAAAAATCATCAAGTCCTGCAACAGCTCCAAGCGTCAGCCAAGCTGAAAATAACATAGAGGGAGTAATATCAAATACTCGCGCCTATTATATCGGTGAAGAAAATGCGATAAAAAATTATATTATTTCAATTTCTAAAAAAGATAATTCTGATGTTGTATTAAAAGGGAAATATAAAATTAATGTGACGGTAAAAACCAATGGTACTATTAAACTAAATTCAGTATTTAATTTATCCAATGATTGTGCGGATTGCGTAAAAATAATTACAAAAGTTTTAAAGGATATGAAAAACTGGAATCCTGAAATTAAAAATGGTAAAGCAATTCAATCAATTAAAGAATTTGTATTAGAATTTTAAAATACCTTAACATCAATTTGTAAATTAATTGATTAAATAATAAAATATGTTTGAAAAATATTCAAACTAAAATTTAATCTTTCACAATTTCGAGGTTATGAATATTAACGGTCATTTTTAAAATCCCAAAAGTAATTTTAACTTTTTCGTTCATAATTTCATTTACAATCCCAATTTGTGAACTATTTAATATTTTCACTTTAGTTCCAACTTGTAATAATGGTTTTATACGAGCCACTTTCTTCTCCGAAAATTTATCTAGCTTATGTTGTTTTTCTAAATCTTTACGCTTATTGGTTTCTGCTGTAATTCCGTCAATAAAGCGTTTTATGACTTCTTTTCTATTTTCGTTTTTATTCCAATCATCTAACAAGCGTAAATATTTTTGTCCAAAATCAGCTAAGCGTGCTAATTCAATTTTACGTTCACGTTCTCTTTCAATCTTATCTTGGTAATTTGCTGATAGTACATCGTATTTTTCTTTTGAAATTCTTTGTAAAAAATTTTCGTGTTCTGTTTTTTCTATAGCTTCGTAAAGTACCGTTTTTTGTTGTTGAACTTCCGCCAACAAAGTATTTAAATCTACCTTATTAGTGTCTGTTTTTAATTTTGCTCTATTAATTAAATCAATAGGAAATCCAACTCTTTCCGCAACCTCAAATGTATAACTACTTCCAGGTTCACCAACTGATAAAATGTATTTTGGATCAAGTGTTTCTAAATCAAACAACATACTACCATTTTTTACGCCATCCAACTTATTTGCTAATAATTTTACATTCGAATAATGTGTGGTTATAATACCAAATGTTTTAGATTTTACAATTTCTTCTAAAACAACTTCTGCCATTGCGCCACCAAGATCAGGATCTGTGCCACTTCCAAACTCATCCATTAAAACTAAAGTTTGATTATTTACAGTTTCTAAAATAGCAATCATTTTTTTTAAGCGAGCGCTATAAGTACTTAATTCGTGTTCAATACTTTGTGTATCACCAATATCAATTAAAATATGTTTAAAAAAACTCATCACCGAATTAGGTGCAACAGAAACTAATAAACCACATTGTAACATGGTTTGTAAAAGTCCTATTGTTTTAAGTGTAACGGATTTTCCTCCAGCATTAGGACCAGAAATAACCAACAAATGTTCGTCTTTGTGTAAATGAACCGTAAGTGGAATGGTTTGTTTTTTATGCTCTTTATTTTGGAGAAATAAAATTGGGTGAAATGCTTTTTCTAATTTTAATTCAGGTTCGATGCTTAGAGTTGGTAAGCATGCATTTATTTTTTGAGCATATAATGCTTTAGCTCTTAAAACATCTGCTTCAATTAATAAAAAATAAAACTGATTTAATTGTGGAGAATAAACACGCAATTTATTTGTCAATTCTCTTAATATTTTATTGATTTCTCTACGCTCATCTATTTCTAATTCAGCAACATCATTATTTATATTAACTAAAGCCGTTGGTTCAATAAATATAGTTTTTCCAGTTTCACTTTTACTATGAACAAAACCTGTTACTTCACCTTTATTTTCAGCTAAAACGGCAAGTGTACGTCTACCATTAAAATAGCTTTCTTCGTTCTCCCTTAAGAAACCTAATTTTTTTAATTCGTTGGCATATCTGTTAAATTTAATATCACTTTCTTTTCGTTTTTCACGAAGATCATTTCTTATTTTTTGTAATTCTTTTGATGCATTATCTTTTACTTTCATTTCAAAATCAATAATAGCATCTATTTCTTTTGTTATGAATTTATTATCATCAATTCCTGAAACAAGTTCAGTCAAAAATGGCAAATTGGTTTTGTTAGTTTTAAAAAATCGAATAAGTGTATTAGCGATTTCGGTTGATTGTTTTAATAAAAAAAATTGCTCTTCAACAAGCATACTTCCTTCTAATGATAAGAGTGTAACTTCTTTTTTAAAATCTTCAAATTGCAAACTTGGAAAAAAATTATTGTTCGAGATTATGGTATTTAATTCGGCAACACGATTTAGTTCAATTATTAAATCTTCGGTATTTTGAATTACAGAAATTTGCAGGGCTTTTTGCTTTGCTTTATCACTATGAGCAAATAAACATATATCATTTTTTATTTTATGAAAATCTAATAAGTTTAGAGCTTCATTGTCAATTATGGTCATTATTTAGAATTAAAATATTTAGTTAAAAAAAGCAATATAAAGTTTTGCAAACTAAAAAATTACTTTATTTTTGATAGGCATAAAATTAAACAATTAAACAAAAGCCAATAGTAAAGGTTTAAAAAATAAAAAATGAAAAACGCGATTATTACTAAGTTAGAAGAAATGCTCGGCACAGCCGACATTAGTGCTGTTGCTCACCAAATGCGCACTCTGCAGAAAGAGTATCAAACATTATGGACTTCAGAATTTGAAACTGCTAAACAAGAATTTGTTGATGGAGGTGGAAAAGCAAAAGAATTTGAATATGCTAAACACCCCGATGACGTCACAATTTCTAAATTATTTGACAAAATTGAAGCTAAGAAAAAAGAAGAAGATTCTAAAATTGCAGTTGAACAGGGTAAAAATTTAGCAATTCGCAAAGAAATAATAGCAAAAATTAATGATTTAAGTCAAGTTAGCGACAATATTGGAGCTGCTATTAAAAAATTAGTTGAGCTACAAAAACAATGGAAAGATACAGGGGCTGTTTCAACTCATAAATACAAAGAGATTCAAGCAGATTATAGTAAAGCCATTGAAGAATTTAATTATAAATTAAGTTTATCAAAACAATTACAAGAGCACGATTTAAAACGTAATTACGAATTAAAAACTGAATTGCTTGAAAAAATAAAAGGAATTAAAAATCAAACCAATATTAAAGAAGCTGAACGCTTAATTAAAATTTACCGTAACGACTGGGAAGATATTGGGCCTGTGCCTAATGATAAATGGGATGAATTGAAAGGAGCTTATCGTTTAGCAATTGACGAGGCTTATTCAACGCTTAAAGCACATTACAATAGTGTTGAAGAAGAAAAAGATGCTAATCTAGAAAAGAAAAATTCTCTTTTAGAAAAGATAAAAGAAATTATTGTAAAGGCAGAAACAGCAAATGGACAAGCTTGGAATAATTTAACAACCGAATTAACAGCTATACAAGCTGAATGGAAAACTATTGGAAGAGCAAATGCAAAAGAAAACGATAAAGCTTGGTCAGAATTTAGAGCTTTATGTGATACTTTTTTTGAGAAAAAGAAAGCATTTTTTAATGTCATGCACGAAAAATTGGGCGGCATTAAAGCTCAAAAACAAGAATTAATTGCAAAAGTAAATGCCGTAAAAGATAGCACAGATTGGCAAAAAACTGGTTTAGTAATAATTAAAATACAAGATGCGTGGAAAAAAATTCCACATGCTGGTGGTGATGAAACTAAATTATTTAATAGTTTCCGTAACGCTTGCAATCATTTTTTTGATGCTAAAAAGGCAAGTTTTGCTGCGGTTGATGCTAGTTTTGAAACAAATTTAGTAGCAAAAGAAGCTTTATTAGCCAAGTTATTGGAATTTAATTTATCGGAAGATACTAGTGCTAATCATGCAGCCTTAAAACAATTTTCTTTGGATTGGAATGCTGCAGGAATGGTTCCGATGAAAGATAAGAAAAGAATCAATGATGCGTTTTACAATAAACTGGATGAGTTGTATGATAAAATGAACGTGAGTGTTTCTGATAAAATGTTAATGCAATTTAAATCTAAAATTGAGCGTTTTGTTAATGGCGAAAATCCGGAGATTGCTTTAAACAAAGAAGCAGACTTTTTGAAAAAACAAATTGATGAAATTAATGGTCGTGTAAAAACGTATGATAATAATTTAGGTTTCTTTAAATCAAGCAGTAAAGGCGTTAATCCTTTTATGAAAGAAATTGAAGATAAAATAAATGTTGAAAAACAAAAAATTGCAGAATTTAACGATAAACGAAAAATGGTTATTGCTGAATTAAATAAATTGCGCGCAGTTGAAATTCAAAAATAATTTTTTAACTTTTAATTAACCTTTAAGAAGCTACCTTTTAAACTGGTAGCTTCTTTTTTATAATAAATATATGAATGTAGAAATTTGGAGTGATGTGATGTGCCCGTTTTGTTATATCGGCAAGCGAAAATTCGAAAAAGCCTTAGAGCAATTTCCACATAAAGATGAAATAAAAATTATTTGGAAAAGTTTTCAATTAGACCCAAATACCATTACAGATCCTAGTTTAAATACTATAGAAAATTTAAGATTAAAAAAAGGTTGGTCTAAAGAACAAGCTAATGAAACCATTGCACATGTTTCAGATATTGCAAAAAAGGTTGGATTGAATTTTAATTTTGATAAAGCGGTTGTGGCTAATTCTTTTGATGCGCATCGTTTATCGCACTTGGCTAAAAAATACAATAAGCAAAATGAATTAGAAGAGAAATTATTTTCAGCCTATTTTACTGAAGGAAAAAATACGGCTGACTATGAAACTCTTTTAAAAATAGCTGATGAAATTGGTATGGATAAAATTGAAGCAAGTACCGTATTAAAAGGAAATGCATTTTCAAATGAAGTTCATCAAGATGTTGAACAAGCTCAGCAAATAGGTGTAAGAGGCGTTCCGTTTTTTGTTTTAAATCAGAAATATGCCATTTCTGGTGCTCAAGAATCTGAGACGTTTTTACAGGCATTACTTAAAGCTTATGATGAAATTAAACCCGCTGATTTAGCAGGCGAAGATGCCGCTATTTGTGGGCCAGATGGTTGTGAGATATAGAAAATATTTAGGTAGGAAATTTTATCATTTTTTATCAATTTATAATAATCTATAGTTGTACATTGAAGCCTTTCTTTAAAAGATGCTAAGATTTTTATTTTCAATATTGTTTTGTGTTTTTTTCGCGAATGCTTTTTCGCAAGTACAAACTATAAGTGGTAAATTAATTGATGAATCAAAACAAGCTGCTATTGGGTCTTCTGTTTTTTTATTGAACGCTAAAGATTCCTCTTTTGTAAAGGGTACTGTAACAGATGTTGAAGGTTTCTATAAAATTGAAGCGGTTGTTGCTAATTCTTATATTCTTAAAATTTTATCATTAGGTTATAATCCTGTTTTTAAAGCTATAATTATTAAAAATCAACCAATTGATTTAGGAGTTATCATTCTTAAACAAAATTCTTTAAACTTAAAGGAAGTTAAAATTGAAGGTCAGATGGCTTTAGCAACTCAAAATGGCGATACCACAAGTTTTAATTCAAAAGCTTATAAAGTAAATAAAGATGCCACTGCTGAAGATTTAGTTTCTAAAATGCCTGGTGTGGCAATAGTTGACGGGAAGGTGCAAGCACAAGGCGAAGAAGTAAAGCAAGTGTTAGTGGATGGAAAACGATTTTTTGGAGATGATGCAAATGCTGTTTTGAAAAATTTACCTGCAGAAATTATTGATAAAGTACAAGTATTTGATAAAAAAAGTGACCAGTCTCAATTTACTGGTTTTGATGACGGAAATGCGAGTAAAACTATAAATATTGTAACTAAAGCTCAATTTAAAAATGGAATTTTTGGAAAAGTTTATGGTGGCTACGGTTATGAAAATAGATATAAAGGCGGTGCGTCTGTCAATATTTTTAAAGGAAACAGACGTATTACAATTTTAGCACAATCAAATAATATTAATGAACAAAATTTTTCTTCAGAAGATTTAGTTGGAGTTTCGAGTGGCGCTTCAAGCGGTGGTGGTGGTGGCAGAAGAGGTGGAGGCGGTGGTAATGCAAGCGATAATTTTTCTGTTAATAATCAGAATGGAATTAATACAACTTCTTTATTTGGATTAAATTACTCCGATAAATGGGGTAAAAAAACTGAAATAAGTTCAAGTTATTTTTTCAATTGGACACAAAATGATTCTAAATCTTCCTTACTTCAACAATATATTTTAGGCTCAAATAATGGATTAATATATAACGAAACTAATACTGCAAAAAGCGATAATTTTAATCACCGATTAAATTTTAAAATTGAAACGAAATTAGATTCTCAAAACACAATTAGCATTCAACCCAAATTATCATTTCAAACTAATAATGGCTCTAAAAAATTATTAGGATTAAATACTAAGGAATTACAAAACATTAGTAATTCTATAAATTCAAATTCATCTAATTTATCTGGGTATAATCTTTCAGCACTTATTTTATACAGACATTCATTTGCAAAAAAAGGCAGAACGTTCTCAATTAATGCAACACCCACAATTACTGATAATTCGGGAGAAAATTCACTTTATTCTTTAAACACGTATTATACTACTGGAATTATTTTTGCAGATACCATAGATCAAAAATCTACAATTTTAAAAAATGGAAACAGTATTAAAGGTAATGCTTCTTATACAGAACCTCTTGATTCGTTTAATATTTTATTGGTTGATTATTCAACAAGTTACACTGATAATTATTCCTCAAAAAGAACTTTCAATACAGTAAATAATGGAAGTACATATTCTGATTTAGATAGTTCATTAACAAATGTGTTTAAAAACCAATACCAATCACAATCAGGAAGTTTGGGTTATCGCTTTCAGAAACCTAAAATTAATTTTACAATTAATGCAGCATATCAATGGGCTTTACTTTCAAAGCAACAAGAAATTCCAACAAGCTATCAACTTAGTAAATCTTTTGAGTCTGTTTTACCATCGGCACAATTCCAATACAAATTTTCACCTAAAAAGAATTTACGTTTAAATTATAGAACAAGTAATAATGCGCCAAGTATTGATCAGTTGCAAGACGTTATAAATAATACAAATGCGCTGCAATTAAGTACTGGAAACCCAGAATTAAAACAAGATTTCCAACAAAATTTAAACATACGTTATTCGGGTGTTAATACAGTTAAAGCAACTTCTTTTTTTGCATTAATTGGTGCCAATTATTCAAGTAATTATATTGGAAATAGTACGTTAATAGCTAATCAAGATACAACTGTTTATAATTCTGTTTTTTTGAAAAAAGGGTCGCAAATTATTCGCCCGGTTAACTTAGATGGTTATTTTTCTCTTCGTTCATTTATTAACTATACATTTCCAATCAAAAAAATTAAGACCAATTTAAGTTTAAATGTATCAGGTAATTATAATAATGTGCCGGGTTTAATTAATTTGCAAACTAATTACGCAAAGACGGCAACTGGTGCTTTAGGTTTAGTTTTAAGCAGTAATATAAGCGAAAAAATAGATTTTACTATTTCATCTAATTCATCTTATAGTAATATTAATAATACACTGCAATCATCATCAAACACAACTTATTTTTCTCAAAATTCTAAATTAAAAATCACTTTAAATCCATGGAAAGGTTTAGTACTGCAAAGTGAATATTCAAATATGTATTATGCAGGATTAACCAGTGCTTTTAATCAATCTATTTCATTATGGAATGCAGCTATTGGATATAAATTTTTAAAGAATAAACAAGCCGAATTTCGTTTAACCGTTTATGATTTATTGAATCAAAACAATAGCGTGGCACGAACAAATACAGATAGTTATATTCAAGATTCGCAGACTAACGTATTAAATCGTTATTATATGCTAACGTTCACCTATAATTTCAAAAAATATTTTGCTAAAAAAGAAGAAGGAAAAGTTAAATAAGTTTCAGATTATTTATAAATCTTACTTTTTATAAACCATAATATTAAAAACAAACGGTTGCATTTTTTTAATTTGCTCGCTACGTTTTAATCCTTTCAATGATGATTTTTTTGTATTTAAAACTAATTCTGATTTTAAAGTTTCATCTTTTAAAGAATCAATAACTTGTTTCAATAAGTCAGATTTTACAGCAAATCCAGTTCCTTCAGCATTACTCAATTTACCACGGATAACACCAATAATATTTCCTTGCTCATCCATTAATGGGCCACCACTATTACCTGGATTAACAGGAATAGAAACCTGAAACATCGTTGTATCATTATTGTAACCAGACAAAGAACTTAAAGCCCCTTCACCATAAACAATATCCTTACGTGGATATCCAATTGTAAAAACTTTATCGCCAATTTCTGATTGATGATTACTAAATGAAAAAGGATAAACGATTTGGTCAAACGCAAGCGAATTATCCATTTTAAAAATGGCAATATCTAAGGCATTATCTGTAGCTACTAATTTTGCAGAAACTCTTTCTAATATTGAATTGGTCACAAAAACTGAATCAGCATTTTGCACCATATGTAAACTAGTAATAAAATAACCCTTATTGTTTAATGCAAATCCTGTTCCTTCAATATTTGCAGGTGCATATTTTTTTGGTCGAGTGCTGCCAACACCACTTATTCCTTCAATAATTGCATCTTGAGAATATTTTAATTCAGTAACATCTCTTTTTAAATCTGTGATAGCATTACTTTGTTGTTTCAATAAATAACCACCAGTACTTAAAATAGTCATTGTACTAATTACTGCTATCACGGCTACTGATGCAGCAACGGCAACTGTTTTACCATGTTTTTTAACGAAACCTTCCTTAATTGAAATTATTTTTGCGTCTTTACCAAATTCTTGTTGGTGAATGGTAGAGAAAATTTGTTTAATATTTAAACGTTGCTCATGTTGATTTAAGCCTTCAATTAAAGTTCGGTGTTTTTCAAACGCTAACGCAAATTCAGCATCGCTTTTTAAACGTGCTTCAAAGTCAAGTTTATCTTGTTCAGAAATTGTTCCAAATAAGTAATTATCAAATAAATCAGTTGCTCTCATTTTCTTTCTTTTTAATCTTCAAAAAAACTTCGTTTTAATCGTTGTAAACATTTATACTTTTGCGTTTTGGCATTGTCAGAATTCGTATAACCGAATTTTTCTGAAATTTGATCCATGTTTAATTTATAAACATAAAAATCTTTCAAAATAGTTTTACAAGGCTCTCCCAAATCTTCCAAACTAGCATTCATTTTGTCAATATCCGATTCCTTTTTCAAGTGATCGGTAATTTCATCAGTGACATCAACTACTTCATTTTCCTGGTCATCCTTAAATCTAAAAGTGCTCCCGTTTTTCCGTAATTGTTTTAACCATAAACGCTTGGCAATTGAGAAAATATACGTTTGCAACTGGCAATTTAATTCAAAATTCGGTTTTTGTACGTTTTCATAAAGCACAATTAAGGTTTCTTGATAAATATCAGCCGCAGATTCGCTATTTCCGCTATTGTTTACAACATATTTAAGAACGAGGTTATAATACTTTTTGTATAAAGCCCGCAACACAGCATCATTATTATGCTTTAGCCCTTCTATAAAATGTAGGTCAGTGTACGTTACTTTCGACATAAAGTCTGTTTCTATTAATACGATTAAAGGCTAAAGGTAACCCAGTTTTTATCATTTTAACAGTATTTTTCTTGAAATCAATTAGAATTTTGTGGTTTTTTGCTATTAATGCATACTCAAGTTTTCCATACAACTTTTTTTTGCAAACTCAAGACTGTGATATAAAGTTTGATTTCTATTTTAATGTGGCTTTTCAGTTATAAATGATTTGGAGCTTTATCCCGCTTTCAGCTATATCTTTTTGTCTTTAAAAAAAGCCAAAAAGGATGTCGCTTCAATCAGGGCTAGAGGTTTTACTATAATTATGTTTCTAGTTTACTTATAATTTTAAAACAAACTCAATTGTTTATCTCCAGCTTTATAATTAAAATAATTGATTTGAAATTTAAACTCATTCGTAGTTTGCATAAATTTAGCTTTAGATACTTGAAATAATTGCATAATAGATTCTGCCAGTATTCCTTCGCCCTTTATACGAACACTTTTTCGGCTATCACCTACTTTACCACCATGGCATGAGCTTATTTGATTCCAAACTTTAGAGGCTCTGTCTGGAAAATTTTTCACTAACCAATCTTTAAATATATGCTCAACTGCTCCGTTTAATCTTACAATGGTTATGCCAGCACTTGTTGCTCCAGCATTGGCCGCCCGTTCAATTACTTTTGGTATTTCGTGGTGATTAATGCCGGGAATTATAGGCGCAACCATTACACCACAAGGTATACCATGTTTTGATAATTTCTCAATCACTTCCATTCTTTTTTTATAAGAAGATGTTCTTGGCTCTAATAATAAACGAACTTTTTCATCTGTTCCTGTTACGGAAATCATAACATGAACTAAATTGAGTTCGGCCAATTCAGTTAAAATATCAATATCGCGAATTATTAAAATGTTTTTGGTAATAATAGAAACTGGGTGTTTATATTTTAAACAAACTTTTAAGATGCTTCTTGTAATTTGTAATTCCTTTTCAATTGGTTGATAGCAATCTGTATTGCCAGAAAGCATAATTGGTTGAGGCTTCCAGTTTTTATTACTAAATTCTTTTTCTAATAATTCGGCAGCATTTTTTTTGACAATTATTTTACGTTCAAAATCTAATCCAGCGCTATATCCCCAATATTCATGTGTGTTACGAGCATAGCAGTATACACAGCCATGCTCACAACCTTGGTATGGATTTAAAGAATAGGCCATTCCAATATCCGTACTTTCTACTTTATTAATAATTGTTTTTGGATAGGTGTAAATTATCTCCGTTTTATGAGATACAAGCATCGGCTCATCAAGAACTTCCGGAAAAGCTTGAACGTAGTTGGATTTACTAAATTTATTGTGAGGATTAAATTGTGCACCTCTTCCTTTAAAATAATCGGCTGTAACAGTTTCCATATCTCTATTTATTTATTAACACAAAATTATTAATAAATAATAGCAATTGATTGCTACAATTTGTAGCATTATATAAATCCGACTAAAATAATATATAATTAGGGATTAAACAATTGAATTAATGTATTTCATATAGTACAAATCAAAGCCTTTATCCCAATAATCTTCTATAATTTCAATGAGCTTAAAGCCATTCTTTTCATAAAATTTATTGGCTTGTTGCGAGGTTCTTACTATAATTTGTTGAACTTCTGAAAATTGTTTCAGTTTTTCAATTCTATATTTCAAAAGTGCAGAACCAATTGATTTTCCTTGAAAATTAGGATTTATAATATCCCAACTTATAACTCCTATACTTTTGTTGTTTTTAAAATTAATGCCTCCACTTCCAACTATTTGTTCATTAATTTCAACCACAAAATAATCATCTATTTCGTTATCTAAATAATAATCAAGATCTTTCTCTTCATTTACAGAAAAATATTTTGGAGTATTTAAACGTATTAAATTTAACACCGATTCTTTATCTGAAATTTTAAAGTTTCTAATTATAAAATCATTATTCATTATTAGAATTTTTATTTAACCAACAATCCATTCAAAATTTTATCTTTCGATAAACTAGTAAATAGGAATGCATTTTTGTTTTACTTTTTTGTATATAATTTTAAAAACGAAATAAGTCTTTCAATTAATAAGCTATAAAATAAGCAATTAATTAAAACACCAAGAAAATAAATTTTAGCGTCAATTATAAATCCAAATGCTTGAATAATAGTATGTAAAGGAAAACGAAGAATATAAAACAATTTTTCAAAGGCTATCCAAATAATATTTGTTCCAAGGGTACCTTCTTCTTTAGCAATTATAGCGGCAAAACTTGGGATTAATAAAAGCCAAATTCCAACTGAATAAATTATAAATCTTTCTAAATTAAAGTTCTTCATGTTTTTTTTGCAAAAATTTAACAATCTATAAGTATTTTTTAATTTCCACGTTGCAAGTTTTAAATATCAATTTGCATGTATTCAGATAATCATTTAGTTTTCTATTATTCACATCTGAATTTATTTCCCATATTTTATATGAAATGAAATTTTGATAGTTGCCAAATTCAATAGTGCTTGTTGAACCGTCAACTCCCATGTATTTCATAGATTCAATTATGTCTTTTGATTTAATCTTTATAATTGACTCTACTATAGCCTCAAACTGGAAACTTGTGATTTTGAAAGCAGTATCTAAATCCGAAAAGTTATCTTTAACTTTTACTTCTGCAATTGAATCTAATAGATTAATTTCAATTAGCAATTTATGTCTTCTTGACTTAGCTTTATTGAATTCAAAAGAAATATTAGTTATTTGATTTTTTTCATGTTTTTGGCAAAATATTTGTTCCGAAAAAAATATTTGAATAAAAAATGCTATAATGAATATTTTCATTTGTTATACTTTAATTTTTGTTGTATCTAAATTATTTATCCCACTAATAATCCATTCAAAATTTTATCTTTCGATAAACTAGTAAATAGGAGATCTGAAGCCGTTTTTAAAATTTCTGTCTCTGTATTTAATTTTAATCCTAATGCTTTTAGAGCTTTTTCATTTGCTTGAACTTCTGTTATATTTTCTGTTTTGGCAAAGGCTTGTGTGGTAATTTCTATTTTCAAACCATTGTCTTTTAAAACACCTAATTCTTTAATCACATAACTTAATGCAAAAAACGAATTACTATCATACTCCAATATCGCCGTTCCTTTTGGTCTAGTAGGTAATTTATTATATGGGGAAGTTAAAATTTGTTTTGTAAAATAATTTGTTTTGTAGCTTGGTTTTTTAGATGATTTTTTTAATTGAATTAAACCGTTAAAGGCTTGTCCATATATACTTATCCAACGTAATTTTCGGCGTAATTCATGTACTTCCTTTTCTAAATCCGTAAACGAATAATTCAGTTTTTCGCAAAACAAAATTATTTTTTGTAGCTCTTCATGCAAAGCAAATTTTATTTCATTTAAATAAGCCTCATCATATTGGCAATAAAATTTTGAAATTTTTACATTAAAATCTAATAATTTTCCATTCAACCATCCTTTATTAATTAATCGTTGGTTTAAACTTTCGGCGCTAGCTGTAATAGCTGAGTTTAAAAAAATAGATATTTCTTTAGGAATTTTTTTTTTTGTTTTAAATTCTTTTTCAAATTCTATATAATAATCCATTTGGCCTAATTCATCTTCTAATTTCTTAAAACGATTATTCCATTTACTAAATATTTTCTCATCAAACGCTTCGTTGTGCAATTTAGTAAGTGCTTCAAGCATAAATAATGCTGTACGTGCATTGTTATTATAAAGCCATAAAGCAGGATTTTTTTGTAAAGCTGCTTTTGCAAATAAAGCTTGTAATTGATTGCTGTAAAATAAAAATGGGTTAAATGACGAATTCTGCATGTTATATTTTTTTGTTAAGTGAAGTTACTTATTTTTCTTAAAACCGTTGTAAATAATATCTTTGTACCTTATTTAGTATTATGGAAAAAAAAGTAAGATTACGTTTTGCACCTAGCCCAACTGGAGGCTTGCATATGGGTGGAGTGCGCACAGCATTATTTAGTTATTTGTTTGCAAAAAAACATGGTGGTGATTTTGTGTTACGTATTGAAGATACTGACCAAACACGTTATGTAAATGGTGCTGAAGAATACATAATAGCCGCTTTAAAATGGTGTGGTATAGAGCCAAACGAAGGTGTTGGTTTTGGTGACGGCCCTTATGCGCCTTATAGACAAAGTGAAAGAAAAGAGTTAGGCATTTATAAAAAGTATGCTGATAAATTAATAGAGTCAGGACACGCTTATTTGGCTTTTGATACATCTGAAGAATTAGATGAAATGCGTAAAAAATTAGAAGCGGCAAAGGTTGTAGCTCCTCAATACAACGCTGTTACTCGTCAAAATATGAAAAACTCATTGGCTTTAAGTTCTGATGAAGTTGAAAAATTATTAGAAAGTGGTGTACCTTATGTCATTCGTTTAAAAGTTCCACGTAATGAAGAAATTCGTTTTCATGATATCATTCGTGGTTGGGTAACTGTAAATTCAAGTCAGGTTGATGATAAAGTTTTATTAAAATCTGATGGTATGCCAACGTATCATTTAGCTCATATTGTAGATGATATTGAAATGAAAATCACACATGCTGTTCGTGGTGAAGAATGGCTGCCAAGTGCTCCATCACATGTTTTAATTTACCGTTATTTAGGATTAGAATCTGAAATGCCTTTATTAGCTCATCTACCATTAATTTTAAAACCTGATGGTAACGGAAAACTTTCTAAAAGAGATAAATCAGGACTACCTATGTTTCCAATTAACTGGCATGATGAACGTACTGGCGAAAGTTATATTGGTTACCGCGAATCAGGATTTACTGCTGACGCATTTATAAATATGTTAGCGTTATTAGGTTGGAATCCAGGTGACAACAGAGAAATTTTGACAAGAGAGGAATTGATAAATGAATTTTCTTTTGAGCGTGTAAATAAATCGGGGGCTAAATTTGATCCTGAAAAAACAAAATGGTTTAATCAACAATATCTACGAATGCGCACCAACGAAGAGTTAGCGGAATCGGTTATGCCATTGTTAGAAGAGAAAGGTATAAAAAAAGATAAGGATTTTGTAGTTGAATTTTGCAGGTTAGTAAAAGAGAAAGCTCATTTTGTAAATGAATTTTACGATTTAGGTTCATATTTTTTTGTAGCACCAACAAACTATGATGAAAAAGTAATGGCTAAAAAATGGAATGAGACATCTAAATTAACTTACACGAAATTAACTGAAAAGTTAGCAACGTTGGATGTATGGAGTATTGATTCAATCCATAATTTATTTACAGAAGTAGAACCCGAATTGGGTAAAATTGATATGCAATTGGTTCGTGTTTTAACCACAGGAGTTGCTGGAGGTGCTCAATTGTTTGATATGCTAACTTTAATTGGTAAAGAAGAAGTGATAAGCAGATTGAATAATGCTTTATCTAAATTATAAATATTGCTCTATTGAAAGAAAAAGTAATATCATAAACTATTAATGATATTATTTAAACAAATAACATGGAATTATACAGCGACGAATATTTTATGAATGAAGCCTTGAAAGAGGCCAGAAAAGCATATGATTCAGATGAAGTGCCAGTTGGTGTTGTTATAGTTGCTGAAAATAAAATAATTGCACGTGCTCATAATTTAACTGAATTGTTGAATGATGTAACAGCTCACGCAGAAATGCAAGCTATTACTTCTGCTGCAAATTTTATTGGTGGTAAATATTTAAATGATTGTATTTTATACGTTACATTGGAGCCTTGTATAATGTGTGCCGGAGCGTTATATTGGAGTCATATTACTAAAATAGTTTATGGGGCTAGTGATGATAAAAGAGGTTTTTCTAAATTAAATCAATCTGTGTTACACCCAAAAACAATAATAGTTAAAGGCATTTTAGAAGTAGAGTGTTCCACAATATTAAAAGATTTTTTTGCGTTAAAAAGAAAATAAAAACAAATTACTATGAATTTAGATTTAAAAAACAAACACGCTATTGTTTGCGGAAGCACACAAGGTATTGGAAAAGCAATTGCTTTGGAATTAGCAAACTTAGGCGCAAGCGTTACATTAATTGCTCGTAATGAAGATGCTTTAAAAATAACTAAACAAGAATTAAGCACTTCTTTAGGTCAATTGCACTCGTATTTGTGTGTGGATTTTAGTAAGCCTGAAGAATTAAAACAAATTGTGGAAGCGTATTTGCAGCGTCAACCATTGGTTCATATTTTAATTAATAATACAGGTGGTCCTCCGGCAGGTCCAATTCATTTAGCGAAGACAGAAGAATTTTTATCTGCATTTAATAACCATTTAATATGCAATCATATTATGGCTCAGGCTTGTTTAGAAAGCATGAAGAATGCAAAATATGGTCGTATTATAAATATTATTTCTACATCCGTAAAACAACCTTTAGCAAATTTAGGTGTGTCAAATACAATTAGAGCTGCTGTTGCCAATTGGAGTAAAACATTAGCAAGTGAAGTTGCTAAATTTAATATTACCGTAAATAATGTTTTGCCAGGCGCTACTGCTACGCAACGTTTGAGCAATATTATTGATAATAAATCCGCAAAAACTGGCCATGCAAAGGATGACGTTACTAAAGAAATGATTTCTGAAATACCAATGGCTCGTTTTGCAGAAGCTTCAGAAATTGCAAATGCAGTGTGTTTTTTAGCTTCACCTTCCGCATCCTACATTACTGGCATTAATTTACCAGTTGATGGCGGAAGAACAGGTTGTTTATAATCCCTTTTTTTTGACGATTTAATTATTTGGGCGTGCCCCAAAAGGGTCGGGCTTTGCGCTTCAATCTTTTTTTCGTGCCTCAAAAAAGGATTTTCACTACAATCCCTCACGCGGGTTTTTTATAAACTGAAAATTAAAATTTTACTGGAATCTTAACTTGCAAGAGGGATGCAAGCGGAAAGCTTTTTTAAATGTTTACATTAAAAAAAACTTGAAGTGACAGCCCGTTCTGGCCACCGCCAGACTTGCCAAAATCATCATCATTATTATTATTATTATTATTATTATTTGGGCGTGCCTCAAAAGAGTCGAGCTTTGCGCTTTAATCTTTTTTTCGTGCCTCAAATAAGGATTTCCAATTCAATCCCTCACGCGACTTTTTTATAAACTGAAAATTATAATTTTATTGGAACCTTAACTTGCAAGAGAGATGCAAGCGGAAAGCTTTTTTAAATGTTTACATTTAAAAAACTTGAAGTGACAGCCCGTTCTGGCCACTGCCAGACTTGCCAAAATCATCATCATTATTATTAATTGAGCGTGCCCCAAAAGGGTCGAACTTTACGCTTCAATCTTTTTTTCGTGCCTCAAAAAAGGATTTCCACTTCAATCCCTCACACGGGTTTAATTTTTATGGCTATTAATAATTTCGTTTGTACATTTTCTGTTTATTAAAAAAATACAATATCCTTATTAAATTCACGTTAATTTAATTCGTAAATTGTAATCATATAATGAATATTTATTCTAAAAAACAACAGTGGAAATTGATACTATTTATAGTAGCACTTGTTATTGTATTTACTTCGCTTTGGTACACCAATCAACTAGTTAATTCAATTGCTAATGATGAAAAGAATAAAATAAAATTATGGGCCGATGCGGTTCAAAAGAAAGCGAAGCTCGTTAAATTTACGAATGTTCTTTTTCAAAAATTACAAACTGAAGAACGTAAAAAAGCCGAGTTATATGCTTTAGCTACAAAGCAATTAAATAATGAATTATCCGATATCTCATTTGTATTAAAAGTATTGCAAGACAATACAACTGTTCCTGTAATTTTAACAGATAATAACGATAAAGTAATTGCATCTCGAAATTTTGATTCCGTTATAGCAAACAATAAAGAAAGCATGCAGCACGAATTGCAAGCAATAAAAAAGATGTATCAACCTGTAGTTATTGATGTATATAAAGGGCAGAAAAATTATTTATATTATAAAGACAGTCGTTTGTTTAATGATATTAAAGTTGTTTTTGACAGTTTAATAAAATCATTTATTTCAGAAGTAGCTATTAATAGTGCTGCAGTGCCAGTGATATATACAGATTCTACTAAACAACATATTATTGCTTCAGGGAATATTGATTCTATTAAAATTAGTGATGATTTGAAAATAAAATCGACTTTGTTATTAATGGAAAGTCAAAATACACCATTATTAGTTGATTTAGGCGAAGGGACAAAAAATTATATTTTCTACGAACAATCTCCATTACTTACACAATTAAAATATTACCCATACATACAATTTGGAGTAATAGGTTTATTTCTATTAATTGCTTATATTTTATTTAGCACTGCTCGAAAAGCCGAACAAGATCAAGTGTGGGTTGGCATGAGCAAAGAAACTGCTCATCAGTTGGGTACACCTTTATCATCATTAATGGCATGGGTAGATTATTTGCGTGAAAATGGAACAGACGAATCTATTGTGAATGAAATGAATAGAGATGTTATGCGTTTGTATATGATTACTGAACGTTTTTCGAAAATTGGTTCACAACCAACGTTACAAGATGAGGATATTTGTGCAATTTTAAAAAATGCAGTTGATTATTTAAAACAACGTACTTCAAAAAATGTGGCCTATCATTTAGAGATTCCAAATACTGAAATTCATACTCAATTATCAGCACCATTATTTGAATGGGTTATTGAAAATCTATGTAAAAATGCTGTTGATGCTATGGATGGGAAAGGGGAATTAAAAATTACAGTAACTGAAATTCCAGAAGGTGTTTGTATTGATTTGACTGATACCGGAAAAGGTATTTCAAAATCAAAACATAAATCAGTTTTTGAACCGGGCTACACAACTAAAAAACGTGGATGGGGCTTAGGATTATCTTTGTGTAAACGCATTATTGAAAATTACCATCATGGTAAAATATACGTACTTCATAGCGAAGAAAATAAAGGAACCACTTTTAGAATTCATTTAAAAAGGGGCTAATTTCAATTTTTATTTTTCAAGGCACAAAAAAAACCGATTTGAATTTCAAATCGGTTTTTTTAATGTATTTTAAATAAAATTATGCTTCTGTATTTTCTGCTGGAGCATCAGCTGCAGGAGTTTCTTCAGCTTGAGCTTCAACTACTGGAGTTTCTTCAACTACTGCAGTTTTTGCGGCAATTTTAGCTGCTCTCGCATCTTTACTGGCAGTTTCTGCTTTGAATTTAGCAGCTACACTGTTTTTAGCATCGGTAATTAAACCGTCTTTTTTAGAACTAATTTTTCCAGCTTTTTCATTTTGCCATTTAGCAAAACGTTCTTCAACTTGTTCTGCAGTTAAAGCACCTTTTTTAACACCATCTAATAAGTGTTTTTTCAATAAAATTCCTTTGTACGATAAAATAGCCTTACAAGTATCTGTAGGTTCAGCACCATCTTGTAACCATTTTAATGTGTTTTCGAAATTTAATTCAATTGTTGCTGGGTTGGTATTAGGATTGTAAGTTCCTAATTTTTCGATAAAAGCTCCATCTCTTGGTGCACGACCATCCGCTGCTACCACGTGGAAAAACGCTGCGTCTTTCTTACCGTGTCTTTGTAGTCTAATCTTTACTGCCATTTTCTTGTTTTTTAAAATTTAGGAGGCAAATATCGGTAAATTAATTTAATTAACACCTTATTCTTTATAATTTTTTTTATAATTGGTTAAATACCATTAATTTGACTAATTTTGTAAGCTTAGAAACCAACAACTGTTCATATATGAAACTTCAAGAAAGAGGTACTTTATTAATTCCAATCGATTTTACAGAACAATCGTTATTAGCTGTTAAACAAGCATATAACTTAGCAAAATACACTCATTCAAAGATTATTTTGCTTCACACTTATGATAAGGTGGGTTCCGAAATGTATGAAGAGTTAAAAACTTTAACTAAACAAACAGAAACTGAAAGTGGAGTTCCTACTGAGTTTATGAATGTAAAAGGGAATATTTATTCTGAAGTCCCTCGTGTAGCTGAAGAAATTAGTGCAACTCTTGTAATTGTAGGTTTAGAAAGTCATATGAGTTCTAAAAATATTGTTGGAACAAGTGCATCTAAAATGATTAGAGAATGTCATTGTCCAGTAATTTCAATTAGAGGGAAAGATAATAAAGATGGTTGTGAAAATATTTTACTGCCTTTGGATTTATCTCGTGAATCTAGAGAAAAAGTAGATGTAGCTATTCAATTTGCTCATTACTTTGGAGCGTCCATTCGTATTTTAGGCGTTTTCAGTTTATCTGATGCGGCATATGAAAATCAATTATTGGCATATTCACATCAAGTGAAACAATATATTAAAGGGAAAGGTATTTCTTGCTCAAATAAATCAATTGCAAGTGATAGTGTTGCTGACACAATTGTAGAATATGCTAACAAAATCGAATCAGATTTAATCGTTATTATGAATAAGCCAACTTTAAGTATTAAGGAATATTTTAGTGGTACTGAAGCTCAAAAAGTTGTTGATATTAGTAATTTACCAGTAATGACAATTAATCCGACAAAAAAGGAAAGTATGACGCATTTCGGATCAGGCTTATAATTTTTTATTTTCATTAGAAAGCCATCTAATATTTTAGATGGCTTTTTTACTTTATCAAAATTTGTAAATGTTTGCAGTACACACTTTATTGAATAAATAATAATCGTATCTTAGACATTCAGTTATGAAGCTATTTTTTCACCTTGGTAGGTATTTTATTTTAATTAAACGGGTGTTTAGTAAACCAGAAAAGCTATCGGTTTATATGAAGCAAATCGTTCATGAAATAGATAATATTGGAATTGGGTCATTGCCAATTATTGCAATTATTTCTTTTTTTATGGGAGGCGTAATTACGATACAGGCCGCTTTTGGATTTACGAGTCCTATTATTCCATTATATGCATTAGGTTTTACAACGCGTGAATCCATGCTGCTTGAATTTTCTCCAACAATTGTGTGTTTAATTTTGGCTGGAAAAATTGGATCAAACATTGCTTCTGAAATTGGATCAATGCGTATAACAGAGCAAATTGATGCATTAGAGATTATGGGAATAAATTCCGCAGGTTATTTAATACTTCCAAAAATTGCAGCATGTGTTTTAATTCTTCCTTTTTTAATTGCAATTAGTATGTTTTTAGGAATTTTTGGTGGTTATATTATGGGAATGGCAACAGGAGCATGCTCATCGTATCAGTTTATTTTTGGAATTCAAGCTTTTTTCGAACCGTGGAAGCTGTATTATTCTTTTACTAAAGTTGTAACTTTCGCTTTTTTAATTACTTCTATATCTTCCTATTTTGGGTATTATACTCAAGGTGGAGCTTTAGAAGTTGGTAAAAGCAGTACATCTGCGGTAGTTTATAGTAGTATTTTAATTTTAGTGTTTAATTTCATCATTACCCAATTATTTTTTACATGATCGAAATTAAAAACATATCTAAATCATTTAACGATCGTCTAGTAGTTGATGACGTTTCTTTTGTATTTGAGCAAGGAAAAACAAATTTGATAATTGGAGAGAGTGGAAGTGGGAAAACAACTATTATGAAATTAATGGTTGGTCTTCACGAAATTGATGGTGGTCAAATTTTATATGATGGTGAAAATTTTCCAACTCTAGGTGTAAAACAAAAACAAGATGTTAGAAAAAAAATAGGCATGTTATTTCAAGGTGGCGCTTTGTTTGATTCTCAAACCTTGGAGGAAAATATTCGCTTTCCCCTGGATATGTTCACAGATATGACCGTAGAGGAAAAATTAGATCGCGTCAATTTTTGTTTAGATAAAGTACAATTAACTAATCGTAATAAATTATATCCTGGTGAATTATCTGGAGGAATGAAAAAAAGAGCAGCATTAGCTCGTGCTATTTCTAATAGTCCTCAATATTTATTTTGCGATGAACCTAACTCTGGATTAGATCCAAAAACATCTATTGTAATTGATAATTTAATTCAAAGCCTTACTCACGAATTTAATATTACTACCATTGTCATTACACATGATATGAATTCAGTAGTTGAAATAGGAGAAAAGGTTCTTTATATATATAAAGGAAAGCCTTGGTGGACAGGAAATGGCAAAGATATATTACATACAAAAAACCCTGAATTATTAGATTTTGTTTTTGCTTCTGGATTTATGAAAGAAGTTTTTAATGCTGTAAATAAAAAATAAAATTATTTACATTCACAATTAACTTTTTCACAGCGTACCATAATTTTATCTGCAATTAATTTTGAAATTTGAATAAACTCATTTTTTTTATTTTTCAATTGTATACTCCCATCATATTCTATAATTTTCTGAATTGAAAATTTATCATTCAAGTTTATATTGATTTCAGATAAGTATTTGAGAAAGGAATCTGAATGTTCAATAACACCAACTATAATTAGTTTACAACCTACTAAACTTGTACTTAATAATTTTCTTTCACTTTTAGGAAAAACACCTTGTTTATTTGGTATAGGATCACCATGTGGGTCAAATTCTGGATTACCTAAAACTTCATATATTTTATCAATAAGCTTTTCATTTCTAACATGCTCTAAATCTTCTGCTGCTTCATGTACTTCGCTCCAATTAAAACCAAGGTGTTTGTGCAAGTATGTTTCCCAAATTCGATGTCTTCTAATTACGTTTATCGCAATTTCTTTTCCTGTTTTCGATAAAATGATTCCACTTTCTTTATTGTAAGTCAGATATTTTCGAGCAGATAAACTTTTTAATTTTTCTAGAACACTTGGTGGCTTTATGAGTAATTCATTTGCAACCATTGTAGGCGTGACTAACTTATTTTTTTCGCTGTTTTTTAAATGATAGATGGCTTTAAGGTAGTTATCGTCTGTAATATTATTCATAAATGTTTTTATAGTTAGGGTTGCCTAATACTTATTTGTAAATATACCTTAATCTTATGTAAAATTATCATAAATGAAATTTGAAATAGCTATATTTTTTATTATTTGTCAAAGTGTTTTAATATCTCAAAATGGCACGGTTAGTGGATATTTAAAAGATAATGGAAAACCATTGGAGTTTGCTACTGTTGCTATTAAAAACTCAATTTTTGGAGTAACTACTGACCATAAAGGTTATTATAAAATAAATGATATTCCTTCTGGAACATATGAATTAATTGCATCTGTTATAGGTTATGAAATACAAAAGAGAATAATAACTGTTACTGAGATAAACTCAAACTTAGTCGTTAATTTTAATTTAAAGGAATCAAATCAGCATTTTGATGAAGTTGTTATTTCTGGAACGCTAAAAGAAGTTAGTAAATTAGAAAGTCCTGTGCCTATAGAAGTTTATTCGGAAAAATTTTTTAAAGCAAACCCAGTTTGTAGTGTATTTGAAGCTTTGCAAAATGTAAATGGAGTTCGCCCTCAATTAAATTGTAATGTATGTAGCACAGGTGATATCCACATCAATGGTTTAGAAGGCCCATATACCATGATTTTAATAGATGGCATGCCTATTGTTAGCGGACTCTCTACTGTATATGGTTTAAGTGGAATTCCTCAATCACTAATTGATAGAGTTGAAATAGTGAAAGGACCAGCTTCAACACTATATGGCTCGGAAGCCGTGGGAGGCTTAATCAATATTATTACAAAAAAACCAAGTGTTGCCCATCTTTTTTCGGCAGACGTATTTGCAAACTCATGGGGTGAAGTAAATACTGATTTAGCAGGAAAATTTAGATTAGGTAAAAAAGCAAATTCATTTGTTGGCATAAATTATTTTAATTATAGTCATCCAATAGATAATAACAATGATGGATTTACAGATGTTACTTTACAAAATAGAATTTCTGTTTTTAATAAATGGAGTATAGATAGAAAAGATAATCGTTTATTTAATTTTGCGGCAAGGTATGTATACGAGGATAGATGGGGTGGAGATATGCGGTGGAACAAATCATTTAGAGGTGGTGATAGTATTTATGCTGAAAATATTTACACAAAAAGGTGGGAAGCTTTTGGAACTTATCAATTGCCTATAAAGGAAAAGATACTCTTTCAGTTTAGTGTAAATACTCATAATCAAAATTCGGTTTATGGAAAAACTATTTATTTGGCACAACAAAATATTGGTTTTGGCCAATTTACTTGGAACAAACAATTGGGCAATAAAAATGACTTTTTAATTGGCGCTGCTTCACGTTATACCTTTTATGATGATAATACGCCTGCTACTGCTAGTTTTGATACTATTAATGTTCCAAAAAATAAGCCATCAATTACATATTTACCAGGAGTTTTTATGCAAGACGAAATTACACTTAATGAAAGTAATAAATTATTAATCGGTTTGCGTTATGATTATAATAGTTTACATGGTAATATTTTCACACCTCGTTTGAATTATAAATTAAGTTCAAAAAATAAAAAAAATATTTTGAGAGTAAGTTTTGGCAATGGCTATAGAGTAGCAAATGTTTTCACAGAAGATCATGCTGCTCTTACAGGTTCAAGAAACGTAGTTTTCTTATCAGATTTGAAACCTGAAACTTCATATAATGGAAACGTTAATTTTGTAAAAAAAGTTTTTATGAAAAATAATTCTGTAATAGGTTTTGATGCGACGGCATTCTATACATATTTTACAAATAAAATATTTGCTGATTATACAACAGACCCAAATAAAATTATTTATGATAATTTGAATGGATATGCTGTTTCACAAGGCATATCTTTAAATGTAGATGTGGCTTTTAACAATGGATTAAAAATTCTAGCTGGCGGAACATTAATGGATGTGTCACAAACAAATAATGGAAATACGACAAGGCAGATTTTAACTGAACGCTATACAGCCGTATGGAATATTGGTTACACTATTAAAAAAATAGATGTCAGCATTGATTATACTGGTAATTTGTATGGACCGATGAAATTGCCTTTATTAGGTAGTTTAGATCCTCGTCCGGAGTATTCGCCAGCTTGGAGTTTGCAAAATATTCAAATTACAAAAAAAATAAAAAAAATAATTGAAATTTATGGTGGTGTAAAAAACTTTTTAAATTGGACACCAAATAAAAATAGTCAATTTATTATTGCTCGAAGCAGAGATCCGTTTGATAAGCAAGTAGTTTTTGATTCAAATGGGCAAGCAATTGCTACTCCTAATAACCCTTACGCATTAACATTTGATCCAAGTTATGTTTATGCTCCCAATCAAGGTATGCGTTTATTTTTAGGAATACGTTTAATGATTAAATGAAATAATTAAAATAAATTGGTTACATAAATATAAATTAAACTATATTTGTGCCGTAGTGGTTTTTGGGTAACACCAAAATTAAGAGGGAAAAAGGTGAAAGTCCTTTACTGTCGCGCAACTGTAAGTGCTAAACGTTTTTACAAATAGCCATTGTTTGTTTTCTAAAATAAACGAGAAGGTGTAAAAATTAAAGCATAAGTCAGGAGACCTGCCAACACATTAACACGCTAACCTTCGCGAAATGAGGTTGTGAAACATGCAGGCAGAAAAAAATAAAGCATATTTAAAATATTTTTATTTACTAATGAGTATTAGTTTACTTATTCGAATGGAAAATACTTTCGCTCAAACGGCTGATACTACTCATTTATTGATTAAGGAAATTATAATTATTGATTCAAAAGAAAAAGCAATACAGTCTTCAAAAAAAGTTGTAACAATAGATTCTACAATTTTATATATGAATTCATTAAATTCATTATCAGAATTATTAGCTAATCAATCCAGTTTGCATATTAAAACCTATGGAAATGGAAATATATCAACAAGCAGCTTGCGAGGCGGAAATGCAAATCACACAGCTATTTTGTGGAATGGATTATCTATTCAAAATCCAATGTTAGGGCAAACAGACTTGAGCTTAATTCAAACCAATATATTTGATGATTTATCTGTTGAACATGGAGGTGGTAGTGCAGCATGGGGAAGTGGTGCAATTGGCGGCAGTATTCATTTAAAAAACAATAATAAGTTTAGCCAAGGATTAAAAACAAAAATGCAACTAAGCTATGGTAGCTTTGATAGTAAAAAACTAAACTCTTCTTTGTTATATAGTAATGCAAAATTTTCATCTAACACACGCTTATACTTTCTAAATTCAAAAAATAATTATACTTATTTAGATACTTCAAACAAAGAAAATAATATTCAAGAAGTAAAACATGCGGAAATTTTATCAAAAGGATTTATGCAAGAATTTTCTTATTTAGTTAATTTGAAACAAACATTATCTGCAAGAATTTGGTATAACAAAACGGATAGAAACATTCCTAGCTTTACGCAACAATTAAGTAAAAAAAATCAGTTAGATCAAAGTTTACGTTGTAATGTAGATTGGGAAATAAAAAAACAAAAGTTAATCAGTGTTTTGCGCTTAGCTTATTTTAATGACGTTTTAAACTATAATGATAGTTTAGCAACTATATATAGTAAGAGCAGTGTAAATACCTTTATTATAGAAAGCACCAATGATTATAAATTGAAGTTCGGTACTATTCATTTTGGAATAAATAATACATTATACCAAACTGATACAAAAAATTACGACACACTTCATAAACTTAATAAATTAGCGTTTTTTGCGGGTTATAACATTAGTTTATTGAAATCAAAAATAAATTACAGTATCTTTTTAAGAAAAGAAATCACGAATCAAACACTCATACCATTTACTGGAAATTCGGGAATTACTTATGTTTTTAATAAGAATATTTCAGGAAAAGTTAATGTGTCAAAATCTTATAGACAGCCAAGTTTAAATGATTTATATTGGAAACAGGGTGGAAATATAAATCTAAAGCCAGAAGATAGTAAGGAGTTTGATGGTGGTTTAGAATTTAAATTCGGAACAAAAAATGTAAAAATAAATATAGAAGGAAATTGTTTTGATAGGCAAACTAATAATTGGATTATATGGTTGCCAAGCGATAAAGGTTATTGGACGCCTAGAAATTTATTACAAGTGCATAGTAGAGGAACAGAAACGAAAACTTCACTATCTTATCTAAATAAGAATTTAGTATTAAAACTTGATTTAAATACAAGTTATGTTTTATCTACCAATGAAAAAAATATAAACGAAAATGATAATTCAATTGATAGACAATTAATTTATAGTCCTCGTTATTCAGGTTATGCTACTTTTTTAATTCAGTATAAGAAAATAATAATTTTATATAATTATAATTATACGGGTTACCGATTTACTTCAACTGATAATACAAGTTGGTTGCAACCTTATCAAATGTCTAATTTAAAAATATCTTCACATTTTGACTTTTCAAATTCTAGAATAAATCTATTTGCGAATTGTAATAATTTATTTAATTCAAATTATCTAGTCGTTGCTAATTCTCCAATGCCTTTAAGAAATTATGAGTTTGGAATTACTTTTCAATTCATCAAAAAAATCAAAATAAAATCACTATAATTACCTTTAAATAATCGCCATGAAAAAATCAATTACCAAACTAACATTTTTATTAGCATCAGCCTTCGGCTTCAATTCAAACGCTCAATCTCCAGTAGCTATTACTTTTGATGAACCAACGTTTACTTTAACTCCAAATTCTTATTATCAAAACACACTATTAAATGATTGGAGTTCTGGCGTTACGAAATTTAGATATACTTGGAACACTTCCTTTGGAGGATATTGGGAATCAGGAACGGCGTATACTAATAAAAAAGATACAACTGATGGAACTTTTTCAAATTTATACGGATGTGCTGCATTTGGTGCTTATAATGGCAATAATTATGCTACTAGTCAGGATGGAGCTGTTATTACATTTTCAAATAATACAACTCAAGTATCTGGTTTTTTTATAACCAATACCACGTATGCTTGGAAAACAATAAAAAACGGAAATGGATTTTCTCGAAAATTTGGAGATACAACAGGAACAAATTCTGGTGGTTTATATCCACAAGGCGGTTATCCTGATTATTTTAAATTAGTTGTATTTGGATATAGAGGAGGAGTTAAAAATACTGACAGTGCACAATTTTATTTAGCTGATTATCGTTTTACAACTTCATCAAGTGATTATATTATTAAAAACTGGCAATATGTAAATTGTACAGCGATTGGTGTGGTAGATAGTTTAGTGTTTAAAATGAGATCAAGTGATTTTGGAAGTTTTGGAATGAATACACCTGGTTTTTTTAGTATGGATAATTTCACAACTGTTAATACTGTTGGAATTGAAGAATTTGAAAGTGTTTCAAATAGTATTGTTTCCCCAAATCCTACAAATGGTGATGTTAATGTCACTTTTGATTCTAAAAAGGAAACTCATTTATTAATAAATGTAATAGATGTTACAGGAAAAGTGTTAACTACACAACTGTTTCAGTCTAATTTAGGCACAAACAATGTTCATGTAAAAATGGAAACGTTTGATTCTGGTTTATATTTTATTGAATTTTCCGACTCTAATTCATCTAAGCTTATAAAGGTTGTAAAACTTTAATCATGCGTTTTTTTATAGTAATATTTACGATTTTATTTATTTGTTCTTGTGTAAAAGATAAGCCACAAGAGTCAGTAAGTTCTGGAGTTGCAATTAATTCCGATAAATCTGTACTCATTATTAACGAAGGGAATTATGGTTGGGGAAATACAAGTGTTTCTTTATATGATCCTATATCAAACGGAATTGTAACCGATTATTTCAAACAACAAAATGGAGGATTAACCCTGGGAGACGTTTGTCAAAGTATTACTAAGTACAACAACAAATATTATATAGTTATCAATAACTCAAATAAAATTGTAGTGGTTAACGCAATCGGTTTTACGAAAACTGCAACTATTAGTGGATTTAATTCGCCAAGATACTTCTTGCCAATTACCTATAATAAAGCTTATGTAAGTGATTTGTACGCCAATTCAATTCATGTTGTTGATATGAATTCAAATACAATAACGGGCTCAATTAACTGCATGAAAGGAACTGAAGAAATGGCATTGATATACAATAAGGCATTTGTTATTAATGGAAATTCAGATTACTGTTATGTTTTAAATACTGTAACTGACATAATAACGGATAGTTTATTTATTGGTAAAGAAGCATCTGGAATTGTAATCGATAAAAATGCTAAAGTTTGGATATTAACTAAAGGTTCAGCTGTAAGTAGTCAAACTCCAAAATTAGTTAGAATTAATCCAATTTCTTTAACTATCGAACAAACACTTAACTTTAGTACAATAGATAGTCCTTGGAGATTATGTTATAACAATACCCGTGATACGCTTTATTATTTAAATAAAGGAGTTTGTATGTTTCCAATTAGTAATTTGACATTGCCTATCAGTCCCATTGTTTCTCAAGGTTCAAAATTGTATTATGGTTTGGGATTTAATCCTAAAGATTATACTATTTATGTTTCTGATGCAATTGACTATGTTCAAAAATCAAAAATCGAAATATACAATACTAATGGCTCGTTAATCAAAAGTTTCAATGCCGGCATAATTTCAAATGGCTTTGTTTTTGAATAATTAAAATCTCTTTTAATTCATTTTACTATATTTGAGTAGTGGATAAATACTTACACATAGTTTCTTTCGATATTCCTTTTCCAGCTAATTATGGTGGTGCAATAGATGTGTTTCATAAAATTAGATGCCTTCATAATTCTGGAATTAATGTTATTTTACATTGTTTTGAATATGGAGAAAGAAAGCCATCCAGAGAATTAGAAAATTTATGTTCAAAGGTATATTACTATAAACGTAATATGAGTTTTCTAAATCATTTTTCAGCTTTACCGTTTAATGTTAAGTCTCGGATTAGTAACGAACTTAAAATTAATTTACTGAAAGACTCTTATCCTATTTTATTTGAAGTTTTGCATACGTGTTATTTATTATCAGATACTGATTTGAAACAACGCGTTAAGCTTTATAGGCATAGTAACATTGAACATGATTATTTTATTGAATTGGCTAAATCCGAAAAATCTTTATTGAAAAAAATTTACTTTCATATTGAGGCAATTAAACTAAAGAAATTTGAAAATAATATTACGAATTCATCTGCAATATTATCTGTTTCAAAAATGGATTTAAATTATTTTAAAAACACATACAAACATACACCAAGTTATTATTTACCTAGCTTTCATCAATTTGATTCAATTACTATAAAAGAGGGAGTAGGTAATTATATTTTATATCACGGAAATTTATCCATTTCTGAAAATTATAATGCAGCAATTTGGTTAATTGAAAATGTGTTTAGTAAAGTGACTTTTCAAGTTGTGATTGCAGGATTAAATCCCCCATCTTTCTTGACAAATTTAATTAGTCAATACAAACACATAACTTTAAAACAAAATTGTTCAACGGATGAAATGAATGATTTAGTTTCAAATGCTCAAATTCATTGTCTTTACACATCACAGGAAACAGGTTTAAAATTGAAGTTTTTAAATGTATTATATTCTGGCAGACACGTCATCGCTAATGCGAAAATGCTTGTTGGAACTGATTTAGAGGAGGCTTGCGAAATATGTCATACTTCTACTGAATTTATTAATAAATTAAATTTATTAATCCAAAAGCCTATTGATAAGGGATTTATTGAAAAAAGAAATTTGGTATTGGCTGAAATGAATAATGCTAAAAAAACTGAGTTTTTAATTAATTTGCTTGAAAATTAAATCCCCAACTTTTTTATACATTTCCAAATGATGATAATGTCTTTTTCAATTTTATAATCCTTTGCGTACCTTAAATTAAAAATTTTTGCTTTATCAGCTTGATTGGCATGCAACATTGAGGGTGATAATACGGAACGTTTTATTTCTGGCAGTGTTTTATCCACAGTATTACCATAACCAACCCATGAATAGAAGCCAAATAAAACATTAAAACAATTTAAAAAATATTTTTTTTTCTCTTCTTGTATAAAAAATAAAACCGGACTCAATACAATAATTACTATAGTTAAACCAATATCTAAAAGGCGTTTATTGCGTTTATTAGACGGTTTAGAAATACTATTTACATCTATCATATATAAATCACCAGCAGTGTCAATGTTGTTGCTTCCAATAATTGATAAGCTTTCGGGAGGCGCAATTTTAAAATCAACACCACTCGAAACTAGGGTAAGCATATTGTTAATGATAAATTGAGAACTTAAATCTTTCGCACAAAAAATAATTTCATTGATTTGGTGTACTTTTATTATTTCATCAATTTGATTCAGTTGTCCAATATAAAATGGATTATGTACACCGTTTTGTTCAGCACTTACAAACCCAATAAATGATGAATTTACTTGTGTTTGTTTAATTAATTCATTTACTCTTTTAAACTCTTGTTCTTCGCCAATTATAGCTATTCTTTTAGTTTTTAATGCTTTTAAACTATATGATTTTACGTTTAATAGATGTAGTATTATTCGCAATCCAATTATACAAATTGATGCATCTAGAGTTCCAAATAAGATGATTGCTCTCGAAAAACGCATGCTTTCAGGCAATAAGGAATACACAATTAAAATAAAAACTGTTCCTAATATTATCCCCCTAAGTATTTTTAAAAGTTTTACAGGCTTGTCATATCCTCCATTAAAGTAAACTGTAACTATCCAAATAATTGAATAAAGTGGAAAAGCAACACTTAATAGTTTTTGAGAATAAACATCATTTTCTAAGTTTGAATTTTGTTGATATATGTCTTTAATGATAAATAATCCAAAAACAATTAAACAAAAATCAATCATTGGAATTGTAAATGTCTTGAAAAATCTTGTAATTAAAGCTAATCCCGCTTTTAATATAATAGCGAAATGAATAAGAAAATTAAACCAAAACGCATTAGATCCACTAAAATGTTTTTTGGAAAAAATGGCCATAGCTTTATAAAATATCACTACATAATTTAAGCTACTTCGTTTTGTACTTTCTCCTTTATAATGAATTATTTGTGTTTTAGGAAAATAATAATTTTTAAATCCTGATTTTGTTATGCGATATGATAAATCAATATCTTCACCATACATAAAAAAAGTTTCATCCAAACTTCCAATTGTATCTAAAACGGATTTTCGAATAAGCATAAATGCTCCACTTAATACGTCTACAGAGTTAATTTCGTTTTCAGGTAAATATGACAAATGATATTTCCCAAATTTCTTTGACCTTGGGAAAAATTTAGCAAAACCAAACATTTTGTAAAATGCAACCTCGGGCGTTGGAAGCCCTCTTTTTGATTCTGGAGCAAAATTTCCTTGGCCATCAAGCATTTTTACGCCCAATCCTCCTGCATCAGGAGTGGCATCCATGAATTCAATAATTTTGGAAAATGTATCTTCTTGTACAACGGTATCTGGGTTTAAAAGTAATACATATTGTCCTTTTGCAAGTTTAATCGCTTGATTATTTGCCACCGAAAACCCTGTATTTACTGTATTTTCAATTAATGTTACCTGTGGGAACTTATCTTTAATTAAGGTAGAAGAACCATCTACCGAATTGTTATCTACCACAAATACTTCTAAATCAATCCCATTCGCAGCTTTATATACTGAAAATAAGCATTGTTCAATAAAATGCTTGACATTATAATTTACAATTATGACAGATAGTTTAATCACGCTCTATAAAGCGCCAAAAGTACCAAAATATTGCCTCTATTAGTTGTAATCATTAATTTAATGTTGAATAAAGCCATGAATTATTAAAAAAAGTAGTAAATTCGCACTCTAATTTTTAAGTTCGCTTAAAATATTGGCCCCGTAGCTCAGCTGGATAGAGCAACAGCCTTCTAAGCTGTGGGCCATTGGTTCGAATCCAATCGGGGTCACCTCGTGGGACTGAGATATTAATTTATCCTCAGTCCCACTTTTTTTTGCTCCAAAAGCATTGATTTTACAGCAAATCTTCATTACTACACTCATCATATTTTCGGTTCGATACTGTTTATTTTCATAAATCAATTTTTCTGGGAAAACCGAACCAATTATTTGTTGTTTCGTCTGTAAATCCGCTCTATTGTACTCAGTAGCAAATTGTCTCATTAATCCGAAGCCTTCATCCATATACTTTTTGTAGTTAGAATCCATTGCGGAAATTTCCATTGTCTTACGAACTAATTTATCAATCTCAGGCTCATATCTCTTTTTTACGTCCCTATAATCCGCAGCATCTAATTGCCCATCTAGCATCATTTGTTGTGCATTATTAATTCGCTCCCTATTTTTATCAATCTCAACTTTGATATGTTTTATGGCTTGACTTTTATCCGACCCATTTTCTTTAAACGTATCATGTAACATTTTATAGTATAAATCAATCACAGTTGGCTTAAATTCAAACTTTTTAAGCTCCATCAAAAATAATTGGTTTGCTTCCATAGCTTTAAATCGCTCATTACATCCTTTTTGACAATGGTAATAATAATACCTTCCACCGTTACCTTTTGATGCACTGCCTGTTAATAGCTTGCCGCATTTTCGGCAAATAAGATAACCTCTTAATGGTAGTTCATCTTTACGAGTGTTTTTAGTAGGAATATTTCGTTTTCTCCCATCAAGTATATCCTGTACATTATAAAACAAATCCTCAGTTATAAGAGGTTCATGTGTTCCTTGAACAATCATAACGTCTTCTTCCTTATACGCAGGTATTGTAATTTTTCCGCAATAAACAGGGTTACGTATGATATTCCAAAAATTGTTTTTACTGCATTTAAAATTTTTCTCTTTTGATAATTCCCAAAGTTGAGCAACATTATAAACACCTTTTGCCAGTTCTTCAAAAATCCAAACAATATTGGTGGCATCGCTACTCGGAGCTATAATTTTTTTTGTATTCTCGTCAACTGTATTTTTATACCCTTTAGGTGCAGTTGCCATCCAACGACCTTCTTTTCTTGCTCTGCGCATACCAACTAATACGTTTAACGCTCTACGGTCGTTTTCAACTTCTGGTGCAGCTAAATAAACTGCCAACATAATTTTATTTTCAGGTACAGTTAAATCCAATGGTTGTTCCATTGCTTGTGGCTCAACTCCTAATTTATTTAATGTATTAATCATTCCGTAAGCATCTCCAGCATTTCTCGAAAACCTATCCCACTTTGTAAATAAAAGCATATCCGCTACGTTTTTGTTTTTCTTTAACATTGCTAAGAGTTTTATAAACTCTGGTCGGTTAAATGTTTTAGCTGAATAATCTTCATTAAATACCGCTGCTACTTCAATGTTTTGTAATTCACAAAATTTCTCTAAACGTTCTAATTGATGTTTTAAGCTGTACCCTTTATCAGCTTGTTCATCAGTAGATACTCGAATGTAAATAATTGCTTTGCGTTTCATAATGTATTTTTAGTTAGTTATTATTATCCTGTTTGTTGTAGTTCAGTTGATTCATTTAATTCGTTTAATTGAATTATCTTCCCTTCTGCTTCATTTACTAATAGTTGTTCTGCTTTTGCTTTCACATACTTTTCAAAATGGAAATAATCAATCTCTATAAGTGTGTAAAGAAAATCCCTAATTGACTTTACTTCTTCATCCGAGAAATTCTCTCCTTGCTTATTCAGTATTTTTTTGCATTCCTGAATGCTAATTTTTTGTTTGTACTCTAATTTTTCAACTTTCATTTGCCCTTTTTTTAATTGGGTCTTACATTACAAATGTACAAAATAAAAATCATATATTATTGATTATCAATATATTACGATTTTTGTAATTGAGGAAGTAATTTAGACCGCTTTGTTAATTACACAAAGTTGTATCAACTAAAAAAGTGCTTGACCGCAAATTGAATTGTTATTCGATGCGTGTTTTTTTATTACGTTTATGATTAACGGCAAACTTTGTATAGTTCTGTTTCAATTAAAACATATCCTTAATTAGATTGAGCGAATTAGTTTTGCTATGCAATACAGATTGAAAACATTTTTTTAGTAATGCCGTTAAATTGAAAACAAAATTGTAATGATTGGATTAGAATGTGTCTTTAATTGGCGAACTAATGGCAACATTATTTTTCCAATGAGTAATGATTGGGGAGTAATTGGAAACTAATTGGCAAAAATTGAAATTAGGATGAATAAAACTAAATATTCTGCTGAAACACACTAAAAATAAGGTGATAGTTATCAGAAAAATTATTTTATTGGTTTCAGTTCTTCATTTCTTGCTACTTTATATACTTTTTTTAAGGATGTAATATCTTTTAATGGATAATTAACACCCATATTAGAATAGTGAAACGTATTATCGTAATTAATAAATATATCAACTTTATTTTTTGTCATAATTTTTATTGAAAAACTAGATTTCGTTATATTTTCAATAAACCCATATTCTTTTAATAAATCAATACTCAATAATTTCATTTTAAATTAGTCTGATTTCTAATATTTCGCTAATAATTTTTTTATACTCAATCCCTGAACAATTATTGAGAAAAGAACAATGCAATACGTACTTACAATAAATAAACCACTACCTTCAATTTTGTTAGTTAACGATAATGCTAAAGCAATTGAAATACCACCTCTTAATCCGCCCCACGTTAAAACTGCTAAATTCAAACTCTTTCTAGTTTCATTTCTGTTAAATAAAAAGAATGCGGGAAGTAAGGAAATATATCTGCCAACTAATGAAACAATAATAAGAATAGTGCCTATTAAGATATAGTTTGTATCAAATGGCACTAAGAAAACCTCTAATCCCATTAAAACGAACAAAATAGTATTGCAAATTTCGTCTATTAATTCCCAAAATTTATCTACATACTCAGCTGTAGTGTCTGACATGGCAAATTCTTTTCCTTTATTTCCAATAATCAAACCAGCCACAACCATAGCTAAAGGTCCCGAAGCATGGAAATGCGCAGCTATAGTATAACCACCAGTAACAACAGCCAATGTAATTAATATTTCGGTTTGATAATGATCAATTGATTTCATTAAAAAATAACCAACAAACCCAAATAATAATCCAATGCCAATACCTCCAAATACTTCTACTGCAAATATTTCAAATATATTTCCAAAGGTTATAGCTTCCTTACCTCCCAAAATAATTGAGTAAATAACAGCAAATAAGACGACACCAACACCATCATTAAATAAGGATTCTCCGATAATTTCAGTTTTCAATTTTTGAGGTATTTTGTATTTAGATAAAATACCAATAACAGCAATTGGGTCTGTAGGAGAGATTAGAGCGCCAAATAAAAAACAGGAAATCAAATCAATGTTAATCCCAAACCAACCAATAAGAATATGTGCAGCTAGACCAATAATTAAAGTAGAAATTAAAATCCCCAATGTTGCATAAGAAAATACAGTAGCTCTTGCACCTTTTAACTGCTTTATTTTCACATGTAATGCTCCAGCAAACAACAAGAAACATAAAATAAAATCAAGCACAAAGGCACTAAAATCAATACTAATTAAGAAATCTCTTAATGGCAATATATAAGTTGGGTTAAATGATTCAATTGTTTTTAAAGTAATTCCTAAAACAACACTAATAAGCATCACCCCAATTGTTGTAGGTAACTTTAACCATTTATGATTGATGTACCCAAAAACAGCAGATATGGTAATTATAATTGCAAAAAAGTTTAACATAATTAAGGTTAAAAGTAAGGAATTTTCTAAAAGTAAAAAGCGAGCAGAAAAACATCTAACTCGCTTTTTTATTTTGAAAAAAGTATTATCATAACGAAGGTAGTAAATTAAACTATTCAAACTTATTTTTGATATTGAAACTTTGAATTTCTAATCTAATTCTAATTTCGTTAAATTGTTTTATAATTATTTTTAAGAAATTTATTTTTTGGAAAACAAATATTACAAACATATATATCCATTCATATTTTATTTCTTCTTATTTAAAATAGGCGAAGCCCAACAGCCGTTTAGAGATTTTCAAATATGGCAAAATTTCGAAATAGAATACAATATCAACAAACGATTTTTAGGTCATATTCAAGAACAAGCAAGATTCAGTGAAAATAGCACTCGATTTTATTACTATTATGTTGATTTGGGCATCATATACAAAATAACAAAAAATATAAGGATAAATGCAGATTACATATTTATCCAAAAAAGAAGATTAAACGATACATACAGTTCTCGCCATCAGTATAATTTCCACTTAAATTTTAGAAAAAAATGGTATCGTACAACCATATTAAATCGTTTTTTGACGGAGGGTCAATATTCAGATTTTCTAACTAGTAGTCAGGGTAAAAGACTATCAGACATTTATTTAAGAAACAAACTATCTATTAGGTATAAAATAAATTCCAACTTAATTCCATATATATCAAATGAGATTTATTATAAATTAGACGGGGGAAATTTTGAAAGAGGGTTTAATAGAAATAGAATTAGTTTAGGCTTTTTATATAAATTAGAAAATAATTGGCTTTTTCAAACATTTTATATGTTTGAACACAATTTTAATATTGCTAAACCTATACAAAATTTTGCTTTAGGGTTTGGTATTTCAAAAAGCTTTTTTCAATAATAAATTGACCTTTCTATTTCTAATTGTTTTCTAATTTGAAGGAAGTCACTTAAACATACCTTTGTAAAATGATACTAAGGTTTTTTATATTTTTATTTTTTGCGCAATGTGCTTATAAAGGATATTCCCAAAGTAATACACGTATTAAAGTTTATAAAAATAAAAAATATGAGGTTATTGGGACGGATGAACACATAACTTTATATAAGAAATGTAATACTAATAAATATTATTTTAGCCCTCTGTTAGGAAATAACCTTAAAAGATTGAATTATTTTAGAATAATTCACAAAAATGCAAATACATATAAAATACGTGAAAATTGTAGAGAATTAAGAAGAAGAAAAATCAAGTTATATCAAAAACATAATGATGGTGAGTATTATATTTTTAAAGTATATAATAGTTACATTCAATAAATATAAATTAAAAAAAGTAAACATGAAAAATGTAGTTTCAATAGCTTTAGGCTTAATATTAAGCATAGGTTGTCTGCAAAGTCAAACTAAGTTTCAAAAATTTTTTTGGTCAAAAAAATATAAAGCTTGTTTAGCTGAACGAGATGGCTTTTGTTCAGACAATAAACAGTTAAAAAAAGACACGTTAGAATTGCACGAAATTATCAAAGCGAAAAACAGAACGTACGATTCATTAAGTAATATTTATAACGACTTAAACGCTTCGTATAATTCATTAGCAAATTCAAGTGATAAGAAACTATCTGAACTAAATGCTTCCTTGGAAAATAAATCAAAAGAGTTGGTCAAAAAAGAAAAGAACCTACAAGAAAAAGACCAAAAATTAAAGGAACTGCAATCACTTCTTCAAAAACAGGATTCGGTGCTAAATGCACTTAACAACACAATAAAAAATGCTCTGTTAGGCTTCAAATCTGATGAATTTGCAGTGGTGATGAAAAATGGCAAAGTATATGTTTCGTTATCTGATAAACTTCTTTTTAAATCAGGCAACGCCAGTGTGGAAGACAAAGGAAAAGATGCGATTAAAAAACTATCGGAAGTATTAAATAAAAACACAGATATAGATATTGCCATTGAAGGCCATACCGATAATGTTCCTATAAAAACAAATCTATACAAAGATAATTGGGATTTGAGTGTTGCTCGATCCACTAATATAGTACGGATGATTTGTGATGAATTTGGAGTCGAATCCAAACGAGTAACAGCTTCAGGTAAAGGTGAATACTTTCCAGTAGCTAATAATGACACGCCAGAAGGAAAAGCTAAAAATAGAAGGACAGAAATTGTATTGTCGCCTAAATTAGAAGAATTATTTAAGTTATTGAATTCAGGTAAAAAGAATTAAAACAAATAAACAATTTAACTGTGGTTTTTTAACATGAATATTTTACTTGTAGAAGATGAACAAAAAGTTGCTGCCTTTATAAAAAGAGGCCTTGAAGTAACTGACTATGTTGTGGATGTTGCTTACGATGGGCAGATTGGACTTCGTATGGGGCAAGGAAGTAATTATGATTTAATAATACTTGATGTTAACCTTCCAATTATCAATGGTTTTGAAGTTTGTAGACAATTACGTGAAAGTAATATAAAAACACCTATTTTAATGTTAACTGCATTAGGAACCACAGAGGATAAAGTGTTTGGGTTTGATTTAGGTGCAGATGACTATTTAGTTAAGCCATTTGAATTTGAAGAATTAACAGCCCGAATTAAAGCACTAATAAAAAGAGCAAAAGCAACACCATTACTTCAAACCTCTTTAAAAGTTGCTAATCTTGAATTGAATTCTGATAGTAAAATAGTTACTAGAAACTCTATGCCTATTGAGTTAACGGCTAAAGAATTTATGTTATTAGAATACTTAATGCGAAACAAAGGGAAAGTTTTATCAAGGTCTGATATTGCTGAGAAAATTTGGGATATTTCATTTGATACAGGAACAAACGTGATTGATTTATACATTTTTTATTTGCGAAAAAAAATTGATAAAGATTATACTCCAAAGTTAATTCATACTCAAATAGGCATGGGCTATGTATTAAAAGAAAAATAATGAAAATTCGTACACGCATAACATTACAGTTTTCTATAATTGTATCAGTAATACTTATTACCTTTTCTATAATTATCTATTCTCTATTAAGTAATTTTAGGCATATAGAATTTTTAGATAGATTAAAAGATAAAGCACTGACCTCGGTTAAACTTCTTTCGGATGTAGATGAAGTTAATAATGAATTATTGAAAATCATTGATAGAAACATTGTAAATCCAATGCCGGACGAAAAGGTCTTTATTTATGACATAGATAATAAATTGGTTTACTGTAGTTTGTCTGAAGATAAAGATGAAATTGATAAAAATATTTTAGATAAAATTAGGTTGGAAGGCGAAATGCAATATTCAGAAAATGATAGTGAAGCAATTGGAATATTATTTAAAGGAAAGTATGATAGATATGTAGTAGTTGCATCTGCTTTCGACAAATACGGACTAACAAAATTAGATTATTTGAGAAATATATTAGTAGCAGGTGATATTATTTCAGTTGTTTTAATTGTTTTAATAGGTTTATTTTTCTCCAAACAAACATTACAGCCAATCTCTAATGTTGTTAATCAAATCGATAAAATTACCGCCAATAATTTAAATTTAAGAATTGATGAGGGAAATGCCAAAGATGAAATAGCTCAATTGGCAATAAAATTTAATAAAATGCTTGAACGACTAAATGCTGCATTTGAGGTTCAAAGAAGTTTCGTGGCTAATGCATCACATGAACTTCGTACCCCACTTACAACAATAACAGGTCAGTTAGAAGTTACTTTAATGAAAATAGACATCAATGATGAAGGGAGAGAAGTTTTAAAGTCATTACTTTTTGATATAAAACAATTAAATAAACTCTCGAATGGCTTATTAGATTTAGCACAAGCAAATTTAGATATTTCTGAAATTAAATTAAGTAATATTAGAATAGATGAATTAGTAGGATTAACAAGAGCGGAACTGCTAAAAAGAAATAAAGAGTATAAAGTAATTTTAAATTTTAATGAATTTCCAGATGAAAATTGGCTAATTCTCAAAGCAAATGAACAGTTATTAAAATCAGCTTTATTAAATGTTTTAGATAATGCTTGTAAGTATAGTGCAAACTCAACTGCAAAAATCAACTTGAGTTTTGATGAAGTATTTATTTATATAGATGTTATTGATAACGGTATTGGTATTACTAATGAAGACTTAAAAAACGTTTTTGAACCATTTTATAGGGCAAGTAATGCGAAATCATTCAATGGTCACGGAATTGGATTAACTCTAACTAAAAAAATAATTGAATTACATAATGGTGCTATTTCAATTAATTCTGAATATAAAGATGGCACAATGATTAAAATTCAAATCCCTCACCTTTCATAATTTATCATTTTATTTATTGTCTTTAATAATATCTAATGAAATTCTAATTTCCATCTAATGCTGTTCTAAATTGGGTTCATGACATTTGTATCATAAGCTTAAAATAGAATCAAATGGAAAATAATAGAAAAAGCCAAATTACAACAGCCACCATTATCATTTTATTATTACTTGCATCTCTTGGGGATGTATTTCTAATTAGAAAAAATGGAATTCTATCTCAAGAACGTAATCAGGCGGTATTGCATTCAGACTCACTTTTATCAATCAAATTAAATGCGGATAAACAGTTTGATGCTCTTTCAGATAGCTATGAAAAATGTAATATCAAATCAAGTGAACTAGATTCAATTGTTATTGGCTTAAAAAAAGAGCTAGAAACTAAAAAAACAGAATTAACACGCTTGATAAATTCAGATGGTAATTCTGGGAAATTAAAAAAGCAGTTAAAAGAAGCGCAAAAGAAAAACATACAATGTAATGAACAGGTCAGCACTTTACTAAAAGAGTTACGAGAATTGGAAAATAAAATTTTAGAATTAAATGATTCCATAGGTTCATTAAAGACTAGTAACTATGAATTAGTTACTAAGCTCGTAAAAGCATCAAGCCTTAAAGCTTATGATATAACTACTACTAGCTTTAAAAATGCAAGGTTAACACAAAGGGCAAAACGAACAAATCGTATCAATGTAAGCTTTACAATTCCAGAAAATGATTTTGTTGAATCAGGTAGTAAAGAGATTAGTGTTTTAGTATACAGTCCAAAAGGTCAGGTTATATCAGAAAAGGGTCATAAGTTTCAAAACTTAACACTTCAAAAAGAACAAGTTTATAGTGTAAATAAATCCATAAATTACGACAATAAGGACTCTAAAACATCACTTGATGTTGAGTGTAACTGTAAATTAGAAAAAGGAAATTATAAAGTAGAAATATATATTGAAGGAAAAATTGCAGGTAAAAAAGAATTTATATTAAAATAAAAATACTTATGTAATGAGGCTGTTTAGAGGAATCTAAAATCACATTATATAATAGTCAAAAGAAGGAACTCCTTTTTCATACAGCTTTCCTTTCTTTTGGCGCCTAAATTTATCATTAACAACTTATATTATGAAAGCACAAACAAAAAACATTTTATTGGCAACACTATTATTTGCCTCATTGATTTCTTGCAAATCAAAAATTTCAGAAGAAGTCATTGAAAGTTACAAAACAGAAAATTCTTCTTATGAAAAAACTTTGATTGAAAAGTCAGTTTCAAAAGAAGATTTATTACAAGAAACAGAGGATAATTATAATCAATTGATTAGCGAAATTGACCCAGCTAAAAAAACTGCATTTGAAAAAGATAAAGTTTTTGAATCAGAATTTGAGAGCAAAAAATTATGCCTGATTGAATTAGCTGAAAAAAGTCAATCTAATACTTTGCATGCAAACACTACAGTTGCATCAGGCAATCATTTCATAGAATCTTTAAGCAAAGGAGAAATTGAGAAAGAAGAGGATGCGAAAAAACAATGGGAAGATTTTAGATTAAAATTTTCAGAACTCCAAGCACAAGCAGATTCTATTGAAAATCAATTAACATATAATAAATCTCAGTTATATGATATTTATAAAAATGCATTAAATAAATATGGTCGAAAAACTATAACGCCGCCAAAAAAGAAAAGATAAACATTACTTATAGAAAGCTAGCAATAATAAGTCCAATAAAATATGAAAAAAATAAATCAGGTACTAATTGTGGTACTAAATCTGTACTTTTTCCTCTCCTGTACTTTGATTTCAGCACAAGATACAATTTCATTTACAATTGATAAATCAGAGGAATTGTTCTTGAAAAAAAATCTTTTTTTGTTGGCTGCTCAATGCAATATTGATAAACAAAATGCATTAATTATACAATCAAAGGCTTATCCAAATCCTGTTTTTTCTGCAAACTTTAATATGTATGACCCAGAGAATGATATTTATTTTCATACTGACAAAACTGGGCAAAAAGATTTTATGTTTGAACAATTGATTGTGCTAGGTGGAAAAAGAAAAACAACTATTGACATAGCTAAAACAAATAAAGATTTAGCAGAAGCTGAATTATCAGATATTTTAAGAAATCTAAAGTTCCAACTTCATAAATCATTCTATAATATCTATCAATATCAAAACAATATTAATAAATATAGCCAGCAAATTCAATTGTTAGATACATTGATTAATTCTTACGAAATACAGGCTTCTAAAGGTAATATTTCATTAAAGGATGTTATTCGATTGAAATCTGTTTATTTAAAAATTAATAATGAAAATGCGGAGAATATCAAATTACTAAATGAAGAGAATAAAAATATCCAACTTTTAATTCAAGAGGAAGGAGTCTTTAAACCAATAGTAAAATCAGAAACATTAGAACAATACGCTAAAATATTTTCTTTAGACGAAATAGAAACGAAAGCATTAAGCCAACGTCCTGATTTGTTAATGAATAACAACATGATGAAGTTATCGGAGTTAAGTCTAAAACTTCAAAAAAAATCAAATATTCCCGATGCGGTACTTAATGTATCAACGGACCAGCGCGGTGGCGCTTTTAAAAATCAAATTAATGCAGGTATTTCAATACCCCTCCCTTTATGGAACTATAATAAAGGTAATATAAAAGCTGCTAAAAGTGATGTAAACTTTAACAATTATATGCTTGAAGAAAGGAAAAAAGAAATTAAAGCAGAGGTTTTAGAAGCTTATCAGAACATGCAACGTAGCATAAAAGAGTATGATAAATCTAAAAAATTATATAATACTGATTTTGAAGTTGTATTTAACAGTGTTAACCAAAATTTTGCAAAAAATAATATGTCTATCATTGAGTTTGTTGATTTTGTAGAAGCCTATAATGATGCTTTAAAAGAATTAGAGCGAATTAAAAGTCAAATAGCAATTAATGCAGCTCAAATTAACTACGTAGCTGGAACTAAACTTTACTAAAATAAAATCACTTTATTATGCGTTTAAATAATTTTTTAATCATACCAATTTCTTTAACATTAATAGTGTCTGGTTGTAATTCAAAACCTGAGGTTGAGTCCGAAGAAAAATTTGTCTTGTCGGATACAATGATGAACCGATGTGAATTTTTAGCTGTAAAAAAAGAGCCTGTAAAAAATCAATTGAAACTATTTGGAAAAATCACAGCGGATAATAATCGGTTGGCTCAGGTTTATCCAATTATGGGAGGTAGCGTTCTTAAAATTAATGTAGAACTGGGAGATTACGTGAAGCAAGGCCAGGTTTTAGCTACTGTACGTAGCGGTGATGTTGCTCAGTTAAAAAAGGAAAAGCTGGATGCATTATCTGACTTAGCATTAGCCGAAAAAAACGTACAAGTTTCAAAGGATTTATTTGCAGGAAAATTAAATTCAGAAAAAGATGTTATTGCCGCAGAAAAAGAACTAGAAAAGGCAAAAGCTGAAATTGGAAGAATTAATGAGGTTTATAATATCTATCATTTAAGCGGTGGAACAGTTTATGATATTATGTCTCCAATTGAGGGATTTGTGGTATTAAAAGATATTAATCAAAATGAATTACTGCGAAATGACAAATCGGATATTATTTTTTCAATTGCACAAATAGATGAAGTATGGGCAGTTGCTAATGTGAATGAATCTGATATTTCAAGGATTAAGGTTGGATATGATGCCAATGTTCAAACCATTGCTTATCCTGATGAAGTATTTAATGGGAAAATTGATAGAGTATTTAATGCTATTGACCCTGAAACCAAAGCCATGAAAGCCATTGTAAAAATAAAAAACAATGATTTGAAATTGAAACCTGAAATGAATGCAACTATTAGCTTAAACTACATTGAAGAAAAAAATCTTGTGGCAATTCCCACTTCAGCATTAATTTTTGATAAAAGTAAATATTGGATAATGGTGTTTAAAACAAAAGATAATATTGAAACGCGACAAGTAAAGGTTTATAATCAGGTTGGAGAGACAACTTATATTACTTCTGGAGT
>JBBQKU010000020.1:0-69332 GCA_038327195.1 Bacteroidota bacterium | reverse complement strand
TGACGATACAAAACGTTTGCACAAATAGCATCCGATGTACCAGCATAACCAGGGTTATAAATTAATTTACTGTGCATAAACTGAGTAAACTGCGGGTCTTGCTGAGCAAATGAAACGCTAGTTAATGCTGCTAATGCAACTGTTAGTGTGGTAAAAATTTTCTTCATGTTATACCAATTTAGGTTTGTTTTATTAATTTAAGGTTTAATACCTAGGGGACTAAGATATAACTTTTTTAAATAAACTCAAACTATTTGAACTTTTTTTTGTTAAAAAGTATTCTGAAACCGTTTTTTATGGTATTTTTTACAGAAATTCTACAGAATTAAATAAAGACTCGGTGTTCATTAAATAATCACAAAAAAAAACTAATTATTGAAATTTAAAATAAATTGTGCTTTACTTTTAGAAAATATTTACATTTTTTTTAATTAAAATTTTAAAAATGATTGCTTCCATTTTCCATAAAGGAAAAAACTATAATGTTGATTTTTATCAACCCATTGATATTTCTATTCCTTTAAGTTCTGACAAAAATTGTGTGAGTGCCTGGTATGTAAATCCAATGAAATTGGAAGCCGTAGAAAATGGTGATTGGATTGGTGATGTAAATAAAGGTGGTTCGGTTAATTTTAGAAATATAACATTTAACCCTCATGGCAATGGTACACATACCGAATGCGTTGGGCATATTAGCAAGGAATTTATTACAATAAATAATTGCTTAAAAAAATTTATGTTTTTAGCAGAAGTGATTACCATTTTACCAACACAACTTGAAAGCGGTGATTTTGTAATTACAAAAAAACAATTTGAAATTGCTTTGGATGGAACAAAACCAGAAGCAATTGCTATCAGAACACTTAGCAATGGATTAAATAAATTAACCACACAATATTCGAACACAAATCCGCCATATATTTTAGAAGATGCCATTTTATTTTTAAACGAAATAGGAGTTGAACATTTATTAATTGATTTGCCATCTGTTGATAAAGAAAATGATGAGGGAAAATTATTAGCTCATCATGCGTTTTGGCAATATCCATACAATACACAATTTCAAAAAACGATAACAGAATTTATTTATGTGCCAAACGAAATTTTAGATGGTACTTATATTTTAAATATACAAATTGCAAGTTTCGAAAATGATGCTAGTCCTAGTAAACCGATTTTGTATAAAATATTTTGAAAAGACTCAAAAGAAGAAAGGGATTGAAGGGACAAAAGGGCAGTAAAAGAAAAAAAATATGAGATTAAAATAATTATAAATCATAGCAATCAGTGTTATTAGCGTTATATAAAAAAACAAAATGAAATTACATTTACCATACAGCAATAGTTTAACAGAATATAAACGTTTTTTAACTCGCGAAGTAACCTGTGGAAGTATTGGTATTGGCGGCAATAATCCAATACGTATTCAAAGTATGACAACTACGGATACGATGGATACAAAGGCAACTGTGGCCCAAAGTATTAGAATGATTGAAGCCGGTTGTGAATTGGTAAGAATTACTGCGCCAAGTATAAATGAGGCTAAAAATTTAGAGCTCATAAAAAAAGAATTGGTTGCATCAGGTTTTCATACACCACTTGTTGCAGACATTCATTTCACTCCAAATGCTGCTGAATATGCTGCTCGTATTATTGAAAAAGTACGAGTTAATCCGGGAAATTATGCTGACAAAAAAAAGTTTGAAGAAATAGATTATACAGATTCTGCTTATGAAAAAGAATTAGAACGCATTAGAAATCGTTTCACGCCTCTCGTAAAGATTTGTAAAGAATACGGAACGGCTATGCGAATTGGCACAAACCATGGCTCGTTAAGTGATCGAATATTAAGCCGATATGGAGATACGCCTTTAGGAATGGTAGAATCTGCTTTTGAATTTTTAAGAATTTGTGAAGATTTAAATTATCATAATATTGTTATTTCAATGAAAGCGAGTAACACGCAAGTCATGGTGCAAGCTTACAGACTGTTAGTTCAAAAAATGATGGAAACTAATCGTAATTATCCTTTACATCTTGGTGTTACTGAAGCTGGTGACGGTGAAGATGGACGGATTAAATCAGCAGTTGGAATTGGCACATTATTGGAAGATGGTCTCGGAGATACAATCAGAGTGTCACTTACAGAAGAACCAGAATTTGAAATGCCAGTTGCAAAATTATTAGCAGATCGTTATTCGGAAGCTAAAATTAAACTCCATCAACCAATTGAATCATTAAAAATAGAAGAAGGAAAAGTAAATTTATCTTATAATCCTTACGACTACCAAAAACGTGATAGTATAGAAATTACAAATATTGGAGGGCATAACGTTCCGCGCGTTATTTCAGATTTTAGTTCAAAAGAACAAATTACACCAGCATCATTTTTTGCAATTGGATATAATTATTCAGTTCCTTTGGATAAATGGAATATAAATGATACGGCCTGTGATTATGTATATGTTGGAGACAATACAATTGATTTTGAAATACCTGGAACATTAGGAATAATTCACAATAGCGAAGAATGGAAAAAAATAAAAAAACCATTAAGACAATATCCGTTATTTTGTGGAGAAGAGTTTTTTAGTACAAATAAACAACACCAAGAATTAAATTTTATTGCAGTAACAAAAGAGGTTTTAACCAATGAATTTATTTCAAAGATTAAACCGTTAAAAAATATAGTTTTAGTATTAGATACTTTTAATCCTCATGCAATGCCTGAGTTAAGACGTCTATATATAAAATTAGCCGAACATCAAATTGCCATACCAACTATAATAAAAAGAAACTTTGTAAATTTAACTGAAGAAGAATTTCAATTAGGAGCATCAACAGAAGTTGGCGCTTTGCTTTTAGATGGCTTAGGTGAAGGTGTTTGGTTGAAACAAATAAATTGTACATCTCCAAAAAACACAAATTCAACAGCCTTTGGGATATTGCAAGCAACACGCACACGCATCAGTAAAGCTGAATATATTTCATGTCCAAGTTGCGGCCGAACACTTTTTGATTTGCAAGAAACAACTCAAAAAATACGAGAACGAACCGATCATTTAAAAGGGATAAAAATTGGAATTATGGGCTGTATTGTAAATGGACCAGGCGAAATGGCAGATGCTGATTATGGATATGTTGGCGTTGGAGTAGGAAAAATTTCTTTATACAAAGGCAAAGAAGTTGTTAAAAAAAATGTTCCAAGCGAAAATGCAGTTAATGAATTAATTGAACTTATTAAAGAACATGGTGATTGGGTTGAAAAAATTTAAAAGTTTTTCAAATAAAAAGAATTAGAATTACATACATAATAATAAAAAATTGAACTACTCAAATAATAATTTTACTTCAATTTTTTTAAGTTGTTTACCGTTTGTTCCAAATAACGACCAATCCAATTTAATTGCTTTACTTTCTGATTTCATTAGCAATCACAACGAACGCGAAATTTTTGTTTTAAAAGGATATGCGGGAACTGGTAAAACAAATATGATTGGTGCGCTGTCAAAAACATTACCAAGTTTTAAATGGAAAAGTGTTTTATTAGCTCCAACAGGAAGGGCGGCGAAAGTGTTGTCAAATTATTCTCAAAAACCAGCACAAACAATTCATAAAAAAATATTTACAAAAATACCAACGCATGATGGCGGAGTTGCTTTTTCTTTAGCAGAAAATAAACATACCAATACAATTTTTATTGTAGATGAAGCATCAATGATTGGTTTAGATAATCCAACATCAGATTCAGTTTACAATAGCTTATTAGAAAGTTTATTGGAATATGTATTTAGCGGAACAAATTGTAAATTAATTTTGGTTGGAGATACAGCTCAATTACCACCAATTGGAAGTAATGAAAGTCCGGCATTAGATTTAGAATATTTAAAAGCAAGTTATCATTTATTAATAAAACATATAGAATTAAAACAAGTTGCAAGGCAACAAGATGCGAGTGGAATATTAAAAAATGCAACCCATTTAAGAGAATGCATCGGAAGTTTTAATGGCGAATTCCCTAAAATAAGTTTACATAAAGACGTTGTAAGGTTGAGTGGAGAAGACCTGGAAGATGCGTTGAATAATGCTTACAGTAATTATGGTTATAATGATGTATTGCTTGTTACAAGAAGCAACAAGCGCGCTAATTTATTTAATCAGGCTGTGCGAGGACGAGTACGTTATATGGAAGAAGACTTATGCAGTGGTGATTTAATGATGGTTGTTAAGAATAATTATTTTTGGTTAGATGAAAAATCGGAAGCTGGATTTATAGCTAATGGTGATAGTTTAGAGATAAAGAAAATCATAAGACGTAAGGAAATGTATGGATTTAATTTTGCTGAATGTGTTGTGAAATTATGCGACTACGAAAACATGCCTGAAATTAGTTTAACTTTATTATTGGATTCAATTTATACAGAAGTCCCATCGCTAACTAAAGAGCAACAACAACAATTGTATGCAAACATTATGGAGGATGTAAATGACGAACCCATTAAAGGAGTGCGGATGAACTATTTACGCAAAAGTCCTTATTTTAATGCTTTGCAAGTTAAATTTAATTATGCCGTTACTTGTCATAAAGCACAAGGTGGTCAATGGCCTTGTGTTTTTATAGATCAAGGATATTTAACAAAAGAAATGTTGAACAAAGAATACATTCGCTGGCTATATACAGCATTTACGAGAGCCACTGAAAAAGTGTATTTAATGAATTTTTCAGACGATTTTTTCGAATAAATGAGTTTTAGACAACCTAAGTCTACGATTGAAATTCCCTAGCCCTGATTGAAGCGACATCCTTTTTTAGCATTTTCAAAATCTAAAAAAGATATAGCGAAAAGCAGGAAATAGCTCCAAATTAATTTAAGCATATTTGAATTATAGTCGAAGCAAATTCATTATATTCGCATGATAAAATTTTACAATAAACTAATGCCAACTCTTACTAGAAAAATACAAATGGTTGACTTAAAAAGTCAATACGAAAAAATAAAAACCGAAGTTGATGCTGGCATACAAGATGTTATTTCGAAGACAGCATTTATTAACGGGCCAGCGGTTAAAGAATTTCAAGCAGAATTAGAAAAATATTTACATGTAAAACATGTTATCCCATGCGCCAACGGTACGGATGCGTTACAAATTGCAATGATGGCTTTGGATTTGAAACCAGGAGATGAAGTCATTACTGCAAGTTTTACATATGTAGCTACAGCAGAAGTAATTGGATTACTTGGCTTAACACCTGTTTTAGTAGATGTATATGAAGATACCTTTGATATAAATATCGAAGCAATAGAAAAGGCAATTACATCAAAAACGAAAGCAATTGTTCCCGTACATTTATTTGGACAATGTGCAGTTATGGAGCGTATTATGGCTTTGGCAAATAAACATAATTTATTTGTTATTGAAGATGTGGCTCAAGCTATTGGTGCAGATTATACATTTAATGATGGAAGAAAAGTAAAAGCTGGAACTATTGGAACTATTGGATGTACATCATTTTTTCCGAGTAAAAATTTAGGTTGTTATGGAGATGGTGGAGCGATATATACGAATGATGATGTGCTTGCGAAAAAATTAAGAATGATTGCGCACCATGGGCAAAGTGTACAATATGTGCATGATGTTTTAGGTGTAAATTCGAGATTAGATACGATACAAGCGGCTGTTTTAAAAGTTAAGTTAAAACACCTTGATGAATATGCTACGGCAAGAAATAAAGCTGCCGATTATTACGACAAGGCTTTTGCAAATAATCCCAAACTAAAAACGCCAGTTAGAGCAAAAAATTCTACCCATGTGTTTCATCAATATACCTTGCGATTAATTGGAGTTGATAGAAAATTATTACGTGAACAATTAGCTGAACGTGGCATTCCTGCCATGATTTACTATCCTATTCCTTTGCATGAACAAAATGCATATAAAAACGACCGATTTAAAAAAGAAGATTTTCCGGTTACTGAAAAATTATGTGCTACGGTTTTATCATTACCGATGCATACAGAAATGGATGAAGATATGTTGAAATATATAACTGATAATGTTTTAGAATTAATTAAATAAAAATAATATGAAAATAGCCATTGTAGGAACAGGATACGTAGGTTTAGTAACAGGTACATGCTTTGCCGAAGTCGGTATGAATGTAACGTGTATTGACATTGATCAAAAAAAAATAGACAATTTACATAAAGGAATTTTACCAATCTACGAGCCAGGATTAGACGAAATGGTAAATCGTAATGTTGAAAAAAAACGTTTACACTTTTCAACAAATTTAGCGGAAGCAATACAAGGTGCTGAAGTAGTTTTTATAGCCGTTGGAACACCACCAGATGAAGACGGTTCAGCTGATTTAAAATATGTATTAGCAGTTGCATCGAGCATTGGAGAACATGCTCAACACTCTATGGTTGTTGTAACAAAAAGTACTGTTCCTGTAGGCACGGCCGAAAAAGTAAGAGGTGCCTTAAAAGAACAATTAGCAAAACGTAAATCAGATTTAGAAATATATGTTGCCTCAAATCCTGAATTTTTAAAAGAAGGAGCCGCTATTGAAGATTTCATGAAACCAGACAGAATTGTAGTTGGTATTGATAATCCAAAAGCTGAAGAGTTTATTAGAAAATTATATAAGCCATTTTTAATGAATGGACATCCAATCTATTTTATGGATATTCCTTCAGCTGAAATGACTAAATATGCAGCAAATGCTATGCTTGCTACAAAAATTAGTTTCATGAATGATATTGCAAATCTTTGCGAAATTATGGGTGCTGACGTAAATATGGTGCGTAAAGGAATTGGAAGCGATACGCGAATTGGAACTAAATTTATTTATCCTGGAGTTGGTTACGGTGGGAGTTGTTTTCCAAAAGATGTGAAAGCATTAATTAAAACTGCGAAAGAAAATAAATATACAATGCGTGTATTAACAGCTGTTGAAGAAGTAAATGAAAATCAAAAAGAAGTACTTTTCAATAAAGTAAAAAATCATTTTAAAGGAAATTTAAAAGGTAAGAAATTTGCACTTTGGGGTTTATCATTTAAACCAAAAACGGATGATATGCGTGAGGCACCATCTTTAGTGATTATCGAAAAATTACTTAAAGAGGGAGCAAGTGTTATTGCTTACGATCCCGTTGCGATGCACGAAGCACAACGTATGATTGGCGATACAATTGCTTATTCATTAGATATGTATGATAGTTTAAACGGTGCAGATGCATTACTAATAGTAACTGAATGGCCAGAATTTAGAGCGCCTGATTTTGAGGAAATAGCAAAACGCTTAAATGAAAAAACATTGTTTGATGGACGAAATATTTTCGATTTCCAAGACATGAAAAAACTTGGTTATAATTATTATTGCGTTGGAATAAATACGAATTAACAAATTGATTTTACAAAAACTGAAAATATTAAATTAACTCATTAAGAACATGCAAAAAAGAATATTAATTACAGGAGCAGCAGGATTTTTAGGTTCACATTTATGTGATCGTTTTATTAAAGAAGGAATGAGCGTTGTAGCAATGGACAATTTAGTAACAGGCGATTTGAAAAATATTGAGCATCTATTTAAACTTCCTCAATTTGAATTTTATCACCATGATGTTTCTAAATTTATTCATGTACCAGGCAACATCGATTACATATTGCATTTTGCCTCACCTGCAAGTCCAATTGATTATTTAAAAATTCCTATTCAAACTTTAAAAGTTTCGTCACTTGGAACGCATAACGTATTGGGTTTTGCTCGTGTAAAAAAAGCAAGAGTTTTAGTAGCCTCAACAAGCGAAGTATATGGTGATCCTGCAGTGCATCCTCAAACAGAAGAATATTGGGGAAATGTAAATCCAGTTGGTCCGCGCGGTTGTTATGATGAGGCTAAACGTTTTATGGAGGCTTTAACTATGGCTTATCATGAAACACATGGTTTAGAAACTCGCATCATACGTATTTTTAATACGTATGGGCCAAAAATGAGATTAAATGATGGTCGTGTATTACCTGCATTTATTGGGCAAGCGCTTCGCGGAGAAGATTTAACAATGTTTGGAGATGGCAGTCAAACTCGCAGTTTTTGTTACGTTGATGATTTAGTAGAAGGGATATATCGTTTGCTTATGAGTGATTATCATTTACCTGTAAATGTTGGAAATCCTGATGAGATTTCGATTAAAGATTTTGCAGATGAAATTTTAAAATTAACTGGTTCAAATCAAAAATTAATTTCATTGGCTTTACCAAAAGATGATCCAAAACAAAGAAGACCTGATATTACGAAAGCGCAACAATTATTAGGATGGAATCCGAAAGTAAATAGAGCTGAAGGTTTAAAGATTACTTATGAATATTTTAAATCATTAAGTAAAGAAGAACTTAATAAAACGGAGCATCGCAATTTGGAGTCCTTGAATAAGTAAAATGAAAGTACTTTCTTTAAGTATATTTTTTACACTTTTTTATTTTCAAATTTTAAAATCCCAAGACCTAACTTTTAAAACAGAAACTTATTCCTGGCCAGATCAAGTTAAGAAATTTGAATCCATCCCTGATTCATTTAAAAATGAAGGTGCTGTTATTTTAAAGGACAATCTTAGTTTAAATTTTACTGAGCGAACTATTACTAGAAGAATTGCTATCAAAATATTAAACGTAGAGGGATTAAACTATTTTAAAACAGTTTGTTTGCCCCAGAATTTTGATATTACTCGTATAAATAATTCCATTAATAAACAAGGTCGATTTTGCGAATTAAATTCTCCATTTGTAAAAACATATAAAATAAATTATTTTGCTGCAAGAATAATCAGAAATAATGTAATAACAGAAATACCAGTTTCTGTAAACACCAAAAAAGTTTACTGGCTCGCTAAAGATGGCGAACGTATTTACGATTTTGAAATCTCTTGTAGTTTTGACCAATTAGATATTGGAGATATTATTGAATATAGTTACAGCGTTGCGGTAAATGGAATATATGATACAGATATTTTTTATCCAAATGATATTTACCCTAAACTGAAAACAACTATTTACGTAAGTTCAATTGCACCTGCAGCTTACAAAGACATTGATTATATTCTAATTCAAAATATAGATAGCTCTCAATTCACAAAAAAAATTATTCCTAGAAATACAAATACAATTCAAGAATATAACTTTGAGTTTAAACATTTGAATGCCATAAAATATGGTCAAAATTGTATTGCTGGAAAAAACCTTCCACATATTAGTGCAAGTATTTATATTTTAAAGAAAACATATTTTAATGAAACTATTCAAAATTCAAAATATCTATATTCTCCAAAATTTAGTTGGTATTTTATTCCAGATTCATTAATCTTTAAAGACAAGATTTACGACAAGTATGGAGCGAGTATTCGCAAATTTATTTTAAAATTTCCTGATAATCCAACTGACACTTTTAAGATTGATTTTTTTAATCAAGTTGTTGATTCACTTAACAAATTTAAGTTCATTTCTTCAGAAGAAATGCATTACAATAAGGACGCACAATACTCTCAAAACTCAGGAGAAAGATTGCTAAAAAGACAGTTGGTTGAAGAATTTTTAACAGAAACGTATTCAAATATCCTATTTGAAAAAAACTTGTTTTATTATGATGCCAATGTTGAAGACAAAAGATTTGGAATTCATACAACACAAAATAGAGCTCATGAGAAATATGAAATAAATTTTATTGCTTTACCAGTAAAAAAATCATACAAGTTTTATATGCCTCGAATAAATGGTATTAAATATTTTCCGGACGAATTACCATTTTATTGCGAAGGAACAATCTGTGCCCTGTTTCCAAAAAATACACAGGCTACAAAACAAATACAGGGCTTGCAAAACATGAAATTTTTAAAAACCCCACTTAGTAACTATAATGAAAACATAAGAACAGAAAATGCATTAATTAAAGTGAATTTAGATTCACTAACAACTCATTTATCTATCAAAGAAAACTTAAATGGACAATTTTCGACCATATTAAGACATTATTATAACCATGAAAATATTGATTCTACTATTCAGAAGGATTATTTTAAAAAATGTGTAGATAAACCAAATGCAACTAATGCTCAAATACTAAAAGGAACTGGATCAAAAGTTTTTCCTTATAAAACATCCTATAATTGTTCAATTCAAATTAAAGTAACAAAAGATTCTATTGATTTAAGGAATTGGTTTTCTTTTTTACTAAAAAAAGAAAATTTTAAACAAAAAATCACTCAGGATTATTACTTAGACTTTGTTTTTACAGACAACTATAACTTTTTGTTTGAATTTAATAAACCTATTAGTATAACCAATATAGATGAGTTCAATAAATCCATGACAAATGATTTTTTTGAAATTAGTTCAAAACTAGTAAAGCAAGGTGATAAAAATTATTTATTTACAATTTCAACAAAAGCAAAACAACATTTGATTCCACAAGTAAAAACAATGCTATTAATAGATTACTTAGATCAATTAAATGGCCTAAATAATTTAATATTAAAATATAACTATTAAGTTTATTTGACTTAAATAATCTTATCTTTGGTAAACTCTTACAGTAAATTGAATATTAAAACAGATATAGCTGAACTAAAATTTGATGGACAACATACATTAGAAATAATTATGCTTGAAAACATTGAGCTAACTATTTTGAATGTAAAACAAACGTTTGAAAAAACAAAAAGCTTAACTTCTGGAAAAAAAGTAAAAGTGCTATTAGATTTAAGAGGTTTGCAATTTACATACGTACCGAGTGAGGTAATGGATTACATGGGCAAAAGTGCATTTAATAAATACCAACAAGCAGTAGCCATAATTATTGAAGGATTAGGGCAAAAACTATTAGGAAATTTTTACACGAAAATTGTCAAACCTGAAGTTAAAACAAAAGTTTTTACATGTAATAAGGAAGCTATAACATGGCTCAATTCTATTAATGAAACCCAAAACGCTTAGGCATTACAACATCCTTGTAAAAGGTAAGGTTCAGCGTGTTAATTACCGTGTGTTTGTGCAAGCCAAAGCTATGAAGTTAAACCTGACGGGTTTAGTAAAAAATTTACATAATGGTGATGTATACATTGAAATTGAAGGCGATGAAGAAAATGTTAATACATTTATTGATTGGTGCTATGTAGGCTCACCTTTATCAAAAGTAACTGAAGTCATTTCTGAGGAACAACCAGTTAGGGATTTGCAAACCTTTGAATTAAAAAGATAATAAATTTATTTTAAAACAGTTTTCCATTTTTCAGTTTCAGCATATTCTTTAATCATTTTATTTCTTTCCGACAAAAACTGAGTCATGTATTTTGTTAGTATTAATTTATTAAATAACTTACCAATAATCCCAAATGGTGATTGAAATTCAAACACATCTTTCATTAAAATAAAACCATCATGTTGCTCAAAAAAATGGTCATGCTTAAAATTTTTAAAAGCCCCACTTACTTGCTCATCTCTAAAATAAAAGGGTTTATTAAATTTTGATATTTTTGAAGTTAATAATTGCTTTACACCAAAATGTATTGCCTCCCAAGTAACAACATCACCTAATATAACTAAACCAGTTGTCACACCTGAAACAGCCTTTTCTTTTGTTTTATAAGTAGTTAATTGATGGAAATCAATACTACAAGACAAATCAAAACAAATATCAATATTTGATTTAATCTTTGTCTCTAAATATATGATTGGCATTTAATGATTTTATTTCAATACTGCGTATCAGTTAAGCAATAACTTCCTTAACCTTCGTAGCATTTAATATTGCAACTTGTTGAGCAACATTTTGTGCCATTTCTCTAAATGCTAAAGCTTGCGGTGTTGTTTCTTGTAGTACAGCTGGTCGACCTGCATCGCCAGATTCTCTAATACTTTGCACTAAAGGTATTTGTCCTAGTAAAGGTAAATGCATTTCTTCAGCTAAATTTTTAGCACCATCTTTTCCAAAAATATAATATTTATTTTCAGGTAATTCTTCTGGTGTAAAATAAGCCATGTTCTCAACTATACCTAATACAGGAACGTTTAAGGCGGGCAATTTAAATAAAGCAATTCCTTTACGAGCATCGGCTAAAGCCACTGCTTGTGGCGTGCTTACAATAACAGCTCCTGTAATTGGAATTGTGCTACATAATGTAATTTGAATATCGCCGGTACCAGGAGGTAAATCAACAATTAAATAATCTAATTCACCCCAATTGGTATCCATAAACAATTGCGTTAAAGCTTTTGATGCCATTGGACCACGCAAAGCAATTACCTGATCAGGTCCTGCTAAAAACCCAACTGAATTAATTTTCACACCATAACTTTCTACTGGTGCCATTTTTGATTTTCCATCAAACTCAGATTTTGCTGGCATTTCATTTTGCACATCAAACATAATGGTTTGAGATGGTCCATAAATATCAGCATCCACTAATCCAACTTTTGCACCTTGCTTTGCTAGTGCAACAGCTAAGTTTGCAGAAACAGTAGACTTCCCTACTCCACCTTTACCAGATGCAACAGCAATAATATTTTTTATTTTAGATAAGGTTGTGTTATCTGTATTTCTTGTAGAAGTTACAGTAGCAGTCATATTTACATTAACGATCGCTTCTTTGTCCACATAAAATTTTATAGCATTCACACACGCGTTGTGAATCATTTCTTTCATAGGACAAGCAGGCGTTGTTAATACAACCGTAAAAGAAACATTCTTACCATCTACAACAACATCTTTTATCATTCCAAGAGTTACCAAATCTTTTTTAAGATCTGGATCATCCACATATTTTAGGGCGTCTATAACGCTATCAATTGTAATTGCCATTTTTATTTTTTTATAAAGGTACTTAATGTATTCAAATAATTTACAAAACCCATTTTTACAGGTATTTCACCATGATCTGCACCTTCAATTCGATGTGCTTCCTGATACAATCCTTTATAGTTTTTATAAACTACTTCGCCATGTGTTTTAATATTTAAAAACTTATCGTTTGTTCCATGTATCCAACAAAATGGTTGAGAAATTGTTTTAATTTCTTCGGCATTATCTATTTTTAAATTTGTAAAAAAAGAACCAGGCATATTCAATCCACTTCCATCATTAGCCATTACATCGGCCGAAGCAAAAGGAGCTTCCAAAATAATTTTTGATGGCGTCATGCTACGAGGCTTTGCCGTTAATTCACAAGCTGGAGCAGTTCCCATGCTAAAACCATAAATCATTAAACGACTATCTGATAATCCATTTATTTTCAACCATTGTAATGCCGCATCAACATCAGCATATAACCCATCTTCTGTTGGCTTGCCTTCGCTTAAACCATAGCCTCTATAATCAATCATTAAAACGCCATACTTATTTTTACCAGAAACATGAGCCAATAATTTTGCGCGTTGCCAATAAAAATCCATATGCCATTTATTACCATGGCAATACATAATTACAGTATCAGTTTTTATTTTTGATAAACTTCCAATATAAATTGCACTTATTGTTGTTGCAACAGATTCGCTTGAAGCTTTTGATGATAAGGTAAATAAATGAACTAAACTATCTTGAATGTGATAGGAATTATCTAAAACGAAATCATTTTCGCCCGTATAATTATCTAATTTATACTCTGTAATCTTATCTGTTATATTATACAAATTATCATCTAACCGCAGGCAAGATGAAAGTAAAAAAATAATTATTAAAAAAAATAAATTTCTCATTTTAAAAACGTCGAGTAAAATTTAAATAAATGCCAACCGCACCATGCTGTTGTATCCCAATATAATCAACAACATTTGGTTTATTGTTTTTATTCATTTGCAAAAACTTACCTTCTAAAGTATAACCCCACTTTTTTGTATTATAAGTCATACCAATGTGTGGATTAATTAAAATATGATTTGTTTGATTTTCGTTATGGGCTTTTGTAGAAGATAATTCAAACCAATTTGTTAAGCCAATATAAATAAATGCTTTTTGTTTTAAAATATCTTTATAAACATTTACATCTAACTGAGGCCAAGCTCTGAAATTTTTATTCCATTTATCATAAACCATATTTACAGCAGGATTAATCGTTACCCCAAATTTCAAACTATCATTTTTATATAATCTTTGACAAACTCCTATGTCAGTTTGAAAATTGCCAAACAGCAAAGAAGTTAAATGAAGAGAACCAAAAGCTGTTGTTGAGTTAGTAATTCCTCTTCCATACATAACAGATGTAAATGGAATTGGTGTCACTGCTTTTCCGAAATGAATTAACGGGCCACCAAGATTTGCAGCAATGGCATTTTGCTTTTTTTCTAAAGGTTTTACAAAACGAGTTGGAGTGCAATTTTGAAATGAAAATAAAATAATCAATACAAAAATATATCCGAAGATTAATCGCATTAAATTTGTTTAGCAAGATTTAATAAATCACCCTCTTCAAAATCTCTTCCCATAATTTGCAAACCAATTGGTAAACCGTTACTATGAAGTCCGTTTGGCACAGAAATAGCTGGGCAACCAACAATATTTGCCTGAACAGTAAAAATATCTTCTAAATACATTTTAATTGGATCAGCACTATTTTTTCCAAACTCAAAAGCTGTACCTGGTGTAGAAGGCGTTACAATAAAATCATAATCCGCTAAAATATCACGCGTTTTTTGTCTGATTTTGTTTCTTACTTTTTGAGCTTTACTATAATACGCATCATAATAACCAGCACTTAAAACAAATGTGCCAAGCATAATACGACGTTTCACTTCTTTTCCAAAACCTTCACTACGCGATTTTTTATATGTACTTTCTAAATCAGTAGCGTTCGGACTTCTATATCCAAAATGTACGCCATCAAAACGAGATAAATTAGAAGAAGCTTCTGCTGTTGTTAAAACATAATAGGTTGGCACTAAAAAATCTAAATATGGAAAATCAACAGCCGCAATTGTGTGACCATCTTTTTTTAATTTTTCTAAAGCCTCTAATGTTTTTTGTTTAACCTCAGCATCAAGTCCATTTGCTTCAACGCATTCTTTTAAATAAGCAATTTTATATTTTTTAGTTTGACCTAATGCTTCTGAATATTTTCCAACTGCTTTTTGTGAAGCTGTGGTGTCGTATTCATCTGCTCCAGAGATTACTTGTAATAATAATGCAGCATCATCAACAGTTTTTGTAAGTGGGCCGATTTGATCAAAAGAAGAACCATAGGCTATTAAACCCCAACGAGAAATTCTGCCATATGTTGGTTTTAAACCAACAGTGCCAGTAAACGATGCTGGTTGACGAATAGAACCGCCAGTATCAGAACCTAACGCAACATGGCATAAATTTGCTGCAACTGCCGCAGCTGAACCACCAGAGGAGCCGCCAGGAACAGTGCTTTCATTTAATGGGTTTAATACTTTACCGTATGCTGAATTTTCATTACTACTGCCCATTGCAAATTCATCGCAATTTAAACGACCAATTATTATAGCATCCTCTTGTAATAAACGTTCTACAACTGTTGAAGAATAAAGTGACTCGAAGCCTTCTAATATTTTTGAAGAAGCTGAAACTTTATGTCCTTTATAGCAGATATTATCTTTTAAACCAACAATTACTCCAGCTAATTTACCTTGCGTTTTTGCTTTTATTTTAGCGTCAACTATTTTAGCCTGTTCCATTGCCGAATTTGAAAACACTTCTAAAAAGGCGTTTAAGTGTTTTTTTGATTCGATAGTTTTAATTGATTCTTCAACTAATTGAACGCAGTTTGTTTTACCTGCTAACAAATCTGATTGAAGATTTTGTATGGTTGAAAATATGTACACTGTTATTTATATTAAATAATAAAAGCGTCAATCAGTTTGAAAGACGCTTTATTTTGTAAATTCTAATTTGATTATTTTTTTTCTATATCAGTAGAATCAGAACCGCCATCTTTGGCATCTTTAAATTCTTTCATTCCTTTTCCTAAACCTCTCATTAATTCAGGAATTTTTTTTCCTCCAAATAATAAAAGAACAACAACTAAAATAATAATTATTTCAGGTGTTCCTAAAAACGCTAATATGAATCCTTGTGTCATGGTTATAAATTTATGCCACAAATATACGTTTTATTTAGTTTTTAGCAAAATTTCAAAAAACCTTAAAAATTACTTATTTTCCTTTCGATTTCTTAGCATACGCTGTGTAAACAGCCTCTAATTCGGCAAACCAATCATTTCCATATTTTCTAATTAGAGGTTCTTTCAAAAACTTAAAAACGGGGACATTTAATGCAGAACCACACTCACAAGCAGGTTTACAAATATGCCATGAATGGTAATTTACAGCATCATATTCCTTATATTCTGTAATGCGAATTGGGTATAAATGGCATGAAATCGGTTTTTTCCAATCTGTTTTACCATCTATATAAGCTTGCTCTATTGAACATTTAGCAATATTATTTGAGTCGAAAAAGACAAAGGCACATTCTTCGCCGTCACTAACTAAGGTAGTTGTATAATCGCCATCCGAATCTAAAACGTATGTACCCTGTTTTTCGACAGCTGCAATTCCTTTTTTATTCATGTAAGGTTTTGCAATTGGATAAACTTTATCAAGTAATTTTAATTCTTTTATATTTAATGGAGCGCCACTATCACCAGCAACACAGCATGCACCTTTACAAGCATTTAAATCACAAACAAATTTTTTATCAAAAATGTCTTCAGAAATTAATGTATGATTTATTGCGATCATGACTTATTTATTTGGGATATGTTCCAGAGTTTCTAATAATAATCCCCAATATTTTTGTACTGAACTAATTTGTACTTGTTCGTCGGGTGAATGAGCACCAGTAATATTTGGTCCAAAAGAAATCATTTGCATATCAGGATAATTAGCGCCTAAAATACCACACTCTAAACCTGCGTGGCATGCACTAACTTTAGCTTCCGATTTAAATCTCTCTTTATATAAATCACCCATTATTTTTACAATTGGTGAAGATGGTTTTGGAACCCAACCAGGATAAGAACCTGTAGCTGTAATATCAGCACCTAACAATTCAAATGCAGAAGTAATAGAATTTTGTAAATCAATTTTTTCTGAATCAACTGAGCTACGAGTTAAACATTGAATTTGATATATACCATCTTTAACAATGACACGAGCCACATTATTTGATGTTTGAACTAAACCTGCAATATCAGGACTCATGCGATAAATGCCAAAAGGACAAGCATAAATACTACGTAGTAATTTATATTGAAATTCAGCATTCAAAACCTGAGTTGGAAGTTCTATATCCGAAATCGCAATAATTAAATTAGGGTCAGTTGTGTTGTACTCTAATTTCAATACTGCTTCAAAACTTGATATGTGTTTTTTGATAGCATCTTTATTATTTTCTGAAATAGTAATAACTGAAACAGACTCACGAGGAATTGCATTTCTTAAACTACCACCATCAATAGACGCTATTTCAATTTGCAAATCTTTTGTTAAAGAAAGTAATAAACGATTCATCAATTTATTTGCGTTCCCTCTTCCTTTATGAATATCCATTCCAGAATGCCCACCCCTTAATCCTTTAATAGCAATATTAAAAGCTACTTTATTTTTCGGAGTACTCACATCATATTTGCCATTAGCTGTTACATCAATGCCACCTGCACAACCAATCGTTAGTTCTTTATCATCTTCAGTATCTAAATTTAACATGATAGAACCATCTAATAAACCACCTTTTAAATTCAAAGCACCAGTCATTCCAGTTTCTTCATCTATTGTAAAAAGTGCTTCAATGGCAGGATGTGTAATGGTAGTAGATTCTAACAAAGCCATAATAGAGGCAACACCAATACCATTGTCAGCACCAAGCGTAGTTCCGTTTGCTTTAACCCAATCACCATCAACAAACATTTCAATTCCTTGTGTATTAAAATCGAAATTTGTACTTGCATTTTTTTGGTGAACCATATCTAAATGACTTTGTAACACAACCGTTACTCTGCCTTCCATACCTTTAGTTGCTGGTTTTTTAATAATCACATTTCCAACTTCATCAACATAAGTAGGCAGATTTAATTTTTCGCCAAACGTTTTTACAAATTGAATGATACGTTCTTCTTTTTTTGAAGGACGTGGTACAGCATTTAAATCTGCAAAATTATTCCACATTGTTGTGGGCTCTAGTTTTCGGATAGCTTCGTTCATGATGAAAAATTTTAAGGTATAAATGTAAGCTTATAATTTATTTTTTGAGAACTTTTAAGCATAATCTTTACTACTTTCGTCTTCAAATAACAGCCATTGAATACTAAACTAAATACTCCAGCCGACGAAAACAGCGGATTACATCCACGTAACAAACATCGTTCACGATACGATTTTACTGAATTAACTCGTGTTTGTCCGGATTTAAAACCCTTTGTTTCCATTAACAAATTTAAAAGTGAAACTATTGATTTTACAAATGCTGAAGCTGTAAAAATGCTTAATCAGGCATTACTACAACAATTTTATGGCATAACAAATTGGGACATTCCAAAAAATTATTTATGTCCACCAATACCAGGAAGAGCAGATTATATTCACAATATAGCCGACATATTAAGTTCGAGTAATGGTGGCATTATACCAAAAGGAAAATCTATTCATGTTTTAGATATTGGAGTTGGAGCAAATTGTATATATCCATTAATTGGAAATAAAGAATATGGTTGGCATTTTATTGGTTCGGATAGTGATTCTTTTTCTGTTAAAGTAGCGACACAAATTGTAAATGCAAATTCATTATCAAATGTTATTGAAATTAGACATCAAGCGCATTCACTTTCTATATTTAAAGGAATTCTTAAACCAACTGAAATAGTAGATATCACTATGTGCAATCCGCCATTTCATTCATCGGCGGAAGAAGCTCAATCAGGTTCAGCAAAAAAATGGAAAAATTTAGGGTATAAAAAAACGATAAAGCCCGTATTAAATTTTGGCGGACAAACTACCGAACTTTGGTGTAAAGGAGGAGAAGTTGGTTTTATAACAAAAATGATTGAAGAAAGTATTGAATTTAAAGAAAACAGTTTATGGTTTACCTCATTGGTTTCTAAAAGTGATAATTTAAATTCAATTTATTTCGCTTTAAAAAAAGCAGGAGCTATAACTGTTAAAACAATTAGTATGACTCAAGGAAATAAAGTGAGTAGAATTGTTGCATGGACTTTTTTAAACGATATGCAACATATACAATGGAGTTTGAAACGCTGGAAATAATTTTTTAATAAATTCTGAACTATTCTTTTTTTATAAAAACCTCCCAACCACCAACGTAATTCCATTTTTTGAAAACATAGCCAGGCATTTTTAATAGTTTGGCGAAAATAAATTTTATTTTATTTTCTTTAAACGGGGATTGGACTATTGACGGTTGACTTAATTCTATTTTAATCTTTAATCCAAATTTGCTATAAATTAGATTTGGCAAATTATTCCAAAACGGTCTACCTAAATCAAATAAATGCCAAGGAAATTGCATACCAATTTTTTTACCAGAAATTTTACGAATTAAAAACCTCAACGGTAAACGAAATGGTGTGCGAGCATAGAAATAGCCATTTACCTTTAACGAATTAAACAATAAATTCAATTTACTTAATGGGGCATTTAAATGTTCTAAAACAGCGCTTGCAATAATGATATCATATTTATTTAATTCAATTTCATTTTCATTCGTTAAGTAAGTTACACCATCTAGTTTTTTCTCACATTCATAAACATCATATACATCAATTGCACAAGAACAAATTTCGTTTTCACTTTCTAATTTACCTGCAAGATATTTCCCTATTGAGCCATCACCACCGCCATAATCTAAAATTCTTAAAGATTTATTATTAAGATTTTTGTTTTTAAAAAACTTATAAAGGTGGTCACCTAGCAGAGAGGAATCGATCCCGGTTTTTAATTGATGATTATCGAAATAATTTAAATAAAGTTCTTTTGTTGATTTAACACTTAATTGCTTGTCGGCATAGTTAGCCATACAATCATTACAAAAAAAATAATTTATTTCAGGTTCAATTTCAATGCAATCAACTTTTTGGATATTTTTTGAACCACAAAACGCACAGCAATTAAATGAAACATAATCAAATACTGAAAGATTTATTTTAGTATTTAATTTCATTTTTTTATAGATATTTAATTAATGATCTGCTTTTAATAATTAAATTAATCAATTAAATTTAATTAACCAATCATATGCCTCCTCATAATTTGTAAATATTTTAGTTGGAACCAATGGCTTATGTAACTTAATATAAAAACTCGTAGCAATACGTTGACTCAATGTTTTAATTAAAAACGCTCTTTTGCTAACTGGGATAATCGGCTCTAATTGCCTAACTAATTTGCGTGCTTCAGTTGTAACTAATATAAATTCGGATGAGTCCATTAATACAGGATATTTCTTCTCCGTTCCAACCAATTCTAATAAAGCATGATGGTTTTCCAGATGCTCTTTTTCACAAACTTCAAAACCAGGTAAATAGGTATAATGTATTATTCCACATGAAAGTAATCTTAACCTAGCTGTTTTGGTTATTTTTTCTTTAATGAAATCATTTCTTCTATCAACAATCATTTCTAAACGCACTAATTCATTTTTTGGTAATAAAGGTAAACTAATAATTAAATTTTTAAATTCATCAAAAACTATTAACTCTAATTTTTTATCAATTTTATTATTTTTGAAATCCCATCTTGGTTAGTAATTTTGAGTAAATAAATTCCAGTAGATAATGAAGTTACATCATCAATATAAAAATGGTATTCTTCTGGTTCAAGTCTATCTGTTTTAATAGACCTTATAACTTGTCCGTTTATATTATAGAGCTCAATATTAAAATTATTCACTTTCGACACATTCAAATTTACCACAAATGCTTTTGTAAATGGATTTGGGTAAGCAGAAACATTAAGTAAAGAAAAGCTCTTATCCAGATTATCTCCAGTGGTAATCCAATTACAAACTCCGTAAGGCAATATATTTGCATCTAACCAAGCAAGTCGTGCAATAATCCAATTTTTCATATTACGATTTTCTTCTGCATAAGTTTTTGCATAAGGTGCTGGATTAGGCCATACATAGGTTCCTAAAATTGAATAGCGTTTATATTGTCTATCTTTAGCTGAATTTACAAGAGCTGCGTTATCATCTATTTCTTTAAAAAAGTTAACCGTATCTAAATAGGAATTTCTCATTTGAGTATACTTGCAATACAATTTATTTTTAAAGCAAGAATCTGTAACTAACTTGTCCCACCAAAAAGGTACTTGCCAAGTATCTCCACTACAAACTGGATTGAATCGATATGCCCAACCTGTTGTTAAGTTTCCATTACAATAATTAGCGTTATTAAATGCTAAATTATAATCCCATACTGGCCCAATTTTCAATTGACCACCAGAGGTTATTCTATCTTTATGTAAATAGGTACTTAACCTGTAACCATCAACATTACGACTTAATTCATTAACAATAAAATAATCAACAAAAGATGTAACAGAAGCATACTTTCTATAACCTATTAAAGGATCCATAAAATTAACACCGTTAAGAGCTGTTTCAAAACTATCTACATAAGATTTTATATAAGCTCTTTGCTTTTTCATAATATCAACTGTATCTGGTGAATTACACGTAAATCTGATTTTTTGTCCCCCGGTAGAATTGTTTGGAGGAACCACTGAGTACCAAGAAGCAGGATCTTTATCAATATTAATAATATAACCGCCAGTAACATTTACGCCGAGCGTATCGGCTGGTAATAGCTTAGTAACATTTACACGATTAACGTCCACTTTTATTTTTTCTTGAAAAACATAAACACCTTGATAAATTCCATTTATCACTAATTCACAGAAAACGCAACGAGATGCCCATCTTCCCATATTTCTAGCAAGATTATAAGCTAATACATTTCTCATTAACGATTTATCATCATAAGGAGCATAAAGTATCCAATCATTTTCAGAAGGCATACCAAGTATCGATACATTTACTGGCACTCCTAAAGGACTTCTTGTTTCAAGACCAAATTGCTTTTGAGGAAAACTTGTGGAAGATTGTCCTCTAATCTCTATACCAATATTTCCATAATAATTATTTGGTATATCAGTAACATAATTTGTTAGTCCAAATCCATGATCTATAACCGACATCATTGCTGTAATTTTAGTTCCTCCAACAATAGTTAAAGTACCAGTGTTTACAATTACAATTGGCAGATTAGAAGAAGCAAAGCTTACTTTTCCAGCAGGTTTAGTACTGAATTTTATTCCCCAAGAAATTAATGTTCCTGTATTAGTTGCAGTTTGATCTCTTATACGCAATGTCCATATCCCATTTGGATTAGCTAAGTCATTAAAACTTGAAAGTGACTCATAAGGTGCGAATGAACTGGTAAATGGTGCGACCCCTGCATTAATATTTACGGGGATTGTATCATAAAAAAAAGTGTTTGTAAAATTAGCTCCTGAACCTCCATTATTTTGAACAATTTTAACAAGTCTTCCGCCTGGAGAAATTAAGGTGATAGTTAAATCAACATCCTTAGTATGCGTAATATTTATTTGAGAGGCTTCTATTCCAACATTTGCTAAATTCATTTGTGTTGGAAGCCCACTAACCGACATGGTGTAATTTGTGGTTGTATTGTCTGGAATTAATGCGCTGGGAGAAACAGAAAAAGTTTGAGCATTTGTGTTTGCTAAAACTAAAAGTAATAAAATCAAAAAGTAATTTTTATTCATATACATATTTTTAAAACTATAAATAAGTGCTTAACCTTTTATTTTATTTCGCTTAGTAATTTATTTACACAATTAAGCAAAAAAATACAACATTAAAACTAATAATTCTTTTGCTTAATACAAGCGATATAAATTAATTTCACAAATAAATTAAACTAAAAAGTTTAGATAAGACTGATTTAAAATACGTGTATAATAACACTATTTTTATAAATCTCTTTTTCAAAAAATGGATAATCTTTTAACTCTTTTTTTTGAATTTGATTAGTTTCATTCAAATTCAATTTAGAGGTCATTATCCATAGCGAAGGAGAATCGTCCACTTTTAATTGGTCATTAATACTAGTTACAACACCGATCATGTTTCCTTTAGAATCAAAGATAGGAGCACCTGTTAATTTCGAATTAGTGTTTCCATTAATATTTGTGATTTTTTTATTTTCACCATTAATAGATTTTGCTATAAAAGTATTTGTAATTGAATCTTTAAATAAATATTTTATTGTAAATAATTTTTGATTTTCTAGGGTATTTATATAAGAGTAAGAATAATATGGTTTATAAAAAACATTAGAATCTTGATTTCTAATTTTTAATATTACAAAATTTCGAAACTCATCTTTTATAAATAAATCAGCAGCAAATGATTTTAAAGTATCATTCACAATTGCCTCAATAATAATATTATTATATTGATATATATCCTTTATACTAGTATAAACAAACCCATTACTATTAAGCATAATACCTGACTGCGAAATACGATTTTGGAACTTAAAGTCATTTATTTTCACAAAATCATCCGTTTTGATTTTTTCGTCCCGTTGTTTATTGCTTTGCCTAATTACTAAATTATCAAAAAAAGATGCCCCATTATTAATTAAAAAACCAATTTTATTTCCAACCAATTCACTTTTTTCACAATAGGTCAATAATTTATTATTAATAAAATAATAGAAACTATCATTTACACATTTTAGTTCAAGTTTATTTAATTCATTTCCATTAATAGCTGAAGAAAAGTAATTATCAATTTTTTTCACTTCAATGCCACCCCTAACAATCCCTATAAAATAACGAAATTTAGAAACATAGAAATAATTATAATTCAAATTATTTTTATAACCAAAAACTAAACCGCTTTTGCAAACAGGTGTAAGGTATTTAGAATTAATTGTTGTTTCGAAACTAAAGTTTAATGAATCAATTTTATAAGGAATAGTTATTGCATAATCCGTATTTGTGCGATTTGTTAATTCGAGTCCGCCAATTTTAATTTTTGATGAAAGAAATTCTGTTTGTGTTAAATTCCAATTACTTAAATTATCACTAAAAAAATCTTCAAAAACTCGGGTTCCGTTTTTATCATTTTTAGAATACACAACATACTCTTTGTTTTTAGGCTTATTGTTTTCGTAAAAAGTCTTTTTAAAGATACTTCCATCTTCATGAAATTCCTCACACAATCCGTTTAAATTCCCAACAGAATCATAATTGCAATTACGTTTTATAATACCTGTAGGATAATACCATTTACATAAACCCTTATATGAGTTATACGCATCTAAAGTATCATTAGCATTAATTATTGTTCCTTCAAAATAAAGTTTTTTTGTTTTGGTGTAAAATGAACGAAACAACTTTTCTGTGGAAGATTCTTGTCTGTAATAAAGAGAAGAGTCAATATATGTCAAATTTCCTTTTTTATCAAAATAAGATATACTATTTATATTTTGTGATAATAGCTTAAAAAAGCTAGTTACAAAAAAAATAAAAAATAAAAATTTAAAAGTCATTAAAAAAGTTTTGTAAATCTAACTATATTATTGTAAACCGCATAAGTTTAATACCGCTTGATTTCTAACACATAAGCACCCTTAAACTATTTATTGATATTATGCAATAGAATAACAGTGATTATTTAAATTGATTTGGACTTCAAATACAATCTAATAGGAAATAAAGTTAAAAATCAATCAGGAATAATTAACTAGACTGTAAAATAATTTTTAAATATTTAAAATATACATCTAAGATTTAAACTTAAAAGTTAAGTTAAAAATTAAACCTTTATCATTTTTAAATTGATGTGTTCCGTCAACTTGTTGAGATAATGAATTTATCAATTCCATTCCCAAACTATTAGTATTTTGCTGCCAATTATCTGGTAATCCATTTCCATTATCTCTTACTTCAAGTTCAATATAGTTATCAGTATGCTGCAACCTAATGTGTATGATTAATAAGTCATTATCATTTCTAGCATATTTAAATGAATTTGTAATTAATTCATTTAATATCAAACCACATGGTATAGCATTTGATAAATCGAGCATAATCGTTTCTGTATCTAAATATATCTCAACGGGCTTACTATTGCCTAAAGAATTTTTGATTTCAGTAGTTAAATTTTCGATATAAGCTTTAAAATCCAGTTCAATAATACTATTATTATTAAAAATATTTTCATGCACCAAAGCCATCGAAAAAACACGATTTCGACAATCTTCTAATGCATTTTTAACTTCCTGCGAATCGGATAATTCTTTTTTTAAATTCAATAAACTAGTTATAATATTCATATTATTTTTTACTCGATGAAAAACTTCTGCCAACAATACTTCTTTTTCCTTTAGCATTTTTTTAATCAAATTTTCTTGATTAATTGACTCTTTAACTAAACTTATATTAAATGCTAAAGCTGAAACGAAACTCAAAATGATATTAAACAACTTAATGTTTTTAAAAGAGCCATCACTGGTTTCAAAATTATAAATAGTACCATTGTAACCAATCACAATTATAATAATAGTAAAAAAACAGAATATACTGATGACCACTAAATGTTTCAAGGTTTCTCGCCTACCTAACAATTGAATCATACTAATCATCATTGGAAAATAAAACAAAATAATATAAGAATCAATTCCCAATTTTAGACACATGGAAGCCAATAAACTAAAGCCTATTGTGTAAAAACCATAAGCTGCCCATATATAATTTTTGTATTTGTTTAATAAAATTAAAAAAGGCAATACAAATAATGACACTAAACAATCTGTGAAAATTAGCTTGTAATCAACAATTTCAAAAAACACCAATGCGCTAATCATATTACAAATAGTAATACATGTTATTAAATTTAGCTTACGAGTCAAGTAAATTTCCCAAGGTTGGTAATTTGGCTTAACACCATTATTAATAAGTTTATTGAAAAAATTAATCATCACATAAATTTAACAAAATAACGATTATAAAAACACTAAAATATAATTTTGATGTTTTTAAATAAAGTCTAATTAATTAAAAATCTCAAGTAACTATTTTAAAAGGTTTTCGTACAATTAGTATGGGAACTTTATCTGAAAACTGGCTAACAGAAGACCTAATGGACTTCGAATACAAAAAATACCGTGTATTAGCTTATTTACAAAACATACAAGCGCACTTTAAGGAACAAAAATTATATCCCGATTTTGCTGAATTAATAGCACATTATAAAAATCTTATTCTTTTAAAAAATAATACAACAACACTTGAAAATAATTTCAAAAAAACAGTGAGTGGAATTGATTACGCAAATTTAAAATTGCAATACCAATCCATTATAAATGATGAATCATTAAGTGAGCTCAAACAAATTATTAGTTTTAGTGAACCACTGTTTGAACAAGAATTAGAAAAAGGGAAAAGCATATTTGATTTTGCTGAACAACATATTGTAACCAACCATATTGGAATTTTACCTCTTTATAAAACAGAAGGTTATTTTATGTTACTTCCTTTTCAATCGAAATCAGTTACAGTTTATAGTTATGCTTTTTCGAAAATAAACTTATTGCAGCAAGAAATATATGGACTTACAAGTAACTATTTTTCAACCTACACACTTTCAATTTCCAATCAGGTAGACAAAGTTAAATCTGAACTAATAGAGGCAAATCCAGAGTTACCAAACCCTGCAGTATATTTATTTAAAGCTAAGACTGAGCTTCCTAACGAAGAAACTTTTTTACCAATTGCTAAACGCTTATTGTATAAAAACTTAGCACCATAAATGCAAATAAAAAATTCCCGATTTTAGCTGGTTTGTTTTAAAAACTCTGAATGGTTAATACAACAACCCAAAAACATTTAAACAATTACAACTCCAAGCTGTTACTTTTTTAATGTACTTTTACATTGATTAATTATTTAATCATTCACCAATACCTATTTATAAAATTATGTTATTAACCAAAGGATATGCCGCAAAAAATGCTGGAGAAGCATTAAGTAATTTTGATTTTAATAGAAGAGATGTTGGACCACATGATGTTCGATTTGATATTTTATTTTGTGGCGTTTGTCACTCCGACTTGCATCAAGTACGCAACGAATGGGGCGGAACCAATTTTCCAGTAGTGCCTGGTCACGAAATTGTTGGTCGTGTTACAAAAGTAGGCAACCATGTTAAAAAGTTTAAAGTAGGCGATTTAGCCGGCGTAGGTTGTTTGGTAGATTCTTGCAGAGATTGCGATAATTGCCAAAGAGGATTAGAACAATTTTGCCGTAACGGAGCAACTAGCACTTACAATAGTAAAGACAAACATTTAGGAGGGTTTACCTATGGTGGTTTTTCTAAACTCATTGTAGTGGATGAAGCTTTTGTTTTAAGAATTTCAGATAAATTACCTTTACAAGCAGTTGCACCATTACTATGTGCAGGTATTACTACCTATTCGCCATTACGCCACTGGAAAGTTGGAAAAGGACACCGAGTTGCCGTTGTAGGCTTAGGTGGTTTAGGACATATGGCTGTGAAATTTGCATCTTCATTTGGTGCAGAAGTTACCATGTTGAGCACATCTTCTAGTAAAGAACAAGATGCTCGTAAATTAGGTGCGCATCATTTTGCGAATACAAAAAATGTTGAAGAAGTAGAAAAACTAAAAGGAAAATTTGATTTTATTATTGACACGGTTTCTGCACCACATAATTACAATGATTATTTAGCGATGCTTGACACTAATGGTGTTATGATATGCGTGGGCGCTCCTCCAACACCTTCACAAATAATGGCATTTAGTTTAATTGGCGGACGTAAAAGTTTAGCAGGTTCATTGATTGGCGGTTTACCAGAGACTCAAGAAATGTTAGACTACTGTGCTGAACACAACATCGTATCGGAAGTTGAAATCATTGACATGAAATACATTGACACGGCCTTTGAACGTATGTTAGCAGGTGATGTAAAATATCGCTTTGTAATTGATATGGCTACTTTATAGACATTATATTTATTTAGCATTCAGATGATTGTTGGTGAAAAACACCAATAGTGCAGTAAAATAAAAAACTACAATGCTCAAACTTACGCATTCAATTTTCCATTGTCATCTTCATTTGTAGTTTGTTCGATTTTATTAAACATACACGCCCATCTATAGCGCAATATGTAACCATCATTGTAGACCAATTTTTCATCATGTAATACAATAGGAGTTGTATCAGGTTTTATATTGTACCAAAAATCTATTAAAGATGAACCCATTAAAATATAAAATGAAATTTTTACTACTTCAGGTAACGAAGAAAAAATAGCTAAATAAACATACAAGCCAGCAGTAAGCAATGATGCTAATGGCCCAGCTAAGGTTATTATAAAATCTTTCAAATGCGTAGTTTCTTGTATGTTGGATTTAAACACGCCTTTCTCTAATGAAAAAGGGTCGTAAATGAAATGAAAATTTATTCGCCAAATTTTAAAATGAATTCCTTTTTCTGGATCTCCATACGAACCAATGTAAATATCAAAATTACCTTTTAAAAAAAGTAAGCCAGCTAAAGCATGCCCAAGTTCATGTATTAAAATAGTAAATACTCTTACTACACATAAGGTAATTGCAAACACGACAATTATCAAAAATGGATTTGGCATATTGGTGTTATTTATTTCCATTTTGTTTATTTTACGATCCTATAAATTATTAAAAGTAAAAATAGTGTTATGCCTAAATATCCCAAAGTAATAAATTGTTTTCCTGTTAAACCAACTATTCTAAAACTAGGATTATTAATAGTTTTATTTTTTACGGAATAAATTCCATACAGTATTCCTACTAACCCAATCACGTAATTTACTATTTCTGCTATTTTATTATTATCCATTTTCTGTCTTTTTATATAAAATTTGGGTTTAATTTTTGATGGTGAAATCACAAAAAAAGATTATAAAATTTACAACTTAATACAGCCATCTTTTACAGTTATGTAATTCATAAACCCAATTTTGTATTTACCATCCGCAGCTCTTTTATTGTTTAAGAAAACCTTTTCTCCATTGTTTGGATTTGTATACTCTTGATAAATAGCAATAACTCCTTCATTACATTTGTATTCTGTTTTAGTCAAAGTTTTCTCATCAGTAATCGCATCTATTATTTTGTTTGGATCATATTCTATTGGGTTAACTTCTTTAGTATCATTTTCATCAATTATTTCACTAAATTTTAATTTCTCTAATCTTGACTTAATTAACCAAATACCAATTATTGGAAATATTAAAAGTAATGCTGTTTTATAATAACCACTAAATCCAACATCTTTATGTGTTTCTGAATAAATTAAAATTTTCGAAATGTATATTAAACTGTAAATGCCACTAGTCAGGTATAAAAACGAAAAAATAAATGGTTCTTTGTAGGTAAAATTAATACCACTTAAATTTATAGTTGCTGTTTCTAAGCCTAAAAACATATCACAAACTTTCAAAATAAAACTACTAATAATACAAATCTCCAATAATTTTAAATGATTAAAAACTTTACCTTTTTCATTTATATGAAAGTTTGCAACATATGCAATGCTATAATACCAAGCACTTGTAGCAATGACGCCAATCAGGTTAATTAAAATAAAAAGCAACGTGTAATCTGGGTCGTTACTAGAATAATAATGAACATTATTGCAAACAACAATTAAGATAAATTGTAAGATTGGTCCTGTAGTTAATATTTTAGATGTAAACTTTTCAAATAGAAATTTATTCATTGTCAAATATAGTTTTTAAATTTCGGATTCAGTTTTAGAGCAAAAAGTTTTTAATAAATGATTGGTTGTATTAATGAAATACTTAAAACGATGAAAAAAATTTTCTAAAAAAAATCCTCTCCAAATTATTCAGAGAGGATTTTCTTCAGGGTTAAACTTATTTTCTTTTGCTACTTCTCGATACAATTCTCATTTCGTCGAATCACTCGAAGTGACTGTCTTTTAAGACCCGCAAGCTTCACAGTCTTCAGGGTTATCTAAACTACAAGATAATTGTGCTTGTTGTTCTTCTAAGCTAATAACGTGCTCTTGTCCGCGTTCAAATAATAAAGCGTCTTCGTTACCTAATACTGGTATAGATAATGCTGCTTGGTCAACTGTAAACTTAATTGCATCAGCCGCAGCTTTTGTACGTAAGTAATACATACCTGTTTTTAAACCTTTTTTCCAAGCATAAAAATGTGCTGAAGATAATTTAGCAAAGTTAGCGTCTTGTATAAATAAATTTAATGATTGCGATTGGCAAATAAATGCACCACGGTCGGCAGCCATATCAATAATTGTACGTTGTTTAATTTCCCAAACCGTTTTGTAAATATCTTTAATGTTTTGAGGAATTTCAGGAATACCTTGTACCGAACCGTTAGCTCCAATAATTTTATTTTTTAATGCATCATTCCACATTCCTAATTTTACTAAGTCGCGCAATAAATGTTTGTTTACTACTGCAAACTCACCACTTAAAACTCTACGGCTATAAATATTTGATGTATATGGTTCAAAACATTCGTTATTACCTAATATTTGAGAAGTTGAAGCCGTTGGCATTGGCGCTAATAACAATGAGTTACGTACTCCGTATTTAGCTACTTCTTCTTTTAAAATACTCCATTCCCAACGTGGACTTGGTGTTACACCCCACATATCAAATTGCATAATGCCTTTTGATAATGGAGAACCTGGATAAGATTCATAAGCGCCATCAACAATTGCTAAATCTTTAGAAGCCGTCATTGAAGCATAATAAATAGTTTCAAAAATTTCAGCATTTAATTTTTTAGCTTCTTCACTTTCAAAAGGGAAACGCATTAAAATAAATGCATCTGCTAAACCTTGTACACCTAAACCAATTGGACGGTGACGCATGTTAGAATTACGTGCTTCAGGAATTGGGTAGTAGTTACGGTCAATTACTTTATTTAAATTTTTAGTGATAATATAAGTAACATCAAATAAACGTTGGTGATCAAACGTTCCTGTTTTTTCGTCAACAAAACGAGGTAATGCAATAGATGCTAAGTTACAAACTGCTACTTCATCAGGGCTTGTGTATTCAACAATTTCCGTGCATAAGTTAGAAGATTGAATAGTCCCTAAATGTGATTGATTTGATTTTAAATTACAAGCATCTTTAAATAACATATAAGGATTACCTGTTTCGATTTGTGAATCGATAATAGCTGCCCATAATTCGCGAGCTGGAATTTGCTTGCGGAATTTCCCTTCTGCTTCGTATTTTGTATATAGTGTTTCAAACTCTTCACCATGGCATAAGTATAAACCAGGACATTCGTTAGGACACATTAAACTCCACATTCCTTCTGCTTCAACACGTTTCATGAACAAATCAGGAATCCATAATGCTGTAAATAAATCACGAGCACGCATTTCTTCTTTACCATGATTTTTACGAATATCTAAAAACTGAATGATGTCAGCATGCCAAGGCTCTAAATAAATAGCAATAGAACCTTTACGTTTTCCACCACCTTGATCAACGTAACGTGCAGTTTCGTTAAATACTTTAAGCATTGGTAAAATACCATTTGATGTACCGTTAGTTCCTTTAATATAAGAACCAGTTGCACGCACTTTATGAATTGCTAAACCAATACCACCAGCTGATTGAGAAATACGAGCACATTGTTTTAAGGTGTCATAGATTCCGTCAATACTATCATCTTTTGCTTGTAATAAAAAGCAAGAGCTCATTTGTGGTTTTGGCGTACCAGCATTAAATAAAGTTGGTGTAGCATGTGTAAACCAACGCTCGCTCATTAAATTATAAGTTTCAATGGCAGCTGTAATATCTTCTTTATGTATACCAATTGATACACGCATTAACATGTGTTGCGGACGCTCAGTAACTTTACCGTGAGTTCTTAATAAATAAGAACGCTCTAATGTTTTAAAGCCAAAATAATCGTAACCAAAATCTCTATCATATATAATAGATGAATCTAATAATTGTGCATTTTTCATTACAATTTCATAAACGTCTTCGGCAATTAAAGAAGCTTTTTGATTTGTTTTTGGATCAACATAATTATATAAAATCTCAATTGTTTTTGAGAATGATTTGATTGTATTTTTATGTAAGTTACTTACTGCAATACGCGAAGCTAACTGAGCATAATCAGGATGTTTTGTAGTTAATGATGCGGCAGTTTCTGCAGCCAAATTATCTAAATCAACTGTGCTTACGCCATCATAAACGCCATCAATCACTTTTTTAGCTACTTGAATTGGGTCTACAAACGCTGGATCTAAGCCATAGCTGAGTTTTTGAACGCGTGCTGTGATTTTATCAAATTTCACAGATTCTTGAGTGCCATCTCTTTTTATTACAAACATTGCCTTTAGTGTTTTAAATTAGTTTTACTTTAGTTTTTGAGTATCAGTTTCGTTACAACAAGTTATAACTATAATCTTCTTTTTTTTTGTTTGCCACACTTTGATATTAACAAAGTGATGGTTAATTATTTTTTTTCTTTGTTTTCAAGCCTTCAAGCGATTCAACAAAAATTTAACATTTAATGAACGTTTTTCTGAAGGCTAGTTTTCCCGTACAAGATTTGCACCTTGTTAAATGATTATCAATCAAATACGAACTGGGGAAATTAACCGACGAGTTTTTTATCTAAAAATCCTCATCCAGATTAAATACGTTATTTTCTTCTTTATTATTCATAACGCCTGATTTTTGATATTCAGCAACGCGTTTTTCGAAGAAATTTGTTTTTCCTTGCAACGAAATCATTTCCATGAAGTCGAAAGGATTGGTTGCATTGTAAAATTTATCGCAACCTAATGCTAATAATAAACGGTCGGCACAAAATTCAATGTATTGACACATTAAATCAGCGTTCATACCAATTAAACGAACTGGAATTGCATCAGAAACAAATTCTTTTTCAATGACTACTGCATCTGTAATAATTTTAGTTACTTGTTCTTTTGGTAATTTATTTTGAACATGATCAGCATATAACATACATGCAAAATCACAGTGTAAACCTTCATCACGAGAAATTAATTCGTTACTAAAAGTTAATCCTGGCATTAAGCCTCGTTTTTTTAACCAAAAGATAGAGCAAAACGAACCTGAAAAGAAAATTCCTTCAACTGCAGCAAATGCAATTAAGCGCTCAGCAAAAGATCCATTTTGAATCCAAGTTAAAGCCCAATCAGCCTTTTTGCCAACGCAAGGCACAGTTTCTACAGCGTGTAATAATTTATCTTTTTCAGCAATATCTTTAATATAAGTATCTATTAATAAAGAATAAGTTTCAGAATGGATATTCTCCATCATAATTTGGAAACCATAAAAGAAACGAGCTTCAGGATACTGAACTTCATTTAAAAAGTTAATTGCTAAATTTTCATTTACAATTCCATCACTTGCAGCAAAAAAAGCTAAAACATGTTTTATAAAATGACGTTCGTTATCATTTAACTTATTATCCCAATCTGCAATATCTGACGATAAATCTATTTCTTCTGCAGTCCAAATACTGGCTTCAGATTTTTTATAGAATTCCCAAATGTCGTTGTGTTTTATTGGAAAAATCACAAAGCGGTCTTTGTTTTCTGCAAGAATTGGTTCGTTCATAGTTATAATCTTTTATATATATAGTTCTCTTTACAAAATTGTGCAGAGATATTTTTAATATTCGCTTTACAAACATCACGAAAAATGATTGCATTTTTTAAAAATGAAATTAACATTAGTGACCTTTTTTTAACATTCTGCTATTAACATAAAAAGTTTAAAACCGACGAAATCCCCATCATTAAAAGGTATTAGCGATTTATAAAAAAAAATGAAAAAAAACTATAAATAGATTTTGTTGGTTACATTTTTTTATTAAGTAGATATGCGAAAAGCACATGAAAACAATTTTTAAGGCAGTGTTAGCAAGCAATTTGACACATTAAGTTTATGATAATTTACTATTAATATGGATTTTTTAATATAAAGTGAGATTCAAACTTATTTTTCACTTCTTTTCTTTTATTTCGATGATCAATATCAATATATATAATGTGTGTTATTGAAATTATTCAGCAACACAATTATCAATTTCTAAAATAACTTATTTTCAATTTCTATGGTTTTAATTTTTGGAGGCGTAAGTGTAATGCCACATTCTTTTTTAAGTTGTTGTATAAAATAGGTTACCAATTCGGGCATGTTAATTTGATTAGGCGTATGTATAAAAAAATAAATAGTTTCTAATCCTAATTGCATCCATGTATATAAACGCTCTATCCATTCGTTTATTCTTTTATAATCACTTTCATGTTTATCGTTAGCATTAAACCTAATTAATGCTGTTTTATTAGTTAACCGCATGTGCAATACATCTCTTCGTGTTGGCGTATCTGTTAATACTAAAGTCATGTTGTTTTTATATAAATAATTAGACAATACGTTTAAGGCTAGTTTTTCGGTAAACCATTCGGGGTGCCGCAATTCTATAGCTAAATTTCGAATAGGGCTATTGTCTAAAAAATCTAAAAGTTCATTTAACCTATTTGGGGCAAAATGTGGCGGTAATTGCAAAAAACACATTCCTAGTTTGTCTTGAAATGCTTTTATCGCATTATGAAATTCATTTAAGTAATATATGGTCTCGGATAAATTTCTGCTATAGCTAATAGCTTGTGGTATTTTTGGACAAAACCGAAAGTCAGGAGGAGATTGTTCGTACCATTTTTGAATTTTCTGAATTTCTGGTATACGATAATGTGTTGAGTTGAGTTCAATGGTATTAAATTGTCTTGTATAATATTTTGAATAGTTTATAGCCTTTGCCCAATTTGGATAAATTGTCCCAACAAAAGCTTCATCGCTCCAAAGTACACCGCCAACGTATACTTTAGGTTTAATACATTTTATATTACCCAATACTTTTTCATTCCCAATATGATTTTGAGGTAATGTGTAATTAATTGAGTCTAATTCTTTTATTCTACCAAAATTCATTTACCTTAATCAAAATAATAAAATAGGTCTGTTTCGTTTGCTTTACCGTCTTCACTTTCTTCTAAATCTTTTACTGAACCAAAGCCAATCACATCTTTATATGTTCCTTCTTCTTTAATTTCTATAGCACGTTGTATTTTTTCTTTACCATAACGTTCTTTTAAGTCATAAACAGTTTGCCTTAACTTATTCTTTTTCGTATTGTCTTCAAACAAATTATAAGAAACTAATTCACTTTTTATAAAATGCGATACATAAATGGAAATACTGATAATGCCTGAATTAATAAGCGAATCTGTTTTTGTTTTTTTTGTAAACTCATTCATGCGTGAAGTGAAGGCATTAAATAATTCTACACCATCTTGTAACGGAGTTTGTGTTTTTATAAAATCATCCCATCTATTATCATTCGCATATTTAATAGAGAAGCCTAATTGATGGCAAAAAAATTGACGTTGCACCATGCGTTTTTCAAGAGTTAAACATAGAGTTAAAAAAATATCATTTATACCATCTATTGTTTTTCGTTGATCTTTAGACAAATGCCGCATAGCTTGCATCGATTTATAATCATGTTCATTATCTAAATCTATTTCGATAAAATTTAATCGGCAATGCCAATGATAACCTGCTATGCTGCGTAGTATTGCTTTTAAATTTTCGGGAGATGCATATCTCATTTCTAAAGGAGTTGTTATGCCACCTTTATTTAAACGTATTTCCATTTGATTGGCGATTCCTGGAAAATCTGTTAATTTTAATTTCGAAAATACAGCATCAATATTATTACTATCAATGATGGTTAGCCCATCAGGTTTTTGAATATCAGAGGCTAATTTTGCTAAAAAAGAATTTGGAGCTACTCCAATTGAACATTTTAACCAATCGCCTACTTCATTTTTAATAGTGTCTTTAATGTCTCTAGCAACTTGTAATACATCTTTGTGTATGAGTTCATAATTTGTTAAATCTACTACCGCTTCATCAATGCTTTTAGGATAAACGTTATCACTATACTTTCTTAAAACTGCCATTATTTTTACATGAAATTGCCTATAACGCTCTGGGTTTGTTTCTAACGGAATAAGTTGCGGACATAATAACATGGCCTCATTTAAACGCATACCAGTTTTAACGCCCATTATTTTTGCTTCAATACTTGGCGCAATAATGCAACCGAATTTTCCGGGATATACACAAACGCCTACTGGCCTGCCTCGTAAATAATAATTGACTTGCTGTTCGCAACTTGCAAAAAAGCTATTCATATCCACAAACAATACACGAGCTTGTTTATTAGGAGTTAATTTTGCGGTAATTACCATAGTAATGCAAAAATACTACAACATATAGTATTAGGTTGCTATGTTTTATAGTATTAAAAATAAGAACATGTAAAGTGCATGAATAGCAGTGTGTTAAATGAAAAAGATTAAAAATGAAAAGTATTTGTATTAGGAATAGTACACAAAACAATTTCTATAGTTTATGTAAAAAAATAAGATTAAATCTCAATTCCTAAAAAGGCAACGTCATCAATTTGTTCGTTTAAGCCTTTCCAATTATCAAATTCATTAGCAAGCTTTATTTTAAATTCAGAAAACTGAGTTTTTGAATTTTCAGTAATTAGGCCTTCTAATTTTTTATACATAAATTTTTTACCCTTTTCGCCACCAAATTGATCAGGAAAGCCATCCGTGAATGCGAAAATTTTATTGCCTTTAGTTAATTGCCTTGTAATACTTGTAAATTTTAAAAAGTCGCCACTATGCAAGCCTATAGGCATTTTGTTTCCTCTTAACTCTTCTAATTGATTATTATCTAAAAGATAAATCGAATTATTTGCTCCAGAAAACTGCATCTCAAGTGTATTTAAATCGAGCCTAAATAATACCAAATCCATACCATCTCGTTTTTGCACAGTAGAGTTCGATTTATTAAGGTTACTAATTACTTTTTCGCGAAGGATATTTAAAATATCAGCGGTATCAACAATTTTTTTCTCGTTTATAATTTCACTTAAATAATTTATTCCCATTAAACTCATAAAAGCGCCTGGTACTCCATGTCCTGTACAATCAGCCATTATGTAAAAAACATAGTTATTAATTTTAGTGTGCCAATAAAAGTCACCACTCACAATATCTTTTGGTTTAAAAAACACCATGACATCTTTAACATCTTCTTTTAAATCTATTTCACTGGGTATTACAGCTTGCTGAATGGTTAGAGCATAATAAATGCTATCTGTAACTTCTTTGTTTTTTTCATCAACAAATTCTTTTTGCTTTTCTATAATATCTTTTTGTTTATTAATTATTTTAAATCGTTTAAATAATAGCCCAGCAAATACTGCAATTAAAAAAGCTATTAAACTAATGGAACCAATAATTAAATTTCTAGTATTACGATCTGACTTAGATTTTTGCGAAGCACTTTTACTTGCAATTTGTAACAAGGCTATTTCTTGTTCCTTTTTTTCGGTATCATACTTGGTTTGTAGCTCATTAATGGCTTTAATATTTGTTTTTTCAAAAATTGAATCTTTTAAAACAATTAGTTTACTTGCATATAGATAAGCTAAATTATTATTATTAATGGCGTGATAAATTTTACGTAAGGAATTATAGTTTTGTTGAATGAGTTCGTTTTCATTTTGCTTTTTAGCAAGTATTTCGCATTCAATGGCAAGCTCCAATGCTTTTTGATAATCCTTTTTATCAAAATAACAATCCGTTAAGTTCGCTTTAAGCATTGTTACTGCATAATCATCTCCTAATTCTTTCCGAATTAAAATAGCCTCTTCTGTAATCTTAATGGCCTTATCATATTGTTTTAAAGCAATGTATGTACTTGATAAATTAACCATTGACGCACCAATACCACGCTTATGTTTAATAAGTGTGAAATTATTTAAACCTTGAAGGTTAAATTTCAAAGCTGAATCGTTCAAATGTAAATATTGAAATTCACCACCAAGTCTGGCCGAAATATTAGCAAAATTAAATGTGTCTTTATTACTTTGACTAATTTCTAAACCCTTAAGGTAATAGCTAATTGCCTTTTTGTGCAACCCTATTCCACTATGCACAAAACCTAAATCATGAAACAACTTAATTTTTATTTTATAATCTTTATAATTTTCAGCATAACGTTGAGCAATTAAGGTTTGTTCGATTGCTTTATTATATTGTGAAAGCGTAGATAAAGACCTAGCATAAAATAAATAACTAGAAACGAGAAGTGCTGTATCTTTGCTAACTCTTGCATACTTTATTGCAATTGGAAGAAATATTAATGCTGAATCTACTTTTCCTTTTAAAGTATAATATCGAGCTAGTTGCAAATTAGTTTTAGAATAACCATAAGCGTACTTTCCTCTTAAAGTCTTTTGCAATTCTGACTTTATTAGTATGAAAGATGAATCTACGTTTCGCTCAAGAGTTCTATCTATTAATTTATAATTTTTTCTGAATTCACTTGTATCATATTTTGATTGAGAAAAGCCATTAACATATGCTAATAAAATCCATATAAATATAATTCTACAAAAAATCATACAACAATTTCGTGCTAAAAATCAAATAAACAATATAAAAATGTGCAAAACTTGCATAATATCATACTTTCACTAAAAGATACACTATTTTATTGTTTTAAAAGCAAAAAACACTATTTTTGTTACTTAATATAATAAAACAACATGATCGATTTAACAGGAATTATTGCAATTAGTGGCCAATCTGGACTTTACAAAGTAGTGGCTCAATCAAAAAACGGAATTATAGTAGAAGGATTAGCTGATAAAAAGCGTACTTCAATTAGCTCAACAGCTAAAGTAAGTTCATTAGAAGACATCAGTATGTTTACTACTGGAGAAGATAAGCCAGTTTCTGAAATCATGAAATCAATTTTTGATAAAGAAAAAGGTGGCGCTTGTTTAGATTCTAAAGCAGATGATAAAGCTGTAGCAGCTTATTTTGAATCTGTATTACCTGAATATGATAAAGAGCGTGTTTACACAAGTAACATGAAGAAATTATTTACTTGGTATAACGGATTACAATCTACAGGAAATCTTAAAGTAAAAGAAGCTTCAGCTAATAAGGATGAAGCAACTGAGAAATTAGTAAAAGCAGCAACTGAGAAAAAAGCAACTGTTAAAAAAACAGCAACTAAAGATACTACCAAAGCAAAAACAAGCACTGGTGTTAAGAAAACAGCTGGCGTTAGAAAAACTGGTGTAGCTTAATAATAAAACATTATAAAATACAAAAAGAAAGGTTGTTGATTAATTCATCAACCTTTTTTTATATATTCAATTTCAAAAAACAAATATCATGCATAGACATTATCTATCACCTGCATTCAAAATAACAACTTGGGAACATCTAAAGCCAATTTTAGATGAACTCACAAACAGAGCGATTAGCTCGGTTGGAGATTTACAACAGTGGCTAAAAGATAATAGTGAGGTAGCCGCTGTAATAAGCGAAGATGGTGCATGGCGTTATATTAAAATGACTTGTAACACTCAAGATGAAACTTTACAAAATGAATTTAATTTTTTTGTAACAGAAATTGAACCACTTCTTACACCATATACCAATGCCCTAAACAAAAAATTGGTTGAGTGCGCTTTTATAAATGATTTACCAAAAGATACGTATTTTGTTTATGTAAGAGGCGTAAAAAAAAGTATTGAATTATATAGAGAAATTAATATTCCACTTAACACTGAGCTCCGCCAAAAGGAACAAGAATTTGGAAATATTTCAGCCGCTCAAACTATTGTTTATAATAATGAAGAAATAACCTTACAAAAAGCGGCCACCTATTTTAAAAGCAACGACAGAATACTTCGCGAAACTATTTATGGTCAAATACAAGAGCGAAAAGGTAAAGACGAACAAACACTCAATAAACTGTATGATGAATTAATTAAACTACGTCATCAAACAGCAATAAACACTGGCTATAAAAATTATAGAGATTTTAAACATGATGAATTAGGGAGATTTGATTATACAGTAAATGATTGCTATAATTTTCATGATGCCATACAAAAACATATTGTTCCACTCATTAAACAAAATGAAGACGTAAGAAAAAACAAATTAAAATTAGAGATTTATCGGCCTTGGGATACAGCTGTTGATGCGGATGGAAAAGAATCATTAAAACCATTTACAACTGGAAAAGATTTGACAGAAAAAACGATAAATTGTTTCAAAACGATTGACCCGTATTTTGCCGACTGCATAACTACCATGCAAACTATGAATCGCTTGGATTTAGAATCACGCATAGGAAAAGCGCCAGGCGGATATAATTATCCATTGATGGAAACCGATGTGCCATTTATATTTATGAATGCTGTTGGTTTATTAAGAGATATGGTAACGATGGTTCATGAAGGCGGTCATGCTGTTCACGCTTTTTTAGCAGCAGAATTAGAATTAACTGAATTTAAAAGCACACCAAGTGAAGTTGCTGAGCTTGCAAGTATGAGTATGGAATTAATTAGTATGGAACATTGGGATGCATTTTTTGAAAATGCAGATGAATTAAAACGTGCTAAAAAAGAGCAATTAGATGATGTTCTAAAAGGTTTGCCATGGATAGCAATGATTGATAAATTTCAACATTGGGTTTACACAAACCCAATTCACACCCATGAAGAACGTTATGCATATTGGTTAAGTTTAACGTCTGATTTTGGCACAGGTGTTATTGATTATTCTGGACTAGAAAATAATTTAAAACGCTCGTGGCAATCACAATTACACTTATATGAAGTTCCATTTTATTATATTGAATATGGCATGGCGCAACTTGGAGCAATTGCTGTTTGGAGAAGCTATAAACAAAATCCAACGGTTGCCTTACAAAATTATAAAAACGCATTAGCTCTGGGCTACACCAAAACAATTCCAGAATTATATGATGCAGCAGGTATTGAATTTGATTTTTCGCCTGAATACGTAAAAGAATTAGCTGATTTTATAAAAAGTGAATACGAATTATTGAATTAATTTATTTAAGGTTAGCTCAAAAAGTCTCATTCTTTTCTTCTTCTTTTTGCTTAATCAAAAAGAAGCAAAAAAATCAAGACGAAAAGCCAAATCCGTTTTTATTCACGCAAAAAAACTTCGCTTCACCTCCATAAAAACTAGGATTTCGCACCTTTTCGCCAAAACAGCCGCACAATTACTAACGTATGAATTAGTTTGTATGAAAGGGTTTGAAATTTTAGTTCTAATTGTTTTGCATCTATTTGTATAAAATAGAATGAATTTTATTTAACAATTTCTCGTGTTAAGGAATCTTGAAAGACTTTATAAAAAACATTATTTTGCCAATAAACAGTGCTCAACAATGAGTCTGTAAATTCTTTTTGGGTAGTATTAAATGTTTGTGAACTATACTCATTCAACGTTTTGTTTTTAAAATAAAACACATTACTGTTTTGAATATCAAACTCCGTTATATTTTTGATTGGAATTGTTTTTAAAAATGAGCCGTAAATATCAAAAACTAAAATACCTTCATTTGGGCAATTCAAATACAAATAATTACTTTTTTCCTTCATGAAATTTGGCTTGATATCAATATCTAAAATACGCTTAAGATTGTCTATCTTAACTAATTGTTGAGATTTTTCGCTATATCGTAGTAATGAATTATTTTGTTTATTATATAACCAAAAACTATTATTTGCCGAAGTGCAAACTAAACTTGTTTGCTCCAAACCAATTGTTTCTAAAGAAATCATATTACTAGAAGCTGTAAGTTGATTATCCAGAAATATGATTTGTTGAAAATCTTTATAATAAACCAATATTTTAAGAGGATTAGTTACGTCTACAAAATCAATGCTACCATAACGCTTAGTGCTAAACGATTTAATTAATTCACCTGTAACATTGTATTTTAAAATTTCAGATTTAGTAATAACATATGTGTTTCCAAAATCATCAATACATATATGACTATTTTGCTGCTTAAACACAATCGTTTTAAATCCCTTATCCGTTTGTAGAATGAAGGAACAAAAAATAAATACACTTGCGAATATGATAATTACTTTTTTCAAATCTTTAATTTAATACGGAATAAAAGCATAAAAATTGCGCTACTTCTTTTTATACTTTTCATAAAGTTCATGCACGATACCATCCGACAAACCAATTTGAGGAACAAAAATAGTTTCCATGTCGCCTGTTTTCATGATGGTAATAAAAATTTTAGTTGCATGAACAATTACATCTGCTCTATCAGGCTTCAATCCTAAAACTTCAATCCGCTCCTCCAAAGTATATGAATTTAGCATATCATGAATACCTTTTAATTTACTATAACTAATATTATTATTTTCTTTCTTAGTCATTTTGTAAATTTTATTGATGTTGCCACCAGAACCAATTGCGTGAATTGGATGAATGCCTAAGGTGTTTTTTTTAATCCATTCTCTAAGAATTTCCCATTCTTCTTTTTCAACTTTGTTAAGGAGCAATCGAACTGTTCCAATATCAAATGATTTGGATGCAATTACTTTTTGGTTGTGATATAATGTTAATTCAGTACTTCCACCGCCAACATCTATATACATATAGGCATGTTTTGGGTTTAACATTTCTTCGATATGATTTGAAAAAACCAATTGAGCTTCTAATTTTCCATCAATAATTTCTATTTGTAATCCAGTTTCTTTTTTTATTAAATCGATAATTTCTTGCCCATTTGAAGCATCGCGCATTGCACTAGTTGCAACTGCTCTAAAAGCATCAACTTCATAAACTTTAATAATTTCGTGAAAGCCACGCATTGCCGTAACCAACTTTTCAATTTTTTTCTCAGATATTTTTCCATTTAAAAAAACATCTTCACCTAAACGAATTGGTAAACGAATTAATTCTTCTTTAGAAAAATGAGGTTTTCCATTAACATCATACGCTCTACAAAACAATAATCGCATTGCATTACTTCCTATATCTACAGCAGCAAAAATCATATAATTTATTTTTGTTTTGGTTTTATTAATGTTTTTAAATACGCTGCTTTATCAGCTTTCAAATAATTATAAGTTTCATCTTGCACACGAACTTTTTTCTGTCCTGGTTTTGCCTTCACGTAAATATTTTGTTGAAGCCTATCTAGTATCCGAACTTTTGTATTGCCTGATAATTGTATATTTATTATATCCTTTATTTGTTTTTTTGTTTCTGGATCTAAAATAGGCACAGCAACTTCACTTCTACTATCTAAATTTCTACTCATCCAATCAGCTGAAGTAATATAAATTTTTTCATTTCCATTATTTGCAAAAATAAAAACTCGAGCGTGCTCTAAATATTTATCTACAATACTATAAGCCTTAATATTATCACTATATCCTTCAATTTCTGTAACCAATGAACAAATACCTCGAACAATTAACGTTATCTTTACACCCGCTTGTGAGGCTTCATATAATTTTGCAATCATATCTTTATCAACCAAGCTATTCATTTTTAAAATCATGTATGCCGTTTTTCCAGCTTTTGCATTTACAATTTCCTTATCTATTAAGTTTACAAAAGTTTGACGCATAAAAAACGGGGCCACGGCTAAGTATTTATAATCGCCAGTTTTAAAATTATTAGTATAGAAATCAAAAATTCGAGAAATTTCGGCAGTAATATTTTTATCTGCAGTTAATAAACTAAAATCAGTATAAATGCGAGCCGTTTTTTCATTAAAATTTCCAGTTCCAATATGTGCATATTGAAATTCTTTACCATTAACTTTAGTTGTAATTAAAAATAACTTACTATGCACCTTCAAACCTGGGACACCATAAATAACGGTAGCTCCTTCCTCTTGTAATTTATTTGCCCAATAAATATTATTTTCTTCGTCAAATCGAGCTTGCAGTTCAACTAAAACAGTAACTTTTTTTCCGTTTTTTATGGCGTTAATTAAAGCATTCGCAATTTTCGAAGAATCAGCAACTCGATAAAATGTTATTTTAATCGATTCGACAGTAGGATCAAGAGAAGCTTCTCTTAATAAGGTAATTATATGATTAAACGTATGATAAGGATAATGTAATAAAATGTCTCTTTCCTTAATCACACTTAAAATACTTTTATCAGCATTTAATAAATACTTATGGCTTAATGGATGTGGATGATTAAAAACTAATTTCTTATCACCAATTGTTGGAAATTTAATAAAATCTTTAAAATTATGATAACGCCCACCTGGAATTGCATTATCTTTTTTATCCATGCCCAACTTTTTCATTATAAAGCCTAGCATTTCTTTACTCATAGTGCTATCATACACAAAACGAACTGGTAAACCTTTCTTACGATCTTTTACTCCTTTCGAAATTTTCTCAAGCATACTTTTACTAACATCATGATCAATGTCTAATTCTGCATCTCTTGTCAACTTAATATTTATAGCCTCTTTCGTTGTATATCCAAATACAGAAAACATTTCATTTACGTTAAAACGTATTACATCATCTAATAAAATAATATATTGTTTATTTTTTTCGGATGGTAAAATAACGAATCGACTGGTTGATTTAGCAGGTATTTCAATTAATGCATATTTGTTTTTTTGTTTTGCAGAATTTGCTATTAATCTTACAAATAAATATCCAGACTTGTCCTTCATATAAGGAAAAGCTTTATGTTCATCAACTAAAATTGGGAACAAGGTTGATACTACTTCATTATGAAAGTATTCTTTTACAAAGAATTGTTGTGATTCACTTAATTGTTTCTCATTGATTATAAATACATTTTGTTTAGCGAGTTCAACTAATAATTCTTGATATATTTCCTCAAAATGTTTTTGTTGTTCAATTACCTTACGCTGAAGCTTAACCAATAACTCTTTAGGATCATCTCCATAAATTGCAATGGCCTTTTTCCCTAATTTACTTAACCTATTTATGGTCGCAACGCGAACTCGATAAAATTCATCACGGTTGTTACTAAAAATTCCTAAAAACTTTAGTCGTTCAATTAGTGGGGTTGACGAATCTGAAGCTTCTTGTAAAACTCTTTCGTTAAATGAAAGCCAACTGATTTCTCTATTTATATATGGTGCTTTTTGTATTTGCATAAACAATTCTTATCAAAAAAAGTATTACTCAAATATAATCATTTAGTACTGTTTTTTTTTAATTTTTAATTACTTTAGACGTGACTAAAATCAATGAATATTATTAAAAAAAACATATCAATTTTTATAATTATATTATTCCACTTTGTGGGATTAATTGGTTTTATATGGGCTCCTGAATTATTTAAAAAATTAAGTCCTGTTAATTTATTGTTATCAATTTTGCTCATTTTAATTTCTGCTAAACAAAACCACTATAAATTTTATTTAAGCCTAATTTCTATAGCTATATTTGGGTTTTTTATTGAAGTGGTTGGTGTAAAAACAGGCTTGATTTTTGGAACTTACAAATATGGATGGGCAATGGGATTTCAATTATTATCTGTTCCGTTATTAATAGGAGCAAATTGGGCTGTTTTATTATATAGTACGTCTCAATTTTGCAAATTTAAAAACCATATTATAAATTCACTATTTGGAGCATTCTTAATGACTTTTTTAGATTATTTTATTGAACAATGTGCTTCAAAATTTGATTTTTGGTATTGGGAAAACAATAAAATTCCATTAAAAAACTATTTTGCATGGTTTATTATTTCATTTATTCTAAATCTGATTTTTCAAAAAATATTAACTAAAAACAACAACAATACAGCTAAAGTCTTTTATTTAACACAAATCGCTTTTTTCGCTTTGTTATTTTTATTTTTTAAACAATATCAAAACTAAATTGTTTTTATTCATATGTTGACAGAAATAATTATAGTAATTACTTCTTTTTTGGTGATGGAATTCATGGCCTGGTTCACGCATAAATATATTATGCATGGCAGAATGTGGATTTTTCATAAAGACCATCATGACCAAAGTAACACAACCATTTTTGAAAAAAACGACCTTTTCTTTTTGATTTTTGCAATTCCAAGTTGGCTAGGATTAATGTTTGGCGCTATGAATAATTTTGATTTTAAGTTTTATATTGGATTAGGCATTCTGTTATACGGAATCGCTTATTTCATAGTGCATGATGTATTAATCCATAAACGATTCAATTGGTTTTCAAGATCAAAAAACTGGTATATAAAAGGTATTATAAGAGCTCATAAAATACATCATAAACAAATTGGAAAATATAAAAGTGAAAATTTCGGGATGTTAATTGTGCCATTTCGTTATTTTAAAATCAACAGTTAGTTGTATATTTATACGCTTATCTTTCTAAAATGAATTCACACTTTCTTTATTTAATTCTGAATTTCAGTTGTGTAATATTTCCTATAATATTAAGCTTTGATAAAAAAGTAGCTTTTTTCAAATTATGGAAATCTTTATTTACTTCTATTTTTTTTAGTGCTCTCTTTTTCATTATATGGGATATATTATTCACTTCACAAGGAATTTGGAGTTTTAATCCAAACTACATTACTGGGATATATATTTATAATCTACCAATAGAAGAAGTGCTATTCTTTTTTACAGTTCCATATTCTTGTATTTTTATTTATGAAGTTGTTAATGCTTATTTTAAAAGAGATGTAATTGGTTGTGGTAAGCCATACGCATCTGTTGTCGCAGTAATATCATTTTTATTGTGCATTGTATATTATGACAAAATGTATACACTTGTAAATGCTGGGTTGTGTGCTACACTTCTTGTATTTGCTGTTTTCGTTTACAAATCTGAAAACTTAGGTCGATTTTTTTTAGCATATCTTATAGCATTAATCCCATTTTTAATCTGTAACGGAATTCTAACTTCTTTACCAGTTGTTATTTATAATAATTCGGAAAATATGAACATTAGATTATTTTCAATACCTTTAGAAGACGTATTTTATTGTTTGAGCTTAATGTTATTGCCAATTCTAATTATGGATTTTTTAAAAAATAAATTTAAAATATTTCAAAAGACTAATTGAATATGGAAATCAAAAAATACATCCTACCATTTATTACTATTCTTATAGCGATATTTTTTGTATTTATTTTCACCAATGTATTTATTTACTTAGTTATATCATCCATTCTGGCACTTTTGGGAATGCCCATTGTCAAGTTTATTACAAAACTAAAAATTGGTAAATTTAAAGTTAACAATGGCATTGCATCACTTTTAACTTTAGGACTATTTTTTTTAGTCATTTATATCATTGGGAAAACATTTCTACCACCACTCATCACTCAAATTGCATTTTTATCACATTCAAATTTACATGATGTAATGCATAACATCTTTTTGTATTATCCGAATTTAAAAGAAAACTTACTAAAACTAGGGAATGAACAGCAATTATTGGCAGGAATTACTGATCAAGTGAGTCAATTTATGAATTTTAAAAACGTATCAAATATTTTCAACAATACACTATCCTATACGAGTTCTATATTAGGTGGTGCATTTTCGGTTTTATTTATTACGTTCTTTTTTTTAAAGGATGGGAAACTAATCATCAAGTCACTCTTATTAATTACACCTTCTACTTTTGAAAATGAAATGGTAGATATTTACCGCACTTCAAATAAAATGTTAAGCAAATATTTTATCGGACTCTTTATAGACATTGCCATTATAAGCATTGCGGTTACAACATTAATGTGGATGTTTGGAATTAAAAATGCTCTAGTAATTGGATGTCTTGCTGGACTCATGAATATTATACCTTATATTGGTCCAATTATTACGTTAGTGTTTGCAATTATTTTGGGCGTAAGTGGCTGTATAGAATTTGAACAATATGATTTAATTTCTGTAACTATTACAAAAATTGTAATGATTTTAATTGGCACGAATTTAATAGACGCGATGTTAATTCAACCAACCATCTTTTCTAATACTGTGAGGGCACATCCGCTTGAAATTTTTTTAGTGATATTAATGGCAGGTGCTTTAGGTGGAATCATAGGAATGGTAATTGCCATTCCAACTTATACGCTATTAAGAATTATTGCAAAAGAATTTTTTTCGCATTTTAAATTTTTCAAAAAATTAACTCGAGGCATACCAGAATAAATAGTTTTAATAATTAAAACGTTAAAAAAATTAATTAAAATGGAAACAAGTATAAAATTTCTAAAGCAACTATCTAAAAATAATACGAAAGAGTGGTTTGACTTAAATAGAAAAACCTACGAAATATGCAAAATAGAATTTGAAACAGTTGTTAAATCTGTTATTGATAAAAGCACATTATTTGATAATGCTTTACTAAATTTAGAAGCGAAAAAATGCATGTTTCGAATTAATAAAGATGTGAGGTTTAGTAAAGATAAATCTCCGTACAAAATAAATATGGGAGCAAGTATTAATCCGGGAGGAAAAAAATCGATGATTCCTGGTTATTATATTCATATTGAACCGAATAAAAGTTTTTTAGCTGGTGGTTGTTATCAGCCAATGCCTGAAATGCTTGCTGCAATTAGGCAAGAAATAGATTACAATAGTAACGAATTTAAAAAAATAATCTCTGCTAAAGATTTTAAAACCTATTTTAAGGATTTATCGCAAGATGATAAATTAAAAACTGCACCAAAAGGTTATGACAAAAACCATCCTGAAATTTCTTTACTTCAACACAAGCATTTTATTGTCATGCATCCTTTAACAGATGAGGAAATACTTAATAAAAATTTTCCGATTTATGCTTCAAAAGTATTTAAAGCCATGCTTCCTTTAAATTTATTTTTGAGAAATTGTATGGCTTAATATGAATTAAACCAACACCAAGGGAATTTTTATTTTATGACGAACACTTTCAACCGTGGTTCCAAATAAAATATCTTTTATGGTTGTATGTCCGTGAGTGCCCATTACCAATAAATCGGATTGTTCAACTAATTTTGGAATAACTGATTTTGGATTGCCAAAACCTAATTGGTAATCGCACACAAAGCCTTTTTCAATAATTTGATTTTTATACGCAATCAAATTCTGTGTATCTTCATCGCGCTCTACATCGTTTGTGTCTTCGCCATACATAACTGCATTTGCACTTTCCAAAACGTGTATTAATATATACGAGGCCGTAATTCCACCAAGTTGTAATGCTTTATTAATTGCCTTACTATCGCTACTGCTAAAATCAACCGCAATTGAAATTGTGGCATAGGGTTTTGGAGTTTCAAAATCAATTTTTTGAATAGTACCATGAAAATTCTTTCTAATTTCTATTTTTTTATTTTTAAATAAGGGTTCAAAAACGATGTAAAGTAAAATCCCTAAACAAAAAATCATAAAAGGAACAACTGTAAAGCCAATAAGAATTGAATGATTAGAAATAATCAACCATTCTTTTACTTTTTGAAAAAGCATTTGACAATTTAAAAAAACAATAACAGATACAGAAATCCATGAAGCAATTTTTTGCCAAATTGGAATTGTGAACTCTCCCATTTTCTTTTTATTACTCACAAAATGAATTAAAGGAATAATAGCAAAACCTAATTGCAAACTCAAAATCACTTGACTTAAAACTAACAAGTCGCCAGTTTTTTCTTCTCCTAAATAATAAATAGTTAAAAATGCAGGAACAATTGCTATTAAACGTGTTGCTAGTCTTCTTATCCAAGGTTGTAAACGTAAATTTAAATACCCTTCCATAATTACTTGACCAGCTAAAGTGCCTGTAATTGTAGAACTTTGTCCTGCAGCAATTAATGCAATTGCAAATAATAAAGGAGCTAATGTGCTACCTAACATTGGCGCCATCATTTTATGCGCATCTTGTATTTCAGAAACTTCAACTCCAGTATTAAAAAATGTAGTAGCTGCAATAATTAAAATAGCGGCATTTACAAATAACGCTAAATTGAGAGCAACAGCACTATCTATTAAATTAAATTTGATGGCCTTTTTTATTTCGACGGGTGTTCTTTCAAACTTTCGGGTTTGAACTAAAGAAGAATGTAAATATAAATTATGAGGCATAACAGTTGCTCCAATAATTCCTATTGCAATATATAAGGCGTTTTCATTTGTAAAACCAGGTATTAATCCTTTTGATATCTCAATAATATCAGGCCTTGCAATTAATAATTGTATAAAAAAAGAAACGCCAATAATAGCAACCAGCGAAATAATAAATGCTTCTAATTTTCGAATACCAGCATTTAATAAAAACAATAAAACAAAACTATCTAACACTGTTATACAAACCCCTCCCAAAATACTAATAGAAGGAAATAACAAATGTATACCAATTGCCATACCTACTACTTCAGCTAAATCGCAAGCAGCAATAGCAATTTCTGCAAGGATGTATAAAAATATGTTTATGAATTTAGAGTAATGATCTTTAGATGCTTGAGCTAAATCTTTTCCGGCAACAATTCCTAATCTAATGCAATGACTTTGTAAAAGCAAAGCAATTAAATTACTCATTACTAAAACCCAAATTAAACTGTAACCATACTTACTACCTCCTTCGATATCAGTTGCCCAATTTCCTGGATCCATATAGCCAACACTAATCATATAAGCAGGGCCAATAAAAGCCAAAAGCTTTTTAAACCCACCTCGATTAGAGGTGTTAACTGATGCATTTACTCCATCTAATGATTTATTATTTGAGGTTGACACTAGTTATTTTCGCAATTCAAAATTACTTCCAAGATAAACTTTTCTAACCATTTCATCATTTGCTAAGTCTTCGGCAGAGCCAGATTTGATAACCTCACCAGCATAGAGTAAATAAGTTCTATCCGTTATATTTAACGTTTCGTGAACGTTATGATCCGTTATTAAAATTCCAATATTTTTATCCTTAAGTTTTCTGATTACACTTTGTATATCTTCAACTGCAATAGGATCTACACCTGCAAAAGGCTCATCTAACAATATAAATTTTGGGTCAGTTGCTAATGCTCTTGCAATTTCAGTTCTTCTGCGTTCTCCTCCAGATAACTGATCACCTAAATTTTTACGAACATGGTGTAATGCAAATTCATCTAACAAACTTTCCACTTTCATGTCTTGCTCTTTCTTAGTTAACTTTGTCATTTCTAAAACAGCACGCAAATTATCTTCAATACTTAATTTACGAAAAACAGACGCTTCTTGAGGTAAATATCCAACACCTAATTGCGCGCGCTTATACATTGGTTCATTGGTAATGTCTCTGTCATCCAAAAATATTTTTCCTGAATTTGGCTTCACCATTCCTACAATCATATAAAAAGAAGTTGTTTTTCCAGCACCATTTGGCCCTAGTAATCCAACAATTTCACCTTGTTGCACTTGAACACTTACGTTGTTTGCAACTGTCCGATTTTTATATTTTTTGACTAAATTTTCTGATCTCAGTATCATATTAAAACGCGAGTTGAAAGCCAACTTTAACTCCAAAATTATCAATAGCTCTAGGGCGTAAATAGGTTGAACGCCATAATGCATCCACTCTAAATACTTTAAAAATATTTTCTATACCAGCACTCACTTCAACATAAGGTTCATTACCAAGAGCATTTAAAGTTGTTGGAAAAATAATTACTTTTTTATTCTTATCATTTACTGTGCCCCACAAAGCTTTGCAGGTAACAACCTCACGCCATTTTAATTTTTTTATTAAGGGGATTTTATTAAATATAATTCCTTCAAAATGATGAAACACTCCAACAGCTGCATATTGATCGCTTGCAAATTCATAATACTTCATCATATTATAAGCCATGTAATCATATACATATGTTTCATTTCCACCATGTAATTCCATTAAAGGATATGGTAGTGTTCCAAATATTTTACCAGCTTCCAAAGTATAATCTGTATAACCCAAAAGAGAAACTAATCTTACTCGATCACTTAAATTCAATACAACTTTCTGATAATCATATTCTCCTTGAAATGCATTTTGTAAGGACTTAGAATACGTAAATTGCAGAGCAGGCCATTTTGTTCCTAAACTAATTCTACTAAAATCGCCACTAATAAATTTTTCTCTAAAAGCAAATCTCACATTTAATTTTACTTCCGTATTTCTGATATTTTCTTTTGTTGCAATACTACCATCATTTTTATAATACTTATAACTGTTTGCAATAAGAGGCGTAATAGTTCGGCCAACTAAAGAAACCTTTGTTGTTAAGCCATCAAGCCATTCCCTTTCATACCAAGCAGTTGTATTATCAACTCTAGTTAAATTTGTTAATGGACTTGTTCGAAATAAAGAAGCGAAAATATTATCTTGAGAAAAACCATTTTGACTTTGTCCTAATATTTCATAATCACTTTTGTAATTCAATCCAACAAGTTGGCGGTGAGGTTTTTTTGAAATAAATGTTTTGAAACCAATACTATATTTAAATTTTTCATCTTTAAAGCCATAAGCAACATAGCCTTGCAATTCGTACCATCTGCTAAATTTGCTGCTAGTTCTGCCACCAAATCTAACGCGTGGCCCTTCAATTCTATTATAACTAACTAAGTTAAAGTATGGCCCTATTTCAAAATTATTGACTAGTTTATAACCTGAAACAAATATTGTCAAAACATCCACCCAAGTTTTATAAATTGGTAATGATTTAATAGTGTCTATCATATGATAAATTTTCTTTTCTCGAATCGATAAACTATCATGTCTATTTAAGTCCCAAAACGCATCGTCTTTTTTTAAGGCATCATCTTCAACAATTATTTTATCACCATACTCGTAAAATTTAACATCTTTGGGTTGATTAATATTAAAGTTTTTATAAGAAGTTGTTTTTCTTCCATAAACTCCTATTTGCTTAGCATTCATAGCGAAATCAATCACCAATCTATCCTTACTTAACATCCAAGTGCTATCCACTTTTGTAAACTCCTGAACTATATTAGCTGAATTAATAAAATTAATATTAGCATCTTTTGGAATACTCATTTCTAAACGCTTTACAGCCCATGTGGTATCTGCAATCCACATATTGCCACTAAAACATAATTCTTGAGGACGTTTAGATTTAAAACGAATATGATAACATTTTGAATTGCCAATAATGATACTATCCTCTAAATAATATTTATAATAAAATAAGCCATTTTCAGAAATTGGACTTGTGAATCCTTTACCAAAAACTAAAATATTATTATCATAAATATTTATATTTTGATACATATCCCCCATTATAGAAGTAATACTAGTGTTTTCGATACCAGTTACTTTACTAGCTTTAATAACTTCTTTTTTTAAACTAGGATTACTTCGATAATAAATTTCTGACAAAGATTCAGTTATGAAAATTGGCAGCGATGGTTTTTCACCTGAATTTACACTATCAACATTATCAAAAACAAATTGAATAGGTTTGAATATTTTTTTCTCACGCATTTCTTTAGGAATACGACTCAAATCAAATTCAACTTTATTATAGCTTTCATATTGATAAGCATCTAATTTACGCTTATTGTTAACTGGTTTGTTTGCAATTACATTACGAATAATACGATGTGCGGGATTTTCGCCTGGTTTAATTGTTACTTCACTTAAATTATAACCTTCACCAATTAATGGAAAATTAATGGTTTGACTAACACCATGCTTGATATAACGAGTCATTCGTTTATAACTAACATAAGAACAAATAACAGAATCGCTCAGTTTAGATGTACTGATTGAATAATTACCATCAAAATCGGTGGTTGCGCCGATGGTAGTTCCCTTCAACATAACGGGCACAAAAGGGAGAGGTTCTTTTGTTTCTGAATCGAACACCTTACCACTAATAGTATAGTTTTGAGATTTTAAGCTACACGAAATAAAAGCAAAAAATGCAAAAATATATACTTTTAATTTGAACCCCATCTTTTAAATTATCCTTTAAATGTAGTAATAAAAACTAAAATCTTAACATTAAAATTTTAATCAAATTATCATAAATTTTACTAAAAAAGTATATCAAAATTTCAATAAAATCCTTATACTTGAGGAGGAAAATAGTAATGAAATACGACGCGGTAATTATAGGAAGTGGCTTTGGAGGTTTATGCTCAGCATATATTTTAGCCAAGGAAGGTATGAGTGTTTGTGTTCTAGAAAAAAACAGGCAAATTGGTGGTTCTTTACAAATATATAGCCGAGAAAAATCGATTTTTGACACTGGCGTACATTATTTAGGGGGATTAGATGAAGGGCAAAATTTGAATCGTTATTTTCAATATTTTAATTTAATGCAAGAACTAAAACTTCAAAAATTAGATGAAGATGGTTACGATTTAATTTCTTTTAAAGATGACGACAGAATTTATCCCCACGCACAAGGATATGATAATTTCATAGAAAAATTATCTGAACTATTTCCTCATCAACGAGAAGCTCTAAAACTATATATTGAAAAAATAAAAGAAGTTTGTGCCGCCTTTCCCATCTTTAATTTATCTGATGAGACAAAAGAAATTATGGGTGCATGGTTTATGGAAATAGACTCTAAATCATATATTAATTCAATTTTTAGTGACCCAAAATTGCAACAAGTTATAGGTGGAAGCAATATGCTTTATGCTGGTATTGAAGGAAAAACGCCATTTTATATTCATGCCTTAGTTGTAAATTCATATATTGAAAGTTCATACCGATGTATTGATGGTAGCTCGCAAATTGCAAGGATAATGAGTGCTAATATTAAAAAGTTAGGTGGCGAAATTTTAAATTATTCTGAAGCTTCCAAATTTCATTTCAATGGTAGTGAAATTGAATCGGTAGAATTAACAAATGGCGAAAAAATAGAAGGCAAGCTTTTTATTTCTGGTATAGAACTTTCAAAAACAATAGATTTAGTAGAAGGGCAACAATTACGTGCTGCTTATAAAAACAGAATTAAAGGTTTAGAAAATACGGTTTCTTCTTTTTTAGTGAATGTTGTTATGAAACATGATAGTTACCCTCATTTTAATCATAATTTATACCATTGCACTCAGCCAGATATTTGGACTGGAGCAAATTATACAAAAGAAACATGGCCAGAATCAGTTGGAGTGTTTGGAACAACTTCCTCTAAAAATCCAAATTTTACTGAAAATTTTACGGCAATGGCCTATATGCGTTATGAAGAATGCGATAAATGGGCAGACACAAAAAACATTATTCCTAATAATATAAATTTTAGAGGTGAAGGTTATGAAGAATTTAAAATAGAAAAGGCAGAAAAAATATTAGACGTTTTAGAAACTAGACTTCCAGGTTTAAGATCTAAAATCCAATCATACACAACAGCAAGTCCAATAACTTACCGAGATTATATTGGCTCAAAAGACGGAACATTGTATGGAGTTATTAAAGACTACAAAGAGCCAATGCGTTCATTTATTACGCCAAGAACAAAAATCAGTAATTTACTTTTAACAGGGCAAAGTTTAAATTTGCATGGCATAATGGGAGTAACAATTAGTGCAGTTGTTACCTGTGGCGAAATATTAGGAAATTCTTATATCATAAATAAAATTAAAGCAAATTTAAAAAATTAACTATGTTATCACTTACGCCTTCCGAATTATCTGTACCACAATTGCATCAATATTTACTAGGCGCTGTTGGCCCACGCCCTATCTGTTTTGCAAGCACAGTTGATGCAAAAGGAAATCATAATTTAGCGCCATTCAGTTTTTTTAATGTATTTTCTGCAAAGCCACCAATTGCAATTTTTTCTCCAAACTTAAGTGGCAGAACTGGTCAGGCAAAAGACACTCATTTAAACATTAAAGAAGTTCCTGAATGCGTAATTAATATTGTGAACTATAGCATGGTTCAGCAAATGAGTTTAGCAAGTAGCCCATACGAAAAAGGAATCAGTGAATTTACAAAAGCTGGCTTTACTCCTATTGCATCTGATTTAGTAAAACCAATGCGTGTTTCAGAAAGCCCAGTACAATTGGAATGCAAAGTATTTGAGGTAAAAGAAATTGGAAATTGTAATTTAGTAATGTGTGAAATTATTAAAATACACATTAACGAATCCGTTTTAGGAGCTAACAATTTAATTGATCAACAAAAAATAGATTTAGTTGCGCGCATGGGTGGCAACTGGTATTGTAGAGCACATGGTGATGCATTATTTGAAATTGAAAAACCAATTACTACAATTGGAGTTGGGGTTGATTCTATTCCAAATGCCTATAAAAATAGCACTATATTAACTGGAAATAATTTAGGTCAATTAGGAAATATTGAAACACTTCCTTCTGTTGAAGAAATTGAACTTTATAAGAAAGAAAATAAATTAAATTTTAATTCAGAAAACGACAAACATACTTTCATTAAATCTTTACTTGAAGTAAATAAAATTAAAGATGCTTGGTGTTTAATTTTAAGTTAAGCCTATTTAATGCCGAATGAATAAATGTATTAATAAAATTATTTAATCCTCGGCATAATACCATCTAAACTTTTCGAATAGTATCTTATAATAAAACTCAAATCAAGAAGGTATAATTTCCTGACATAACTCAACAAGCACGCCATTAGTGCTTTTTGGGTGTAGAAAGAAAATTAACTTATTATCAGCTCCTTTTTTTGGTTCTTTATTTAACACCTCGAAACCTTCTGATTCTAGTCTCTTCATTTCCTCGTAAATATTATCTACTTCGTAAGCAATATGATGAATACCTTCGCCCTTTTTCTCAATAAATTTTGCTATAGCACTAGTTTCTGTTTTTGCTTCTAACAATTCGATTTTAGTTTCGCCAACCATAAAAAAACTAGTACTTACACCTTCACTCTCAACCGTTTCGGTTTTATAATGTTCTTTGCCAAATAATTTTTTAAATAAATCATTTGAAGAATTTATATCTTTTACGGCAATGCCGATGTGTTCAATTTTCTTTATCATGTTCAAATTTATATAAAATTTATTTTTCAAATTGGTAATGACTATAATCCAATAATACAGTTTGTAAAAATGCTTGGTTTGATAAAGTGGTTTCAACCCCCATTTTTGTTTTTACTTTTAAAGACAAGGCCTTCAAATTATTTTGTTTATTATTTTGAATACTATGTTGTAAAATATCTTTTATAATATCAATGTCTTTATCATTTAGTAATGACACTTGTTCAAACACAATTTTATATTCATCAATTTTCTTATATAGAATTGTATCTCGTAACGTCACATTTGTGCCCAATTTAATAACTGTAGTTCCTGCTGCCATATCTCCTAAACGTTGACTTTTGTCGGTAACAGCGATGGATATTAGAGCGACAACGCCATTAGAAATTTGCATATCAATAATTCGCATTATAGAACGTAAAAAATAAGAACCAATTCCAGGTTGTGTTCCATCTAATTTAACAACTTTAATTCCTAAAACTTTTTTTCCAAGACTTTGTCCGTTCATGAAAGATTCACTTAAAAAATGATAAAGTGTAATTGGTAGACTTAATAATATCAATAATCCAATCAAAAGATATTGATCAGGATCGTCTTTAAAAAAATTTGAACGTGCGAAACCTAATCCGAAAATAAGCAACATGATTCCGACATAAACGGCCATAAAAACACTATCCAATAAAGCCGCTAAAATACGATAACCAACACCAGCTGCCTCATATTCTAATACAACGTTTTGCGTGGTAGTAACTTCAATGTTATCCATTCATGGAATTTATTAAGATTTAAAAAACTAAATATAAAACATTAAGAGAATCTAAACAAATTTGATATATTTAAAGTGCAATAGAATAATGAAAGAAATTACATTTTTAAAACAAAACTCAACAAAATGGGAATCTTTCGAGGAATCGTTAGCTAAGAAGGAAAATGAGCATCCTGCAAAAGTTGCAAATATGTTTGTTGAATTAACTGATGATTTAGCCTATTCGAAAAGTAATTACAAAGGAAGTAAAACAACAACTTATTTAAATAGTCTTACTGCACGCATACATCAACTGATTTATAAAAACAAAAAAGAAAGTAGCAAACGTATTTTTATATTTTGGAAAACAGAATTACCATCTTTATTTGGCAAACATCACAATACCTTATTAGTCTCTTTCGTTATTGGCGTTTTAGGAACTTTACTTGGCATTGTTTCTCAATTATATGATGATAGCTTTATTCGCTTAATAGTTGGTGATGATTATGTGAATCAAACTATTGAACGAATAAAAAATGGAAATCCAATTGGTATTTATGGCGAAATGCCAAACTGGTTTATGTTTATTTACATTACAGTTAATAACATCAAAGTTTCCTTTTTTATGTTAGCTTTTGGGATGATTTTTTCGGTAGGCGCAGGATATTATATTTTGCAAAATACCATTATGCTTGGTTCTTTTTTCACATTATTTTACCAATATAATGTATTAGGAAAAGCATTAAAAGTTGTTTGGATACATGGCACTTTAGAAATGTCGGCTATTGTAATTGCAGGCTGTGCAGGCTTAATATTAGGCAATAGCTTTATGTTTCCTAAAACCTATACGCGACTAGAATCCTTTAAAAATGGGGCTAAAGAAAGCATTAAAATTGTAGTTGGATTAATTCCAATTTTTATTTGTGCTGGATTTTTAGAAAGTTTTATTACACGATATACTGAAATGGATTTATGGTTAAGTCTATTAATCATTTTTGGATCATTTGCATTTATCATCTGGTACTTTATTATTTTACCAATACAATTAAAAAACAAAACCTATGGAACAAAAAATAAACTTTAAACAAGAAAGAGATTTTGGAGCAGTGCTTGGCGATGCTCTAAAATTTATTAAACAAAACTTTAGATCTTTTTTCGGAAGCGTCATTGTAATTGTTGGACCATTTTTATTATTAATGGGTTTGGGTTACGGCTATATGCAACAAGGTTTGCTGGCGTTTAGACAAAATCCCTTAGGTGGTTTTAAAAATTTTAATGCTGAATTTATAATTGCAATTCTCGTTGTTGTGTTATTTGGACTAATTGTTAATGTGCTTTTAAATAGTGTAGTTTTTGCTTACATGGGTTTGTATTCAGAAAAAAATATAGGCGAAAAAATTACGATTTCAGAAGTTGGACAAATAGTAAGGAAACGAATGGGATTAATGATTGGCTCTGTTTTAACCATCACTGTATTATTTAGTTTTATTATCGGGATCATAGTTCTTTTATGCGCTGGCATCATAGCAGGTTTAGGAGTTGGCGGTGGCATATTAGTTGGGTTTATGGTATTTTTTTCTTTCGCTATTTTTATACCCATTCTCTATTATTTTATGCCAGCTTCGTTTTATGTCATCATAAGAGATGATGTTTTTATTTTTGAGGCTATGGGAAAAGTGAGAAAATATTTAAAAGATAATTTTTGGTGGACTTGGTTAATTATGGTTGTAACCATTATTGCAATTTCAATTCTAAATTTTTTCTTTAATCTTCCAGCAACTGTAATTAGCATGATGGATACATTTTCGAGAATAAAGGATTTATCACAAGTAGGCGAACAAAGTGATAACTCTTTTTTATTAACCCTATTTTATACATTAGGTATATTTTTAACAAGCTGTGCATCAACTATTGGACATGTTATTTCTGCTTTTAATTTTTTAAGTCAGGAAGAAAAACACGAAGGAAAAGGTTTATTAGAACGCATTGAAGAAATAAAATAATGCGAAATAATAATTATACACAACAATAGATTGATGTAGAAGTGAAAAGAATTGAATTAATCAAAGAACGAAATGGATGGGAGTCATTTAATGATTCAATCACATTTATTCAAAAGAACTTTAAACCATTATTTAATTCATTACTATCAGTTAATGTTCCTCTAATTGTAATTATTAATTCTTTGTCATTTTTACCAGATAATATTCTAAAATCAAGCCTTTTTAATGACATTAGAGGGATAGTTTATAATCAAGAAAATTATTTGAATTTCAACCCTATTGTTTTATTTATATTTATATTTTCTACCATAATTGTTACTTACTATTATCTAAAATTGTACAAAAAAAATGAAGGAAATGTAATTAACATACAAGAAATATATAAAAAATCAAAACCAAATATTGCCTCTTTAATATGTTTATCAGTAATTTTAATTTGTGGATTTTCTGCATTAATAAGCTATTTGATATATATTGATGAAGAATGTAAATTAATTTTCGGATTTTCCTTATTTTATATATTTTCCATTATCAGTCCAATACTCATATTATATGTTTTTTCGAACATATATATAATTATAACGGACGAGATGAATTTTTTTGATGCTTTAAAAAAACAATATCAATTCATTACGAAATATTTAAATATTTGGGTTAAAATATTTATTATGTTAGTAGGAATTTACCTTTTAAAATCCTCTCTCCACACATTACTTACACTTCTCTATTTTTTTTCAACAATTAATTCATTTTATTTTTTTCAAATAATTATTCAATTTACCGAACAGATAATGTTTATTTGTGCAACATCTTTTTTTTCAATTTATATAGCATTTATCTATATAAGTCAAGAAGAAAAAATTAAAGAAATAAACCTACTAGAAAGAATAGAAGAAATAAAATAATGCGAACTCTCATTTTAATAATTAGTCTAATTATATTCTCTAATATTGCTATTAGCAATATTTTAGTGGTAAAAAATGACACAAGCATTATTCAAAAAATAAATCCTTCAAAAACATTAGAAAAAAATGTTTTCAGTGAAGTTAATTTAGATTTTGCGAAAAAAGCAGAAGATATTGATATCAATTTATTGCAACGTTTTATAAATTGGCTATCTCACCTTTTATTTGGTGATTCAAACATTGAGAATGCAAATACAACTATGAAACTCTTTTTTTGGGTTTTTATAATTGTAGGGATTGGATTAATAATTTGGCTATTAACCAAAATTGAATTCACGCGGTATTTTAAACGGAGCACAAAAGCTAACGCCTTTAATTTTACAGATATTGAAGAAGATATTACTGGCATAAATTTTTCTGATAAAATTAAGATGGCTATTAGCGAAAGTAATTATCGACTAGCAATAAGATGGCAATACCTTAAGCAATTAAGCATTTTAAATGAAAAGCAATGCATTATTTGGCAACCTTATAAAACCAATATTGATTATAGTAATGAATTAGCTAAAACAAATTATCAAAGTCAATTTAAAGAAATAAGTAAAATATACGATTATGCTTGGTATGGCGAATATCCTATTTCTGCATTAAAATATGAAGCCATTGAAGAACAATTTACGGCTTTCGAAAAACTACTAAATGTTTAAAGGCAATAAAAAATATTATTTTATAATTATTTCAATATTTATTGGAGTGGTTGTTTTGCAATATAATATGCCAAAGCCAATTAATTGGACAAAGACCTATTTTAAAAAAGATAAAATTCCATTTGGATGTTATGCAATCTATCATTTACTTGAAAACACGTATTGCACTGAACTAGAAACCAACACAGAAACACTATATGGTTTAAATCATAAAACAACAAGTTCAAACAACACATTTATTGTAGTAGATCAAGAAATTGATATGACGGAACTTGATTATAAAAACTTAATTTCGTTTGTAGAAAAAGGCAATACAGTATTGATGTGCGCTACTAGTTTTGGTGACATTTTAAAAGACACTCTTCATATTGACACTGAAACGAGCAATTTTAATGGAATATCATCTGCTATTGATTCTATGATTAATAAGCCATTGTTTGAAATTAAATTTACTCAAGAAAAAAATAACGAACTAAAAAAATTCGTTTACCCAATTATTGCCAGCGAAAGTTATTTCTCATCAATTGATACTTTGCTTTTTACAGTAAGTGCTACCAATAAATTAAACAAACCTATTTTAATACAAAAGCAAATTGGTGAAGGAAAAATTCTTTTATGTTCAACGCCAGATATTTTCGCAAACTTATTTATTGTAAACAGTCATAATCGTTTTTTTACTTATACATTATTAAGTAGCATAAAAAATAAAACTATTATTTGGGACGAATATTATAAATCTTATAAAATTCAAAACAAAAGTATTTTCCAATTCATTTTTAACAGCGATGCTCTATATATGGCTTATTCATTGCTTATTTTAGGATTATTGTTTTTTATGGTGTTTGAAATGAAACGCAAGCAAAAAGCAATTCCAATTATTAAACCATTAGAAAATACAACTTTAAAGTTTGTGGATGTGATTAGCCAAGTTTATTTTAATTCTAAAAATCATAAATACATTGCTGAAGAAAAAATACAATATTTTTATTTTGAAGTACGTAAAAAATTTGGTGTCAATACGTCTGAAATAAATGATGACTTTTTAAAAACAATTCACACTATCAGCAATATTGATTTAAAAGATGTAAAAGCGTTATTTAGCTATTGCGAAAACCTAAAACATGCACCAAGCATAACCGAAAATGATTTACAAGAACTTAATAATAGAATTAATAATTTTAAACTAAAAAGCACACGATAATGGAAAATTTTGAAAATCGAGTTAACCTCACCGAATTAACGTCAAAAGTAGAACGTATCAAAAAAGAATTAGCTAATTACTTAGTTGGACAAACTGAGCTAGTTGATTTCTTAATCATTGCACTTCTTTCTGATGGCCACGTTTTAATTGAAGGTGTGCCAGGTGTTGCTAAAACATTGACTGCAAAATTAATTGCCAAAACAATTCATGCAGATTTTAAACGTATACAATTTACTTCTGATTTAATGCCAAGTGATATAACTGGCACATCCATTTACAATACAAAAACAAATGAGTTTGAATTTAAACCAGGCCCATTGTTTACAAACATAGCTCTAGCAGATGAAATAAACAGAGCGCCAGCAAAAACACAAGCAGCCTTGTTTGAAGCGATGGAAGAAAAACAAATTACAGTAGATGGAAAAACCTATTTATTGGATGACCCATTTATGGTAATTGCTACTCAAAACCCAATAGAACAAGAAGGAACGTATCGTTTGCCAGAAGCTCAACTTGATCGTTTTATTTTTAAATTGATTGTAAACTACCCAACATTAGAAGAGGAAACAAGTATTCTTCAGAATTCTCATACTAATAAAAATACGATGGATTTATCAAAAATAAATTCGATTTTAAATAAAGAAGATATTAAAACATTACGTTCAACCGTTTCTGATATTTATATTGAAGAAAATTTATTAAAATACATTGCTCAAATTGTAGCAAGCACACGTCAAAATGCTTCCTTGTATTTAGGCGCTTCTCCAAGAGCTTCTATTGCAATTTTAAATGCAGCAAAAGCTTCAGCATGTATACATGGTAGAGATTTTGTAAGCCCTGATGATATTAAAAATGTAAGTGCACCCGTTTTAAGACATCGTGTTATTCTAACTCCAGAAAAAGAAATGGAAGGCATTAATATTGATACCGTAATAAAACAGTTAGTAGATAAAATAGAAATTCCTAGATAATCCTTTTTATTAAACAAATTAAAAACATATTTAAAGCATTAGGTTTTACTAAGCAGTTATACATAACGCTTGGTGTAACGGTGACTGTTTTTGTATTTGCATTTATTTATCCGTGGCTGTATGTAATTGGACTTATTTTATTTTGGTTGATTCTCATTACAACCATCATTGATGCTATACTTTTATTTATAAACCAAATTGGCATTACCATTAATAGAACTTCTTCCTACGAAAAACTATCGAACGGAGATGAAAATGATTTATTTTTAGAAGTACAAAATACTTATTCTTTTAAAGTTAAAACGTCAATTATAGATGAAATTCCAGAGCAGTTTCAATACCGAAATTTTTTAATTAAAAAAACATTAGCCATTAATGAAACTTATAAATTCAAATACAATGTTCGTCCAACAAGCCGTGGCGAATTTTATTTTGGTAATAGCATTGTATTTGTTAGTTCCCCAATCGGTTTTGTAAAACGAAAAATTACTAACGAAACACCTTTAGTAATGGCCTGTTATCCATCTTTTATAAAATTGAGACAATATGAATTAATGGCTATCAGCGATAAATTGGTCGATGTTGGCGTAAAAAAATTAAGAAAAATTGGACAAAGTACCGAGTTTGATCATATTAAAGAATACGTGATTGGAAACGATGTAAGAACAATTAATTGGAAAGCGACAGCTCGTAAAAATCAATTAATGGTAAATCATTATAGAGATGAGCGCGCACAGCAAGTGTATTCTATCATTGATATGGGGCGTACCATGCAAATGCCTTTTGAAGAATTAAGTTTATTGGATTATTCAATAAATGCAGCTTTAGTGTTGAGTCATATTAGTTTTACAAAACATGATAAGCCAGGTTTACTTACTTTTTCTAATCAATTACAAAACTTTGTAAAAGCGGATAGAAAAGGCAATCAGCTATATCGCATACAAGAAAATTTATATAATGCGAAAACAAACTTTGAAGAAAGTAATTACGAAGTTTTATTATCACAAGTTAGAGCAAAATTATCACAGCGGAGTTTACTATTATTATTTACAAACTTTGAAACCCTTGCTGGGTTAAAACGCCAATTAAAATACATTAAGCAGCTCAACAAACATCATTTGGTAGTAGTGATTCTATTTGAAAATACTGAATTGCATTCTCTTTTAAATAAAAAGGCATTAAACACTTCTGAGATTTATAGCCAAACCATAGCCAAAAAATTTGAATACGAAAAAATACAAATAACCATTGAACTCAAAAAAGCAGGTGTGCAATGCGTTTATACCAAGCCAAAAGACTTAACCGTTAAAACCCTAAATAAATATCTTGAATTAAAATCAAGAGGAATGATTTAAATATATTATTTTGAACTTTTATTAAAAAAAATAGCTTTGTCAGTAATATTTCGGCAGGCAAATTTTCAATACCCAAACTAAAATAAAACACAAAAACGTTAGCCCTTATTGTAAAAAATGCTCAGACTACTAATCATTATTACTTACTTGACCATCTGGACTATTTCAAATGCCCAGACAGATACTGTCTTAATGTTTGTTAGACCTAGATTAATTTCTGAATATCAAATCATTGTTCAGCAGAAAAATGTTTATGTTAAAGAGAATTATACTTACTTCAAGGGCAAATATTGGCTTGGTGAAGTTGACACGGTTACATTAACAGGATTAACCAAGACTGATAGTGGTTACGTTGACTTAAAAAGGAAGAGGCCAATATTCTATCACTATTACGCAATTTGTGATCCTGTTATAAATATCGTCCGAAACAATGCCTCATATTGGAGAATGGAAAACGAAATTAACGAAATTGCTCGCGCTAAAATTGGGTATGATAATAGGGCATTACTAGATATTAGAAATGATAACTGGTCGTCTTTTAATTTTTTGTCTAAACACTGTTATACTGACTATCAAACTATGGAATTGAAATTACGGCAAAAATATATGGCGTGCATTGACTCTATATTCGATGACAAGGTGAAACGACTTAATTGGATAAAATCAAATCAAACATTAATAACTCAGGTCTTCGTTGATAATTTTATTACCACCTTCAATTATTCTTCCCCAGACTTTAGAAGCTTAGAGATTTTAATGAGAAATCATACAGACTTATTTTTAAATTCGATTTATAAACTATCTGAATCAGACTTCTTTTCATTTACTTTAAAATTGGGCCAATTCCCACAAGAGATTAACCTAACAGAGACTAAATCAGCGTTAGAGAAAACAGTTAGTAAGGACAAAAGGAAACGAAAAGTTATTCGAAAAATTAATAACAACAAAGGCTAATAAGGGCTTTTTTTGCCATTGTTGGTATTATCACCAACAAATAAATTTTCACATTTCACACCTGTCAGGTTTTAAAAACCTGACAGGTGTATTTTTTATAATATTTCCAATTGCGCAAATTTGCGTGAGGGATTGTAATGGAAATCCTTTTTTTGAAGAAGGTCGTTTCATCGGCGACTGAGGCTCTCGAAGTCCCGAAACGCCGATTCACAAAAAGATTGAAATGAAAAGCCCGACCTGAAAGGGCACGCCCAAAATAAAAATATTCAAAAATTCTAGTTTTATAATTCTAACTAGAAATAAAATTTAGTTAATCATAATATAAATTGGATTAAAATAAAAAATGAAAAACAACTTAAAATTATAAGTATATATTTTGAAAGTTGAATTCTTGGCATTTCACTAACTTTTAAAACGAAAACCATATTTCCAATAAGTATTATTCCAACAATTAGAGCGATAGATTTGAACAAAATAAGAATTCCAAAAACGGCCATAAAATATAAATAAATTCAAAAAAAACAAAAAACACCTGTCAGGTTTTAAAAACCTGACAGGTGTTAATAAACATTTCAATTTACGCTTCAACCTCAGTAACAATACTTGGGAAAATTCGCACGTTATTGTTTTCTTCTCTACGGAATTGGTATGTGTATTTATAATGCGCTTCTAAGCCCGATTTATTTGGTAAACCGTTAATCATCATAATATTTCTATCTTTTGCAAAGCGTAATAACTCACGTAAGTAATGTGCCGAAATTTGTCCAACCTCATCAATAATACAATGTACTCTAAAATCAGAACTACTGCGGTGCGACGATTCTTTAATAAACACATGCAATAAAGTAATGTAAATAATTGCTTTTACTAAAACGTCTGTTCCTGTACTACCAATACTATCAATTTTATGTGTCCAACCTGTTTCGTTTAAACCTTCCTTGATATTAAATTTCAATTCAAATAAATCTTGTAAGCGAATTTCTTCTTGTTCTTGCTCTTTAATAGCTGTTCTTAGTTGGTCTAATAATTTAACCGCACGGTTACTAATTTCACGATTTTTATGAGTTGCAAAATCGGTATTAAATAAACCTTCGTTATATACTAAACCATTTTCTTCTCTAAATTCCTGAATACGTTTTAATAATTTGTAAACCTTATTATCCGATTCTTCTAATCTAATTTTAATAAACTCAATTAATTTAGATTGCTCAAATTCTGCTTTCTTAAAATCTTCAGCAATTAACGTAATAATGTGTTGAATTTTATCTTTTTGTCCACTTAGTTCTTTTACTTTAGTAGCAATACTATCGGTTACTAAGCCAATTTGTGTAGCTGTTTCTGCAATAGATAATTCAATTTTTGCTTCGTTAATAAACGAACGTAAGTTTTGAGCAAAACGCTCGTATTCACCTTGCGTTGCGTCATTACGAATAATGAAGTTAAAGTGATTATCAATTCTAAATTTGCCAGAAAACTCATTTACATAACGTTGAAAGGCTGTGTACTCTTCATTAAAATGCGAATCGTTTTTTAATAATTGTGTACACAAATCCATAACACTGTAATTTGTTTTTTTAGGTTCTGCTCTATCAATGATATCAGCATACTTATTAAACACAGGCGTTTCACGGAAATTTTTAGTAAAATAATTAATACCATTATTAAAATCAATTAACTCTTCTTCAAACGCACGTTTTTGTTTATTCAACTCCATACGTTTGATATTGAACTTTCGAGAAATTTCTTCTAACTCAGCAGTTAAATCATTTGCTGTTTTAACGTACTCATCTTTTTTCTGAATTAAATCAGGAAGTTTGTCAAAAATTTCACGCTTATCTTTTAAATAATCGCTTACAATTTGTGAGTACTGATCAATTTCTTTTAAAGCTTCTTGCAACTCTTTAATTTTAGCATCAATCTTTTTAATCTCTTTGCTATCAACACCTTTTGCTTTAAAGTTTGTTTCTTTTTCGTTGCTTAATTCAGTTTCTTTTTCTTCGTATTCTTTTACTTGATTTTTCTTTTCAACTTCTAATTCACTGATTTCAGTTTCTTGTCTGCCTTTTAAATCAGCTAAGCGCTCATCATTAAATGCTTTTAATTTATCTAATTGAACATTAAAATCATTTAGCAAATTATTTTTCTTTTTATTTAAGATGGCTAATTCTTCTTCAATAATATTTACTTTTTGCTTATTGCCAGTTAAAGATTCTTCAACTTCTTTACTAGCACGTTGCTTCCAATCTTCTAATTCCAGAATTAATTTTTTCTCACGTTTTTCTGCCAACTCTAAAGAGTAAGTCAACACTTTTAAATCTTCTTTTAACTCACCTAATTGTTTACCAAATTTATCGGCAGCCAACATTTTTTCTTCGGTGTTAGTTCCTTGAAACTGATTTAAAGATTCTTCTAAATCTCTAATAATAGCAAGTTTTTCATTTTTTTCAAATTGATAAACTTCAATTGTTTTTGATACAATGTTTACGTCATCTAATTTTAAAGAAATGCCATACATTGATAAATCACCTTTGTTTTCAACTTTGGAAGGCGTTAAATCTGTACGGAATAATAAATCTTCGTTAACGATTTTACCAATAGTTTGATGCCAGTCTTTTACATTTTTTTCTAAATATCCATAAAGCGCATCACCTTGTACATTTAATTTTTCTTCAATAGTTTTAATCTCAGTTTTTACTCTGATGATTTCATTATTTGTTTTTTGAATTTGATTTGTTAGCGAAGTTTTTAAACGTAACTCTAAACTTTCCCATTCCTTTTGATTGCTTTGAACCAAGTTAGTTTTAATAGCTAACTCACTTTTATTTTTGTAATTAATGGCTCTTAAATCAGCTAATTCAGTCTCCTGGCCTTTAATTTCAGTTTCATAAAAGCGTGTATTACGAATTACTTTCTCTTCAGCTTTTAATTCGTTGAATTCAATTTGTTTTGATGTTACATCCGCGTTAAGTTCTGTTAAAGCCTCATCACGTTTTTGTTTTAATTCAACATCCTTTTTACTGTATTCGTTTTTTTGTAATAATTGTAATTCATTATAGTGATTAAATATTTCACCAGTTTTTGAATTTATTTTATTGATGTAAGCTGTTTTATCATTACGTAACTGTTCAACTAACGAAGAATACTTCATTTCAATACTTTGAACATTACTAGTTAATGATTCGTATTCGCGACGAGCAATATTATATTCAACTTGAAGTTTTTCGCGTTCTGTATTTTTGCTAACAGCTTCCTCAATATTTTTTTCTTTGTATTCTTTTAATTTTTTATTGGCTTCACGAATCGATTTATCGTAGTAGCCAATTTCTTCACGAATATCTTTTTGTTTTTCTTCTAAATGTGTTTTTTGTTCTTCATTACCTTCCGCTAATTTTTCAATCTCTTCTTCTTTTTCGCGAGACGCTTTGATGATGGTTTCATTTTGTGTTTCAGCATAACGAAGGCTACT
>JBBQKU010000019.1:0-71316 GCA_038327195.1 Bacteroidota bacterium | reverse complement strand
CAAATGGCGTTTAAACCCTACTCTTTTTTTGGCAATACGCCAAAGTTCTTTGTCCTTTTCTGTTTCCATTTTTTTATTTTTTAGGTGTTAAATAATCTTTAAGATTTAGAACATATTCATTAAATGCATCTTTACCAATTTTAGTTATTTTACAAACTGTTTGAGGATAATTATTTTTAAATGACTTTTCAATATCTATATACTTTGCTTCTTTTAATTTTTGTAATTGCACGCTTAAATTACCCGAACTAGAATTTGTATGCTCTTTTAAATATCCAAATTCAGCTTCTTTCACTTGTAAAAGCAAAGAAATCACTGCTAATCTCAATTGTTGATGTAATATAGGGTTTAAATCTTTAAGCACCATGTGAGCTATATTTTGCTTTCAATAAATGTCCTGGAATGATATAAGATAATAATACAGATAATGCTATAAATAATAATTGATAATAATCAGTCACAAAAAAAGCAACTACACATAATATAAAACTAATAGACCCTCCAATTATTAACGGTTTAAATTGTAAAATTCCTCCAGATGTAAATGTTCCAATAGCATATAACAAAATAAACATAGGCATAACCTGCTGATTATTGAATTTAATCATTACAAACATTATAATCGCCATTGCAAAGCCCATTGCTAACCATAAATAACCAAGATAACTTTCTATATAAGTTTTGACATCTTGTTTTTTGTTTTGTTTCTTACCGTATATAAATGAAATTAAACCTCCTAGAGGCATTAATAACCAAACTAAAGAAGCATCTTCTTTTAAAATTGGGTCTAAAATAAAATTTGCTAATGATGCTATAAAAACTAGCCATCCCCAAAGTATAAAATAAAAACTATCATTACTTACATTTTCTTTAGCTTTTGTCATCATTTGTTCAATGATTGCAAGACTCTCAATTGGTGTTAAACTCTTCTCTTCCATAATTATTTCTATTTTATTTTTTTAAGTTCAATCAATGCTTCTTTTTTTCCCCAATTTGGATAATACAAATTTTCAGGTTTAAAGGTTTTAAATTTCTCGATGGCTATTTCAAATAATGGTTTCGCTTTTTTTGAACCGCCTCCAAATGCTATTGGAGTATTTAAAATTGCTCTTGCTTTTTGTAAATGAGCTCTTGGGTTATTTGGATCTAATGCCAATGCTTTTACGTTGAATTTTGCAGAAATAGCACCGTATTTTTGCCCTCTTTGTGTTGCATTAACATTAATACGTGCCGCTGAAATCATTGATTTTAAAACATAAATTTCCGAATTATCATTATTTAATGAATCTGCGATGTTTGCAAATTTTTCTGCTTTGTCGCAATACAAATCAATTTCTTTTCCTTTTTTATTAAAGGCAATTAACGTATTACAAATACCTGCATAATAAAAAGACAACCAATTTTTTTTATCCATCAAGGTACTTTTCTCAAAATTTTTTGCTGCATTAGTAAAGTCATTATTATAACTAGCAGAGTCTAATAAGGAAATACTTTTTTTAAATTCAATACTATAACCATTTACCTGAGAAAATACATTCACTGATAACACACAAAAAACTAAGATTAAAAATGATTTACATATAAACATATTTCAAATGTAAAGTAGTTTATATTATAAACCTAATTAATTAGAAAAAAAATATTAATTATTAATTAATCCTCTCATTATTAGGCATTTATTTTATCTCAAAATCTATATTTTTCTTATCTTTAAAGGCTAAATACTACCTATGAAAAATATAATAATTCTATTTATACTATCAATTATTTCATTTACTCAAATAATCTCTCAAACAGAATATATTGACTATCGTTCGCAAACAAATCCCCTATATTGGAAAAACCGTAAACCTTTTTCTGATTATTGGCAACAAGATGTGCATTATAATATCACGGCTAGTTTAAGTGATAGCACTGATATTATAACCGGACATGAAGAGTTAAGTTATTTTAATAATTCCCCTAAAGACTTATACTTTGTTTATTTTCATTTATATAATAATGCCCAAACAAAAAATTCTTATTTAGCTGATTTATATAAAAATAATAATTATCATTTAAAATTTAATAAATACAGAAATAACGATAAAGGAACAAATATAGAAAAGATGACCGTTAACGGGAAAGAACTTAAAACAGAACTCGACAACACTGTTTTAAAAGTATTTCTTGAAAAGCCTATAAAATCAGGGGAATCAATAACTTTTGATATTGATTTTAAAACATATTATGATAAAGAAGTGATTCGTAATAGAATGAAACAATTTAATGCATTTGGGTATAAACATTTTGATGTCACGCACTGGTATCCTCGTATTTCTGTATATGATCGAAAATTAGGTTGGGACACCGACCAACATATGGACCATGAATTTTATGGAGACTTTGGTTCATTTCACGTGGAATTTACATTACCAAACAACTACGTATTAGACGCAACTGGAATTTTACAAAATGAAAAAGAAGTATTACCCGATACTTTGCGTAAAAAATTAGATATATCAAATTTTGCAAAAAAACCATGGAACTCTAAACCAAGCGTCATAATTCAAAGAGATGGCACAACTAAAACGTGGAAGTTTTCAGCATTAAACGTACATGACTTTGCACTTACAGCAGATCCTACTTATAGAATTGGTGAATATTTGTGGAATGGTATTAAATGCGTTGCACTCGTTCAAGAACCTCATGCTGCTGGTTGGCAAACTACACCACAATTTATAGCAAAAGTATTAGATGTAAACACTTATAATATTGGCCCATATCATTATCCAAAAATGATTTGTGCAGATGCCCAAGATGGAGTTGAATATCCTATGCTAACTTTAGACGGTGGCTTTGATCCAGAAAACCGTGATTTATTAATTCATGAAATGACACATAATTGGTTTTTTGGAATGGTAGGTAATAATGAAACTTACCGTGCATTTTTAGATGAAGGATTTACACAATTTTACACTGCCGATACGTATCAATTTATTGACGGACCTAATAAAATTTCACAACAATCCAACAGTAAATATGTAAGACGATTTACTGAACAAAATAGAATATTAGATGATCAAGTATATAATGGATATATGAATGCTGTAACTGTTCGTGGTGAAGAAGTTACATTAAATACTCACAGTGATGATTATAATGGTGCAATAAGACATGGTGGTGGTTATGGGGCAGTTTATACAAAAACAGCTACTATGTTGAAAAATTTAGAATACGTATTAGGTAGATATTTATTTGATAAGTGTATGCAAAATTATTTTGATCAATGGAAATTTTGCCATCCCTATCCAGAAGATTTCCGTAATTCGATTATACAATATAGCAATGTCGATTTAAATTGGTTTTTTGATCAATGGCTCGAAACAACAAAAAAAATTGATTACAAAATTGGATGTATTAAAAAAGGTAAAGCAAAAAATGAATATTTAATTAAATTCAAACGTAAAGGTGATATGCAAATGCCAATTGACTTTACAGTATTAGATAGAAATGATTCTGCCTATCATTATTATATTCCAAACACATGGTTCGAAAAGCCTTCAAAATCTAATATTTTACCTCGTTGGATTGGTTGGGGGAGAGTAAAACCAACTTACATTGCAAAAGTACAATTGACAGATAAATTAAAAAATGTAATTATAGATCCTTCTCGCCGACTTGCAGATGTTGACATGACCAACAATGTGAAACATAATAAAGTAAATGTGATGTTTGATTCTAAAGTTTATAACCCACTAGATTGGAAGCATTATGAATTAAGAGCTCGACCAAGCATTTGGTATAATGGGTATGATGGAATTAAACTTGGGGCACATTTAAATGGCGGTTATATGAATACAAAACATGTATTTGATGTTACCGCATGGTTTAGTACAGGTGCTGGTCAAGCTTATATTGACAGCACACAAGTAAAAAGTAATTATAATATTGTTTCCTTTTTATTTAATTATAAAACATCAACAGCTAGGTTTATTAAAAAATCAAATATATATGCAACACTTAAATCATTAGACGGTTTAGAGAGTGGCTTATTAGGCTTTGAAAAGAAAAGCAATAATGATAAAAATAAAATTTACATTCAAGTAAAAGCAATGGTGCGTGATTTACAAAGAGATTTAGTTTATTTAATTAATCAAAATGAATGGCAAATTCAAAAACTGAATAGTTACTTAAATGTGGGAATAGATCATAATTATGTTTATAATAAAGGAGTTGGTTCCATGAATTTAAATGCAAGAGCAAATGCATTTACAAATGATTATGATTTTTCTTCTTTACAATATACGGCCTTAAATAAAAACGACTTAGGTAAAATTTCTATTAATACAAGAGTATTTGCACAACTTGGTTTCGGAAATAAATTAGCGAGTGAATCAATGTTATTTGCATCTGGGGCAAATCCTGAAGAATTAATGGAAAATAAATACACACGATCAATGGGACTTATTCCTCCAGATTGGGGTAAATATGGAAGTGTAACAAATCACTTTAATGGTGGAGGTGGATTAAACTTAAGGGGTTATTCTGGATATGTATTAGCACAAACAGATGCAACTGGAAGTATCGTATATAACTACAAAGGAACAACGGGAGCTTCTGCAAGTGTAGAAATAGAATTTGGAAAATTATTTAAATTCTTGAATCCTAAAAAATTAAATAATTCTATTAAAATAAATCCATATTTGTTTGGAGATGCTGGAACAATTAATTCAAATCAACCAGGAAAAGCTATTGTAATGACAAATTTAATTGCTGATGCAGGGATAGGCGCAACATTAAGCATCCAAAAATGGGGGGCATTAACTGGATTAAAACCATTGGTATTACGATTTGATATGCCATTTTTCCTTAATAGATTACCCTATGCTGAAAAAGATTATTTACAAGTTCGTTGGGTTGTTGGAATAAATAGGGCTTTTTAAGAAATGATTTCGATTAGGTACTTAATTCAAGATTTATTAAAAAAAATATTAATTGTATTTTTGATTTATACCATTTGTAGAATTTTATTTTTTTACTTTAACAAAAGTAGCTTTCAGGATTTAGAATTTTTAGAATTTTTAAAATTACTATTTTACGGATTAAGATTCGATGCTTTCAGTATTTCTGCTACAAATTCATTATTCATTATATTAGCAGTTCTTCCATTTAATTTTCAAAAAAAAACAAGTTACAGAAAAACTTTATTTTTTGTTTTTATAACAATTAATTCATTTGCTATACTTTTAAATTTTATTGATTTTGTTTATTTTCCATATATACAAAAACGCACAACATATGATGTGACCCATTTAATTTTTGGTGGGCAAACAGATTTCATCAAACTTTTACCGTATTTTTTACTAGATAACTGGCTACTTATAATTATATATTTTATCCTAATATTCGGATTAATAAAATCATTTAAATGGATTGAAAAAAACAAACAATTCAAACTTCAAAATTTTAATATTAAATCATCCCTATTAAATACCTTTCAGTTTTTATTAGTGTCAGGATTTACAGTTTTAGGCATTAGAGGTGGATTGCAAAAAATCCCAATTGTATTATTAGATGCGGCTCTTTATACGAGTCAAAAGTATATTCCTATCGTTATTAATACACCATTTTCACTAATAAAATCTGCAGAATTAAATCAAATTAAATATTTAGATTTTTACAAAAAAAATGAATTGAACCAATACAGTACTCAGATTATTCCTGCCGATACTAGCAAATTTAAAAATTTAAATGTCTGCATTATTATTTTAGAAAGTTTTTCAAAAGAATTTACTGCTTCTGGAAATAGGAAAAGCTATACTCCTTTCTTAGATAGCCTAATCTCTGTTTCTACTTATTATAATAATGCATTTTCAAATGGGAAATCTTCAATTAATGGTATTCCTTCAATTATTTCGTCGATGCCAACTTATATGGATGACCCCTATCTTAATTCTACTTATGCAAATAACACCTTAAATGCCTTACCAAAATTATTAAAAACTAAAGGATACCACACTTCATTTTTTCATGGGGCTACAAATGGATCAATGAATTTCAATTCATATGCAAAATCTGCAGGTTACGATTTATATTATGGTAGAACAGAATATAACAATGAAGAGGATTATGATGGACAATGGGGTATTTGGGACGAACCATTTTTAATAAATATGACAAAAGAAATATCGAAAATTAAAGAGCCTTTTTTAACAACAGTATTTACACTTTCGTCTCACAACCCATATAAAGTTCCTAAAAAGTATTTTGGAAAATTTCCTAAAGGCACATTACAAATTCATGAATCAGTTGGATATGCAGATTACAGTTTAAAACAATTTTTTAATCAGGCAAAGAAAATGCCTTGGTTTAATAATACACTTTTTGTTTTAAGTGCTGATCATACCGCAATTTCAGAAGATGCATTTTATGGTAATTCAATTGGACAATATTCAATTCCTATTATATTTTATTTACCTGGACAAAAACCAGAAATAATTAATAAAACAGTTCAGCAAATAGACATTATGCCTACTGTTTTAGATATCCTAAATTACGACAAGCCTTATTATGCATTTGGTAAAAGCATGACGTCGAAAATTAACTCTCCTGTTGTTTACTATAACTATCCTAATTTTCAAATCATCAATGACAGTATGATGTATATTATCAGTAATTATAATTTAACAGAGGCTTATAATTATAAAACGGATAGTTTGATGACAAAATCATTGAAAAACAGTTATCCAAAACAAGAAGAATTTACACTAAAATATATTAAAGCTTTACTTCAAAATTACAACAATGACGTTTTAGATAATAAAACGTTTTTTGAAAAATAAAATTAGAATGGAACATTACGACATAATAGTAATTGGCGGAGGTCCAAGCGGTTACGCAGGGGCTATGAGAGCCTTGGATTTTAAGAAAAAAGTATTACTCATTGAAAAAAATAGATTAGGAGGTGCCGGAATTTATGATGGAGTTTTAACATCAAAAACGTTATGGGAATATTCTCAAAAAATTTCTTCCGTAAGGGAACTTATTCCAAACTTTGAAGTAAATTATGATGACATTGTAAAAACTCTTAAAGAATCAGTATTTGAACGCAAAACACAAATGACCGTTCATTTACAATTATTACAAAAACAAACTAATAATTTGTTGAGCTATGAAAAAGGATTAGCCTCATTTATTGATAAACATACTATTTCTATAAAAAAAGATGATGGCTCCGTAAAAATTGTAACAGCCGAAAATATTTTAATTGCATCTGGAAGCAGGCCAAGATATTTACCTCATATTCCAATTGACGAACATATTATAATGACAAGTAATGGTGTCAAAAATCTGACAGAATTACCAAAAAGTCTTGTAGTTCTTGGTGCTGGAGTAATAGGTTGCGAGTTTGCTACAATTTTTTCAAATTTAGGAAAAACCAAAGTATTTTTAATTGATAAAGCAGAGCGTATTTTACCATTTGAAGATGAGGATGTGGCTGAAGTTGTAAGTCAAAATTTACAACAACAAAGCGCTGTTATTCATCATGGTGCATCACTCAAACGAATGGAAATAAAAGATGGCGAGGTTGAATATGAGTTGGAATATAAAGATGGGAGAAATGAAATATTAAGAGTTGAAAAAGCTCTAGTATCGGTTGGAAGAATTCCAAATATTGAAGATCTAAATTTAGAAGCTGCTGGTATAAAATTAAATGAAAAAGGAAATATTTGGGATGATGATACTCAAACACACACAAGTAATATTTATGTAGCTGGAGATGTTACAACCGATATAGCTTTAGTTAATGTAGGTGAGCGAGAAGCGAGACATGCCGTTGTAAGAATGTTTGGGCCAACAATCAAACCATTGTCTTATCAAAACATTTCTACAATCATGTTTTTAAATCCTGAAGTGGCGAGTGTTGGAATGAGCGAACAGGATTGTGTAAAGAAAGGCTTAGCGCATAAAGTAGTGAAATTAGATTATAGTACCAATGCTAGAGCAATTGCTATGCGAAAAACAAAAGGCTTTTTTAAAATCATAGTCACTAATGATAATGGCATGCGAATATTAGGTATGCGTTGCGTTGGAGAACACGCTAGTTCAGCCATACAAGCTGTTGCGTATTTAATACATACAAACCAAGGCATAAGGGAATTAGCCGACATGATGCACCCACATCCTAGTATTATTGAAGGTATTCAAGAATGTTTACGTATGCTTTTAGGAAAATCTATTTACAAATCTTCAGTTTTTAAAGACAAACTAAAATGTTATGTTTGCGAAAACGGAACTTGTACAAACGTTGAATCGTTGATATAATACCAATTTTTATTATTCTTTAATCTAATTAAAAAAAATAATTAATAATTGGTTATGCCGATACTACATGAAAATTGTACAATGAGGGTTAACTGAAATTGGACTATATTTTATATGTATTCGGTATAGGAAATCTAAATTTCAATTCCATTAATATCGGTACTTAAAACGTCACTCATATAATTAAAAAAAGGGCGCATGTTTTTAAATGTTTGATTAGCTTCTTTTAAAAAGTTTTTATCTAACACTTCTTTATCTGTAAATTTTCGAATGATTAAAAATTGTTTAAATCGTAATAAATCTATTGCAGAATTTTCAGCATCAAAACCTTTTGGCGTTGTCTTCAATTGTTCACCTTGAAGATTTCCAAATGTAGATACAAATGATTTACTCTTCAATATTTTTCGGATTGGTTTATCATCAAAAGCAAAATCATCACGAATTAGTTTCAAATCTTCAGGGTTTGGCGACCAAAATCCACCGGCAATAAAACTATTACCAGTCTCTAAATGAAAATAACACCCACCTCTGCGTTGTTTTCCGGCTCTTTTGAAACTTCCACTCCAATTTGTTTTATAGGGTGTTTTCTCTTTTGAAAATCGGATATCTCTGTATATACGATGCAAACATTTTTTACCTGTTGGTGTTTCAATTACATCATGAGAATTCAGTTCTATCAACAAAGCATCTGCAAATTTTTCGATATGACTTTGTTCTTCAATAAACTCATCTTTATGTTCATTAAACCATTCACGATTATTGTGTTTTTTTAATTTTTTTAAAAAATCAAAGCAACTTTGCGGTATCACACTATTGTTTTTCATCATTCGATAAAAGTACAACAAATAGATTAACTAAATTTTAAGCATAAAAAAAGAACGCAAACAAGCGTTCTTTTAAAAATCAATTTCAATAAATTAACCTGGCATACGGTTAATTTGCTTTTCCATTTGTTTTACTTGGTTTAATATTTCTTCATTTTTAGGCTTTAAATCTTTTGCCTTTTTAAAATATTGTTTGGCAATTCTATATTGCATCCGTTGAGCTTCAATATTACATAATTGCAAATAAGCAGCGGCCAAATTTTCTTTATCCGGAATTCCAGCCTTTATTGCATCTAATAAATGTATACGACCTTGTTTTGTATTTCCTTTTTTAAGTTCAATAAAACCTAATTGCATCAAATTGGCACCTTCCATGTCGCCAACAATTTTTGATTTTATTTTTAAGCTTTTTCTAATATTAGCCTCAGCTTTATCTAAATCATTACTTGCCATTGATAAGTTACTTTGCAACATGTAATAACCCGCACGAATTGGCTTAAATAATAAACGTGGAAATTTAATTTTATCCATGTAAGTCATTGCTAAATCAACATCTCCATCACTAACAGCTTCTTGCACAACGCGCATTGTACCCATCATAAAATACAGAAGTAAAGATATAAAAGCAAAAACATAGCAAATCCAAGCAGTAACAGCATCAAGGTAAAGATGAGATAAAACACCTAAAACTACTAAAGCAATAATAATTTGTAAACGGTATAGAATGTAAAAACGTAAAAATTTCATAATATTTTTTTAATTGCGAGGCAAATATAACAAAAAACGCCCTTCCAATATATTCTGGAGGGCGTTTTTTCAGCAAACAAACAAACAACTACTCAATAATTATTTTTTTAATTACTCTTTGACCATTTAAACTCAGTGAAACAAAATAAATACCTGAAGCTAAATCTTGCTTTTTGTTAATTTCATACGCTGTTTTAACACCAGAAATTGCCTGAAAACTATAAACTTCTGAAACCCTACCCATTATATCATATAAACTTATAATTGCCTTTGCATCAAAAGTTGAGGTAAATTCAATATTTGCAATTGAAGTAGTTGGATTAGGATATACTGAAAAATTAATTTGAGATTCTAATTCATTTAAGCCAACAGTTCCCGAAATATTAAATTGATCGATATAAAAGTTTTGAGTTTGACCATAGGTAGGATCATTTTGATACCAAAATCTAAATTTAACATCCGACTTATTATTTAATGCAGTTAAAACCGATGGATTATAAGTTTTTGTAACCCATTTTGCAGCCCAAGGAATAAAGGGAGCTGTCATTGGAATAACTCCTCCGCTTGCAGTTGCCATATTAACTGCTGAAGGAGTACCCGTCATATCTATCCATGTTCCGCCACAATCTGTTGAATATTGAAATTTAAAAGTTGGATTTAATGAAGCTGTATTTACTGATTTTAATGCAAAAGCATAATCAAAAGATACTGAAATATTTGTAGTATTATGAAAATTATATTGTGGTGATTCTAAAATATCAATATCATTTGGATGGTAATTATCATCAGCGTTTTGTAAAAAAAATGATTTTGACGTTGATTGAGAGCCTACACTTGCAGATTTCCAAGTAGGAGAAGCATAATCCAAATTTTGAATATTCCAACCATTATCTAAAAATCCAGCTTCAAATGATTGTGTTACTGGGAATGAGATTGGACCAGAATTCCAATTATTATTTACAAAAGAATTTCTAATTTTTGTGTTTGAGCCTAAAGGACCTATTACCGTAAGTGATGTAGAATAAATTCCTGGTGTTGAATATAATACCGTTGGATTTGGACTTGAAGAAGTTGCTGGTATTCCTCCTTCAAAAACCCAACTGTACGATGAAACAGTGCCATTAAATGACGTGCTATTGTAAATAACTGATTGATTATTACAACTTTTAGTTTTATTTGCATAAAAATCAGCAATTGGAGAGCAAGCTGTAACGGTGTTATTAATAATTCCTACTCTGTTTAAATTTAACAAACTCGATAAACTATCTCTGTTTGCAGACGATGAAGCCGCTGTGCCCCTCATTTTGATTGTTTGTCCTTGAGTAAACATTTTTGGACAAGATGAATAATCCATAATATTTTCAACATTTGGTTTTTTTCCTAAATCACATGAATCACTTAATGAAGTAATAGAAGGGCACGTACTAAAAAAACCTGAAGTTTTTGGAGTATCTGCAATATCATCATTTCCGCAGCTAATACCTGCATTATTTGAATCACCAAATGTGTGACCTAATCCAAACCAATGACCAATTTCATGACTTAATGAACGAGCACTTAATCCTCCTAAAAAATCATATCGATAAACAATAGCATCACAATTTGTTCCTGGTGCAGAACCTGGTTTATAAGTATAGCCAACAATTATACCTGCAGATGAGCCGATAATATTTTTTACAATATAAATATTTAAGTATCTGCTAGGACGCCATCTTCCTTCAATATCATTAGAATATTTATATCCAAAATAATTAGATTGCGCCCATTCAGTATCTGTATCATAATGATGAACGATTCCATTGGTGCAGTTTCCATAAGGATCAATTTTTGCCAATTGAAAAACCATTTGAGCATCAATGTATAAATTCTTAAAAGTTGGATTTATACTTGCAGTATCTGAACCCAATCTTGCGTAATCTTTATTTACCTGAGCCAAAGCAGCAATACAAACAGCATCCGAAATATTTTCAGGACCATTTGTATGTAATATATGAAACACTACAGGTATTGTAAAAGTAACTGCCGCAATTTTAGATTTTTGGTTAGTTAATTTGGATAAATAAGATTGGTACTCTTGCTCGATTGCTAATTGTTTAGCCTCGCTTTTTTCTTGATAACCCTTTATGTTTTTTTTAGCCCAGTCGATGGCTTCATATGTCCCGCAAGGATTAATTGTTTGAGCGGAAACACTATTAATAACAAATATTGAAAATGTTAAACAACTGATTAGATTTTTTTTCATAGAAAGTGTATTATTTATTATATTTATTATACGTAATTTTTCAAAAATTAAAAAATAAAGAGGCTAAACAATTAAAATTTATTTTAAAGCTTAGAACATTTTGAAATAAAAAAATAAATCGCCATTTACTTTTACATTTAATCTTTAGCCTCTTATTTTTTGTAATAATTAATACGGGAATGTTTTAAATATTTTCAAAAAAATATACATGCAATTAAAGCATAGTATAAAAACTAAGTATTTAAAAAAATTAAAACCCTTTTATTAGAAGCTAATTCGCTTCTTTAAAAGTTGTATTTTTTTAAAAATAGATTAAATGAAACTGTTTGGAGGAGGAACTTCCAAAGATTTATATCCATTGTTTAAAATAAAACAACGGGAATCAGTATACTCAGAAACTAAATTAATTTTACTTTCCAAATTTAAAATATCCATTTTATTTGCACAAACACACTTTAAAGCAAAAAAATGTTTTAATAATTTTATGGGAGAATTTGATGTTTGATTATTCAAATCTTCTTTTTGTGCATAAGCCATTTTATATTCTGTTTCTTTTTTATCAGAAATAGCATTTATTTTAACTTTACCATTTTCACTTTCTATTGAAATAATATCATACAATTCTCCATTATATACTATTTCTTTATTGTTGTCTTCCCAAGTTATATTTTTTGAATCTGAATAAAACTGATACGGATTAATGTAAATAACATCAGTAACTACACTTGTTTTATTAATAATATTAGCCTGAACTTCCGATTTATATTGATTTAAAAATAAACTAAATATTCCAAAATTACCTATAGATAAAACAATAGTAAATACAGATATAAATATAAAGCCTAATTTTTTCACTTTAACAAATATAGTAATAGAAAAAAAAATAAACAAGTAAAAATGTAAAATAATGCATTTTTACTTGTTTAAATCAATCAATTTAATTTACATTTTATAACGTAAACTCAAAATAAAATTCCTGCCTGGAGCATTGATTCCACTAGCAAAAGCACGGTAACGATTATCAGTAAGATTTTCACAAGCTGCATTTAAACGTAAGTTTTTAGTAAGATTAACGCCTAAACGAATATTTAAAGTAAACCAAGCTGGCATTCCATTTACTGTAGCATATTGTAAATTATCTTCACCACTTGGACTATAATCTGCTAAGGATTTTTTACCATTATATTTTACAAAAAATTCACCATCAAATCCTTTAGCTTTATAAGAAATAGACGTTTGTCCAAACATCGGTGCAATATGATCTAATGGAATTACAGTATCTAATTTAGCATCTACATAACGACCATAAGTATAATTTAAAACACTTTTAAATGAAACATGATCATTAAAATCAAATTGAACACCACCTGAGATACCATAAATATAAGCATTATCAACATTTTGTGTAGCTTTAACTTTAGTAGTTGTTCCATTGTATTTAGCTGAATCGCTTCCGTTTAATTTAAAATCAGCAACTACTAAGGCATTGGTTAAATTGGTATAAAAACCATTTATATCAAATTTATATTTGCCTTGAATTACTTTGCTAATTCCCATTTCAAAATTATAAGTGTATTCGGGTTTTAATGTTGGGTTTGGTACAACTACATAAGTAGAACTTTCAAATACTTTACTCATATCATCCACATTAGGAGCACGAAATCCTGTATTTGCCAATAACGAAACCTTGTAATCATTTTCTAATTTCCAAGTTAAGCCTAAATTACCGGTAACTGCCTGGTTTTTTTGATTAGCTGTTGTGAAAGGAAATTTAAAAAATGTTGTATCGTTAAATGTACTTGTTAAACTCGTATTTGTATAACGAATTCCATCCGTAATTACTAAGGTTTTACTATACTCCCAAGCATGCGAAACATAAGCCGCAAATGTTGTCATTTTACTTCCACCACCAGCATAACGTGTATCCGCAGGAGTTTCTACATCCGTCATAATGTTTTTGAATTGAGCTGTTGATTTCACATCATTATGAGTAAATTCTAAACCATAACGGATTTCGTGCTTTTCTTTAATTAATTTAAAAGCATCTACGTTTGCAGATAATACAGCAACATTTTCTAATTGCGTTTTACGATTTAAGTTTTGAAAATTACGCGTTATTCTTTCTTGATCAATTTTTTGATATGCTAAAATAACTTTAACATTATCTGTCATCAATGTTTTTCCATCATAGTTTAAAGTATAGGCAGCCAATAGTCTTTTTTGAGGGCCGTAACCATTTTCGGCAAACTTAAATTTACCACTTTTATAATCTCCATTTAAACGATCATAACGTGGTAAAAAACTTGAAGCTCCATATTGAAAATTTAGATTATGGGTAATATATTTTCCTGATTTAATATTAAAGCGCTGCATGATATCCATTTGAGAATAACCACTTCCTTTTTGCAAATTATTATCAGGATTTTTAATCATGGTATCTCTTTCATTAATTCTATCTTGATAATATCCTCTATCCCAAGTATTAGTATAACCTGTTAATTTATTTGAACCACTTCTTAAATCTCCGAAATCAGAAAACGTAATATTAGTTAAGGATGCAAATTTTTTCCAACCTAAATTAAAATCTAAATGCCCTGTTTTTTCATTTGCAGCAGAAGCATATCTAACCATCGCATTAGCTTTTACTAACATTTTATCGTCTGTGCTAAACTGTGCATTTTTGGTATAAAAATGCATCACACCACCTAATGCATCACTGCCGTAAATAGTAGATGATGGTCCAAAAATAACTTCAGTACGCTCTAACATATTTGGGTCGATTGTCATAACATCTTGTAAATGTCCGCCACGGTAAATGGCATTATTCATTCGTACTCCATCAATTACCAACAAAACTTTATTAGCTTCAAAGCCTCTCAAACTAGGACTTCCACCACCAGCTTGACTTTTTTGAACAAATACTTGTCCTGTGTTTGATAATAAATCGCCACTTGTTGCAGGGTTTGTAAATTCGATATCTTTTTGTTTAATTATTTCCATTGCGTATGGAACATCTATTTTGTGTTCAGATTTTCGATTAGCTGATAAAACAATTTCATCTAAGTTTACCGATTTTGAATACAAATCAATCGCTTCATTTGACCCATCATTTTTTAATAATACTTTTTTAGCAGAATAGCCAAATGAGAAAATTAAAATGGAATCTTCTTTAGCAAGACCTGAAACATCAGCTTTACCTTTTGCATCTGTAAAAAGTTGTTTATTGTTTTTATCTTGGATAACAGCTCTTTCTAATGGTTCTCGAGTTGAGTTATCTCTTATTGTGATTGTTTGCGAAAAGCCTGAAATTGTTAAAGAACTAAGCGCAATAAATAATGTATTTATTTTCATTTTTTAAATATTAATTGAGATTATAAATTAATTTGATTTTTTACAAAACGATGTGATAATAATCATTAGTAAAAATGATATGATTCAAAAGTATCTTCGTTCTAATTTAGGTCAATTCATAAATCAAAATATGATTGAATCAAACAATGAAGCCTAAAGAAAAAAGAAAGATCTAACTTGAAAAATTTGGGGGAGGAGTTTCTACAGTCAAATAGGCTGAAAGAGAACAATATGAGCTATTGTCTTTTGTTTTTTCAGTTAATTTTTTAAATAAAAAATTAAAATTACAATAAGGATTCAAATAATTGAATTTTAAAAATCCTTTTATGATTTGAATCGGACTATTTGATTTTTCAGAAACTGAATCATCATATATTAAAGCAAATTTTTTCTTGACTTCATCTTCCTCCTCATCTATTACTAGAAATAATTCCGAAATACTATCTTTAGTTTTTATTGATGCAATATCATATAAAACGCCATTAATCCGAACTTCCTGATTACTATCTTCCCATTTAATTTTGTTAAAATTAATATATAATTGGGAAGTTTTAAGTTGGATTTTATCTGTAATCTTTTCAGTTTTATCCTCTATATGTACTCTGAAATCGATTTTATAATTATTCAAAAACAGATTAAACAATCCATAATTACAAACTGAAATTACTAGAAAAAATATAATTATAAATATGAAGGGCTTTTTTTTCACAAAACAAATGTAATTAACATAAATTTAAATTAAAAAAAAACAGGTTGTAATGTTATTTTATTAAATTTGTAGAACTAAAATTTTGAAAAAAGCATTATTTATATCTGTTAGTCTAATAATGACGGTTTTTATTACCTGTCACTTTCAGGTATTTAAATTATTTCAAAACTCACAAAAAGCAAACTTTAGGGCTTATGTGGCGCAAAACTTAAGTCAACTTGAACAAATTAGTATTTCACCTTTTCAATTATTTTCAGATTCCAAGAATATGGAATGGCTAGATGAAAATAAAGAAATTATGGTTAACGGAATTTTGTACGATGTTATTTCAATAAAAAATTCTGGTAAAACAGTTTCCTTATTTGTTATTAATGACACGAAAGAAAAAGCTTTAATGGAAAACTATTCTAAAGTTGTAAATTCTAATGAAACTAATTCAAACTCATCAAAATCAAACATTGTAAAAAACTTTTTATCTCTTAAATTTATTCAAAGCCCAAGCTATGAATTCAATATTTCCGCATCAAAGATTACAAATAAGTATTTCACGACTTATATAGTAAGTTTATCGGATGTTTTCATGTCTCAAGAAACACCACCACCAAATAATTTTTCCTAAAAATTTAGTCGACGTTTTAATCAATACTATAACTATCTCTTTTAAGAGTTAGTTTTTGTGTTGTATTAAATAATCAATTATTCTTTATCTCTTTTCAAGAGATAGCAATTTCATGTATTCAAAACAATGTACTATAGTTATGCAGACTTTATAAGTATGTATAATTGAATTAACTATTTAAATGAAAAAAATATTTTCATATATACTATTGCTAATATCATTTGAGACTTATTCTCAAGTGACTTTACATGGTTATATTATTCAAGACAGCAGTGATGTAAAAATTGCCAACGTAACAGTCTTTGTTTCAGAATTAAATCTTGTAACACAAAGTAACAACCAAGGATTTTATCAAATTACTAATTTACCAAAAGGCAAGTTTACTGTTCAGTATAAATTATTAGGCTATAAAACACTAGTTTATTCAATCAATTTAAATGATACTATAATAGAAAAAAACATTTCACTTTCTCAGAGTTTTGTGAAATATTCAGAAGTAGTTGTTTATGGAACCAACGATGCTGATCATAATAAAACAGCAAATACAATTTCACAAATTGACGTAATTGAAATGCGGACTAATGGTGCTTTAAACTTAAGTGATGGTATTGCCAAAATACCAGGAATTAGTCAATTAACAACAGGTTCAGGGATTTCGAAGCCTGTTATTAGAGGTTTATATGGAAATAGGATTCAAACTGTATTATATGGATTACGTTTTGATAATCAGCAATGGCAAGACGAACACGGTCTTGGATTATCAGATGTAGGGATTGACCGTGTAGAAATTATCAAAGGTGCAGCATCACTACTTTATGGCTCAGAAGCAATGGGTGGTGTTATAAATATTATTGAAGAAAAGTCGGCACCAATAAATACTATTAAAGCCGATGTGTCAACACGCTTTTTTTCTAACACGCTAGGAAATGGAACAGATGTTGGGGTTAAGGGAGCAACGCGCAAAATAAATTGGAGAGTTCGATTTGGAGAAGACAGTCATGCCGACTATTCTGACGGAAATAATAAGCGGGTTTTAAACTCTCGCTTTGGAGGCTACTATGCTAAAGCAGGTTTTGGCTTTACTATAAAACGTTGGGTTTCTCAAAATAATTATATGTTCACAAAAAGTAATTTCGGCTTTTTGATGGACACAGTGCAGCTTCGTGATACACCAGATGATAGATTTAGCAGGAAATTTGACAGACCACATCACACAGTTAATTTAAATATTTTCAGTTCTCAAAATAGTTTTTTTCTAAAAAATTCAAAACTAAAAGTTAATATAGGTTTTCAAAATAATAACCGACAGGAACAAGAAGGTGGAAATAAAATAAGTTTAAATATGGTTTTAAATTCAGCCATAACAAATATTGTATGGACTAAATTATTTAAAGAAAAGATTGAATTTAATATAGGTACTCAGGATTTTTATCAAACCAATACTAACCTTGGTGCACGGACCATAATACCTGATGCAACCGTGATGGAAAGCTCAGCATTTACTTATATAAAAACTACCTTAAAACATTTGGTATTAGAAGGTGGATTACGTTACGACTTTCGCTCTATTCAAACGTATACAACAGGAACTATTAATACAGACCCAACAGGACCTGGTTATAAAATAACTCCATTTACAAAAAACTACAATGCGGTAAACGGTTCGTTGGGGCTGAGCTGGTTTGATACAAAATATTTTAATGTAAAGACAAATTTCTCAACGGGTTATCGTTCAGGAAATTTAGCAGAATTATCATCTAATGGCTTGCATGAAGGAACCTACCGTTTTGAAATAGGAAATATTGATTTAAACATTGAACAAAATATGTGTACTGATTTAACACTTGCCTTTAAAACTTCTTGGTTAAACCTTTCTGCCTCTGCCTATTACAATCGATTCCTAAATTATATTTATTTAGCGCCATCTGACAAGGAATATATTGGGTTTCAAATTTTCAATTACATGCAACAAAATGCAACAATCAAAGGTGCTGAATTTACAACAGATATTCATCCAAATAAAATTAACTATTTAAATTGGATTACTAGCTATTCCTATATTGATGGGAGATTAGACAATGGAAATTATTTGCCTTTTATTGCCGCACCAAAGATAAATTCAGACTTAAAAATAAGTTTCAAAAATTCAAAAAAAATAAGTGAGTTTTCTTTTAAACCAGGGGCAACTTATGTATTTGAACAAAACAGACCAGGTGATTTTGAAACATCAACACCTGATTATTATTTAATAAATGCCTCAGCATCAGTTACAATTAAAAATCCTAAAAATCTTATTCAAATAAGCGTTTCAGCCAATAATCTTTTAAATAGAACATACTATGACCATTTGTCGCGCTTTAAATATTATGGAATTTATAATATTGGAAGAAATGTATCTATCAATTTTAAAATCACTATCTAAAAAAATAAATAAAATGAAAAAAGTAATCACCTTGTCAATTTTAGCTTTAGTTTTTATTGGAACTAGCTGTAAAAAGAAATCTACTTCATCTGCAGGAGTTGACCCTCGCATTCCGCCAGATATGGCATTCAAAACGGGTGGTAAATATGTATCCACAAATGTTACTAGAAACAAACTTGATACCGTTTTGGTTGGCGTTATTGTTACAAAAACGGAAGATAATCTGACGAGTTTTAATGCCTCAGTATCTTATGATGGAAGTACTACAACTACAAGTTTTTTTAATCACCATTTATCTTCACTAGAATATAATGGATATACTATTGATGTAACTTATATTACTAGAAACCAAGCAGGCACAGAGGTTTTAACCTATACCATAGTTGATAGAGATGGAAATATTACAAAAAAATCAATAACAGTAACAGTGATTTAATTTTAGAAATCACAAAATAATCAAACAATAAATAATATAAACCAAAAAACAAAAAAACATGAAAAAAATCACGTTAATTGCGTTTGCTTTAGGTGCTTTAAGTTTAGCATCTTGCAAAAAAGCCAGAACTTGTACATGTACAAGTACCTTAACAACTGTAACAACACTTTCTGGAACTATTAATTCTAGTTCTACAGTTACTGATCCATCTTATACAGCTACTGAAGTGTTAGCCAGTGCAACGAAAAAAACTGCTCAAGGTAAAAAAACTTGTAATTCTCGTACTGAAAAAGAATCTGATACTTCAACAGTAGGAAGCGAAACAACAAAACATGATTACACTGAAGTTTTTGATTGTACAATTAAATAATAACCTTATAAAATTATAAAAAATGAAAAAAATAACAATATTATCAATCGCTTTGATAGCTTTATCGTTAGCGTCTTGTAAAAAAGAAAGAACATGTACATGCGTTACTACCGACAATGATCCTGCATCAGCAGGTGCAAGTTCAACTAAAACAATTGTGTATAAAAAAATAACTAAAGCTAATGCTAAAGCGGCTTGTATGTCAATAGACATTACTCCTGATGGACAACCATATACAGAAACACGTAAATGCACATTAAAATAAATAATTAATTAAATTATAAATACATTAAAATGAAAAAAATAGCAATATTATCAATTGCCTTAATGGCATTATCATTTGTATCATGCAAAAAAGACTGGACTTGCACATGTAAAGATGCAACTGGTGGAGAAGTGAAAAAATTTAGTAAAATTACTAAAAAACAAGCACTTTCTAATTGTCAAACAGAAACTGTTACTGATTCTGGAGGAAGTGGGACTGAAACTTGTACGTTAAGTAAATAGTTTTGTTTATACATCATAAAAAAGGCTACCAAATTAATTTGGTAGCCTTTTTACTTCGTGTTTGTATTAATTACAAAATTATTCCTTTACAAATTTTTGTTTAGCAATCTGTTTTCCATTTTCACTTATTGTAATAAAGTAAAGACCTGCATTTAACTTACTAACATCTATTACATTTGAATCATAAATTTTATTTAATACAAATTTTCCGCAAATGTCAATAATTTCAATACTAACAAACTGTTGATTATATCCATCATATTTAAATTGTAATTGATTATTTGTTGGATTTGGAAATAAACTAAAATTTAAATTTTGTTTATCAACCTCATTTATACTTGTTAGCATATTTAATTTAAATGGTCTAAAAAAACGCCAAATTTCTTTAGAAGCACTAAAATCCTGATTAGTAACTCCAATTGTAAAAGGTGCTCCTGGCCAAGTGTGCGCGCCACCATTTACACGATAATGTTCAACAGTACTTCCCAGGGTACCACCAGAATACACAAAATGATCAGCAGTGCACCCATCAGTTAAGTTAATGTTAGGAACTGCCATGGTTGTAGGAATTAAGCTGCAATTATTTTTTGTTACCCAATAATTAACAACGCTATCTATTGGCAGCATTGTCGAATTTCCAATATATGGAACCGTACCATCAGCGGTTCCATGAATTTGCATAACTGGGACAGGACGAGTTGGATGACAATTTGTACCATATTGTGTAATAAATATACTTCCAGTTACTGAAGCAATTGCTGTAATTCTATTACTTAATTCGCAAGCAAGCGTATGGCTCATAAAGCCTCCCATGCTCATTCCTGTTGAATACACACAATTTAAATCAATATTATACTGTGCTTTTAGAGAATCGATTAAGTGAGATAAAAAACCTAAATCATCAGCACCTGTTGGTCCTAAGCCAGCGTTCCAGTATCTGTTTGCACCCGAATAAGTACCATTAGGATACACCATTAAAAAATTAGCTGTATCAGCAATTGGCTCAAAATTACTGTAAAATTGTTGTTGCAAAGCATTACTTGTATAACCGTGCATATTTATAATTAATGGGCGTGCCGATGAACCTGTATAAACTGCTGGAATGTATAAACGATAACTACGATAAATGCCTCCAGAAAATATACTATCTACTAATGTTGTTTGAGATACTAAACTGATTGCGCAAAATGTGAAAATGATGAGTAATTGTTTTTTCATAAATGATATAATTTTTCAGGATATTAAAAATACGAAAAAAAACGGGAAAATATTATTATTAATTTTCCTTTAAAAAATGTACTTTCGTTCTCTTAAATTTAATACTTATGTCAAAATCTTTGAAGCAAGATGCCCTTGATTATCACTCACAAGGAAGACCCGGAAAAATTGAAGTAGTTCCTACAAAACCTTACACCACTCAACGTGATTTAACACTCGCCTACTCTCCCGGAGTTGCTGAGCCTTGTTTAGAAATAGAAAAAAACCAAGAAGACGCATACAAATATACCGCAAAAGGAAATTTAGTAGCTGTTATCTCTAATGGTACTGCAGTTTTAGGATTAGGAGATATTGGAGCACTTGCATCAAAACCAGTAATGGAAGGTAAAGGTTTACTTTTTAAAATTTTTGCAGATATTGATGTGTTTGATATTGAAGTAGACACAAAAAACATTGATGAATTTGTAAATACGGTAAAAAATATAGCGATAACTTTTGGTGGAATTAATTTAGAAGATATTAAAGCTCCTGAATGTTTTGAAATTGAACGCAGATTAAAAGAAGAATTAAATATTCCTTTAATGCATGATGATCAGCATGGTACTGCTATTATTTCATCTGCTGGTTTATTAAATGCCGTTGAAATTTCTGGCAAAAAAATGAGCGAAGTTAAATTAGTGATTAATGGCGCTGGCGCATCAGCAAACTCATGTGCTAAAATGTACATAGCAGTTGGTGTTAAAAAAGAAAATATTTTAATGCTTGATAGTAAAGGTGTTATTAATAAAAACCGAAAAGACTTAGATCAATACAAAACTTTTTTTGCCTCTGAAAATGTAAGTGTTAACACTTTAGACGAAGCAATTAAAGGTGCTGATGTATTTGTTGGTTTATCAAAAGGTAATATTTTAACGCAAGATATGGTTCGCTCAATGGCGCCAAATTGTGTGGTATTTGCATTAGCAAATCCAACTCCCGAAATTCCTTATGAGGATGCAATTTCTGCACGTCCCGATATTATTGTTGCTACAGGCAGAAGTGATCATCCTAACCAAGTAAATAACGTATTAGGATTTCCTTTTATTTTTAGAGGGGCTTTAGATGTTCGTGCAACATGTATTAATGAAGAAATGAAATTAGCAGCTGCATTAGCAATTGCTGCATTAGCAAAAGAAAGCGTACCAGATTATGTAAACTTGGCTTATGGATCAAAAAATTTAAGCTTTGGAACAGAATACATTATTCCGAAACCAATTGATAGCCGTTTAATTTCTACTGTAAGTTCGGCTGTTGCAAAAGCTGCTATTGATAGTGGGGTTGCAAAACATATTATTACGGATTGGGATGCCTATCGTACCGAATTAGATAATAGATTAGGTAAAGACAATAAACTCATGCGTAGTGTTGCCAATAAAGCAAAAACAAATCCTAAGCGTGTTGTATTTACTGAAGCCGATACTTACAAAATATTAAAAGCAGCACAAGTTGCAAAAGATGAAGGTATTGCTAAACCAATTTTATTAGGGAATAAAGAAAAAATATTAGCATTGTTAGAAGAGCATCAAATTGATTTAGGTGACACTCCAATTATTGATACTTGGTTAGCTGAGGAAGAAGGAAGAAGAGCTGAGTTTGGTGATTTGTTATGGAAAAAACAACAACGTAACGGACTTACACAATACGACGCTCGAAAATTAATGCGCGACCGTAATTATTTTGGAGCTATGATGGTTGAACAAAATTTGGCAGATGCCATGATTTCTGGATTAACCAGAAAATACGGCGCTCCTATTAAACCGGCTTTAGATATTATAGGTGTTCAGGAAGGTGTAAGTAGAGTTGCTGGTTTATACATCATGGTTACAAAAAAAGGCCCTTACTTTTTTGCAGACACAACTATGAACACTGACCCTACTGCGCAGCAACTTGCTGATATTGCTGTTTTAACAGCTAACACGGTAAAACAATTTAATATTACACCTCGCATAGCTATGTTATCTTACTCAAACTTTGGCTCGGCCGAAGGAGAAGTTCCTAAAAAAGTACATGAGGCTGTAAATATATTGCATAAAAATTACCCAGGCTTAATTGTAGATGGTGATATACAAGCAAACTTTGCAATAAATAATGATTTATTAAAAGAACAATTTCCATTTAGCACTTTGGTAGATAAAGATGTAAATACATTTATATTTCCAAATTTAGCTTCTGGAAACATAGCTTATAAATTATTACAAGAATTAGGTGGTGCTGAAGCTATTGGTCCAGTTTTAATGGGATTAAAAAAACCAGTACACGTTTTACAATTAGGAAGCTCAGTGCGTGAAATTGTAAACATGATTACGATTGCAGTTGTTGATGCTCAAAACAAAAAATAATAACTAAATTTTAAATCAAAAATCCCGGTAGAAAACTAACGGGATTTTTTTATTTTAGATTTATTTTGATTACTTTATTTATACTGAAAGCATATCTGTAATAATCCAATTTCATATGCATTATAAAGGAAGTTTTTAGACTGTTTTTTAGATCCAATTGGTATTATATAATAAAAAAACTAAGATGAAAAATTTAAAATTTAATAAGCACTCCAACCACCATCTACAGTAATTACAGAGGCATTTACAAAACTAGAATCGTCGCTTGCTAAAAACAAGGCAACTTTTGCTATTTCACTTGGCTCGCCTGTTCTAGGATTTAAAACCAAACCGGACATTATTCGTTCATTTACGAGTGGTGTAATTTTACTAAAATCAATTGTTTCTCCAATGTTAGTATTTACCGCACCTGGAGCAATAGCATTACAACGAATACCAGATTTTGAATACATATAACCAGTGTTTTTCGTAAGACCAACCAAAGCATGTTTACTCGCTGTATAAGCCGCACCAGCCCTTGCACCATTCAATCCTCCAAGAGATGCAATATTAACAATAACCCCATTACCTTTTTTAAGGAAAACTTTTAAAGCACTGCGCATGGCCTTAAAAGGCCCATCAACATTAATCTTCATTACTTTTTCCCACATGGCGTTTTCGAGTTCGGCAACTGGCGCAAAGTGATCCATGATACCAGCATTATTTACTAATATATCAAGCGTACCGTAAGTAGATACAGCTATACTAATCATATTTTCAATATCTTCTTCTATAGCAATGTTTGATATTAGCGTTGTAACTTCTCCACCTTTTTCCTTAATTTCAATTTTAAGAGCATCTAGTCTTTTTTGATCAATATCAGTGGCAATAACTTTACTGCCCTCTGAGGCGAATAATAAAGCGATTTCGCGACCCATTCCAGACCCAGCTCCAGTTATAATGGATACTTTGTTTTCTAATTTTTTCATAATGATTTAATATTAAAGTAACTATTTACTATGGTAAAAAAAACAAAAATGTATTGAATCATAAGTGATAAGCATCATGATTTATTATGATGAAAATTATACCGTATTTAGCATAAATAAAAATTAACAAAAAATGATTCCTGTTTTATTTACAAAATCACAACAAATTCGGTATTTATCTGTTATAACACCTAACTAAAATATTGATACATAAACGGTAAAATTAACCTTTAGGAAACTCTAAACGTAAAAAAAGTTTCCTAATTTCACATCCTAAAAAAAATTACATTAAAAAATATATGAAAAAACATTGCTTATTTATACTCGCTTTTATTTTCTTATTTCAAATTACAAATTCTCAAACTAAATATACAATTAGTGGTTATTTAAAAGATTCTAAAAATGGTGAAGCCTTAATTGGTGTAACAGTTTATAAAAAAAATTCGCAACTTGGTACAGTTACAAATCCATACGGTTTTTATTCATTAACACTGCCTGCAGGAAATGATACAATTGTATTTTCGTTTATTGGCTATAAAACAATTTTTAAACCTGTAAATTTAAATGGAAATCAAACTATTAGTATTGAATTATCCGACGAGGGTACCGAAACTGCTGAAGTAGTAATTACATCAGAAAAAGCAGATGCCAATGTAAAAAGCATGGAAATGAGTGTGGCAAAATTGGATATTAAACAAATTCAAAAAATGCCTGCTTTATTAGGCGAGGTAGATATTATAAAAAGTATACAATTATTACCAGGTGTAACAACTGTTGGCGAAGGTGCAAGTGGATTTAATGTACGTGGCGGAAATATTGATCAAAATTTAGTGCTAATGGATGAAGCTCCAGTTTATAACTCATCTCACTTATTTGGTTTCTTCTCAATTTTTAATCCAGATGCCGTTAAAGACGTTAAACTAATTAAAGGTGGAATTCCTGCTCAATACGGAGGAAGAGCTTCTTCAGTATTAGATATTAGAATGAAAGAAGGTAATAGTAAAAAACTGGAAGTTAATGGTGGATTAGGAACTATTTTTAGTCGTATCTCTATTGAAGCACCAATATTAAAAGATAAAGCTTCCTTTATTATTGCTGGAAGAAGAAGTTATATTGATGTTTTGGCAAAACCAATTTTATCAAAAAAACAACCCGATTTAAAAGACGCTAAATTTTATTTTTATGATTTAACTGCAAAATTTAATTGGAGAATTAATGATAAAAACACCGTATTTGCAAGTGGCTATTTTGGGAGAGACGTATTTGGTGCAGGCTTTAAATTCAATTGGGGAAATAGCACAGCTACCCTTCGTTGGAATCATATTTTCAATAGTAAGTTGTTTATGAATATGAGTACATTTTATAGTAACTACCAATATAACTTAGGATTTAAAAGCGAAGGCACAAGTCAGAAATTTGACTGGACTTCAAATATTATTAACTACAGTGTAAAACCAGATTTTACCTATTACCTTAACAATAAAAACACCATAAAATTTGGAGCACAAGCGATCCTATTTACATTTAAACCTGGAGATGCAATTATAACTGCCGACAATGGAACAGAATCCAAAATATTATTAGCAAATCAATATGGTACTGAATATGCAGTTTATATTGACAATGAACAAAAATTAACACCACGTTTAACAGTTCAATATGGTATTAGATGGTCTTTGTTTAATTACATGGGTAAAGGAACTAAATATACTTATAGAGATACGATTCCAAATGAAAGCAAACCATTTGAAAAAGAAGAAAAAATTCCTTCAGGTCAAATCATAAAATCTTATAATAATCCGGAACCCCGCTTAGCCGTTAATTATACTATTAACGATAAAAGCTCAGTTAAATTAGGATATAACCGAATGTCACAATATTTGCACATTGTTTCAAATACGGCAGCTTCCACACCGTTAGATATTTATACACCAGCAACAAACAACGTGAAACCTTTAATTTCTGACCAAGTGACATTAGGTTATTTTAGAAATTTTAAAGATAATATGTTCGAAACATCAGCTGAAATTTATTACAAAAATTTACAAAACCAATTAGATTATGTTGATAACGCCAATTTACTATTAAACAAATACCTTGAAGCTGACCTAGTACAAGGTAAAGGCAGAGCTTATGGTTTTGAATTGTATGTAAAAAAAGCGAAAGGGAAATTAAATGGTTGGGTAAGTTATACCTTATCAAAAACAGAACGTAAAGTAATAGGTATTAGTAATGGCGATTGGTTCTTATCAAAATATGACAGAACGCACAACATTAATACTGTTTTAATTTATGATTTAAATAAACGCTTAAGTTTTTCGGCAAATTTTTTATTCCAAACTGGAACACCTGCTACTTTTCCAAATGTAAAAGTTGAATTACAGGGTTATAGTATTCCTTATAATACACAAGGCACTCGTAACAATTATCGTAATACTCCTTATCACAGAGCTGACATAGGAATCACTTACAACTTTAAAAAGAATGATCGTAAGCGTTATAAGCAAACATTGGTATTGAGCGTATATAATGTTTACAATCGTCGTAATGCATTCTCAATTTATTTCCGCGAAAGTAAAGGAACGCCAGGCACAACCGAAGCCGTTAGATATTCAGTAGTTGGTTCAATTATACCAGCCTTAACCTATAATTTTAAATTTTAAGAAAATGAAACACACATTAAACCTATTTATCGCATTTGTAATAGCATTTACTTTATCATCATGCGAAGATGTAATACAAGTAAAGTTAGATAAAGGAACACCATTGGTAACCGTTGATGCATTTGTAAATGACATGCGTTCTCAACAGAGAATACGCTTAACTTATACTGATGATTACTTTTCTAAAACTAAAAACAGTCCTGTTCTTGGAGCAACCGTAAGTATTAAAAACACAACTAACGGCCAACTATTTAATTTTACAGATAATAATAATGGTGACTATGTTTTTAATTTATTAACAACCGATACTATTGGCAGAGTAAATAACAATTATGAGTTAACTGTAATTTATGATGGCACAACTTACACTTCAACCAGTAAATTAAATCGTACTGCGCAAATTGATAGTTTAGATGTTACTTACAAAGAGGCTGGAGCCTTTGGCGGAAAAGCAGGTTATGTATTTAAATTTTTAGGATTTGATCAGCCTGGCGATGTTGATGATTTTTATTGGATTAAGTCTTATAAAAATGGCGAATATTTTAAAACTGGTGGCATGAACTTAGCATTCAATGGTGCTTACAGTCCAGCAGCAGATGGCTTTCCATTTATACCACCTATTGCAGAGGGCATTACTCCATTTGGCGAAGTATTTCAAAAATATGATATTTGCCGCGTTGAAATTCATTCAATTAATTTAACAACTTATAATTTGCTTTTTCAAGCGCAGGCACAAATTTCTAACTCTGGCTTATTTGCAACGACTCCAGAAAACATAAAAACAAATATTATTTCAAACAATCCTAAAATTAAAGTTGTTGGGTGGTTTTGTATGAGTGCCGTTGGAATCAGAGAAAAAGTTGCTCAGTAATATTGAGCAGCTTTTTCTCTGATTACTATTCTCAAAAAGTATTAATGCTTCTTTTTCTTTTTGGTATGATTAAAACTTGGGCATGTATCGCACTTGTTTTTTCCTCTAAATATAAAACAACTCGGTAATACTAGCGTTAACATAAGGGATATTATTATTAATAGAGAAACGGATTTAAGTCTCATTAGGAAAAAAATTAAAACTTCACTAATTCTTCAAACAATTCTTTAACAGGTAAACCCATTACATTGTAAAAACTACCTTCAATTTTATCGATACCTATATATCCTAACCAATCTTGAACACCATAGCCACCAGCTTTATCGTAAGGACTAAAATTTATTAAATAGTATTCGATTTCTTCTGGTTTCAATTTTTTAAAATATACTTTACTAACATCGTAAAATGTAGTTTGTTTGTTTCCACTTTTTAAACATACTCCCGTATATACTTCGTGCATTTTACCACTTAATGTTTCTAGCATTAATTTTCCTTCTACAAAATTTGCAGGCTTATTAAAAACTTTTCCTTCGCACCAAACAATTGTATCAGCCGTAATTAAAATTTCATTGTCTTTTAATTCATCTTCATAAGCATCTGCTTTTTTTTCAGCCAAATACAATGGAATTTCTTCTGCTAATAAATCAACAGGAAATGATTCGTCGGCATTAATGGGTTTATTTAAAAATTTAAAACCTAAACTTGTCAATAATTCATGCCTACGAGGTGAGTTTGACCCTAATATAATTTGATACGGAAATTCCTTAATTATTTCTTCAATTTTGTTCATAAGAGTTTATATAAAATAGGTGAATGCAATGCCAAATAACATAACAAATTTAAGCAATAAGCTTGCCATTTTAAAACCTTTACTGGATTTGGCAGTTACTGTTATAAATATAATGACTATTAAAGGAAATATAATTAAGCCAACAATATAATACAAAGGCAAAAAATTTTGTTGCTTAATAAAGTGCAAACAGGCCAAAAGCAAAAAACCAATAGTAATACTCACGACAAAAAATGTAACTACTTTACTGGTAACCATTCCCCAAACAATTGGCATTGTTTTACAGCCCGTTTGAACATCACCTTCATAATCTTCCATATCTTTTATAACCTCTCGTGCAAAGGATGTTAAAAAAGCAAATAAGCTATAACCAACAACTACATATATCAGCGACTTCATAATCGTCCTAATATATTCAATTATAAAAGGATTGATTTCGGGCGTAAAATAAAAATCATAAATTAAAGGTAATAACGGAATAGTTGCCGTTAAAGTAGATACTACAAGGTTACCAATCAATAATTGTTTTTTAAAATGTGTAGAATAAAACCAAAGTAAAACAATACTTAATAGTTGAAAAGTAACGAGTTTTAAATTTTGACATTTTAAGGCTAAGTATAATCCTAAAGCTAAACCAACTGCATTAAATACAATGTGCAAAAGCATTGCCCATCTGCGTTTAATAATTACATCCAAAACAACAGTTTCGGGACGATTTATTTTATCTGTTTTAACATCAAAATAATCGTTAATAATATAACCACCTGCAGCAATAAGTGTAGTGCTTAATATTGAAATAAAAAACAAAAAAGGAGTAAATTTAGTATACTCAACAAAATCGTTTAAAACAAAATATTGAATACAACATTGTGTTAAGGTAATAATTAATAGATTTTCAATCCTAATTAATTTTAAAAAAGCTATGAAAGGGTTTTTTAGCAAAATAATTTTTATTTCTTAAAGTTAAGCATATTATTTTTAATTTTAACAGGCATAGCATTTAATAACAGAAACATGAATTTAGATAATCAATATTGGAATAACAGGTACTTAGAAAATGAATTTAGCTGGGATTTAGGAGAAATTTCAAATCCATTAAAAGATTATTTTAATCAACTTTCAAATAAAGATTTAAAAATATTAATTCCAGGAGCTGGAAATGCCCATGAAGCTGAATATCTTTTTAATCATGGTTTTAAAAACATCTTTGTATTAGATTTTGCTGAAGAACCAATAAATTTATTTAAAAAACGTAATCCTCATTTTAACCCTGAGCATTTAGTATGTGAAAACTTTTTTGATCATAAAGGTCAATACGATTTAATAATTGAGCAAACTTTTTTTTGCGCTATAAATCCTGAACTACGAAAAGCCTATGCAGAACAAATGAATAAGTTATTAAAACCCAATGGGAAATTAGTAGGCTTATTATTTAACGACAACTTAAATACAGAACACCCACCGTTTGGAGGAAACAAAGCAGAATACCTACCCTACTTTGAACATCTTTTCAAGCTTAATACCTTTGAACCATGTTATAATTCTATTAAGCCAAGAGCGGATAGAGAATTATTTATTAACTTTGAGAAAGCCTAATTTATTTGCAATCAGACAAAATTATATTTGAAGAAAAACAATACTTAGGTCATAACAGACTTAGTATTATTTGGAGAACAGTAATTACATTGTTTTGTTTTGTTGGTTATTATTGGAGCGAAAATCCAAAACCAGTTCACGTTTCAGTTTTTGAAATTGGCTATTACCCAGCAATAGATATACCTAATTCGGGTAAAATATTTTTTTTATTAGGCTTATTAATTTTATCTTTTTCAGCAATGCTAACTTACATTTTACATACACACATAAAAGTATATGAAAAATATATCATTATAGATGGATTTTGGACCGCTAGAAGAGTTAAAATAAATTTAGATACAATTTCTAATATTCGAAAAAGCAAATACAAAAAACATATTTTTAGAAGGGCCGTTTATAATTTACATAGCCGAGGAATTATTAAATTTTTCACAAACGGAAATGAGTTTATAGAATTAAAAGATAATTCAGGTTTTATTTATCGCATTGGAACTCAAAAAGCCAGTGAACTTTTTCTTACAATTAAAAAGCTACGTTCGGAATTAGAATATGCTTAAACTAAATAAACAGCTTCTTTCCCTTTTTTAGAAAAATCTGTATCAATACGTTCTTGCAAAGTAGTTGATAATGATAAGCCAACAAAATCAGCCTTCACAGGAAAACGCGTATGACTTCTATCTACTAATATTAAAGTATTTAATTGTTTAACAGGTTTATTTAAAAATAGTTTTACCGCATACATCAATGCTTTACCACTATTTAAAACATCATCCACTAATATAATAGATTTATTTTCAAAATCATTTTCCGTAAAATCAATCGATGGCTCAACTAACCAGGGCTTTTCTTTATTTAATTTTATTTTACCTATTTTTATTTTGATGCTAGAAATAGACTCTAAAATTGCAGCAATACGTTGAGCCACTTTATATCCATTACCATCAATTCCAACAATAAACAATTCTTTCTCTTTAAAATTTGCTTCATAAACTTGATAGGCCATTCGATTTAACTTTTGGTCTATTTGCTGTGAATCTAGAATCTTAATTTTGCCCATGCGTAAATTTAATAAAACTTATCCATTTGTAATTGAATTTGAAAATGAAAAATTACACTTCAACTAATGTTCCAACTTTTTCACCATAAATCAAATTTTGCAGGTTTCCTTTTTTGTTCATATCAAAAACAATGAGCGGCAAATTGTTTTCTTTACAAAGTGTAAATGCAGTCATATCCATTACTTCAAGTCCTTTTGAATATACTTCTTCAAAAGATATAGTTTCATATTTTGTAGCTTTTGGGTCTTTTTCAGGATCAGAAGTATAAATCCCATCCACGCGTGTACCTTTTAAAATAACATCAGCCTCAATTTCAATAGCACGTAAAGTAGCTGCGGTATCCGTTGTAAAATATGGATTACCAGTACCTGCTCCAAAAATCACAACGCGTCCTTTTTCAAGGTGACGAACCGCTTTTCTTCTAATAAAAGGTTCGCAAATTTGTTCCATTTTAATAGCGCTTTGTAAACGAGTTTGAACTCCTAATCCTTCTAAAGCAGATTGAACAGCCATAGAATTAATAACGGTTGCAAGCATACCCATATAATCACCATGTACACGATCCATCCCTCCTTTTTCTGCTTGAATTCCTCTAAATATATTACCACCTCCAATTACAATGGCTATTTGGCAACCTGCATCATAGGCTAATTTAATTTCTTTAGCGTATTCTAATAATCGTTCATGATCAATACCAAAACCTTTATTACCCATTAAGGCTTCTCCAGATAATTTTAATAGTATACGTTTGTATTTCATAGTTTCAATTTTATTCCCTATAGCAATTTACCTATTTATTTATAGTATAAAGCGGAGATGTTTTAATATTTATAAAAATTTAAACAAAAAAAAAACCGATTAAAATAATCGGTTTTTAATAATTTACTAAGATAAAGCGTAACGTTTAAACGCCGTTGCAGTTAATCCTTTGTCAACACTTTGTAGATATTGAGCAACTGTCATTTTATTATCTTTAATATATTCTTGATTTAATAAAGTAGATTCTTTATAGAATTTAGCAATTTTACCAGCTGCAATTTTCTCAACCATATCTTCAGGTTTTCCTTCTGCACGAATTACTTCACGAGCAATTTCTAATTCTCTCTCTAACATTTCTGGAGTAACACCTTCTTTATCTAATGCTACTGGAGCCATTGCTGCAGCTTGCATTGCAACATTACGTCCAACTTCATTATCAATATCTTTATTGAAACCTACTATTACAGAAACTCTATTTCCTGGATGAATGTAAGCAGAAACTTTTTCAGCTGAAATAGCTTCAAAATATCCAATTTCAATTTTCTCTCCAATTTTACCACATTGCTCCATAAATTTATCTCCAACTGTAATATCGTTGTTGTATGGTAATGTTAAAATTTCTTCTTTTGTTTTTGCGTTTTTTTCTAAAGCAATAGCTGCAATAGATTCAGCAAAAGCAATAAAATCAGCATTAATTGCTACGAAATCAGTTTCGCAGTTAACCCAAATTAATATTCCTCTTTTGTTATCAGTTGATGTTTTTGCTAAAACAACTCCTTCTTTAGAATCTCTGTCGCCACGATTTGCAGCAACTTTTGCTCCTTTTTTACGAAGATAATCAACAGCTTGTTCAAAATCACCATTGTTTTCTTCTAATGCTTTTTTACAATCCATCATACCAGCTCCGGTTTGTTGACGTAATTTGTTTACTTCTTGTGCTGTAATTGCCATTTTTATTGTTTTTTAATTTATTAATTTAGTTAAAAAAAAAGCCCTTCCCTTATCAAGAACGGCCTTTAATATTATGAGTGATAAAATTATTTTTTGGCTACTGTTCTTTTGCGAGGTGCTGTTTTACGAGCCGCTTCATCTTCAACAGCTTTTGCTCCTTTTACAGTAACACCTTCTGCTAATTCTTCAGCCTCTTCTTTAGAGTTTTTCGCTTCTTTCTCTTCAACTAATCCAGCTTCTTTGTCCATTTTGCGATCACCTAAACCTTCGTTTATTGCTTTGCAAATTAAATCAACAATATATGCTACAGAACTAGAAGAATCATCATTTGCAGGAATTGCATAATCCACAAAATTAGGATTTGAATTTGTATCAACAATTGCAAAAGTTGGAATATTTAAACGTTTAGCTTCAGCAACAGCAATATGTTCTTTGCTGATGTCAACTATAAATAAAGCTGATGGTAAACGAGTTAAATCAGCAACTGAACCTAAGTTAATTTCTAACTTTGCACGCTCACGAGTAATTTGTAATTTTTCTTTTTTAGAAATATTATCAAAAGTACCATCAGTAGCCATTTTGTCGATTTGTCCCATTTTACGAACTGCCTTACGGATAGTTGCAAAATTAGTTAACATACCACCTGGCCAACGCTCAGTTACATAAGGCATACCTACTTCTTTAACTTTAGCAGCAACGATGTCTTTTGCTTGTTTTTTAGTAGCTACAAATAATATTTTTTTACCTGAACGAGCAATTTGCTTAATAGCAGCTGCAGCTTCATCAATTTTAACAACTGTTTTATTTAAGTCGATAATATGGATGCCGTTTTTTTCAGCATAAATGTAAGGAGCCATTGCTGGATTCCATTTTCTTTTCAAGTGACCAAAATGAGCACCAGATTCTAATAATTCGTTGAATGTTTTTGTTGACATGTGTAGTATATATAAAATATAATAATTTGAATTCTAACGTTTGCTGAATTGGAAACGAGCACGAGCTTTCTTTTGACCGAATTTTTTACGTTCAACCATACGAGGGTCACGTGTAACTAAACCTTCTGCACGTAAATCTTTTTTCAATTCTGGATTGATTTCTACTAAAGCTTTAGCAATTGCTAAACGAACAGCTTGCGCTTGTCCTGTAGTTCCTCCTCCATTTACATTAATTTTTACATCATATTCTCCAACAGCTTTAGCGTTGTTTAATGATTGTAAAACATAATATTGTAAAGTTGGAGTTTTGAAATACTCTTTGTAATCTCTTTTGTTGATAGTAATTACTCCTGTACCTTTAGATACATAAGCACGTGCTACTGAACATTTTCTGCGACCTGATGTGTTTACTACTTCCATTTCGTTATGCAATAATTGTGGTTAAATCTACTTTTTTAGGTTGTTGAGCAGCATGATCATGTTCAGTTCCTGCAAATACAAATAAATTTGTATTTAACGTTCTTCCTAAACGACCTTTTGGTAACATACCGTGTACTGCGTGTTTTAAAACTTCAGTAGGTTTTTTTGCTAACATTTCTTTAGGAGTTGCGAAACGTTGTCCACCTGGATGACCAGTGTAACGAACATATTCTTTATCTTCTAATTTCGCTCCTGTAAAACGAACTTTTTCAGCATTAATAACAACAATATTAGAACCACAATCTGTGTGTGGTGTATAATTTGTTTTATGCTTACCGCGTATCATGTATGCGATTTTTGATGCTAAACGACCTACTACTTCGTTTTCTGCGTCAACTAATAACCAGTCTTTTTCAGATGCTGCTTTGTTGACAAATTTGGTTTTATAACTTAATGCGTCCACTTTTTTATTTTTAAATTTTCTAAATTGGGATGCAAATGTAAGCCTTTTTTCGGAAGTAGCAAAGAATATAACACATATTTTAAAAAATTTAATACTTTTGCGTTAATAGCGCAAAAACTAATAAATAAAAAACACGTTATCAAACCAATCACAATATACATAATTTGCGGGAATGATGTAAGCAAAAATCGTTATTTATGGCGAATCGATACAAATAAAATTGCTGATGCAGCCCTATTTAGCTGTCTATTTTAAGTGTTATTAACCAAAACTTCTTTAAAAAAACATGGAACATTTTATATTAATGGCAGAATTAAAACAATTGGGGAATTCATATCATAAACCCTCCATTGAAGCAGATTTGAAAAACGTTACTTCAGTAATTAATAAAATTCATAAAAACGACTTTATTACTGCCTTAGATTTGGTTACCAATTTTGAATTTCAAGGAATTACAAACAGCTTGCAAAGTTCGTTAGAAATAATGTTTGATATTGAAGAATGTTTGATAGAGAATAATTTAGATTTTAAATTAAAATATGTTCTATACCATGATACCTTAAAGACCATACATAGTAAACATTCGGCCTATGAAAGATTAGGATTAAGTTTAATTGATGCACGTGAGAGATTAAAATTAATTAAAAAAACGGATAGTCGTTTTTTAATTGCAACTAATAACGAAAAAACAAGTTTGTATTTAAATAACCTCTTTTTAATTTATGAAGATTATGTTGATTCTTGGAAAAAAAATGACTTTGAATACGTATCTGCTTTTTTAAATAATAAAAATTATAAAGAAGTTGCTGAGATTTTTAATCTTAATATTTCGAGTGGTTGGCGAAGAGAAAAAAGTTTAAAACTAAAACAATATTATACCATTAAAGAAATGATTTTATCTGGAATTTAATATTTCACATAATGCACAAACCAATCTTTCATCTCATTCTAATTACTCTTATATTTGAACGCTTTGGAAAATCAAAATTTATATTCAATTTCTTTATCAGATAAAGTGTCAATCGAAGATTTATCTGATAATTCTTGGATTGTTGTCATGCATGCTTCTAGAATACCTCCTCATGTTGGCATTTTAATAAATGGAAGTTATAATTCATTAACAATTAAAGGTCATGAAACTGATATTGATTTAGTTGTCTTATTAAAAACAATTCAGCAAAAAAAAATTGAAACTATATTTATTAAATTAAAAAAACATCCAGTTTTTAGTTTGGATTATCAAAAAGAAATTTGTCAGATTCAAATTAAACAATTCACTCAAGTAAAACCAAACGAAGCTAGTTGCTTAAGTCCTGTTAAATTATTTTTAAATGAATTTTACGTAGTTTCAATACAAGAATTTGAATTACTCTATGAATTAATTGAGCGTTTAAAACAAAATGATTATATTGATAAGGTATTAGGATTAAATATTGAGGATAAAATTAAATCAAATCAATTTTTTTTTCCACTATACACATATGATGAATTACAAGAAGTTATTATAAAGGAACGAAATCATTTTTATAAAAAATAAATGTTTATAAAGTCGGAACATATTTATTTAAGAGCTTTAGAAAAAGCAGATATTGAAATACTGTATACTATTGAAAACGACAGATCTGTATGGCAGATAAGTAATACACTTACACCATTTAGTAAAGATATTTTATCTCAATATTTAGAAAGTGCTTATCAGGATATATATACTACCAAACAATTACGTTTAATGATTTGTTTGAACGAAGGCAATGAACCAATCGGAACTATTGATTTATTTGACTTTGAGCCTTTGCATCAGCGCATTGGCATTGGAGTTTTAATATTTGAAAACTATCGAAAAAATGGTTACGCTTTCGAATCTATAAAATTAGTTAAAGAATATGCTTTTAAAACCTTATTAGTAAACCAATTATATTGTAACATCGGGTCAAAAAACACAAGTAGTCAGTTACTATTTAAAAAATGTGGATTTACCGAAATAGGAATAAAAAAACAATGGAATAAAATTTCGAGCACCGAATTTGAAGATGAAATTTTATTTCAATGTATTAAATAATTTTATTTTTTCTTTGCAATCACAATCATCTCTTCTCCAATGTTTAAAGCAGAAAGCGTATTGTAAATGATATTATGAATTTTCATATACAATTTTAATTTCCACATTGGTTTTTGAGTAAATGTATTAAAGTATTGCTGTCTTTCGGATGATTTAATTTCGGTTTTACTTTCAGTTTTAGTCCCTTTAAATTTTTTAATAAAAGGTAAAACGGTATACATGATAAATAGTTTTATTTCAAATGAAGATTTGATACACTCTACTTCATAACCATGTTTATTTAATAATTGAGTGATTGTTTTTTTGCCAAAATAATTTACATGATCCAGACTCATCATTTTCCATTCGTCTTTATATTTTTTCGCAAAATAAGAATCAATTTGAGGAACTTGAATGACGATATACCCATTTTTAGAATTTATTCGAGCGCATTTTTCAATAAACGGATCTGCTTTATCAATGTGTTCTAAAACATCCCACATGGTAATAATATCAAAGGATTTATCTTCTTTCATTTCAAAAAAATCGATATGATCAACGGGTAACTTTAAATCATTTTTTGAATATAAATAAGGTTGTTCTGAAATTTCAATTCCATATACATCATAACCTAATTGCTGTCCTGTTAACATAAAATGCCCCCAACCAGCTCCTAAATCAAACAACGAACCACTTGGTTTATATTTTTTAATTAAGTTATATCTTAATTTATGGCGTTCAATTTTCACAAAATTGTTTCCATTTCTAACCGCAATAGCAACATTTTCATCTTTATAGTTTTCGTAAGAAATTTGTTTACGAAAATATGGGGGAATAAAAACGAATGAACATTTATTACATTCACAAACTGCGTAATTATCTTTTTGATATTTTACTTTAAATTCTTTAGGGTCTGAATTGTTACAAACGCAACAATTTGCTTCATCAAAAATATCAGGCATAAAAATAATTAAGGTTTTGTTTCTTGTTCAAAAATTGATTCAGTAATAGGGCTAGAATCTCGTAAGTAAGTTGTTCCGCCCCAGCTAAATATTTTCTTTTGATATATATAGGCTGCTGTTTCTTTAACTACTACACGCTGAATAATAACAACACCAGTACCACTAATTGTTTCTTCAGTAACACCTAAAGGGTATTTAGCCATTAAAGCTTTCATTTTTTCATCAACTAAATTAACATTTGCTGAATCTGAATTTAACAGCTTTTCAATTTCTATTAATTTATTTTTAGCATAAGTATCATTTGCTTTTTCAATTAATGCCTCTTCGTATGATTTTTTAGCCTCCTGATAACGTTTCATTTTAAAATAACCGTCAGCTTTACCAATAGCGTCTTTATATTTATCTACACCTAATTTAGGAGCAATTGTATGTTCCGCTTTTGCTTTGTCCGCTGCTGCCTTATCTGCGGCGGCTTTGTCGGCTGCTGCTTTATCTGCTGATGCCTTATCCGCGGCTGCTTTTGCTGCTGCTGCTTTATCTCCTAATAATTTATCTGCGGCTGCTTTATCCGCTGCGGCTTTGTCTGCAGCGGCTTTGTCGGCTGCTGATTTGTCTGCGGCTGCTTTGTCGGCTGCTGCTTTGTCGGCTGCTGATTTGTCTGCAGCTGCTTTGTCGGCTGCTGCTTTATCCGCGGCTACTTTTGCTGCTGCTGCTTTATCCGCGGCTACTTTTGCTGCGGCTGCTTTGTCCGCTGCGGCTTTGTCTGCGGCGGCTTTATCTCCTAATAATTTATCTGCGGCTGCTTTGTCCGCTGCGGCTTTATCGGCTACTGCTTTATCTGCGGCGGCTTTGTCGGCTGCTGCCTTATCTGCTGCTGATTTGTCTGCAGCTGCTTTATCTGCAGCGGCTTTTGCTGCTGATGCTTTGTCGGCAGCCGCTTTGTCTCCTAATAATTTATCTGCGGCGGCTTTGTCCGCTGCGGCTTTGTCTGCGGCGGCTTTATCTGCAGCTGCTTTATCTGCAGCGGCTTTTGCTGCTGATGCTTTGTCGCCTGATGCTTTATCCGCGGCGGCTTTGTCTGCGGCTGCTTTATCGGCTGCTGCCTTATCTGCTGCTGATTTGTCTGCAGCTGCTTTATCTGCAGCGGCTTTTGCTGCTGATGCTTTGTCGGCTGATGCTTTATCCGCGGCGGCTTTGTCTGCGGCTGCTTTCTCTGCAGCTGCTTTCTCTACGGCTGCTTTCTCTACGGCTGCTTTATCGGCTGATGCTTTGTCGGCGGCGGCTTTGTCTGCGGCTGCTTTATCTGCGGCTGCTTTATCCGCTGCTGCCTTATCTGCAGCTGCTTTGTCGGCTGCGGCTTTGTCTGCGGCTGCCTTATCTGCAGCTGCTTTGTCGGCTGCGGCTTTGTCTGCGGCTGCTTTATCTGCTGCGGCTTTTGCTGCTGATGCTTTATCTGCTGCTGCTTTGTCTGCGGCTGCTTTGTCTGCGGCTGCTTTATCTGCTGCTGCCTTATCTGCAGCTGCTTTGTCGGCTGCGGCTTTGTCTGCTGCGGCTTTATCTACTGCGGCTTTATCTGCTGCGGCTTTTACTGCTGATGCTTTATCTGCTGCTGCTTTGTCTGCTGCTGCCTTATCTGCAGCTGCTTTGTCGGCTGCGGCTTTGTCTGCGGCTGCTTTATCTGCGGCTGCTTTTACTGCGGCTGCTTTATCTGCTGCTACTTTATCTGCTGCTGCTTTGTCTGCGGCTGCTTTATCTGCTGCTGCTTTGTCGGCGGCGGCTTTATCTGCAGCTGCTTTGTCGGCTGCTGCTTTATCTGCTGCGGCTTTATCTGCGGCGGCTTTTGCTGCTGATGCTTTATCTGCTGCTGCTTTATCTGCTGCTGCTTTATCTGCTGCTGCTTTATCTGCTGCGGCTTTATCTGCGGCTGCTTTGTCGGCTGCTGCTTTGTCGGCTGCTGCTTTTGCTGCTGCCGCTTTTGCTGCTGCCGCTTTATCGGCCTCAGCCTTTTTATTTAATGCTTCTTGATCTTTTAAAATAATATCAATTTGAGCTAATTGATCTTTTGGATAATTTTCGGAAATTTTCAATAAGGAAGCTTGATTATAGGAAGCTTTAGCAGTATTCCAATCTTTTTTCAAGAAAGCTTTATCTGCAATTTTAATTGCTGATTGATAATTTGCTTCTAATTCCTTTTGTTTATTTATAGCTGTTAGTTCAAGTTCTCTTAATCTATCCAATGCATCTAACATCTGATTACTGTAATTTTCATCGTAATCAAAATTATCTTTTGCTGAGTCGTAAGTGACTTTTACTAATGGTTGATTTAGAACTGAATAATCAATTCCTGGCAAAGGCTCAAACAAACTAATCGATTCTATGTTAAATCCTTTAAAACTATCTTTTGTTTTATCTGCTGGAACTCCTCTAGTTGATATTTGAAATTTTTTTGTACAATGTCCTGTTTTTGTAACAACAATCGTAAAATCACCATTTGGGGGGATTTGAAATTTAAAAGCGCCGTCATCGCTTGTCATTGTTTGCATAATTTGTTTAGAACCTTGCATCAAGGTAATGGTAGCACCTTGTAGTTTTTTTCCTGACTTTTCAATTCTACTAGAAAATGGTAGAGTCCAATCTTGTGCAAATCCTGCAAAAGAAAAAACTAATAATATAGTAATTATGGGAAAAATATGTTTCATTACAAACAAAATGTATTTTTGTATAAAAGGATAAATTTAATCAAAATTCCATGAAAACCGCCACTAAAAACATGCAAAAAGGTAAAAAAATAACAAATCATAGCTTTTGGGAAACACAATCCTATTTAACGGACATTGACCTAATAGTTATAGGTAGCGGAATTGTTGGATTAAGCTCTGCAATTTCATTTAAAGAGGCGAACAAAAAAGCAAAAATAATCATATTAGAAAGGGGGATTTTTCCAACCGGAGCTAGTACAAAAAATGCTGGATTCGCATGTTTTGGAAGTGTAAGTGAATTAATTTCAGATGTAAAAAACTCATCAAAAGATCAAGTTTTGCAAACAGTTGAAATGCGAATAAAAGGATTAGAAATTTTGCGAAATAGATTGCGAGATAAGAATATAGATTTTAAAAATTATGGCGGTTATGAATTATTTGATGATACTACGAAGTATAATAAATGTATTTCTGAAATTAATGGATTGAATAAAGATTTATTTTCTTTTACGAAACAAAAACAGACCTATAAAATTGATCCAAATAAAATAAAAAGCTTTGGATTGAATAACATTATTGGTGTGATAAATAACACAAAAGAAGGTCAAATTGATACTGGTAAAATGATGATTAACCTTTTGAAATATGCCTCAAACATAGGGATTCTCATTTTAAATTCTATTGAAGTAAAAACAGTAATTGATATTAAAACTAATGTAATACTTGATACGAATATTGGAGAAATAAAATCTAAGAAAGTAATAGTAGCAACAAATGGATTTGCTAATGAATTGCTGAAAATTAAAGATATAAAACCAGCGAGGGCTCAGGTTTTAATTACTAAACCCATTCCAAATTTAAAAATAAAAGGGACATTTCACTATAATGAAGGCTATGTCTATTTTAGAAATATAGGAAATCGCATATTATTAGGAGGTGGTAGAAATATAGATTTTGAAATCGAAACTTCTACAGATTTTAAATTAAATACTAAAATTCAAACTTACCTTAATACATTTCTAAAAAATGTAATTCTTCCAAATCAAGAATTTGAAATAGAACAACGTTGGGCAGGAATAATGGGAATTGGAAGTGAAAAAAAACCAATTATTAAGGCAGTTACAAAAAATGTGATTTGTGCAGTTAGAATGGGCGGTATGGGCGTTGCTATTGGAAGTTTAGTTGGAAAAATTGCGGCCGAGGAAGTGATAAAAGATTAACAATTCTGATAGTTTGGAATAAAAAAATACGCGCAAAATAAAAAACCCTCAAATTTCTTTGAGGGTTTTTTATTTCAAATAAATAAAATTATTTTAGTTTACTAATGCTTTAAATTCTGCATTTTCTTTTAATTTAATAAATTCTGCATCATCTTTAGCTGCTGCTTTAAGACTTCCGTCTTTTTCAATAGCTGTTTTTAAATTAGAAACAACATTTGCTGCATTAGCGCCACGTGCTGCTGCAACTGCTTTTAAATAAAATGCCATTGCGTTATCTTTATCATTTCCACCATCTAAAGTAGTAGTTACAGCACCAGCATTACCATTTAACAATTCAGCTAATGCTTTGTTGAAATCTTTACTTGAACCGAAGTTAGAAACAGCATCTGCATATTTACCATCACGAACATTTACAATTCCTTTATTGTAATTAACTTCTGAACCAGCACCATTTGCTTTATTATAATATTCCATAGCTTTAACACGGTCACCGCCTTTTGCAGCAATGATACCTAGTTGATTCATTACTATTGGGTTTCCATTAGCTGTTTTTTCAGCTCTTGTAAATGCTTCACCTGCTTCAGAAACTTTGTTTTGTGCTAATAAAGCAACCCCTAAATTATTAGAAGTTCTCCAATCGCTCGCAAAGTTTTTTTCTGCTGCCTTGTAAATCATAACTTTATTATTTAAATCAGTAGTTAAGTTAGCAGCATATAATAACTCCTCTAAAGATAAACTATCAATGTTGGTTGTAGTTAATTTAGTTATTTGCTCATCAGTACGTGATTTTTTATCTACGTTAACAGTTAAAACTGAACGGCGTAATTTTGGTAAAATTTTCTCAGCAACTTCAGTATAAGTTTTTGATAAATTTTTAATTTCTTTTTCACGTTGTTCACCGTCAGTATACATCGTTAATACACGTAAAATTAAATCTTTATCAGCGATTGAAGAACCTTCCATTAACGTTTTAAAACCATCCCAATCTTCAGCAGTTGTTTGTGTTTTGTAGTTTGCTTCTTCTTTACCAAATAATTGGTCTTTGTTTTTATTTTTTTTGAATTCGCCCATTAAAGCTTTAGAACCAGATTTAGCACGATCTTTAGCTAAATCAGCATTTAAAGAAAGTTCTCCGTCTGGAGATGCATATGCAGAAACGCTAATGTCTTTAAACATATACCAAGGGTTATTAATATTTTGAGAAATAAAAGTTTGGATATTTTTCATTTCTTCAGATTTCAATTCAGATGAACGTACGTCTGATTTATTAATAACATAATAAATATTAGCAACTTGATTAGCAGGAACTGATTTTACAAATGCATCAGCTGCATAAATTCCTTTTTCGTCATTACGAACTAATAAAGGAGTTATAATTGTACCATCGGCTAAAGTAATTGGAGTAAAATCTTTAGTTTTCTTTTTAACAGCACCTTGAGCACGTAACTCAACAGTTGCAACTTTCATTGCTGGCGCATAGGCAAATTTTTCACTAGTGTAACTAAAAGTACCACCTTTTTCATAACTGATTTTTTGGCCACTTCCTGTTGCTTTTTCTCCTACTAAAATGATTGGTTTCATCGCTTTTTCCCCACCAGCAAACTTAACTACGGGAGTTACAGTTACCGTTGCTTTTTTAGCAAATAACTTAGCTGGGTATTTACCTGAAACACTAAATACTACACTGTCTCCGTGCATTTCCAATGGATTTGGTTTTACATCATAAGTAATTGTACTTTGTTTTTTTACCATTTTACCTAGTCCGTTACATCCCACAAGTAATGCGGTAGCTCCAACAGCTAAACTTAAGTTTCGTAAATTTTTAGAATTCATTTTTTAAGGATTATTTGTTAAATTTTTATGCAAAAATAAGAATTTATTATTTACAGCCTAATTTATTGTCAAAAAAAAAACCACATAAAGTGGGATTTTTTAATTTTACAAAAATGCTACAACTTATTTAGCAATAGCATTAACTTTTTTAGTTAATTTAGACTTTAAATTTGATGCTTTATTCTTGTGTATCACACTTTTTTTAGCCAATTTATCAATCATAGCAACAACTTTAGGTAATAAAGCTCCTGCTTCTGTTTTAGTATCTGTATCGCGCAATTTTTTGATTGCATTACGAGTTGTTTTAGCATAATAACGATTCGATAAACGTTTTGCGTTATTTGATCTAATTCTTTTTATTGCCGACTTATGATTTGCCATTCTATTTAAGTTTTATTCTGTTTTTTAATTTGGATTGCAAATATACAACTTTTTTTATAATTACAAGTGTTAATAACAATTATTTCAAAAATATATTGTAAAACCTATTTTTACAGCAAGTTACATATATGACATTACACCTTAAATACTTATTACCATTTTTACTTTTCGTAAATTTTTTAAAAGCTCAACAAACAGTTGAAATTCACAAAAACCTAGTTCCTAATGGTAGTTTTGAAAATTACCGAAAAAAATCTGGTAGTATTCGTCAGGCCATTCCTTGGTCTCAAATTGCAAGTGTAGATTATTATCAAGAACCTTTAAAAAACGATACTTCCTCTCAAAAAGGTGGTAGAACGGGTGATTGTTACGTTGGATTACGTTTTCAGAAAAAATATAAAGAATTTGCTCAAGTAAAACTTGCAGATGCTTTACATAGAGGAACAATCTATCAATTTGACATGTATATTAGATTAGCATTTTGGAGTAATGCTAGCCTTAAATCATTTGGAGCATTATTTAGTAAGGTCGGGTATAAAGGCAAGGCTGATGCAGTAAAAACAGCAATAATTGATTCAGTTAGTAAAAAAGGTAGTTTTATAAATGGATACCAGTGGTTTAAAATTTCAGGAAAATACCAAGCTGATGGTGGAGAAAAATACTTAACGATTGGGAATTTTGCCCCAAATGTTAAAAAAGATATGGTTAGAATGAACATCTTCAAATTTGGATTCAAAGAGGCATACTATTTTGTAGATGATGTTTCTTTAATAAAAGCAAAAGAATTGATTGAAAAAGTAAAGGTTGAAATTGTAGGTTCATTTAATATCAATGAAGAAGATTCAGTTTTACAAGTAAAAAACAATATTAAAGTTGGTGAAAAAGTTGCATTAAAAAACATATTCTTTGAAAATGGAAAGTCCTATATATTACCAGAATCTTTTTCTGAATTAAATAAATTAGCACAATATTTAATTCGTAATCCTACTATGGAAGTTCAAATAAATGGTCATTCGGATAACTCAGGTTCTAGATCAAAAAATCAAAAATTATCAGAGCAACGTGCGCGAGAAGTTTTTGAATACCTAATTAAAAAAGGAACCCAAAATAAAATGTACTTTAAAGGTTATGGAAGTTCAGTGCCAATTGCGACTAATGAAACTGATGAAGGTAAAGCAAAAAACAGAAGGGTTGAGTTTGAAATCATCAAAAATTAATTACGTAAATTTATTTAAAAAAATATTTAATGGAAAAAGATAATAAAAAAATAATACGTGCTTGGACTTTTTATGACTGGGCAAACTCAGTATTTCCATTAGTAATCACTTCCGCAATTTTCCCCAATTTTTACGACGCAGTAACGGTAACCAAAGATGTTGTTACAGGGCAAATTATTAGTCATAAAGTTTTCTTTTTAGGAATTGAATTTGAAAATCACAATATTTATTCGTTTGTATATGCCTTTGCGTTATCAATTGTTGTCATATTATCTCCTATTTTAAGTGGGATTGCAGATTATTTGGGTAATAAAAAATTCTTTCTTCAGTTTTTTTGTTATTTAGGTTCATTCTCATGTATGGGTTTATATTTTTTCGATAAAAACAATTTAGAATTAAGTTTTATTCCTTTTATAACAGCAACCATAGGTTTTTGGGGCAGTTTAGTATATTACAATTCTTACTTACCACAAATTGCATCTCCCGAAAATCAAGATAAAGTGAGTGCTAGAGGTTTTGCTTTAGGTTATTTTGGAAGCTCTTTACTTTTAATTATCTGTTTAATTGGTATCATGGTTTTTAAATATCAGGAAACTATAGTTGATGGAATAGTTGTTAGTACATCTGGCTTTTTTAAAGCGAAATATTCTTTTTTATTAGTTGGATTATGGTGGATGGGGTTTGCGCAATACACCTTTAAATTTTTACCTAAAAAAACTCATCACCATACTATCTCAAACAGAGACGGTTTATTCTCAAAGGGCTTTAAAGAATTATCAAAAGTATATACTCAAATAAAATTAATGCCTCAGTTAAAACGTTTTTTAACCAGCTATTTTTTTTACAATATGGGTGTACAAACCATAATGGTTGTTGCCGTGTTATTTGCTAGAAATGAAATAAATTGGGGAAATGATCCAATCATAGCAGAAAAAACTAAAACATCAGCTCTAATTATCAGTATTTTAATTATTCAATTTGTTGGAATCGCTGGTTCGTTTTTATTTTCTTGGATGTCGAGACAAATTGGAAATATAAAAACACTTATTGTAACAATACTTATTTGGATTTTTATTTGTGTGTTCACTTACGGCGTTGTGCATACGCCATTTGAATTTTATATTGTTGCATTTTTAGTTGGTTTAGTAATGGGCGGCGTTCAAGCATTATCTCGTTCAACCTATTCTAAATATTTACCTGAAACCGAAGACCATACCAGTTTTTTTAGTTTTTATGATGTGATCGAAAAATTAGGAATGATTTTAGGAACTATTTCATTTGGTTTAATTAGTCAAATAACAGGTGGTATGCGTAATTCCATTTTATCTTTAATTATATTCTTCATTATTGGTTTAATTATTATTATTCCTTTAATTAAAACTAAAAAACTGCAAGCCTAATAGTGTATTTCTATAATTATTTTAAGAATTGATTTAAATAATTAGTTTTTACTAGTAGCCTAAATTCAAAATTTACGATCGTTTTTTTTTAAACCTTTGCTACACCAGACATTTTAGTAGCCTATGTTTAATACACTTTTAAACAATAGTTTTCAAAAGGTATTGAATAAGCAATAAATGTGTGATTTATGTAACAAATCGCATATATAATACAACTTATGCTGAGTTTAATTGTGCATCTTTAAACTAAATGGTTTCTGTTTATAATTAAGAGTATTAATCGCAATTTAATTATTACCGCACCAATTTAATTTTATTATTATAACTATTTCAAATATCTAATTTAACGAATGAAACTATTTATAAAATATATGGTAAGTAACCGTTGTAAAATGGTTGTAAAAGAAGAGTTAAAAAAACTTGGCTTACATTTTATTGTGGTTGATTTGGGAGAAGTTGATATTATGGAAAATATTTCAACAGCTACTCGTGATCAATTGAAGTCCGCTTTATTGCAATCGGGCTTAGAATTAATGGATGATAAAAGATCTGTATTGATTGAAAAAATAATAAATGTAATCATTGACATGGTTCATTATTCAGATGAGTTACCAAAAGTAAATTATTCTGATTTTATCAGCGAAAAATTAAAACACGACTATACCTATTTATCAAATATTTTTTCGGAAGTAAAAGGCACTACTATTCAACAGTTTATTATTACGCATAAAATTGAAAGAGCAAAAGAATTATTATTATATGATGAATTAAATTTAACCGAAATTTCTTATAAATTAAATTACAGTAGTGTAGCGCATTTATCCAATCAATTTAAAAAAATTACTGGTTTAACGCCTTCTCATTTTAAACAATTAAAAGATAAAAGAAGAAATCCTATTGAGGACATTGGTAACGAAATATTAAAAAATTAAAAAATGTCAAAAGTAGGGAATTTTCAAAAAAAAAATTTCGATTCATTAGTTGAGTATAATAAGAATGGTATTCTTTCTAAACTAATTATTGATTCGTTTGATTTAGCAGTGATAACAACAACTATTGATGGCATTATTACTACATGGAATAAAGGTGCTGAAACTATTTATGGATATTATGGTTCAGAATTAATAGGCGAAAATATCAACATTCTTATTCCTTCTGATGAAATAAATAAAATTGAAAAAACAATTGGACAATTAGTTGATGGATTTGAGATACCTCGTTTTCAAGTTAAAAGACTGAATAAAAATAACGTGTTACTTGATGTTTCTGTTTATTTAACTGCAATTAAAGATGAAGATGGAATTATTATTGGGATAGTAAGTACAGATAGAGATATTTCTGAATTAATGGGGTCGTATCATAAAATCGCCTCACAAGATGTAGATAAAGAAAATAGAGCTAATGAATTAAGTATTGCTAATAAAAAATTAGATTTTCAAAACAAAGAAAAAGAAAAGAGAGCAGATGAATTAGTTATTGCTAATAAAGAGCTAATTTTTCAAAATCAAGAAAAAGAAAAGAGAGCAAAAGAATTAATTATTGCTAATAAAGAGTTAGTATTTCAAAATCAAGAAAAAGAAAAACGTGCCAACGAACTAATTATTGCGAATAAAGAATTGTTATTTCAAAATGAAGAAAAAGAAAAAAGAGCAGCAGAATTAATTATCGCTAATAAAGAACTTTTATTTCAAAATGAAGAAAAAGGAAAACGAGCTGCTGAATTAGTAATTGCTGATAAAGAACTCGATTTTCAAAATAAGGAAAAGGATAAAAGAAAAATTGAAAAAAGAGAATTAGAGAAATTTAGTAATTCGCAAGAACAAGCCTCTAAGTATGCCCGAAGTTTGATTGAAGCCTCAACGGACCCATTAGTAACAATTTCTGCAGAAGGCAAAATAACAGATGTGAATGAAGCTTCCATCAAAGCAACAGGCGTAATAAGAGAAAAATTAATTGGAACAGATTTTTCTGATTATTTTACAGAGCCTGAAAAAGCAAGAGGAGTATATAAAATGGTATTCGAGAAATCTTTTGTTGCCGATTATCCATTAACCATAAAACATAAAAATGGAACTTTAATAGATGTATTATATAATGCGTCTGTATATAAAGATAGTAATGGAAATGTATTAGGTGTAAGTGCTTCAGCAAGAGATGTAACTGCAAAAAAAAGAGCAGAAGTTAGTTTAGAAAAGTCTTTAAAAGAAATTTCAGGTTACAAAAAAGCGCTTGATGAATCTTCCATTGTTGCTATTACTGATGAGAATGGCATTATTAATTATGCTAATGATAATTTTTGTAAAATATCAAAATACAAACGAGAAGAACTTATTGGTAAAGATCATAGGATAGTGAATTCAGGATATCACTCTTCAGATTTTATGGCCGATTTTTGGGCAGTGATACAATGTGGTGAAATTTGGAGAGGAGAAATTAAAAACAGAGCAAAAGATGGCAGTATTTACTGGGTAGATACAACGGTTGTTCCATTCTTTAATGAAGATGGAGAAATATACCAATACGTATCCATACGTTCAGATATAACAGCTAAAAAACTACTTTCTCAATATTCTTTAAGTTTAATTGAAGCAAGTCGAGACCCCTTAATAGTAATTAGCCCCGAAGGAAAAATTACGGATATGAATGAGGCCATGGTTCATGTTACAGGTATATCAAGAGCAGATTTGAAAGGGAGTGATTTTAAGGAATATTTTACAGACCCTAAAAAAGCAAGCGAAGTTTATCAGGAAGTTTTTAAAAAAGGCTTTGTTGCCGATTATCCATTAACTATAAAAGACCATAAATTAACTGATGTTTTATTTAATGGCTCGGTTTATAAAGATGATAGAGGGATTGTAATAGGCGCCGTAATTGTTGCTAGAGATATTAGTGAACAAAAACGGTACGAAAAGGAATTAACCGAAGCTAAAGTATTTGCCGAATTGGCAACATCAATTGCTGAAGATGCAAAAATCAAAGCAGAAAACGCGGTAAAATCAAAACAACAGTTTTTATCAAATATGAGTCATGAAATTCGGACACCGATGAATGCGATTATTGGTTTTACGAAAGTTGTTTTAAAAACAGATTTATCAATTAAACAAAGAGAATATTTACAAGCTATTAAAGTGAGTGGCGACGCTTTAATTGTTTTGATTAATGATATTTTAGACTTAGCAAAAGTGGATGCTGGAAAAATGACTTTTGAAAAAACGCCCTTTAAATTAGCATCTTCCATTTCGGCTATGTTGCATTTATTTGAACCGAAAATTGAGGAAAAAAATCTTGTTTTAGTGAAGGAATATGATTCTCGAATTCCAGATGTTTTAGTAGGCGATCCTATTAGGTTACACCAAATTATTTTAAATTTAGTGAGTAATGCTGTTAAATTTACTAATAATGGAAAAATTACAGTTACAGTTAAATTATTATCCGAGGATGATGAAAATGTGAATATTGAATTTGCTGTTATAGATACTGGAATTGGAATTAGTGAGCATAAAATAAAAAATATTTTTGAAAATTTTCAACAAGCAACACATGATACCTCACGATTATACGGTGGAACAGGTTTAGGTTTAGCAATTGTAAAACAACTCGTAGAACCACAAGGGGGCAAAATTTGTGTTACGAGTAAAATTGATGAAGGATCTACTTTCAGTTTTAATTTGCCCTTCAAAAAAACAAATGCCGAAGCAGAAGTAGAAATTGGAACCTTAGAAGAGACTGAAGATAATAGAAATATAAAAGTATTAGTAGTTGAAGATATTGCTTTAAATCAATTATTAATGCGAACGTTACTAGATGATTTTGGTTATGGATGTGATATAGCTGGAAATGGGAAAATTGCCATTGAAAAATTACTACATAATACCTATGATATTATTTTGATGGATTTACAGATGCCAGAAATGAATGGTTTTGAAGCAACAGAATACATTCGGAATACATTAAAATTAAGTATACCAATTATTGCACTAACAGCAGATGTAACCACAGTGGATGTAGAAAAATGCAAGGCCGTTGGTATGAATGATTATTTAGCAAAACCAGTAAATGAAAAATTACTTTATAATAAAATAAAAAATTTAATCACTAAAACTAGTATCGAACATAAAAAAATGGAGAATCCGAAAATTTTAAATAAAGAAACTAGATATACTAATTTGGATTATTTGATAAATAGAACCAAATCTAAACCTGAATTAATGATGGAAATGATAAGTCTTTATTTAGAACAAACACCTCCAATGATAGCCTCTATGACTAAAAGTTTTCATGATAAAGATTGGAGTATGCTACAAGCTACCATGCATAAAATATTACCTTCATTTACAATTGTTGGAATTAAGCCTGAGTTTGAATCTATTGCAAAAAAAATACATGAATATGCTAGTGTACAAAAACAAGAAGATGGCATTCATGATTTAGTTTTAAAATTAGAATCAGTTTGTCTAGGAGCCTGTAAAGAATTACAAGAAGAATATAATTTAATTAAAAATAAAAAATAATGGAAAACGAAAATAAAGTAAAACTTTTTTTAGTAGATGACGATGCTTTGTTACTGAGATCTTTAGAAATACAATTTCAAGAACACTCTGATTTTATAATAAAAACATTTTCTACTGGTGAACAATGTATTAATCATTTATCAGAAGGGCCTGATGTAATCATATTAGATTACCATTTAGATGGTATTGATGCATCAGCTATGAATGGCTTAGCAACATTAGATAAAATTAAAGCGTTTAACAATCACATACCTGTGATTATGCTATCTTCACAAGATAAAATTGATGTGGCAATTAATTGCATGCACCATAAAGCATCTGATTATGTTGTTAAAAGCGAAACTGCTTTTATGCGATTACAGAAAATAATTTCAGATATTATGGAACATCAAAAAATTAAAAAAGAATTAAATTGGTATATGGATAAAATGTAATTTTTAGTATAAAGTAAAAGTGTAAATTATGTAAAGTATTTCTAAACTTATGTAACTAATATTATTTAAAATAATCAATATTTGCATAAGACAATTTTAGTTTAATCAGAACCCGAGATTTCGTTAGATATTTCGGGTTTACTTTTATTTGCATATTAAAAATTAAAAAAACATATTATGAAAACATTCAATCCAAAACTATTTAAAAGAATTTCTTACTCAATTTTTATTTTCGTTTTAGTAATTAAGACGAGTTCCTTATTTGCACAAAACACAACAGATTTTGATACTAAATTCAAATTAGCTCAAGAAGTTTACAAAGGAGGAAATGTATATGCTGCCTTGCCTATGTATTTAGAGTTATACAGAAGCGATACAACAAATTCTAACATATGTTATTTAGTTGGTGAGTGTTATTTAAAAGCAAGAAGTGGCAAAGCAAAAGCCCTACCCTTTCTTGAAAAGGCAATTCTTAACGTATCACATAAATATAATGAAGGCAATTCAAAAGAAAGAAACGCACCTCTATTGTCTTATAAACTTTTGGGAGATGCCTATCACATTCATTCTAAGTTTAACAAAGCAATTGCTTCTTATGAGCGTTATAAAAAAGAATTATTGTTATATAAACACAAAGATTCTGAGAATTTAAAAGATGCTAATCGGAAAATTGAAATGTGCAATACGGGTAAAGAATTAATGGCCGTTCCTATTAATGTAAAAATTGAAAACATGGGTAAAAATTTAAATTCTACTTATGCTGATTATTCTCCAGTTTTAACAGCGGATCAAAATACAATGATTTTTACGACGAGAAGTATTGAAAGTACTGGAGGAAATTTAACTCCTGAAGGAAAATATTTTGAGGATATTTATATTTCTCACTTTGAAAACTCTACTTGGTCTAAAGCACAAAGTATTGGGAAACCCATTAACACAGATGAGAATGAAGCCTCTGTAGGTATTTCTCCTGATGGACAAGAAATTTTAATTTATAAAGATGATAATGGCGACGGAAATATTTATTCAACAACTTTAAATGGTGATGTTTGGTCAACTCCAATAAAACTAAATTCTAATATTAATAGTAAGCATTGGGAACCAAGTGCATTTATTTCTGCTGATGGACATTTCATTTACTTTACAAGTAATCGTCCTGGAGGTTTTGGAGGTAGAGATATTTACGTGAGTCAAAAAACAAAAGATGGAGAATGGGGAAAGGCTAAAAACATGGGCGCTTTAATTAATACCGAATATGATGAAGATGCTCCTTTTATACATCCAGACGGTATTACATTATTTTTTAGTTCTAACGGACATAATACAATGGGCGGCTTTGATATTTTTTACAGTATGATGTCTGAGAATAACTCAAAATGGTCAGCGCCAGTAAATGTTGGTTATCCAATCAACTCACCTGATGATGATGTTTTTTATGTGGTATCTCCTGATAAAACAAAAGCCTATTATTCTTCTTTTAAAGAAGGGGGCCTTGGAGAAAAAGATAATTATATGATTACGTTTATTGATCAAAAAAAAGCGCCGTTAACTTTATTAAAAGGTATCGTAAAAGATATAAATGGAACAGTGCCCCAAGATATTGAGATTACTGTTACAGATAATGAAACTGGATTAGTGGCTGGTGTGTATAGACCAAATAGCAAAACAGGGCAATACTTATTTATTTTAACACCTGGAAAAAATTATAATATTTCATACGAGGCCGAAGGCTATCTGTTTTATTCTGAAAATAGAGAAATTAAAAAGAATACTAATTACTATGAGATTTATAAAGCAATTCAATTACCACCAATAACAATTGGTTCGAAAATAGTTTTAAATAATATTTTCTTTGATTTTGATAAAGCAACACTTCGCAAAACATCTAATGTGGAATTAAAAAACATCATTCGATTTTTGAATAAATATCCAAAAGTATCAATTGAAATTTCAGGGTATACGGATTCTAAAGGAACAACTGATTATAATTTAAAATTGTCTAATGAACGAGCTGCCGCAGTAGTCAATTATTTAATAGTTAATGGTATTAGTAAAGAAAGACTTACATCCAAAGGCTACGGCGAGTCTTCTCCCGATGCCAAAAATGAAAATGCTGATGGTACTGATAATCCAGAAGGAAGACAACTGAATAGACGTGTCGAATTAAAAATTATTGACATAAAATAACGATATATTGAAACAGAAATATAAATCGTTAATGAACCGTTTAAAGATCAAATTTAGAAAACCAGTTTTATATATTGCTAGTATTATTATTGTTTTAGTTGTATTGGTTATTATATTTATTTCTCCTATTGCAAAATATTTAATTCAAAAATATGATGCAAAATATTCTGGACGAGAAATTACACTCAATTGGATTTATATTAATCCATTTACAGGATACGCTCACATTGACGATTTAAAAATTTATGAAGCAAAAAGTGATAGTATTTTCTTTTCAGCCGATGGAGTTAGTGTTAATTTTGAAATGTATAAATTACTATCTAAAACTATTGAAATATCTCAATTAACGATTAATAAACCTATTGGAGTTATTGCTCAAAATGAAAAGGAATTTAATTTCAAAGATTTAATTACGTTATTTTCAAAGAAGGATACTCTTCTTCTCAAACACAAAACGCCTATACATTTTAATATAGCTGATATAAAAATAAATGATGGAATTTTTTATTATCGCGAAAATACCATACCAATAAACTATTTTATAAAACACGTTAATATTGAGAGCTCTGGAAAAGTATGGGATTCCGATAACATGTCTGCTAAAGTTTCATTAGCATCAGGAATTGGACAAGGCGTTATCAATGGAAATATAATTATGAATTTAAAATCTTTGGATTATAAATTAAATGCACTCATTACTAAATTTGATTTGTCGGTGTTTGAACAATATCTGAAAGAAATTTCTAATTACGGAAGTTTAAGGGCAAATATGGATGCTGATATAAAAACAATAGGCAATTTTAAAAATGGTGAAGAAATTGATGCTCGTGGCTTTATATCTATTAATGATTTTCATTTAGGCAAAAATAAAATCGAAGATTATACTTCGTTTAAAAAATTAACAATTGATGTTATCAGATTAAATCCAAAAAATAAAAAATATTTACTCGATTCCATTTCACTTCAGGAAGCCTATTTTAAATATGAACGTTACGACCTTTTAGATAACTTACAATATATGTTTGGTAAAAAAGGTGCGAAGGTTACTGATGCTAAATCAAAAGCGAGTGATGTTAATTTCTTATTCCAAATTGCAGATTATGTAAAAATTTTAGCAAAAAACTTTTTTAAAAGTAACTATGAAGTAAATAGAGTTGCTATATATAAAGCAAATCTGCGCTATGTAGATTATAAACTAAACGAAAAATTTGATGTATCTGCAAATCCTTTATATATTATTGTTGATTCTATTAAACGAAGTGATAAATGGGTAGATCTTAGTTTAAAAACACATATTAAGCCTTATGGTAAGGTTAGTGTAAATATTAGCATTAATCCCAAAGATAGCTCTGATTTTAATATTAAATACCATTTGCAAGAGCTACCGGTAACTATGTTTAATCCATACTTAATAACATATACTTCTTTCCCATTAGATAGAGGAACCGTTGAATTAAAAGGGAATTGGAAAGTGAGTAATGGAATTATAAAAAGCAATAATCATATTATAGTAATTGACCCACGAATTAATAAAAAACAAAAAATTAATGGTTCAAAATGGATTCCTTTAAAAGTTATTATGTTTTTTGTGAGAGAAAGAGGAAATGTTATTGATTATGAAATTCCGATAGTAGGAAATTTAAAAGATCCTAAATTTAAAATAAAGGATGTTGTTTTAGATGCTTTAACAAACTTATTTGTAAAGCCCGCTACGGTTGTTTACAGAACAGAAGTTAAAAATGTAGAAAACGAAATTGAAACATCTTTTGCATTAAATTGGGATATGCGCAATGCAATTTTACCATCAAATCAGGAACAATTTGCAGAAAAAATGGCAACTTATCTTAAAGATCATCCAGATATGAAAATAACAGTAACACCTATGCCTTATTTGGAAAAAGAAAAAGAATATATATTATTTTTTGAAGCAAAAAAAATGTACTATATAACAAAGCACCATATCAAAACTGAAAAATTAGGTGCAGATGATACTATTGCTATAAATAAAATTCCAATAAAAGATTCGTTATTCATACACTATTTAAATAAACAAGTTGGAAAGGATATGTTATTTACAGTTCAAGCAAAATGTGCTAAATTAATTGATTCTAACTCAGTAAACACGATATTTGAAAAACTCTCAATCGAAAGAAAAAAAACTTTTATTGCCTATTTTAAAAATGAAAATGTATCTGATAGAGTAATGTTTACAGCTACAAAATATGAAGTGCCTTTTAATGGCTTTTCTTATTATAAAATAAATTATAAAGATAAATGGCCAGAGGATTTGACAGATGCTTATGAGAAAATGTTTGATTTAAATAATAAAAGTCCCAGAAATAAGTTTAAGCGTAATCTTAGAAAAACAGAACATACATCCAAAAAATAAACATTAATTATATTTTTTATTCGTATCAATAATATGTGAATCATGTAACTTATTAAACGATTTGTGTAATTCTTTTCATAGTAAGAATGTCAATTTTGTATAGTGAAAATTAATTCACAAACTAAATTTAATATTATGAAAAAAAACTTACTACATATTGTAACAGCGGTTACTTTATTTTCGTTCCCAAATATAAATTTTGCACAAGCTCCTACTTTAGGAACAGTTGCAAACTTTGTATTATTCTCAACTAATGGTGCATTATCTAACACAGGTATTTCTCAATTAACAGGGAATGTTGGTACAAACAATGGTTTTAGCACAGCATTTGGAAATGTAAATGGAGTGATGAATGATAATAATGGAGCTAGTGCAACATGTGCCGCTGATTTATTAATTGCATATAATCAATTAAATGCGCTTGTTCCAACTTTATTTCCAGCTCCATTATTAGGGAACGGACAAATTCTTACTCCAGGAATATATTCAATAGCAAGTGCAGCAACTTTAAATTTAGATTTAAAATTAGATGGGCTTGGCGATCCAAACGCAGTGTTTATATTTCAAATTCAAGGGCCTCTTTCTACTAATGCAAGCTCAAAAGTTAAATTAATTAATGGGACTAAAGCTTGTAATGTGTTTTGGAAAATTGAAGGCTTAGTAGATATGGCTTCTGGAACCTCTATGAAAGGGACAATCATTGCAAATAATTCAGCCATTATTATGAATACAGGTGATACATTAGAAGGCAGAGCTTTATCTACTGCTGGTGCAATTACGGTTGATGGCGTTTTAGCTTATACTCCAATTGGATGTGGAAGTCCGGTTCTTAACGGACCAGCTTATCCTAATTTAGCTTCAACAGCTTGTTATGCAATTTTTTCAGGAAATGGTTCGGTTACTAATACTGGAACAACTCACCTTGTAGGAGATGTTGGTACAAATGTAGGTTTAACAACTGGTTATAATGCCTTAGATGTTACAGGCTCTATTCACCCTATTCCTGATGGTTCAACAGCAGCTTGTGCTGCCGATTTATTAAACGTATATAATTACTTAAATTTATTACCTTATGATATTGAATTATTATATCCAATTCAATTTGGAAGAAGTTTAGTATTAACTCCTCATACCTATTTAATGAATGCAGCAACTACACTTACCGATACTCTTTATTTAAACGCATTAGGAAATAGCAGTGCTGTTTTTGTAATCAAAATAAATGGGGCATTATCTACAAGTACTTATGCAAAAGTATTGTTGATAAATGGAACATTAGCTAAAAATGTTTTTTGGAAAGTTGATGGAGCAGTAAGTATAAATAATTTTTCTAATTTTAAAGGAACAATTATTTGTAATAATGGCGCTGTAAATATAAACAAAGGAGTTGTAATTAGCGGACGAGTTTTAACAACAAATGGTTCATTGAGTACTGATTCAATATCAACAACTATTCCTCCAACAACATGTGGTACAACAGTTGACATTCAAAATCTGGATTCTAAAAGTACAGAGAATGTAGTCTCGTTTTTTCCAAATCCAATGAAAGAAGCGTTAACAATTGTTGTAAATAATATATCCGTTTTAAATAATTGCGAATTGCATATCTATAATACATCAGGATCTTTAGTGATGAATAAAATCATAACTGAAAAAACAACTACTTTTGAAACTAATTTACCAACTGGATTATATTTCTATAAATTAATTAGTGATAATAATATTTCTCAATCAGGAAAATTAATTTCTCAATAACAATACTACTTTTTTTATCAACCCTCTATCATTTATTGATAGAGGGTTTTTTGTTTTAAACCAACATCAATAGTGTAAATAATATGCGTGATAAAAATTAAAAAAATAAATTTTCATAGTGTGAATGATGCAATAAATCAAAATAATCATGTAACACTAATGGCATTTAATTGTGTCTTCTTTGTATCGTGAAAATTAATTCACAATTAAAATTTAATTAATATGAAAAGTAAATTATTACTAATAACAACCTTTGTTATTTTATTTTTTCCTAAAGCAAATTTTGGGCAGGCACCAACTTTAGGAACCGCAGCCAACTTTGTTCTCTTTACAACTGTAGGAGCTGTTAGTAATGTAGGCATAACGCATTTAACTGGTAATGTTGGAACTAATAGTGGTTTAAGCACAGCATTTGGAAATGTTGATGGACAAATGCACGACAACGATTTAGTAAGTGCGCAATGTGTAACTGATTTATTAATTGCGTACAACCAATTAAATATAACAGTACCAACTTTTTTTCCCGCACCTCTTTTAGGTAATGGTCAAATTTTAAATCCAGGGGTATATTCAATACCAACTCCTGCAACTTTAAACTTAACTTTATTTTTAGATGGGCTTGGCAATCCAAACGCTGTATTTATTTTTAAAATACAAGGCGCATTTTCGGCAAATGCCTTATCGAAAATAAAATTAATTAATGGCACAAAAGCTTGTAATGTTTTTTGGAAAATAGAAGGCTTAATCGATATAGCTGCAGGCGCAACTATGAGAGGAACTTTTATTGCAAATAATGCAGCAATTAATATGAATGCTGGTGATACATTAGAAGGAAGAGCATTGTCAACAAATGGTGCAGTTACAGTTTCAGGATTATTAGGATATACACCAATAGGATGCGGAAGTTTAGTTTTAAATGGACCAATTGCACCAAATCTTGGTTCTGCAGAATGTTTTGAGTTGTTTACTACTAATGGCCCAGTAACTAATGTTGGTGTAACTAACGTAAAAGGAGACATAGGAACCAATAACGGAACAGTAACAGGCTACAATCCACTTTTGGTAGTTGGTGCAATTCATGGTGTTCCGGATGGGGCAACTGCTGCTTGTGCAACTGATTTAAATACAGCTTATTTATATCTTAATACCTTGCCATTTGATATTGAGTTATTGTACCCCGTTCAATTTGGAAATAATTTAGTTTTAACTCCTCATACCTATGTGATGAATGGAGCAACGGCCTTTACAGATTCATTGTATTTAAATGCACAAGGTAATGCAAATGCCATATTTGTTATAAAAATTTACGGGGCATTAACAACTAGCACTTACGCTAAAGTGATATTAATGAATGGTGCATTATCAAAAAATGTATACTGGTTAGTAGATGGCGCTGTTTCAATAAACAGCTTTTCTATTTTTAGAGGAACAATCATTTGTAATAATGGGGCGATCAATTTAAACACTGGAGTGACATTAGATGGTAGAGCCTTAACAACAACCGGAGCATTAAGTACTTCTGCAATCAATGCTTATTTACCATTAGGTACATGTGGAAGTGTTTTCCCTCCATTAATTATTACAGAACCTACAAATCAAATTGTATGTTTAGGATCATCTGCTTCATTTTCAGTAGCAGCAGTAGGTACAGGTTTAAGTTACCAATGGAGAAAAGGAAGTATTAATCTAATAGATGGTGGATCTATTTCAGGTGCAACTACAGCTACTTTAACTATCAATCCAGCAGCATTAGTTGATGCAGCAATTAATTATAACGTAATTGTTAGTAGCTCTGCTGCTCCTAACGATACTTCTAATAATGTGTCATTAACTGTAAATAATTGTACAAACGACATAGGTGTTATTAAAACAGTTAGTACTATTAGTCCAATTTTTGGTAATACTGTAACGTTTGTGATAATAGCTAAAAATAACGGATCAATAAACGGAACAGGCGTAGTTGTAACAGATATATTACAAAGTGGATATACTTATGTGTCATCGATTGCAACAATAGGAACGTATAATAATGCAACAGGTATTTGGACAATTGGAAATTTAATTAGTGGAGCATCAGAAAGTTTAACTATTACTGCAACTGTTCAATCATCCGGAAGCTATACTAACACAGCAACAGTAGTTGGAAATGAGCCCGATGGAAATATGCTTAACAATAGTTCGACAGTTGTAACATATCCAATAAACATAAATAACGATTTAAGTGTCATTAAAACAGTTAATATGATTAATCCTAATGTTGGTAGTAATGTTATGTTTATTATAAAAGCTAAAAATAATGGTTTATTAAATGGAACAGGTGTTGTTGTAACTGATATATTACAAAGTGGATATACTTATGTATCATCTAATGCAACAATTGGATCATATAATAATACAACAGGTATTTGGACAATTGGTAATTTAATTAGTGGGGCATCTGAAAGCTTAACAATTACGGCAACAGTTCAATCATCTGGGAGCTACACCAACACTGCTACAGTAATTGGAAATGAGATTGATGGAAATTTGATTAATAATAGTTCGACTGTTGTAACATATCCAATTGAAATAACTCAAAATGATTTTAACATCCCTCAAGGATTTTCTCCAAATGGTGATTACATCAATGATTTATTTATTATTAGAGGAATTGACAGATTCCCAAATAACAATTTTACAATTTTCAACAGATGGGGAGATAAAATATTTGAAGCTAATCCATATAAAAACACTTGGGATGGATCATGTTCTAAAGGTTTAAGAATGGGTGGTGATGCTCTACCAACTGGAACCTACTTTTATGTTATTGACTTAGGAGATGGATCAAAAATAATTAAAGGAACTATTTATTTAAATAGATAATTCGTCAAAAAAATAATCCTCATTAAAAAAAAGAAAAATGAAAACTTTCAAAAAAACAATTATACCTCTAGTCATGTTAATAGGCTGCGGAACTATTAATGCACAACAAGATCCAATGTATACACACTACATGTATAACACGTTAGTTATTAATCCAGGTTATGCAGGAAGCAGAGATGCCCTAACGGTAACTGCTTTACACCGCTCCCAATGGGTAAATTATAAAGGTGCTCCTGTTGGCCAAACATTAACAATGCATTCACCTTTAAGAAATGAACATGTAGGGATTGGATTATCTATATCTAACGATAAAATTGGTCCAACCAATAATACGTCGGCAGTAGTTGATTTTGCTTATATTATGAAGTTAAACAAAAAATCAAAATTAGCATTAGGCTTAAGTGCTGGAGCGGATATGTTTCAAGGGAACTTAAGTTCTGTTCAATTAGATCAACAAAACGATCCTTCATTTCAAAACAATGTTAATAATCGTTTCACACCAAACTTTGGTTTTGGTGCGTATTATTCTAGAGAACGTTTTTATGCAGGTTTATCAGTTCCGAAAATTATACAAAATAATTATTCCGACCTAAATCAAACAGCTGCTAACACGTTGGCTGGAAAAGAACAGAGGCATTATTTTTTCATAGCAGGTACTATGATAAAACTTAGTAATAATTTAGACTTTAAACCAACAACTTTGGTTAAAGTAACTGCTGCGGCTCCTGTTCAAGCAGATGTTACAGCATCTTTCTTAATTATGAAAAAAGTTTTAATTGGCGCTATGTATAGAACCGGTGATGCTGCTGGATTATTAGTAGGATTAGATGTAACTCAACAATTTCATATTGGTTATTCGTATGATTATTCTTATGGGCTTCAAAACTTTAAATATCATCAAGGAAGTCATGAAATAATGTTGAGATATGATTTTATTTACTCAAGCAAAAAACAAATACATACACCAAGATATTTTTAATCTATACAAAACTATAAAATGAAAAAATTATTTATACCAGCAATTTTATGCATAGGATTTAGCATAAGTTCTACAGCACAAGAAAAATCAAGAAAAGAAATACAAGGTGATAAGTATAGCTTTAAGTATGCTTATGACGATGCAATTGTATCGTATGAGCAAGAAAAAAACCTTACAACTGAAGGGCAACGCCATTTAGCAGAAGCCTATCATAATATGAATCAGGACGTAGAATCTGAAATTGCTTATGCAAAATTAGTTAGCTTACCTACAGGAGTTTTGCCAGAAGATTATTTTAAATATGCCATGATTTTAAAATCTAATAATAAGTATGAGCGTGCATTTATATGTTTGGACAAATTTTATTCATTGAAACCAACTGATTTGCGTGCTATGGACTATCAACTTCATAAAGCAGAATTCGCTGACTTATTAAAAGATGATGGAAAATACAAATTAACAAATTTAGATGTAAATTCAGAAGCGCAAGATTTTGGAACCTGTTATTACAAAACTAGTTTAGTTTTTGCTTCTACTAGAGCTCAAGCAAAGATGATTAAAAGAACTTCTAATTGGAACGGAAAACCATATTTGAATATGTATTCGTCTGAGATAAAAGATAATCAATTAAATAAGCCTTCCATTTTTGAAAAAGGCTTAGATGGAAAATTACATGATGGACCAGCTAGTTTTAATAAAGAAGGAACTTACGTTGCTTTTACGAGAAATCATTACCATGACAAAAGTGAAGATAAAATGGTTGAACTTCAAATATATTTTAGCAGTTATGTAGACGGAAAATGGTCAACTCCAATTCCGTTTAACCATAATAACGATAATTATTCAGTAGGCCATCCTTGTTTATCTGCTGATGGAAAAACCATGTATTTCACTTGTAATATGCCTGGAGGATTAGGTGGAGCTGATATTTATAAAACAACTAAAAATGATAAAGGTGAATGGAATCAACCAGAAAATTTAGGAGCTAAAATTAATACAGAAGGCGATGAAACATTTCCATTTTTATCAGAAAATAATGGCAAACTATTATTTGCATCAAATGGTCGTTTTGGCTTAGGTGGTTTAGATATTTTTATTGCGCCTGTAAATGGTTCAGGTTTTGACGATGCCTATAATGCTGGGGCTATTTTAAACACTAGGTTTGATGATTTTTCTGCAATTGTTGATAGTAAAACAAATAAAGGATATTTTTCTTCAAATAGAGAAGGTGGTAAAGGCGATGATGATATTTATTCGGTTGAATTTTTGAAATGGATTGATTTAGGTAAAATATTAAAAGGCACAGCTAAAGACATTAATGGTAATAGTGTTCCAAATACATTTGTTATTTTATTAGGTGAAAAAGGTGAAATAATTGATACAGTAACCACAAAAAGTAATGCAGCTTATACATTTTCAGTGATTACTAATAAGCAATATAAGCTTATTGGTAAACATGATGGATATAGTAATGGAGAAAGTGATGCAAATACTCTTGGTAAAGAATTAATAGTGATAGCTGATGTCATTTTACTTAAAAAAGAAAAAGTAAAAGAGAAGGAAAAAGAGAAGGAAACAATAAAAGAAGGAGTAGATTTAGCTAAAGTAATTAATCTTGAAGTCATATATTTTGATTTAGATAAATATGCAATACGACCTGATGCTGAACCAGAATTGAAAAAAATCATAAACATAATGAATGAATATCCTAATATGAAAATTGAATTAGGTGCGCATACAGATTGTAGAGAATCTAAAGCTTATAATCAAATTCTATCTGATAAAAGAGCGAAAGCAACTGTTAATTATATTAAAAAAAGAATTACAAAACCTGAGCGTATTACAGGAAAAGGTTATGGTAAATCAAAATTAGTGAATGACTGTTCATGCGATGGTGAAAAATTATCAACTTGCTCGGAAGAAGAGCATCAAAAAAATAGAAGAACTGAATTTATTGTAATAAAAAAATAATTTTCAATTCATTCATTTTCTAACCCTTTACAATTATATAATTGTAAAGGGTTTTTTATTTTAATGTGTGAATAGTGTAATAAATATAAATAAAACTGTAACACATTTGAAATTGATATTTCTCATTTTTGTTAAAAATAAAAGAAAATGAAAACAAAATCACTAATTACATTAAGTTCAGTAATTATACTATTTACTAGTTCTTGCGAGAATAGGCAGACGATGGACCAATGTTTAACATCTCAATCTGAACGAAAAAAATTAATGCTTGAGGTGGCCAATAATAATGCTCTGGCCAATGAAATGGTGCAAATAATGATGAGTAACGATAAATGTAAAAACTTAATACAAGATAATATTATTCAAGATTCTTCAATGATAAATGGATTATTAGAGATGATAGCGAAAGATACAAACATGAGTAAGATGATGATGGTAAAATCTATTGAAATGTGTGATGGTGACCCATCCAAATGTAATTTATTGAGAGGTACGATGCAAATGTTTCCAAGTACATTGTTGTATGTAAATGAAAAACAAATGAGTGATATAAAACCTAAAAAGTAATTTTAATAAACCAAATCATTTAAAAAAACATGAAAATAGATAAACTCTATTTTATAATTGGAATTCCAATTATATTGATTGTGTTACTTATTATATATGGTTATAATCTGCCTCAACAAAACGAACATGAAAAAATTTCTTTGATTAAATACAAAAAAATAATTAACTCGAATGAATACGTATTAGTGTATTTCAATGCATCATGGTGCATGGCTTGTATTAAAATGAAACCAATCATTGATGGAATTGAAATGGATTATAAAAAAATAAAAATACTACGAGTAAATACAGATGATTCCAAAGAGCTCTCAGATAAATTCGAAATTAATAGTTTACCTGTTTTAATATTATACCATAATGGAAGTGTTGTTTGGCAGGAAATAAGAGCAATGAGTAGTTTACAATTAAGGTCAAAACTAGAGTAATTACAATCATTCTGTCGAAAATGCTCTATGATTAAATACTAATTGAATTGAAGAAAAAAGTAATGCCTAAATGTGTGAATTTTACAATCAAAAGTAAAATGCGTGTAGCACTTAGGTTTTTATGATAAACATCTTTGTAATATAAAATTATTGTAACAATTTAAATTAAAATAACATGATAACAAACGAAGAATTGCAAAATAGTGTACAGGAAGCCATTAAATGGGAGCCATTATTAAGTGCCGCAGAGATTGGCGTTACGGCAAAAGATGGCGTTGTTACATTAACAGGAACGGTTGACAATTATGCTAAAAAAATGGAAGCGGAAAACGCTACTAAGAATGTAGAAGGCGTAAAAGTAGTTGTTGAAGATATAAAAATAAGTTTTGAGAACTTAACTAAAGTAAATGATAATGATATTGCAACAGAGGTTATAAAAGCAATAAAAAACAATTGGAGAATTCCCAATGATAAAATTAAAATTAAAGTTGAGGATGGATGGATAACATTGGAAGGAGAATTGAACTGGAATTTCCAGAAAGTAGCTGCAAAAAACACATTAGTTGATTTGGAAGGCGTAAAAGGCGTTTCAAATAATATTACGATTATACCTGAAAATCAAAGTATAGTTGAAAAAACAAGCATAGAAAATGCGATATCTCGTAGTTTTTTAATTGATGATAAAAAAATTGAAGTTAATGTAAATGAAAATAAGGTAACCTTATTTGGTTCAGTAAATTCAATTTTTGAAAAAGAAGAAGCCGAACGTATTGCATGGAAAACGCCAGGTATTTGGGCTTTAGATAATAATTTGTTAATAGAACAATCACAAAAAATAGTGTCAAATTTATATTAATAAAATGGAAACAATTATTCAACATCATCAGGAAATTGCTGTCTTTATTGCAAGGGTAATATTAGGTATACTGTTCTTTTTTCAGGGCTATGATGCCGTATTTAATTTAAAAATTAGTACAGTTATTACAACATATCAAAATTCTTTTGCTAATAAAGGAATTCCAAAATTTATAAGTGCTTGTATAGCTTGGTTTACATCATATTCAGAATTAATAGGTGGCTTTATGCTCATTTTCGGTTTTTATGAATACATCGCTCTTTATTTGCTCGGATTGAACTTAATATTAGCAACATTTGCATTTTGCATAAACACACCGTTATGGGATACTAAACATGTGCTTATCAGATTGGTACTTCTTACATTTTTACTTATAGTGCCAGTATCTTGGCATACTTATTCAATTGATACTTTAATTTTTTGAAACTAAAAATAATTTTAATAATTGATACTAATAACAATACAAGAGTGAATTTAATAAAAAATAAAAATTTAAATAAAACCAACATATGAAAAATAAAATAATAATTAACTCAGCAATAGCTTTAGTACTATTAGCATCATGTAAAAATCCTCAAACCGACGAACACGTTATTCGCGAAAGAGACTCATTAATATCCATTATAGATGAAAAAGAAAATTCGGAAATAGAGTTCATAAATTCATTTACGGAAGTAGAGCGTAATTTAGATTCTGTAAGCGCTAAGCAACATATTATATTAGCTAATTCTGACAAAACAAATGATTTAAATTTAAGCCAAAAAACACGAATTAATTTAGAAATTAAAGCAATTAATGAATTAATGAATTCGAATACAGAAAAGTTAAAAAAATTGAATCAAAAAATTAATGCTACAGGCAAACACAACAAGCTCTTACAAAAAGCTATTGAAAGTTTAAATAACCAGTTAAAGCAAAAGTTTATTGAATTAAAAGAATTAAATGAAAAATTAAATTTAGCTAATACACAGGTTGAAGCATTACAAATTGATATTGAAAATTTATCTAATCAAAATATGATACAGGCAGATATAATTGATTATGCTATAACTGAAATGCATACAGCCTATTATATTATTGGCACTTCAAAAGCATTGCAAAAATGCAGTTTAATTGATAAAAAAGGTGGTTTGTTAGGTATTGGAAAAACATTTAAATTAAATGAAAACATGGATAATACGTTATTTACTAAAATTGATTTTACTTTAAAGAGTAGAATTGCTGTTAATAGTGAAAGTATAAAAATTGTTACTACACATCCAGAAGATTCATATACTTTTAATAAAACCGGTAAACTCATAAATAGTATTGAAATTACAGATCCAATTAAATTTTGGAGTATATCAAAATATTTAGTTATTGTAAATTAATTAAAATACAATTAACATTCATGTTTCAATCAGAGCCATCTTATTACAAGATGGCTTCTTTTATTTCGTATTTTATTTATTTAGTAAATAATAAGTTTCTATTTATTTTATTTTATTAAAAGGCTAAAAGTACCGTTAAATCTATATTTGACGAATGCTTATTCATTAGGAATTATTTTTGAATAATACTTATTTAAATGGAGAAGATCGAAATGATTTTCTTCATTTTTTTAAATATGTGAATGATGTAACTTACTCAATGATTTGTGTAATATATTAACTCTAATATATATTCATATTTGTAAAATAAATAAAATAATTAATTTACATAAAATAAATAGTATGAAACCAAACATTGGAATATCTGAAAAAAAATTACAAGCAATTACAGAATTGCTTTCAAGTGTATTAGCAAACCAAGTAACACTCTATACTAAAACTAGGAAATTCCATTGGAATGTTTGTGGAGAAAGTTTTATGGAGTTACATAAATTATTTGAAGGACAGTATAAATTAATTGAAGAATCAATTGATTTAGTAGCTGAGAGAATTAGTAAATTAGGTGGAAAAACTATTGGTACTATGAATGAATTTGGGAAATTATCTGCTATTAAAGAGCATCCCAATAAATATCCAAATTCAAAAGACATGTTAAAAGAACTTTTAGAAGATCATGAAACTATCATTATTGAATTACGAAAATTAGTTGATACATGTAGCGATAAATTGCATGATGCAGGTACCGCTGATTTTTTAACTGGATTAATGGTTGAACACGAAACTATTGCATGGACATTAAGAAGATATTTGAATTAAAAATCTGATATGGACATAACAAATACATCTCCAAAAGAAAACGTAAAAACTGAAGAATTACCAAAGCGTAAGGCGTTTTTGGTATTTACTAACTTTTTTTTAGAGATGACACTTATTAGTCAGTTCACGATAAGATTTTTTAAAAATCTTTTTAAATCTCCTCATGAATTAAATGAAGTTTTAAAACAATGTTATATCGTTGGGTATAAATCGTTACCCTTAGTTGGTATTACTGGGTTTATTATGGGATTAGTCCTAACTATTCAATCAAGACCAACTTTAGCAACTTTTGGTGCAGAATCATGGCTACCTGCAATGGTCTCTGTTTCCCTCATTAGAGAGATTGGACCAGTGATAACGGCCTTAATTTGCGCAGGAAAAGTAGGCTCTGGAATTGGAGCAGAATTAGCTTCTATGAAAGTAACTGAGCAAATTGATGCGATGGAAGTTTCAGGAATTAATCCCTTTAAATATATTGTAGTTACTAGAATACTTTCAACAACGCTCATGTTACCAGTATTAGTGATTTTTTCAGATGCAATTGGTTTGGTAGGTTCATTTTTAGCGATCAATATAAATGGTGATGTAAGTTTTACTTTATTTTTTGCTCAAGTATTTCAAAAACTTGATTTCATAGATGTTTTACCTGCAATTACAAAAACATTTTTCTTTGGATTTGCAATTGGATTAATCGGTTGCTATAAAGGATACAATTCAGATAAAGGTACAGAAGGCGTTGGAGCATCAGCAAATTCGGCAGTAGTAATTAGTTCACTACTCATATTTGTAATTGATATGATAGCTGTACAAATCACTAGTTTATATTCATAACCATAAACTATGAAAACAGAACCTAATCAATCGCAATCATCTACTGCATCTGAAGACAAAAGCAAATCTCTTGAAGTAGTTATAGAAATAAAAAATCTTAAAAAAAGTTTTGGAAATAATAGTGTATTGAAAGGCTTTAATATTTCTCTTGGTCAAGGAGAAAATTTGGTAGTATTAGGAAAATCAGGGAGCGGAAAATCAGTTTTAATAAAATGCATAGTAGGATTAATTGAACCTGATGAGGGAACACTAAATGTACTAGGTGAAGAAATACTTGAATTAGAAGATAATAAATTAAATGATCTTCGCAGAAAAATCGGTTTTCTTTTTCAAAGTGCTGCACTATATGATTCCATGACAGTTAGGGAGAATCTAGAATTTCCACTTCGTAATTCTCACTCAATAAAAAACGAAGAAAAAGACACTTTGGTTAAAGAAGCACTTGAAAATGTTGGGCTATTAGAGGCAATAGATAAAATGCCATCTGAGCTTTCTGGTGGTATGAGAAAAAGAATAGGTTTGGCACGTACCCTAATTTTAAAGCCAAAAATAATGCTATATGATGAACCAACTACTGGATTAGATCCCATTACATCAGAAGAAATTAGTACTCTAATCTTAAATATGAGAGAAAAATATAATACTTCGTCTATTATTATAACGCATGATATTTCATGTGCAAAAATAACTGCTGATAGAATAATAGTAATACAAGAAGGAGTATGCGCTGCTGAAGGTACTTATGAGGAATTGAAAAATTCAGAAAATCCAGAAGTACGAGCTTATTTTAAATAAATAATTAAAACAAAACTTATGCAAAAAGACAATGGACATAAAATTAAATTAGGAATATTTGTTTCAGCTGGCTTATTTTTATTAATAGCTGGAATTTATTTTATAGGTGACAAACAACAATTATTTAGTAAAACATTCCAAATAAGTGGAATTTTTAAAGATGTGAATGGCTTACAAGTTGGCAACAATGTACGCTTTTCAGGTATAAATGTTGGGATAATTGAAAATATTGAGATTGTTTCGGATACAGCAGTAAAAGTTGATTTTAGTATTGACGAAGCGACTAGGAAATTTATTAAGAAAGATGCTAAAATAACTATTGGATCTGATGGATTAATGGGTAACAAAGTAGCTATTATTATTCCTGGTACTATTACCCAAAAGCAGATACAAAACAATGATGTTATTCAAACAAGTGTTCCTGTTAGCATGGATGATATTTTAATAGACTTGAAAGCAACTACCAATAATGCTGCTTATATTACTGAAGATTTATCAATAATTATGGGAAACATACGTTCAGGAAAAGGAACGATAGGTAAACTTTTTATGGATACAGTTTTTGCTGAAGATTTAGACCAAACTATTATAAATATTAAACAAGGTGCTGGTGGGTTTAAACAAAATATGGATGCAGCTGGCAACAATTTTTTATTACGTGGCTACTTTAAAAAGAAGAAATCAAGAGAAAAAGAAAAAAAATAGCGATAAATATGTGAAATGTGTAAGGTTTATAAATAATAACATAACATATAAAAAAGGAATAAGTTCATCTTTGATGAGTATAATATAATCACTAAAAATAATAGAGAATGTCAGCAGAAAAAAGATTAGGTATTTGGATGGATCATGAAAATGCTCATTTAATAGAATTTTCAATCGATGGTTTTGAAAAAAAGACTATTTCATCAAAATTCTCGCATAAAATAAAAGAAGAAACTTTAAGTAAAAATGAAAACTTGATGCACAACAAAGAGCAGCATCAACAATCAGGATACTATAAAGCATTAGGAGAAGAAATAATACACTATGATAATGTTATTATTTTTGGACCAACTAATGCAAAAGCAGAGCTTCATAATTCATTAAAATCAAATCATCTTTTTGATAAAATTAAAATCGAAACACTATCAGCAGATAAGATGACGGATAAAGAGCAACATACTTTCGTTAGTAATTATTTTTCAAAACAATTATAACTAATAACTATAGTA
>JBBQKU010000018.1:0-74506 GCA_038327195.1 Bacteroidota bacterium | reverse complement strand
TATATAGAATTTATTTTTTTCTTTCGATTGAATAATTTACTAGCTGTATTAAACTTTGTTTTGATGGGCTATCTGGAAGCGGTTCCAATAAAGAAAGGGCTTTATTTTTATAATCTTGCATTATTTTTTCCGCATATTGTATACCGCCTTTTTCAATAACAAAAGCAATTACTTCTGATACTTTTTTAGGGTTATCATTATGGTTTTTTACAATGTTAATAATTTTTCTTTTCTCTAACCAAGTACTATTATTAAGTGCATAGATTAATGGCAAGGTCATTTTTTTTTCTTTAATATCAATACCAGTAGGTTTTCCAATAGACGTGTCATCACCAAAATCAAACAAATCATCTTTTATTTGAAAAGCGATTCCTGTAAAAGTTCCAAAATCAAGAAAAGTTTTAATCAATTCTTTATCTTCACTAACCGAAGCAACACCAGCTGAACAACACGCTGCGATAAGTGTTGCCGTTTTTTTTGTTATAATTTCAAAATAAATTTCTTCAGAAATATCAAGTTTTCGAGCTTTTTCTATTTGAAGTAATTCACCTTCACTCATTTCTCTAACTGCATTACTAACAATTTTAAGTAAATGAAAATCATTGTTATCGAGGGAAAGTAACAAACCACTTGATAATAAAAAATCTCCAATTAAAACAGCTATTTTATTTTTCCAAAGTGCGTTTACACTAAAAAAGCCGCGGCGTTCGTTACTATCATCAACCACATCATCATGAACCAAGGTTGCGGTATGCAGCAATTCAATTAAAGAAGCTGCCCTATAAGTACTTTCATTTATTGGCGCAACGCATTGTGCGCTTAAAAACACAAACATGGGTCTAATTTGTTTTCCTTTTCTTTTTACAATGTATCCTGTAATTTTATCTAATAAAGGCACACTACTCTTCATGGATTGTTTGAATTTAATTTCAAACTCATCCATGTGTTTGTTAATCGGCGCTTTTATTTGATCTACAGGTGAACTCATGTTTTAATAAGTAGCGTAAATATAAGGTTAAAATATAATAGTTTGTGAAGATTTTGTATGCGTAATGGATTGAAATGAAAATCCTTTTTTTTGTTTTTCACAAAAAAAGATTGTAATGGAAAGCCTGACCCAGCCTACCTATTTGGGCTGGGATACGCCCAGTAAATACAAAACTAAAAACTATTTGAAGACTTGACTAGCCGATTTGTTTTTATTGACTAATTGTCCGCATGCTGCATCAATATCCTTGCCTCTGCTTTTTCGAACATTTACAATAATACCTTTTGTTTCTAAATGATGGACAAATGCATCTAAACGTTCAGGTGTTGTTTGTTTATATTCACCGTCATCTATTGGATTATACTCAATAATATTAACTTTTGCTGTTGTTTTTTTACAGAAATCGGCCAATTCTTTTGCATCTTGAATTCCGTCATTAAAATCTTTAAACACAATATATTCAAACGTTACTCGTGAACCAGTTTTGTGGTAAAAATAATTTAAAGCCTCCTCTAAACTATCTAAAGTATTAGTTTCATTAATTGGCATAATGTGATTGCGTTTTTCATCATTAGCTGCATGCAGAGAAAGTGCTAAATTAAACTTCACATTATCATCACCTAATTTCATAATCATCTTTGCAATACCAGCCGTGCTAACTGTAATTCTGCTTGGGCTCATATTTAAACCATCAGGTGAAGTAATACGATCAACCGAACGAATTGTTTCTGCATAATTAAGCAATGGCTCGCCCATACCCATATATACAATATTTGTAAGTGGTTGGTTATATTTTGTTTCAGCTAAATTTTTAACTAAAGCAACTTGATCATAAATTTCATCCGCATTTAAATTACGAAGACGTTTTAATTTACCTGTTGCACAAAAAGCACAGGTTAAACTGCAGCCCACTTGCGACGAGATGCAAGCCGTCATGCGTGTTTTTGTAGGAATTAATACACTTTCAACAACATTACCATCGTGCAACTTCATAGCACATTTAATTGTACGATCATTACTTACTTGTTGGTCAGAAATTATTACAGCATTAATTACAAAAGTTTGATTTAACCAATCTCGTAAAGGTTTTGAAAGATTACTCATATCATCAAACGTATGAGCTGTTTTTTGCCAAAGCCATTCATAGATTTGCTTGGCTCTAAACGTAGCTTCACCCTTTTGCTTTAGTATATCTGTTATTTCTGACAGAGATAGTGCGCGAATATCTTTTTTAGTTTCCATTTTAATAATGTACAAAGTTAAAGATAAAACTCAATCTTATTATTTATAATTTTGAATATTATTCATTTGCCTTAAAACAGTTTTATATTCGCTATTATTAGGATTTAACAAACAAGCCATTTCAATATCTTTTCGAGCATCTTCATAGCGGTTTATATTTAAAAAACGCTTAGCCCTGATAAAATAATTGAGGTCATTTTTTGGTTCATTATCAATCAAACCATTTAATTTATTAATTTCTTTCTTAATCCATTTATCGGTAAGATCTTTTTCTAGATTCGGTGGAATTATCCTAGTACAACATTTTTTTAGAGTAATTAAATCGTTCATTGCATTATCTAAATCACCTAAGGCAAAATAAGACAAGCATCTATTTATAACAATTACTTCATTAAACCCTTCAAGCTCTAAAGATGTATTGAAGTCTTTTATTGCCTCAGCATTCATATTTAATGCAACATAGGCATTTGCTCTGTTGTTATATATTTCCGCTTTATCAGGCCTTAAATGTGTACTATTAGTATAATAGGTAATCGCCTCTTTAAAGTTTTTATGGTCATATTCATAATCAGCTTTTTGAACTTGAAATAAATAATAGTCAGGAGCATCTTTCAACCCAGCTTCAGTAAAAGATATTTCAGATTTATAAATATTCATTCTTACAATTGTTTTTATTCCAAAACCAATAAAAATTAAGATCAAAACATATTTCACATTTTTTGATTCCCATTTTATTTTTAATTGAGAAATAAATAAAAATATGCCGATTAATGATGTGTACATTCTACTTTCAAGATGCTCGCCGCCACTATTTACTGAACCAAACCATGTTGGAATTGCAAGCAAAATAAAGTATAAAAAGAGTCCGAAAAGGGCTATTTTTTTTGATTTCACACCAACTTTAAGCCAAGCCAATATAATTATTACAAAACTAATGATTCCATAAATAGGCCCTGAATTTTGTAGGGTTGGAAATACAGATAAATTAATTGGAAATAAAATTTTCCCTAAAAAAACAAAATTTGCAAAGGTGAAATTCTTAATAATAAGCAACCAATTAGAACTAAACAAAGGGATAACACTTACAATGTTTTTCCTTAACAAAAACCATGACATAGAAATTGCTATCCAAAATAATACAAATACAACTAATTGCTTTTTAATAGGTTTGATAGTAATATAATATAAAAAGAGATAAATGAAAGGTAAAGTAATTGCATTTTCTTTTGTTAAAAGTGCGCATATAAAAAACAAAAAATGGAGCACCAATAAATTTATTCTAAAACTTTTTAAATATTGTGTAAAACAAATTATTGAACTTAATGCGAATACGCCAAATATTAAATCATTACGGCCAGGAATTAACGCTACTGAATGCAGCAATAATGGATGAAAAATAAAAATTGAAACAAAAACAAATGTGGTTTGCTTCGAAACAGAAAAGAGTGTTAAGAATCGAAAAAACAAACAACAAAAAATAAAATGATAAATTAAATTTGAAAGATGGAAATAAAATGGAGACAATTGTCCAATCCTATAATCTAAAACAAAGGATAATAAGAAAAATGGTCTATAATAAATTCCTAATGTTGGCTTGGTAAAGGCATCAATAATTGACTTGGTACCAGTTAGGTTTGGGACGTTTTTTACAATAAGCCATTGTTCATCCATTGGAGAAAAACCAAAGAATAAACTTTTTCCGTAAAGTAAAACTAGAAGTAAAAATATACTAATATAAACTGTATAGTTATTTTTTAATATTATTTTAGTTATTGTATTCATCTTTAAAATAGAGTTTCTAAAATACTAATTTTAAGCATGTGATTTCAATAGATATTTATATTAAATTTATGATCAGATTTCATATAACAAATCATGCGCTATATTACCGCTAATCATATTTTTTCAGGAAAAGATTTTTTAAATCCTAACTCAGTAATTGTTTTAGATGATAAAAACCAGATCATCGATTTAATGGACTCAAATACAACAGATCCAAGCAATATTGAACATTTTGAAGGCATAATTTCGCCTGGTTTTATAAACACTCATTGTCACTTAGAATTAAGTCATTTAAAAAATCAAATTGACCAAAAAACAGGGATAGTAAATTTTGCTCTGGATATTATTAAAAAAAGAAATTTAGCAAGTGTTGAAGAACAAAAAGAGGCAATGGCCTTGGCTGATACTTTAATGTTTAAACAAGGTATTGTAGCCGTCGGCGACATCAGTAATTCTAATATTTCTAAAGAAATTAAAGCAAAATCCCCCATTTACTACCACACATTTGTAGAATTAATTGGGCTAAATCCACAAAAATCAGAAACAGTATTTAAGACAGGAATTGATTTATTAAATGATTTTAAAATCCTTAATTTATCATCTTCCCTTGCTCCACACGCACCATATACTGCGTCAAAAGAATTGATTAATCTGATTTCAAACGAATGTTTTAGTTTAAAAAAACCAACTAGTATCCATAACCAAGAAAGCAATGCCGAAAATAATTTTTTTATTTCTAAATCAGGGGATTTTTTAGAGCTCTATAAAGCTTTAAATATTAATATTGATTTTTTTAAAGCAACGCATATTAGTAGTCTGCAAAGTTTTTTAAACTCTTTTAATAAAAACATAAATACGTTGTTAGTTCATAATACATTTACAAGTATTGATGATGTGATTTTCGCAAAAAAATGCCATCAACACTTGTTTTGGTGCTTATGTCCAAATGCTAATTTGCATATAGAAAATACGTTACCGAATATTGATTTATTAATTTCCGAAAACTGTGAAATGACTTTAGGCACAGATAGTTTAGCTAGTAATTATACTTTATCAATTATTGAAGAAATTAATTCAATTAAAAAACTATTTCCTAATATAGCACTTGGAACACTTTTGAAAATGTCAACGTATAATGGCGCTAAATTTTTAGGTATTGAAAACGAATTTGGATTAATAGAAAAAGGCAGAAAATCTGGGATAAATTTATTAATTGAAAATGAAGGTTATTTTTCGGTTAAAAAACTTTCTTAATTCTAATTCAAAAATAATAATCTACAAAATTTTTATACTATTCCAATAGTAGATGTTAAGGTAAATAATGAATAATTATCATTAATTTTCTTAAAATCAGTTTTTAATTTGTTTCCACTTTTCATGCCAATAGTAATAAATCCAAGGCCTGCGCCTCCCTTATCACTCATTGTATTATTTTCTAAATGCTCTAGATAATAAGCTTTTAACGCTTTTTCATCTTCAAAAGAATTAATAGTATGAATCTGTTTTTCAAGAAATGGAATAGCAGAATTTGAAATTAAATTAGCTGAAATGACATTTACCTTAACACCATTTTTAGCTAAAATAAAGAAATTATGTTGTTCTCCACTATTATTTTTATGCCCATGAATAAGCATATTTTGTAGGGTTTCAACGCTAATAAAAAATATTTTCTTAATTGGTCCTTTGGGAATTTCGAGAGAGGTGATTTTTTCCTCTACGCTACTTTCCAGGGTTGAAATAACACTTTGAGTTAATTCGCCAATATGAGTTACCAATACACTCTCGTGTTGCTTAGTATCCTCAAGCAGTTTCTCATACTGCTCTTGAACAAATTCTTTCTCGTTATGTTTATCTTGGCTCAAATTTCTATTTAAATAAACCGTTTACTTCTGCATCAATCATTCTAATTACTTTCCCTAAATCCTCTTTGCTTTCAGAAAAATTAATTTCATCAATATCAACTATTAAAACTTTACCACCTTCATAAGTTGTAATCCATGCTTCGTATCGCTCATTTAATCTTTTTAAATAATCTAAACGAATTGAATTTTCATAATCTCTTCCTCTTTTTTGAATATGTTTTACCAAAGTAGGAACAGATGCTCTTAAATATATTATTAAATCAGGAGCCTTAACAAGGCTATCCATTAATTTAAAAAGGTTAAAGTAATTATCGTAATCGCGGGTTGTCATTAAACCCATTGCATGCAAATTTGGGGCAAAAATATACGCATCTTCATAGATCGTTCTATCTTGAACAACCTTTTGTTTTCCATTTCTAATTTCTTGAACTTGGCCAAAACGAGCATTTAAAAAATACACTTGTAAATTAAATGACCAACGTTGCATATCATCGTAAAAGTCATTTAAATAAGGGTTGTCATCAGCATCTTCGTAATGCGGAGTCCATTTATAGTGTTTAGCTAACAATGAAGTTAATGTTGTTTTTCCTGACCCAATATTACCGGCAATTGCTATGTGCATAAAATCTTCTTTCTAAAAATACCTACAGTTTATAATATACTAATATACAGTTTTATTGAAACAAACAAAACTTTTTTATTTTTTTTTTCGATGCCCTGATTTTTGACAAATAGACTATTAAATTAATTCAATTATTTAACAGAATTCAATAAAATAAGTGGGTTGTATTTTGTTAAAATATTCTTCGTATCCTCTAATGCTTCTTTCATTTTTTGTTTGTGATTTGCATTTAAATATTCTGGTAATTTTAAACTATCTGTCGCCCATTCTGCAGGAAATAAGATGTGCATTTTTTTCACTCCATCTCCTCTGTAAACCCAAGTAGGACAATAGCTGGCATTTTTATAGGACGTGGTATTTTTTGTAACATTTTTTTGAATCGTTAATTTCAAAATAACACCAGCATCCGTATATCTCCAATACTGATTTGACAAAAAATTACCTAAAGAATAAGCAATAAAAACAGTATCATTTATAGCTTTCGAAAACTGAGTTGTGGTTGGCCCAATTACATGAGGATGTGCTCCAATAACAATATTTGCCCCTGCATCTAACGCATATTTTACAGCATTTTTTTGGGCAATTGTAGGTTCCGAAATATTTTCAACTCCGATGTGATAAAACACCAAAATAGCATCAGCTCCTAATTTCTTACATGATTTAACCGCATTCGTAATACCAGCAGAATCAATCACATTAAGCATATAATTATGAGCATCAGTAGGGTAAGATCCATTAGTGCCATAAGTATAATTTAAAATACCCAATTTAATTCCTTTTATATTAAGAATTCGAAGAGAATCATGATCTTCTTGACTTAAATAGGTTCCAGCATATCCTAAATTATACTTTTTAATAACCTCAACTGTTCTTAATAAACCAGATTCTCGAGTATCCATACTGTGATTATTTGCAGTTACTAAAAAATCAAATCCTGCATCTTTTAATGCTTCGCAATAGGCATCAGGAGAATTAAATGCAGGGTAACCAGCATAAGCTTGAGAAGTTCCAGCAAAGGTAGTTTCTAAATTACCAATGGTTAAATCTGCGTTTTGTAAAAAAGGCTTAATATATTCAAAACTTGGTTTAAAATCATAAACGCCATTGCTAATTTCTGCATTTTTGGTTTGTGGTAAATGACACATTAAATCACCTACTAAATTGATTGTTATTTCAGAAATTGAATCAGGTATATAATTTATCTTAGGAGCTTCTTTGACAATAATTTCAGGGGATTTAATTATTTCTTTTTCGACTACCACATTATTATTTGAACTCACAATTGCCTTACTTGAAGTAGAACAAGTACTTGCAAAAAAAGCTATTACAGCAGTAAACAAACAATATGCAACTAATTTCAATTTCATTATTTCATATCTTTTAAATAACACGAACATATAAATTTAACGCTTTCATCAAGCGGTTTAAATGAATATTGAATTGCATTCTTAATTTTAGAATTAGAATACGAATTAATATCTAAACTCGATTTTGCGGACTCTTTCGTAATTAGAGGTTCGGCATTTGTAACTTTACAACGTATAGATTCAAAAATATCAGCAACCATTAACAAAAACTTTGTAGCCAAAATTTTCGGTAATTTTTTCCCAAATTCAGAATGTATTTTATTTAAAATTGTTTTGTATGAATAATTATTTTCAGCTAAAATATATCGGTTATTGAAATGCTTTTTTTCAACTAGTTCGATCATACAATTCGTGACATCAACTACATCAACAGTTGCACTTTTTCCATTTGTGTAAAACGGCGAACCCTTAAAACAAATATCAAATAATTTACCCGAACTTTGATTCCACAAACCTGGAGAAAGTACAATAGATGGATTAACAATTACAGCATTTAATCCCTCTTCAATTCCTCGCCAAACTTCTCTTTCGCCATTATATTTACTAATAGCATAATTACCAACATTTGGACTTGATTTCCAGTACACACTTTCATTAATGTTATTAGTAATATCAGGATTATGAATTGCAGCAATAGAACTTACATGACATAATGCACGTATGTTTTTTTCTAAACAAGCATTAACAATATTAGCCGTTCCTTCTACATTTATTTTAAACAATTCCTTTTCGTGTTTTTTATTAAATGTTACTAATCCGGCACAATGATAAACTGTATCTATGCCTTCCAAAGCCTCTAAAATCGAATATATATCACAAATATCCGCATCAATCCATTTTATTTGATTAAATAATTCTTCATATTCAGAAGTATAATATGAAAATATTTTTTTTGTTTTGAGTATATCACTTCCAACACGTTTAATACAAACAACTTTTTTATTTTGCTGTACTAATTTTAGAGTCAAATGCGCACCTATGGTTCCTGTTGCTCCCGTTATTAAAATCATACGATTTGAATTTGATGAGCTAAATAAAACAATCCAAATTGAATAATCAAACCAACAAAAAAGCCAGCATATACTTGCTCTGGAGTATGAGCTCTTAAAAACAATCTAGCAAATCCAATTAAACCACTTACTAAAACTGCTAAAGAAATTATTACTAAAATAGGTAATTGCATATAAATACATAAAGCAAATAAAACGCCTAATAAACCACCAATACCAATCATATGAGCACTAATTTGCCACCAATAATTAACAATAGCAGCAACTAAAATGCTAATTGCTCCACCTAAAACAAATAATTTTATGGTCGGCCAAATTGAAAAATCATATAACATATAAAACAATCCAAAATAACATAATGAGCTTGCTATTAATGGGAACATCCGTTCTTTTCTGTCTTTAATTTCAACAGAAGAAACATAATTTAATTTTAGTAAAATTAATAAATTCAACACGGGCATAAGAAATGTAAATGCGAATACAGTTGCAATAATTACTAGCTTCAATTTTAAAGGAGTAAACATATAAAACATACTACTTTCTATTCCAAAGAAAATAATTAAGCACATATAAGTAACCATTAATAATGGATGAAAAATATATGAAAAAAGATTTGCTAAAAAGCTCATAGGATATTAGGTGTTAAATTTACATTTATTTTTTCGAGAAGATGGAAAATTGATAGTTAAAATATCAAATCTATTGCTATTTTTGAAGTGTATATGTTTACTCTACTTATTAAAGAAATTCGAGGCTTTTTAAGTTCGCTGATTGGTTATATTGCTATTGGCGTATTTATTACTGGAATTGGCACATTTATGTGGCTTGTACCATCAGAGAGTGCAGGTTCTAATGTATTAGAAAATGGGTTTGCTAACATTGACCCCTTATTTATTTTAGCGCCTTGGGTCTATTTATTTTTAATTCCTGCAATAACAATGCGTAGTTTTTCTGAAGAAAAAAAAACTGGTACGATTGAATTGTTGCTAACTCGCCCTTTAACCGAACTCCAAATTGTTTTGGCTAAATACTTTGCAGGCGTTATTCTTGTCATTATTTCACTTTTACCAACTCTTATTTATTATTATTCTGTTCATCAATTAGGCTACCCAAAAGGAAATATAGATACGGGAGGAATGTGGGGCTCTTATATTGGATTATTATTTTTAGGAGCTGGTTTTGTGGCGGTTGGCACATTTGCCTCTGTTATTTCTGAAAATCAAGTGATTGCATTTATTATAGCTTTATTGTTATGCTTTATAACTTATGTAGGATTTGATTTTATATCAGCTTCTGGCTTATTTGGAAAATACGATGCATTTGTGAAAGGAATTGGAATGAATCAACATTATGTTAGCATGAGCAGAGGTGTAATAGATACACGCGATGTCATTTACTTTCTAAGCATTATTGCATTTTTTAATTTATTATCAAAAATAGTTTTACAAAGTAGAAAATGGTAAAACAACAATCAAAACAAAAACAAAAAGATTTACTAATGCTATTTGTAGTATTAGGTATTTTAATTACATTGAATTTTGTTGGATCTTTTTTGTTTAAACGTTACGATTTAACTTCTGAAAAACGTTACACACTTTCTGAATCAACCAAAAAATTAATTAAAAGTTTAGATGATGTGCTATATCTAAAAGTTTATTTACAAGGTGATTTTAATCCAAGTTTTACGCGTTTAAGAAATGAAACAAAAGAATTATTAGATGAATACGCGTCTTATTCGGAGGGAAATATTGTTTACGAATTCATTAATCCGCTTGACAATCCTAGCAAAGAAGAAACAGATAAATTAGAAAAACAGATTTACACGAAAGGCATCATGCCTGAGCAAATCGTAGATAAAACATCTCAAAAAACGTCTGAAACTTTAATTTGGCCAGGAGCAATTGTTAGTTATAAAGGTAAGGAAACTGTATGGCAAATTTTTCAAAGACAAATAGGTATTGATCAGGAAAATAGTATTAATAATTCTGTTCAAGAATTAGAATATGGTTTATCCAATAGCATCAGAAAAACTCAACTTGTAAAAAAACCAGAAGTTTTATTTATTGAAGGGCACGATGAATTAGACACATTACATGGGGCTGATTTTATGCATTCATTAACAGAATATTATAACGTATCCCGCGTTAACATTAACAATAAGCTATATGCATTAAAAGGTGCTGATGCCATTGTGATTGCACAGCCAGATTCTGTTTTTGACGAAAAAGATAAATTTATTATTGATCAATTTATTATGCATGGTGGAAAAGCCTTATGGTTAATTGATCCTGTTTACACAAATCGTGATACACTGATTAAACGTGGTTACACGCTTGGCTTTAAAAATGAATTAAACTTAGACGATATATTATTTAAATACGGGGTTAGATTAAATCCTGTATTATTGCAAGATTTACAATGCTCTCGTATTCCAATAAATGTTGGATTAAAAGCTGGTCAACCCGATTTTCAATTATTTCCATGGATGTATAATCCATTACTATTACCAACCACAAACCATCCTATTGTAAAAAATTTAGATTTAATTAAAACTGAATTTATTGGAACCATTGACACATTAAACACAAAAAATGTAAAAAAAACAATATTACTTCAATCATCTAAATACTCCAAAACTCAACCAACACCAGCGCGAGTGTCTTTGGCAATGATAAAAAACAAACCAAACGAAATGCAATTTCAAAATTCATTTCAAAATGTTGCCTGTTTATTAGAAGGAAAATTTGAATCACTTTATAAAAATAGAATTTCAAGTGTATTTATGAATGATTCTGCCTACGATTATCTTGCGGAAAGTAAACCTACACGCATGATTGTTATCGCGGATGGTGATGTTGCTAAAAATGAATATCAACGAAGTACAGGCATGATTTATCCATTGGGATATGATATTTACAGTAAACAACAGTTTGCTAATAAAACTTTTTTATTGAATTGTATGAATTACTTATTGGATGATCAAGGATTATTACAATTACGCTCACGTGAAGTAAAATTAAGATTATTAGATAAAAAGAAAATATCTAATCAAGAAACAAAATGGAAACTTATTAATGTATTATATCCTTTATTAGGATTAATTATTTTGGGCTTATTCCAGTTTTATATTCGAAAGAAAAAATACTCAGTTAAATAATTCTATATGAAAAAATCATCCATTTTTATCATCCTAATTTTAGCAATTTTAGCTGGACTATCTATTTATTTTTATAAAACAAGAAACGGAAATACAACTTTAAATAAAGATGCTAGTAATTTTAAATATAAAGATACTGCTCAAATAGATAAAATATTTATGGCGGATAAAGATGGCAAATCTTTAACATTAGATCGGGTAAAGGGCGTTTGGATGGTAAATAATGCTTATAAAGCTCGTCCAGATATTGTTGAAACATTATTACGTACAATTGCAACTGTTGAAGTAAAATCACCAGTATCAAAACTTGGAAGAGAAAATGTCATTAAAGTAATGGCTTCAAAATCAGTTAAAGTTGAAATTTATAGTAAAGGACAAAAAGTTAAACAATATTATGTTGGACATACCACTCAAGATCATTTAGGAACGTATATGTTATTAACTAATGTTGAAACTAACGAAAATTATTCTGAACCTTTTATCAATCATATCCCTGGCTTTGAAGGTTTTTTAAATACGCGATTTATTACAGATGAAATAGACTGGAGAGATCGTTTAGTGATGAGCATAAGACCACCACAAATCAAAACCATAAAAATGGAATTACATGAAATTCCTGATTCATCTTATATAATCGATTTAATTAGTATGCAACGTTTTACTTTAAAAACACTTAAAGGAAAAGACCTAGCATTTGAAGAAGATAAAATAAAACAGTTTATTGCCTATTTTTTAAATGTAAATTGTGAAAACGTGTTAGATGAGAAAAGCGCATTAGTAGATTCACTTTCGAGAAAAGCTTTACCATTTGCAACAATTACAATTACTGATAGAGATGCAAAAGCACAAAGTGTTCAATTATATCATAAATCGCCAATCCTTAGTAAAAATAAGCAATATGGAGTAGATTATAAATATGATCCAGACAGACTTTATATTCAATACAGCAACAACAAAGCTTTTGGATTAGGACAATATTATGTGTTTGGCAAAATATTGCAAACCTATGGATACTTTGGTAAAAGAAAATAAATTCCGAAACTGAGTTTTTTAAAAAGAAATAGCTTTTTATCTGAAAATGCTCAATCATCCCAACTGTTAAAAAAAAGTGTATAAGTCGCTTAGGCTTTTTATAATAAACCTGCTTCATATTATTAAATTTGGTTTATTAAAACTCTAGCCTATGAACTTTGTTGTATCTTCTTCTATATTATTAAAACATTTAAAATCTATAAATGGTGTTATAAACACTAGTAACACTATTCCAATTTTAGATTGTTTTTTATTTGAGTTAAGTAATGGTTCATTAACATTATTTGCAAGTGATATGGAAACAACTATCACTACAAGTATTAAAGTAGATTCTAGTGAAAACGGAAGTATTGCGATACCAGCAAAAACATTATTAGAGGCTTTAAGCAATTTACCTGATCAACCAATTTCTTTTATAATTGACACTAAAAAATTTAGCGCAAAATTAAAAACAGAAACTGGTGATTATACGTTAACAGGTCATAATGGTGATGAATACCCAAAACTTCCAAAAGTTGAATCTGCAACTTCTGTCATTATAAAAAGTGATGTTTTAGCAAATGCCATCAATAAAACAATTTTTGCAACTGGTAATGATGATTTAAGACCAGTAATGAGCGGTGTGTTTTGTCAGTTTAATGAAGAAAATACAGTATTTGTTGCAACTGATGCTCACAAGTTAGTTCGTTATACCCGTAATGATGCTAAGGCTGGTGCATCTGCTTCATTCATAATGCCTAAAAAACCTTTAAACGTTTTAAAAACTTTGTTAGCTGGTGTTGATGATGCAATAAAAGTAGAATTTAATAAAACAAATGCTTATTTCAATTTTGGAAATATCAATTTGGTATGTCGTTTAATTGATGGGAAATATCCAAACTACGAAGCGGTAATTCCAAAACAAAATCCAAATAAACTAACGGTAGATCGCTTAACATTATTAGGTGGTATTCGTCGTGTGAGTGTTTTTGCTAATAAAGCAACGCACCAAATTCGTTTAAAAATAGCAGGAAGTCAATTAACACTTTCTGCAGAAGATTTAGATTTTGCAAATGAAGGGCACGAAACACTAATGTGCACATACGTTGGCGAAGATATGGAAATTGGATTTAATTCTAAATTTGTTTTAGAAATGCTTTCTAATTTAGATAGCGATGAAATTACAATTGAAATGAGTGCTCCAAATCGTGCTGGAATTATCGTTCCAACACAAAAAGCAAATCCTGCAGAAGACGTATTAATGCTTGTAATGCCCGTGATGTTAAATAATTAATCATTATAAATAAAAAAAATCCCGCAACATTCATTTGAATTTGCGGGATTTTTTTTTGAATCCTTTATTCTAATATGAAAGCCATTTCATTTAAAACACATATTGATATTTTAAGCTACTTAAAAACAAGTTACTTAGAAATTCCAGAAACGGTAGTGAAAAAAATTGGAGGTATTGGCAAACAAAGACTCATTTGTGAAGTCAATAAACTAATAAAATTTCAATGTGGTTTAATGGCCTTAGGAGAAGGGAGAGCATATGTTTCCATCAATACAAAGCGTATGAAGGAATTAAATATAAATATTGGAGACACTGTTTATGTTACAATTACAAAAGATGAAAGTGAATATGGAGTTGAATTAGCTGAAGAAATTGCTGAACTTTTTTTACAAGATCCTGAAATGAAAAAACGATTTGATAAATTAACACCAGGCAAACAACGCTATATTTTAAATTATGTAACAATAGTTAAAAGCAAAAATTTAAGGCTCGAAAGGGCGTTTATGCTATTGACTAATTTAAAAAATATGCCTGTTGGGAAGGAGCAAATGCGAGATTTGATTAAACCATTGTAATTAAAAAGCATTTTGTAGTTATTGGAAATTATTTGTGAAGAAATTATTTTATTAATTTATCAGGGTTAATATTTATAATAGTAGCTATTTTAAATATAGTTAATACCCTTGTATTTACTTGACCATACTCTATACGTTGATATTGCTTAGTACTAGTTCCTAACTCATTTGCTATTTGCACTTGGGTTAAATTGTTTTTTAAACGCTCTTTTCTCATCACGTTTCCAATTTTAACTAATTTATCTCTTTCACCTTTATTAAGCATATAAAAACTAATATTTACCTATAAATTACAACAATTAAATAATACTCTTTTTATTTGTTTATTAAAAAAAAGGCACTAGCTTAGATAAGTAAATTTATTTTTATGACTGGTATTGTCCTTAAACACTTAATTCCATATATATATGAAACAAGGTTTTTGGGGCATTATACAAAACAAGAAAGGAGGCTACATAAACAATTAGTTTAAAGCAACCTCCCTTTTGTTGGTAAAAATTTGCTAACCCTTACCGTTACAAAAGTAATAAGAATGTAGCTGACACATTGTTAAAAAACGAAAAGGTATTAACAGTTTATTGTAAAATAAAGTTAATACTAACACAAACACAAAGGTTTTTCCTGCTTACTACCCTTAGCTAAAATAAAGCAGAGTAATATTGTCAGTTCGAGCGAAGACGAGAACTGTTTAAAAAACAAACTTTATTAATTGAATAAACCTTTTTATATTTTTCTTTTTATAATGCTGTTTTGCTGTGAAGCTAAAACGCAAACTAACTTAGTATATAACGGCGATTTTGAAATTTATGACATGTGCCCTTTAAATCCATCTACGCCAGGAGATTTACAAATAGAACACTGCCTAGGCTGGACTGCACCAACAAAACTAGCCACCTCTGACTATTTTAATATATGTAATAATTCAGGAACTAAATTAGCTGGAGTACCTAAAAATTTACTAGGATATCAACAACCCTATAATGGAAATGGATATTGTGGTTTTTTTGCCAGCATTGTAGATTCGGGATCTGGACAGCCATATATTTACAGAGAATATATTCAAACTAGACTTGTTCAAAAATTAGAAAATAATAAAATGTATAATTTTAGTTTTTATGTTTCTTCTAGTGGCTTATCTAACACCCATAGTCTAATAAAGGTTGGCGCTTTGTTTAGCAGTAGTAATTATACAGCAAATACTTTTGCTCCAATTTTTGAAAGCCCACAAATTGTCAATAAAACAATGTTTTTATCCGATACACTTAATTGGATTAAAATTGAGGGTAGTTTTGAATCAAATGGAAACGAAGAATATTTAACAATTGGTTATTTTGAAAACGAAACAATTGACACGTTAAATAATCATTACGATTCATTTAATCCATATTATCGCATTTTGAGCTATTATTATGTTGATGGCTTAACATTAAAAGAATTACCATGTAATGTTAATATACCAAATGTATTTACTCCAAATAACGACAAAATAAATGATGAATTTAAACTTGAAATGTGTGATACCTTAAATTTTAATATATCAATTTATAATCGGTGGGGTGATACTATTTTTCAATCAAATAGTATTCACAAAAGTTGGGATGGTAAAGATAAGCAAGGAAATGATTGTGATGATGGGACGTATTATTTTGTTGCTACAGCAGCATATAAAAAAGAAAAAGGCTTTGTTCAATTAGTGAGGTAAAAAACTTATTAATTATGAAATTAAAATTAACAGTAATTTGCATTGGATTAAATTTATTATCTGATGCACAAACACCAATTGGGGCACCACCAGCCCCATTTACAGTTCCTAATAATGCTAATTCTGCATGGTACAGAGGTGGTAATTTTCCTGTTGGTGCAACACCCGCAACTGCCAACATCTTCGGGACAATGTGGAACAGCCCAGTTTACCATTATACATCAGGTAAACAAAGGATGATAGTTTTTGATGATACTTGGAATACGGCAGGTAGTTTAGGTTCTGGCGGTTCAAGTACGCCATTTGGTGGAGGTGTAGCTATTAATTTAAACCCATCTTCACCAGTTACGAGGCCAGCTGCTTTATTAACAATTTCAAATGGCAATCCTAATTTTGTAGGCGGTTGGCGTAATTGGATGCAGGTAGGTACATTTAATTATGAAGGATTTAATCAATTATATGTTGGTATGAAAACTGAGCCAGCAAGCGCTGCAGATGGTGTAATTAATTGGGGCGATAATTCGGCAGCATATGGAGCTATCAGAAATTATATGCGTTTTATATTTACTGCACCATCTGGCGACCCTGGTTATGCTGGTAATCCAGATGGCTTAGAAGTTATGCGAATGAATACGCTAGGTAAAATAGGAATTGGTAATTATTTCAACAACTTAGTAGAAGCACCATTTACTAAAGACCCTGCACGTAGACTCGAAATACTATCAGATAAAACAGCTGCTGGCATAAATGGTAATCCTTTGTTAAGATTAACCCATACACAGCAAGATCCAACATCTCCACTTACAATTATCACAACAGGTAAATTCAGTGAGTTTCAACCAATGGCAACTGGCCATTTATTTATTAATTCGCGTGATAACACACAAGCAACCACGCCATTTAAAGATTTAAAACAACGTTACATTGGTATTAATACAAACACGCCAGGTAATACAGTTGAAATAAATTCACAATTTGCAGGCTCAGCAACAGCAAATGGCTTTGGAGGCACAGGTTGGGCAGGTTTGCGTTTTACTGATTTAAAAAGTACATCAACTACAAATACCTTAGTAACAAATAAGGTATTATCCGTTGATGCAAATGGCGATGTAATTTTAGTAACTAACACACCAACAGTATCTGGTTTAGGTAATATTTGTGGTGCAACAGTAGTTCCATTATTAGGTAATTACCAAATAGAAATGACACCCGCATTTAATTTTAATTTTACCATGCCAGCATTATCTACATCTCAGGTAAATATTGGGAAAACAGCTTGCGCAACAAACTCAGCACGTTTATATGTTGAAAATGATAAATTAAGAACCGCAGGAAGTTTTTCTACAAATGGTACTTTTACCTCAACACCTTACGCTGTATACGGTAAAACTCATAATAATGCATTTAATATTACAACAATAGGCGTATATGGCGAAGCCGAAGCACAGGGGCCAAATGCACAAGCAGTAGGCGTTGAAGGCAAAAGTGTTTTTTTATCAGCAGCTTCAGCACAAAATATTGGTGGTAAATTTACATCAGCTAATGGTACTTCTAACAGCACAGCAGGTTTATTTACAATAAGCAACTCAAATTCAAGTATGAACTATGGTATAATAACTAATGTAAATTCAGCTGTAATTGTTGGCTCAAACAATACAGGTATTTTATCTAACGCACTCGCAATTGGCGGTAATAATAATACTGCTGGTACATTCCAAGCAAGTGGTGCAATGAACAGTAATATTGGAATTTACGCAAGTGCTCCAGCAGGTGCAATAACAAGCTCGGATTACGCAGGTTATTTTAATGGAAATGTTTTTATTAATGGAATTGGAACATTACCTGCTGGTGCATTAATAACCTCAGACAAAAACATAAAAACAAATGTTGTAACCTTGGCTAAGCCATTAGATTTATTATTAAGATTACGCCCTGTAAGCTATAATTTAAATAATGCTTACGCACCACAATTAAACGTAGATACCGCTAAAACATTTGGTTTAATAGCGCAAGAGGTTGCTGTTTTATTTCCAACTTTAGTTAAAGAAGTTATTGTGCCAGCATCTTATGATACGCTAGGTACAGTTATAACACCATCTGTTTCGCTTAAAGCATTAAATTATACTGGCTTAATTCCTTTAACGATTTCGGCAATTCAAGATATAAATAAGCGTCAAAATACGATGCAAGCTTCATTAACCAATACTGGTTTAAGTGATGCTTTAGTTAAAAACAACATTAATAATTTTAATGCTTTAGCAAAAATTAAAACATTAAATCCAGTGTCGTATAACTTTACAAACACGGGCGTGCCTCAATTAAGTTTTTCTCCAAAACTAGATTATGGTTTTATTGCCCAACAATTACAAACTGTATATCCCGAATTGGTTGACACCATTCGCGTGCCAGCAAAGTTAGATAGTTTAGGTGCAATTATAAACCCTTCGGTAGTTTTAAAAACAGTAAATTATAAAGCAATGAGCGGACTTTTAACAAGAGCAATTCAAGAACAACAAGTGAAAATTGATAGCTTACTTAAAGTGGCATCAAAGCAAGATAGTATTAATAATGCAGTGCAAACACAACTAACAAACTTAACCAATTTAATAAACGGTTGTTGTGAGATTGCTTCTCGCAAAAGCAATCCTGTAAACTCTTTAGATGTTGAATTGAGTGATAAAGATGCAATTGTATTAAGTCAAAATGTTCCAAATCCTTTTGCTGAACAAACAACTATTAATTACAACGTGCCTGCTAGTGTTGGTAAAGCACAAATTTTATTTTACAATAACACAGGCCAAGTGATACAAACGGTAGATATTAAAACACGTGGCAAAGGCAAAGTAAATGTATTTGCAAGCGATTTAAGCGCAGGTTTATATCACTACACACTTGTTGCTGATGGTAAAGTAATTGATAGCAAAAAAATGGTGAGAGAATAAAAAATAATTACGATTTAAGAATTACGAAATCTTAACTCAAAAAAGACTCCAATTGAATTAAAATTTCGATTGGAGTTTTTTTTATTTATCTACTTTAAAATCATTTTCAAAATCGTAAATATCTGATTTGGCTTCTTACCTTTTTTCAACAATTAATAACAAATGAATTTATTAAAACCATTATAAAACTAAGAGCACATTTTCAATAAATTATGTACCCATAATTCAGGAGAATTAGATTTTGATAATTCGTTCGACAGTTTACTCATGGCTATTAATTGAGTGGCATCTAATTTTATAATTTTTTTCAAAGTCTGTTTAATACTCAATACATTTTCTGCTTCAAATTCAAAGCCGTTTTTTCCCTCAATTAAAAACTGCTCTTTGGCCCCTATTCTATTGCTTAATAGCAAAGGAAACCCTGAGGCTGCAAACTCATGCACAACAACTCCCCATGGTTCTTTTCTACTAGGTAAAATAAATACGCCTGTTTGTGCCGTGTAATATTCAATATCTTTTGGTTGTATAAATCCAAAATGTTTTATTTTAGGATGTTTAATTGGCTCAATATCGCCAATGCCCAAACACCATAGTTCCCATTCATTTGCTTGCTCATTTTGTATTTCAATAAACGCCTGCCAAAGTTCTGTAACACCTTTAAAATCGTAATATCGTCCAACAAATAAAAAACGTTTTGGGAAATTAAATTCCTTTTCTGCTTTTTGATTTTGATATGTTTTTTCGAATAAATTTAAATCACAACTATAAAAACCTTTCTCAACATGACTTTCTTTAAAGCCTAAATTTAGTACATATTTTTTTTGGATTTCTCCAGGAACCCAAGCATGTGAAAACATTTTTAATAATGTAAATCTGCTTAAAAACATTGCAATGCGTTGCTTCAAATCACCACGCCAATGCGTATCACAGGTCATTATTGTTGGGATTGATTTAAAATATTTTTTAGAAATTTTTAAATAGTCCTTATCTATCCATCCGCTACAAATAATAACAGTTGGGTCAATTTCTTTAACTAAATTTTCTAAACCATTAAAATCATAATCAGTTTTAGAATAAATTTTCAATTTATGGTTTTCCGAAAAATTAAAAGGAGCTTCTTTATTTACTGGCCAACGTATAATATGTACATCACCATGTTCCGCCAACTGATTACAACAAGCAATAAAATATTCTGCAATTTCAGTATATAAAAATAAGAATCTCATTAAAGCTAAGGTATAAATAAAAAATCCATCCGCTAGTTAGCGAATGGATTTAACACAAATAATTTGCTAAAATTATTTTTTAGCGTAACGAGTTTTAAATTTATCAATACGTCCAGCTGTATCAACTAACATATGTTTACCAGTATAAAACGGGTGAGAAGTCATTGAAATATCTAATTTTACTAATGGATATTCAACACCATCTTCATGTACAATAGTATCTTTAGTATCTGAACAAGATTTTGTTAAAAAAGTATATCCGTTAGACATATCTTTGAATACAACTAAACGGTAATTTTCTGGGTGAATTTCTGCTTTCATTTTATTTTAAATTATATTATTCGAAATTTTGGAAGGCAAAGATAATAAAAATCTTTTATCAACAATACTTTTTTTAAAAATATAATAAATTTATGGTTTTAACGTTTCTTATGTATAACTTCGAGCAATGAACAAAATCTTCATCTTTATTTTCATAACAATCTGTTTATCAGTAGCTTTTACTTCTTGTAAGAAGGATAAATTTATTACCGACACCAATGCGAAAATATCATTTTCACAGGATTCTGTATTATTTGATACTGTTTTTACGACTATAGGCTCTACAACACGCCAAATTAGGGTTCGAAACATGAATAAACAGAAAATAAATATTTCATCTGTTAGATTGCAAAATGGAAACTCATCAATGTTTATCTTAAATGTAGATGGAACACCAGGAAAATCAGTGTCAAATGTTGAAATTTTAGCACAAGACAGTATTTATATTTTCATTCAGGTGAATGTTAATCCTACTTTACCAGTTACTTCAAGTCCATTCATTATTCAAGATAAAATCTTATTTGATGTTAATGGGAATGAACAAAGTGTTGCATTAGAGGCTTGGGGTCAGGATGCTTATTACCATTTTCCTGATAAAGCGATACAATATAAAACTGGTTTTTTACCTTACTCTACTGTTTCATCTGGCACAAACGTTACTGTTAATTGGATTAATGATAAACCACATGTTATTTACGGCTGGCTAGTTGTTGATTCAACGCAAAAGTTAACTATTGCGGCTGGAGTAAAAGTGTATTTGCACCAAAATGCAGGATTGTGGGTTTATCGTTATGGAACCTTACAAATTAATGGAACAAAAGGAAATGAAGTCACTTTTCAAGGTGATAGACGAGAATTAGATTATGCTGACGTGCCAGGACAATGGGATAGAATTTGGATAAATGAAGGTCATACTGACAATTATATAAATTACGCTATAATAAAAAATGGATATATTGGAGTTCAGGCCGAAGTATTATTAAATATTTCACAACCAAAGCGCCTTCGATTAACCAATACCATTATTAAAAATTGCTCAAAATGGGGAATTTATGGGGTTGCTTTCAATTTATGGGGAAGTAATAATGTTGTAGTGAATTGTAAAGAATACTGCGCAGCCTTAACTTTAGGAGGAAATTACACTTTTTTACATACCACATTTGCTAATTATTTTAACCAAGACGGTGGGCGTGGAACTCAACCATGCCTTCATATTGATAATTATTCGGGGGCTCAATATTTCGCTTTAGATAGTGCTTATTTTGGAAATTGTATTATTGACGGAAGTCTTTCAAATGAGTTAGAATTAGATATAAATTCGGCATCCACTTTTGCAAAAAACTATAAATTTAATAGCTGTTTAATAAAAACTCCCGCATTTACAGGCACAACATCAATCAATAATGTATTTAACCAATCTGCAAGTTTTATAAGTGCATCTACATATGATTTTAAAATTGGCTCTACTTCAGCTGCAAGAAACATAGGTGACCCAGGAGTTTCAACCATCTATCCATACTTATTCGTTCAAACTGATATACTTGGTGCTATCCGCTCACCTAGCATAGATGCTGGCGCATATCAATACCCGTAGTAAATACTTCGAATCAACAAAAATTATTGAACTGTTTAAATGCTATTATTATCTAAATAGTTATTTAAAATATCCATAAAACCATTATATTTGGAATATGGAATTTTCTGCAGTTCAAATAGCACTATTACTTGATGGAATCGTTGAAGGAGACGAACAAATGATGGTGTCAAATCTTTCTAAAATTGAAGAAGGAATAACAGGTACTTTATCGTTTTTAGCAAATCCTAAATACACTAATTATATTTATGAAACAGATGCAAGTATTGTCATTGTAAACAAATCTCTTGTACTTGATAGACCAATAAAATCTAGTTGCACATTAATTAGAGTGGATGACTCTTATGCAAGTTTTGCAAAGTTATTAGAAATGTACAATCAAGTAAAAGGCGAAAAATCTGGAATTGAGCAACCCTCTTTTATTAGTGAAAGTGCTGTTTTAGGAGATAATTGCTATGTTGCTGCTTTTGCATATATCGGTAATAATGTAAAAATTGGTAATAATGTAAAGCTATATCCTCATACATATGTAGGAGATAATTGCGCAATTGGAAACAATACAACATTATTTTCTGGTGTAAAAGTATATCATGAATGTAAAATTGGAAACCAGGTTACTATTCATTCAAACACTGTCATTGGAAGTGATGGATTTGGATTTGCTCCTCAAGATGGGAAAGAATTCTCTAAGGTTCCTCAAATAGGAAATGTAGTAATTGAAGATAATATTGAAATAGGTTCAAATTGCGCAATTGATAGAGCCACTCTTGGTTCTACGATACTTCGTAGAGGCGTTAAATTAGATAATTTAGTTCAAATTGCACATAATGTTGAAATAGGAGAAAATACCGTGATTGCAGGGCTTTCAGGAGTTGCAGGCTCTACAAAAGTAGGTAAAAACTGTATGATTGCAGCACAGGTTGGAATTGTTGGGCATATAAAAATTGCAGATGGAGTTAAAATTGCCGGCCAAGCTGGCGTTGGCTCTTCAATAGAAAAAGAAAATGAAATAGTGCAAGGTTCGCCGTCCTTTAGTTTAGGGGATTTCAGAAGAAGTTATGTACTTTTTAAAACGTTACCAAAATTGAATACTAAACTAAATGAAATAGAAAAAAAATTAAAAAATAATTAAAATAATACACTTACGAATTGACACATTGTCTAAAAGCAAAATATGAGCGATAAACAAAGAACCATAAAAAAAGCAGTTTCTATTACAGGAAAAGGCTTACACACAGGAAAACCAGTTACATTAACTTTTAATCCAGCAGAAATTGGACATTGGTATAAATTTCAAAGAACAGATTTAGAAGGTCAACCTATTATAGACGCTGATTGCGATTTAGTTGTTGATACTTCAAGAGGAACTACTTTAGAAAAAAATGGGGCACGTGTTCATACGACTGAGCACGTACTGGCAGCATTAGTAGGTCTTGGAATTGATAACTGTTTAATACAAGTTACAGGTCCAGAAATGCCAATTATGGATGGTAGTTCAATTAATTTTATTGAAATATTAGAAGAAGCAGGAATTGTTGAGCAAGAAGCATTTAGAGATTATTTTGTATTAGACGAAAGTTTAACATTTGAAGATCCTATTAAAAAAGTAGAAATGTTAGCTGTTCCTCAAGATGCATTTAGAGTTACTGTAATGGTGGATTACGGAAGTGAAGTATTAGGAACTCAACACGCATCAATGTACCATGTAGGTGAATTTAAAGAGGAAATTGCGCCCTGTAGAACATTTGTATTTTTACGCGAATTGGAAGCCTTAATTCAACACGACTTAATTAAAGGCGGTGACATGGATAATGCAATTGTGCTTGTTGACAGCGAATTGCCAAAAGAAAAATTAGATTATTTACGTAAAGTATTTAATAAGCCTGATGTAGAAGTTAAAGGCCGTGGCGTTTTAAATAACACAAAACTTAGATTCTTTAATGAGCCAGCTCGTCATAAATTACTTGACATTGTTGGTGATTTGGCGCTAGTTGGAAAACCTTTAAAATTACATGTTTTAGCAGGTCGACCAGGACATGCTGGAAACGTTGCTTTTGCAAAAAAGCTTAAAGAATTAGTTAAAAAGAAAAAGTCAGAAAAAGATTTCTTAAAAATAGATTTAACACTTCCTCCAGTTTTAAATATTACTGATATTATGAAGTTGCTTCCTCACAGGCAACCATTTTTATTAATTGATAAAATAATGGAAATTTCATTAACTCATGTCATTGGAGTAAAAAATGTCACTTTAAATGAAGAATTCTTTAATGGGCATTTTCCAGGAAATCCAGTAATGCCAGGCGTTTTGTTAATTGAAGCAATGGCTCAATGCGGTGGTGTACTAGTTTTAAAAACTGTTCCTGATCCGGAAAATTATTTAACATACTTCATGAAAATTGATAGTGTGAAGTTTAAACAAAAAGTGGTACCCGGAGATACTGTTGTGTTTAGCTTAAATTTACTAACACCAATTCGCCGAGGCATTTGCCATATGAGAGGAACAGCTTATGTTAATAACAAACCAGTTATGGAAGCTGAAATGATGGCTCAAATAGTAAGAATGAAAGAAGAAGATTTAAAAACACCAAACGTTGTTTTAGCTCAATAATTCAAATATAAAAATTATGATTTCTCCACTTGCAAACATTAGCCCAAAAGCAAAAATTGGAAGTAACGTAACTATTGAAGCATTTGTCACAATATATGAAGATGTTGAAATAGGCGACAACACTCACATTCATCCAAATGCACTTATTTATCCTGATACAATTATTGGAAGTAATTGCCAAATTTTTCCAGGAGCAGTGATTGGAATTGTTTCCCAAGATTTAAAATACAAAGGCGAAAAATCAAATACTGTCATTGGTAATAATACAATTATACGAGAGTATGTTACAGTTCATAAAGGTACTGCAGATAGAATGACTACAAAAATCGGAGATAATTGTATGTTAATGGCATATGTTCATATCGCTCATGATTGTATTATTGGAAACAATGTTATAATTGCAAATTATACCGGATTAGCTGGTCATGTTACCATTGAAGATTTTGTAATAGTTGAAGGCATGGGAGCAATTCAACAATTTGTAACAATTGGAGCACATAGTTTTTTAGCTGGTGGTTCAAAAGTTAGAAAAAATGTTCCACCATATATTCGTGTAGCACGTGAACCATTACAATACATCGGTGTAAATACGGTTGGCCTTGCACGACGTGGATTTGAAAAAGAAGTAATTAATCATATTGAAGATATTTATCGCTTAATATTTGTAAGAGGTCATAGTATTTCAAATGCTTTAGATTTGGTTATTCAAGAAATAAATGATACTGAAATAAGAAACCAAATTGTTGAGTTTATTAAAAAATCAACCGATGGAATAATAAAAGGAATTTAAATTCTTTAACAAAAAAACATGGCTCGAATACTAACTGGAATAACAAGTAATAACATACCTCATTTAGGAAATATATTAGGCGCAGTAATACCAGCAATTGAACTTAGTAAACAATCGGATAATGAATCTCTTTTTTTTATTGCTGACTTGCATTCGCTTATATCTCAAAAAACTGCTCCTGCAAGAGTTGAAAGTGTAAACTCTGTAGCCGCAACATGGTTAGCCTTTGGTTTTGACACTCAAAAAAACATGTTATATCGTCAAAGTCGTATTCCTGAAGTATGTGAATTAACTTGGTATTTAAATTGTTTTACTCCCTATCCAATGCTTGCAAACGCACACTCGTTTAAAGATAAAGCAGATAGGTTAAAAGAAGTGAATTCGGGGCTATTCACCTATCCAGTTTTAATGGCAGCTGATATTATTTTGTATGATGCCGAATTTATTCCTGTGGGAAAAGATCAGATTCAGCATATTGAAATGGCTAGAGATATTGCAGCAAAAATAAATCATGAATACCAGCAAGATGTTTTTGTTTTACCTGAAGGAAAGATAGATTCAAACGTAATGATTGTTCCAGGAATTGATGGACAAAAAATGAGTAAATCTTACAATAATTTTATAAATATATTTTTGCCAGAAAAGGAATTACTTAAAGTTGTTAAAACAATTGAAACCGACAGCACTCCTTTAGAAGATCCAAAAGATTATGAAACATGTAATGTATTTAATCTTTATAAATTAATAGCAAGTGAATCTCAAATAGAGGAAATGAAAACCAATTATACTAAAGGTGGTTATGGATATGGGCATGCAAAAGTAGCATTATACGAATTACTTTTAGTTAAGTTTGAAAATCCTCGCAAAATATATAATGAATTAATGGCTAATCCCGAATTAATTGAAAAACAATTAATAATTGGAGAAGCAAAAGCTAGAAAAATTGCACAACAAAAAATATTACAATTAAGAACTGTTCTTGGATTTTAACCTAAAAAAATATATCATGAAAAAACTCATACTCATTTTAAGCTTAATTAGTTTCACGAAATTTTCATCTGCTCAATGCACAGGTTGTACAACAACTATATCAGGATTAAATACTTTAAATCAAATTATTAGTGCCGGACAAACACTATGTATTTCGTCTACAGGAACTGTAACGGGACTTATAACCGTAACAGCAGGTGGTTCAGTTTGTAATGAAGGAAAAATAAATTCATCCAATTTTTGGGTAGCTGGCGGTACGTTAAGAAATTATGGAAATATTACTGTTGGAAATTTATTGGTTTCATCAGCTGGAACTTTTACAAATTATTCAGTTACAGATGCTGATAGCCTTCTTATTACAGATGCTGCATCAAACTTCGTAAATAATGGAACACAAATAAATAAAGCATTTGCAGTAGCAATTAATGCGAGTGCTACAAATAATGGTAATGTCAATTCTGTTTTAATGTATGATTCAATTGGGGTTTATGTAAACAATGGAACGATTAATCTTTCAGGAAGTTTAGGCAATGATTATAATAGCAATTTTACAAATAATGGAAATGTTAATGTAGCCTTAGATTTTGGAAATGCACATAACAGTATTTTCACAAATAATAAATTTGTTACCATTCAAAGAGATTTTTTAAATGGCTCAAGTGCTAATTTTATAACTAATTGTATGGTTAATGTTGGAAGAAACTGGTACAATGATGCTACTATAACTGGCGCACCGTTATCGAGTTGTGGAGGTTTTTCTATAACTGGATTATCAGGAAGCACAGGAACAATAGGTTCTGCAATTAGCCATGTTGATATTTGTGATGTTGGACATCCAACACTTGGGCTAGATGGGCCTGGTGGAACAATTGCTAGTACTACTACATATTGTACTTGTATGAATACGTGTCTTGCAATTGTTGGCACTGAAGAAATAAAAAATAATTTAAATACGTTATTCTATCCTAATCCTGCAAATGATAAATTAAATATTGAAGTAAATTCTCAATCATCAGAAGTTATAGAAATTCATTTAACGAATATATTAGGGGAATTGATTTTAAGCAAGCTTAATTCTCAAAACGAAAAAAGTCAAATCAATCTTAGTGATTTAAAAAATGGTTTATATTTTGTAACAGTAAAACAAAATGGTAATTCCGTAACAGAGAAAATTATTATTCAACATTAAAATACTAATGTGAAAAAAATAAGTTCTATTTTTTCAAACTTAAAAATCGTTGAATTATCAAGTGTTTTAGCTGGCCCTTCGGTTGGTTTATTTTTTTCAGAATTAGGTGCAGAAGTAATTAAAATTGAAAACAAAACCACTAAAGGTGATGTAACTCGCTCTTGGAAATTAAAATCTGAAAACGAAAAAGAGTCAACAAGTGCCTATTATTGGAGTATCAATACTGGTAAAAAAAGTATTCTGTTAGATATTAAAAATCCAAATGATTTAAAAAAAGTATATGAATTCATCCAAACAGCTGATGTTTTAATTACAAATTTTAAACAAGGCGACGACATTAAATTAAAATTAGATTACAAAACTGTCAAAAAAATAAATTCAAAATTAATTTATGCATCAATAACAGGATTTGGAACTAACATTTATAGAACAGCTTATGATTTGATTTTACAAGCAGAAAGTGGTTTTATGTTTATGAATGGTGAAAAAAAATCTCAACCTTTAAAAATGCCAGTTGCACTTATTGATGTTTTAGCATCACATCAATTAAAAGAAGCTATTTTAATTGCCTTACTTAATAAAACTAAAACAAACTCAGGATGTCATGTCTCTGTTTCGTTATTTGATACTGCTATTGCATCATTAGCAAACCAAGCAACAAACTGGTTAATTGCAAATGATTTACCCATAGCTAATGGCTCACTTCACCCTAATATTGCACCTTATGGTGAAATTTTTACAACTAAAGACAAACATCAAATTACCTTTGCAATAGGATCAAACCATCAGTTTATAGAATTGCTAGATATTTTGAAACTTTCGGAAATAAAATCGAATACAAAATTTTCAACAAATCAACTCCGTGTAAAAAATAGAGAATTATTATTTGAAGTTTTAAATACTAAAATTAAAACGTTGACTTTTAAAAGTATTTACAATCATTGTATTGAAAATGATATTCCAATAGGAAAAATAAGAAATTTAAAAGAAGTTTTTGAATTACCAATGGCAAAAAAAATGATTAAAAAAACCATTTATAAAAATCAGATTTTACATACAGTAAATTCAATTGCATTCGATATACTATAAACTTTCTAGTTCTTCTTTTAATTTTTTAGTCAAACTATTTACTACTAAAGTGTAGCTATCATCAATCCAACTGAAAATTATTTTCTTATTAACCGAACCATCACAAATAATAGTATTCCAATGTTGTTTATTCATATGATAACCTGGAATCACACAAGAAAAGGTTTCTCGTAATTCAATTGCTTTTTCAGGCAAACATTTTACATTAAATTGGATTGGATTGTTTTCGATACCAGTTAGTAAAAATAATTTTCCCATTACTTTAAACACTAATGTTTCAGGCCCAAATGGTAAAGCCTCCTCTACTCCCTTTTTGCTTAAACAATAATCACGTAATTCTTCTAAGTGCATTTTAGAATTTATTTTTCTAAAGCTTCTTTTACTAATTGGTTAGCCATTTTAGGATCAGCTTTTCCTTTTCCTAATTTCATAACTTCACCAACAAACAATCCTAATAAATTCACTTTTCCAGATTTGTATTCAATAATTTTTTCAGGGTACTTTGCTAATGCTTGATTAACCAATTCTTGTAAAGCTCCAGTATCATTACTTTGTATAATATCTAAACGTTGAGCAATACTTAATGGCGACTCAGTTGGATTTAAAATTAATTCAGGAAATAATTTTTGAGTAGCAACAGCATTACTAATTTTTCCTTCATCAATTAAAGAAATAATTTCTGCAATTGATTTTGGTAAGATTTTAAATTTATCAATTGTAATTGCATTTTCATTTAAATAAGATTTTACACTTCCCATCATCCAATTAGCCGCAGCTTTATGATTCTTAGTAAAAGAAACTAATTCATTAAAATAAAATGCTATTGCTTTAATATCAATTAAATTATTAGCATCATATTCTGATAAGCCAAACTCCTTTGTATATCTATGTAATAAATCACTTGGTAATTCGGGCATCAACGCTTTTATACTGTCAATATAATCTTGTTTTACAATAACAGGTTGTAAATCAGGTTCAGGAAAATATCGGTAATCATTTGCATTTTCTTTACTTCTTAATGAAAATGTGGAACCATTAGTTGCTTCAAAACTACGGGTTTCGCCAGCAATTTCACCCCCAGCTTCTAATAAATCAATTTGGCGTTTAATTTCAAAATCAATTGCTCGTTGTACATTTCTGAACGAATTCATGTTTTTAACCTCAACTTTTTTTCCGTATTCTTTAGCATCTAAAAGCATTACCGAAATATTTGCATCACAACGCAAAGAACCTTCTTCCATATTTCCATCACAAATATCTAAGTAGCGAACTAATTTACGAACCTCATTCAAATAAATATAAGCATCGTCACCGCCAGTAAAATCAGGTTCTGTAACAATTTCTAATAAAGGTGTGCCAGCTCTGTTTAAATCTATTAGCGTTTCAAAAGGATCAACATCATGTAAACTTTTACCAGCATCTTCTTCCATGTGAATACGGGTTAAATTTATCCTCTTTATACTTCCATCTTTTAATTTAATATCAACCCAACCTCCATTACAAATAGGTGTTTTATCTTGTGTTATTTGATAACCTTTAGGTAAATCTGCATAAAAATAATTTTTTCGTGCAAACTGGTTCTCTTCACGAATCTCACAATTCATTGCTAATCCTAATTTTACGGCATATTCTATCGCTTTTTTATTCACTTTTGGCAAAGTGCCTGGGTGGCCTAAAGTAATTACACTGATGTTTGAATTAGGCAAAGCGCCATATTCAGCAATATCATTGCTATACATTTTTGTTTTTGTAGATAACTGAATGTGGCATTCTAAACCAATGACAGCTTTATATTTATCGTAAATGCTCATTTTATTTTGATTGTAAACTAGAGGTCTAATTTAGATAAAAAAATTTATTTAAAATCTTATCTAGTCATTTAATAAAAAAAGCCCCTAAAATAGGGGCTTCTGTTGTCTGACTAGGACAAAAAATGATAAAACACAAATATTTAATAAAGCCTATTAATTTCGAATAAATATACGATATTTGTACAAATAACAAGCTTTTATAAAGATTTATATTGTACAAGCATATTCAAGTATATTCGATAATGTAAAGAAAATGTCGGCTAAATGTCGGCTAAAATATTATATTTGTATTATGGCTACAATTAAGTTTTTAATCCAAAAGGAAAATGATAATGCTAATATTTATGTAAGGTTCATTAATGGGCGAACTTTTGACATAAAAGCTAAGACTGGATATACCATTAATGCTGAGTTATGGAATAAGGAAACTGGCAATCCTAGAACTGGCTTTAAAGATGCCGACAAAAAAGAAAAATGTAATGATACTCAAAGTGATTTAACAAAACTTAAAGCTAAAATTGACAAAGCCTATAATGATGCTACCAACAAAGCTGTTATTGATGCACAATGGTTAAAAGACATTATTAATCCGCCTATAAAAATTAACGCCGTTTCTGATAAACTAATTGAGTTCATAGATTACTATAACGAATTACAAACCAATAAGGTTAAGTCGGGAACTCTAAAACGAAATAAAGCAACTCGAAATTTAATCGAAAATTTTATGAATTATACTAAAAGTGTTTTTCTTATAAAAGATGTTGAGCCTAATTTTATTGAAAAATTTGAAAAATACTGTTTAAACGAAAAATACTCTTTAAATTACATTGCAAGGGCGGTTACTTATTTTAAAACAATATGTTTCAATGCAAAACTAAATGATATTGAAACAAGTATCAAATTAGAGTTAATTAAGACCACTAAAGCTGAGAAAGTAGATAAAATTTACTTAACACCTGAGGAACTGATTAAGATTGAAAATAAAATCTTTGATACTGATTATTTAGATAATGCGAGGGACTGGCTTTTAATTTCATGTGAAACTGGACAAAGAGTTTCCGACTTTTTGAGATTTACAAAAGAAATGGTTCGTGTTAAAAAAGATAAGACTGGCAAAACCAAAACGCTAATTTCATTTATTCAAGTTAAAACTGAAAAGAAAATGGATATTCCATTAAGCAATAAGGTTCTTAAAATTTTGAATAAAAGACATGGACAATTCCCTAGACAAATAACCGACCAAAAGTATAATGAATACATAAAAGACGTTTGTAAAATTGCTGAGGTTAAGGCAAAAACAAAAGGTAGTAAAGCTAAAACAGACGATAAAGTAACTCGAAAAGTAAACGGAACTTTTGAAAAGTGGGAACTAGTAACCTCTCATATTGGTAGGCGTTCTTTTGCAACAAATAATTACGGCAAAATACCAACAAGTGTATTAATATACATAACTGGACATAGCACCGAAAGTATGTTTTTAGAGTATATCGGTAAAAGTGACGAAGATAAAGCTATGCAAGCTTCAGAATATTTTTAAAATTTTTATAATTAACCTATACTCTCTATACCTATACTAAATGAAAAATATTAATAAAAACGAAAGTAAGAATACTATTATACCAAATTTCATATTACTTAACAAATATTACAAGGAGGTAAACGAAGATAGGTTTTACAAATTTTACGAATATTATAAGGAAAAAGAAAATTTCAAAGAAGCATTTAAAATTATTAAAAAATATAATTTAGTTATTTACCAAAATGACGTATTATTTTTTTTAGTTGAGTATGCTCAAGCTTTAGAAGCTTCAGAATGGGCTTCTAGTGTTAATTTAGCAAAAGAAGCTAATAAAGCATTAAAGCAAAAAAAAGAGTTGATAGATTTTTTATCGAGCATAATACTACTATCAAATTTTAAAGGAAAAACTTCTAAGGAAATTGATAAACTACCAGCAATTAAAGAGATAAAATTTATTACAGATAAAACGAAGTATTTAAAAATTAATTCTTATCAATTATGTTATGAGATACTTACTATTATTGATAAGCATTATAAAAAACAGTATGAGGAAACTCTCGAATTTTTAAAAAAGAATGAGAGAAAAAATTTGCATCCAAAGCAATATCTAATATCATTTATTAAAAGTTTAAAGCCGTTTATTAATTATCTCTCTAAAGAAACAATCGAATTTAATTCAAATAATGAAATCTATTCTTTCATAATTGAACTACTAGAAACCGTCAATTTTGAAATAAGATTAGAACCAAAGTATATTAAAGATGTTTTACGCCCTAGTAAAAGTACGGAGTAAAAGTACCCATTGTATTAGGTAAGGTTTAACGCCACATTCGGTTTTATAAAATTGAAATTTTACCCCTGTTAATCAATCAAAAAAACAGGAAAAATGCAAAACAATTCAACAATCTTACACAGCGTAACGCCCGACCAAATAACTAGTTTATTTCAGGGGCTACAAAATCAAATTAAAGAGCTTAACGAAAAGTATGAGCCAAAAACTCCAATTGAATTATTAACTACTGACGAAGTAGCTAAGATGCTTAAATGCACTCGCTCAACTTTGTGGTTATGGGTTAAGAAAGGAAAACTTCAAAATTATGGTATTGGAAACCGCACCTATTTTAAAAGAAGCGAGGTGGAAAACGCCTTAATTTGTTTAAACAAAAAGAAAAAGGCTGAAAATGAGTAAGAAACCCACCTTAGCCCCTCTTAATTCTTTGAACTCACAAACCAAAGATAGCCAATTCAAAACCGAGATACAAACCATATTTGAATATTTAAAAGTAAATGTTTGCACCGCTTCAATGTTAACCGAAGCAACTGGGATAAAGCAAAAAAACATTTGTAGGTATAAGAGAGATTTAGAAAATAATGGGTTACTAGTTGAGGTTTATAAAACCATTTGCAAAACAACTGGATTTAAAGCTTATTACATAACTACAAACCCTGACATAATCCCTTTATCAAAACAACAACTTAAATTATTTTAAAATATGGAAACCAACTTACATGAACCGATCGATTTTAATACAATTGAAAATGAAACAAAAAATCCAAATTGGACTAATCAAAATTTAAACGAACCGTTTAAACAAGTTTACATACCAACGTGGCATAACAAACCCTTAGAAGTGCCCCCAGTATTAATGTTAGCTGACTGTAATATACTTACTTATCAAAATATTACTTCTATTATAGCAAAGCAAGGGACGGGCAAATCTAGCCTATGCGAGGCTATTTGTGCAAGTTATTTGAATACCCAAACAGATACTTTAGGTTTTAAAGTAGATAATGAATGTAAGGGGGTTATTTATATTGATAGTGAGCGTACGGATGTCGATGTATGGAATAGCTTTTATAGAATGTGTAAAAGAGCTGAAATACAACAATTTGCCGAACCTAAAAATGTAACCATTGCAGGATTAAGAGCCGTTCCTAGATTAAAAGAAAGGCTTGCAAAAATTAATGATTTATTGGAAAATAACCCATGTAGTTTACTTTTAATTGACGGTGCTGGCGACCTTGTAACAGATACAAACGATTTAGAACAAGCTATTGAATGTAGAATTTGGATGCGTGAATTAACGGTTAAATACAAAGTATCAATTATAACAACTTTGCACCCAAACCCTAGCACCGATAAGCCTAGAGGTCATTTAGGTAGTGAATTAATAAGAGAGTCCGAATGTGTTTTTTTAGCTAAACAATGCGAGGGGGAAACAAGGATTTTAACAAGTGATTTTGAACATGGTAAAAATCGAAATAATCCAAATTTTAAAACTGCCTATCAATGGAGTGACGAACAAAAAATGTTTATTACTGCGGATGCTGAAAATGTTTTTTTAAATAATAGTAATTCGAGTAGCAACCCTAAAAAAGAACGCACCGCAAAAACTACGGAGTTTAAACCTAATCAATTGAATGAGGACGAACATACTAACATCTTAAATGAAGTTTTTTCAATTCATAAAGAGCAAAGTTATGCCGATACATGGCGAAATATTAAAAACTCTGTTTATTCAATAAGTAATAAATCAATGGGCGATAATAAAGCAAAGGATTTTTTAGCTTACTACATAACGAAAGAAAAAATTATTGCTATCAATGTGCCAAAGAAAAAAACAACCTATGTACTTGCTGGGCAAACAGAAACAGAGTTTTAATAATCGGTTTAATCAATAATCGGTTTAAACTGACGACTTTTTGTTAAACCAGTTTAATCATATCCCCCCTTATTTATAAGGGGATATGTTAAACTAAACCGAATATTACTATGAAATTATGAGATACGAAGATTTAAAAAACACAATATTTGACGTTGAGGTTTCCGGATTTAAAAACTGTTTTGATACCGAAAGTAAACCAGTCAATTTGGCTATTTGGCTAACTAGTAATAAATACGAAACAAAACAAAATCAAATTAGAGCCATAACGGATAAAAAAGAGAGGGATAAAATCAAAATCCAACTGCCAACTATTACACCGAGTGCCTTATTAAAAAGTCGAGATAATAAACTAAGCGACAAAGACAAACTTATAAGTCATTCGGGTTTTATGCAATTGGATATAGATTTTAAAGATAATACCCATTTAAGCGATTATAATAAATTACTCGAAACTTTACCTAATATTCAAAATATCGCTTATTGTGGGCAAAGTGTGAGCGGTTTAGGGTACTTTTGTTTAGTTCCTATTGCTTACCCTGACAAATTAAACTATCATTTTCAAAAGTTTAATGAGTTAATGCTTACTTTCTTTAATATCAAATTAGATACTAGTAAAGGCTCGAACATTACAGATTTAAGAATTTACAGTTATACTCAAAATGCTTATTTCAATATCAATGCAAAACCTTTCAGTCTATTACATAGTCCAACTATTAAGGCAATTAATAAAACCGCCTATAAAAGTAATATAAGCCATTTTAACAACGATAAATTTAAAACAGTATTAGACCGCCACAATGAGAAAAACAGTTTTGTAGAGGGTAACCAAAACAACTATTTAAAAGCTTTATCTAGCTATTGTAGTGTTAAGGGTATTGATATAAACGAAACAATTAACGGTTGCTATCAATTTGAAAACGAGGAATATTCAATGAAACGGATAAACCAAATAGTAACAAGTGTTTACAATAAGTGTAAAAACGATTTTAACTCTAAACCATTTGCCGACCTTAAAAGCAATACTCAAACTTTAGCAACTAAGCCCAAAAGTAACACTATAAAAAAGTATAAGCCTTTATACTTAGAACCTCAGCGTTACAAATATCTAAAGAAAATAGATTTAAATATAGTGCTATTTGAGAGGAAACAAAATGCAAATAATGTAGAAAGTGCAAAGGGTAATAGTAATACTTTTTATTTGACACCTCAGCAAATACAAAACATTTGGAGTGAGGAACAACCAACAACTAATAAAGATTTAATATTTTAACTATGGGAAAAGGTCGGGGCAATGGTAATGCCATAACAGTTGGCGAAGCTACTAAATTAGATTTACGCTACTTATTGAAACAAAGGTTTATTCAAAAAGGTAATAGGGTTACATTTAACCTATCATGGTCGAACGGTGCAAACATTAGTTGTGAGAGCGTTTATAGTGATAGTGATATTTATGTACGTTTATCTTATACAGTTACCGACCATTATACAAAAGAGAAAACAAACTTTGATTATAAAATTTACATAGCAAAGAAAAAATCTAATTTAGGTATAGGCGAAGTATTGTTTTTTTGTTGTCCCGAAAGTGCTATTTATTGCCGTACGTTATTTATGTGTTATGGCTATCCTAGATTTAAACACCGATTAGCGTATAATAAACGTATTTACTATAATACTCAAACCAGTTCAAAAGTCCAATTAAGTAACGATAAGTATTTTGCCATTGATAAAAAGGTAAATAAGATATACGAGAAACGAGAAACTAAAATCTATAATGGCATACTAACAAAAAGGCATAACCACACAATTAAATTATTGAATAAAAGAACCGAACTAGATAATCAAAGGAATGAAGATTTAGAAAACTGGTTAATTAAGAGATTTGGACATTTAGCATAAAAAGTGGGTTTACTTTTTACTAACAGCCTTTTTTTTAACTACAGTCTTTTTTAGTGTTGGACTTGCGTTAGTTAGTTTTTTCTTGGGTTTGGCGCAAACACTACATTCCCCACCGTTTTGAGCACAATGTTTACACCCACTACAGTTTTTACAAGCATAGCAATTTGCCCCACCCGAACACCGACCTCCATAACAATTATCATTCGTATTAGATAGAAAAAAGATACTGGTAACTCCAATAACTATAAATATAATCCACTTCATAATTTTTTATTAAATATACTATTTAATAGATAATCTCTAAAGATTTAGGTTATACGGAAAAAAACATACTAAAGTAGTGTGAAATATAATAAATTAAGAGGGGCTATTAAATCCCCTTTTCCTTTTCAATTGCTTTTTCAATTACTGGTTGACTAGGCATATTCATAAGAATTTTCCTTAGAGTTGTATTTGCTTCTTCTTGCAATTCTATAGATTTATTTATTTTGAAGTACCAACAAGAAACTTCTCTGCATAATAAAATAACACCCAGTATAACCGCTATTAAAAGCAAAACTCCCATAATTTGCATAATTGTAATCTTTATATTTTAATTCAAATTTAACATTTATATTCAAAAGTACCCTATAAACGAGAGGGGCTAATAAGTCCCTTTTTTTATGTAAAAAAATCTAGTTAAACACTTTGTCGACTAAATGTCGGCTAAATACTAAAGCAAAAAACCCTAAACTATTGCTAGTAAAGGGTTTATGTTTTTTAAAAGTTGTCTGACTAGGGCTCGAACCTAGACTCTTCTGAATCAAAATCAGACGTGTTGCCAGTTACACCATCAGACAATTTTAAACTTATAATAAGTTTGGGGCACAAAAATAACAAAATAAACTCATTTACAAAAAAATCATAAAAAAAAAAATTCATTCTGTTTGGCAGAGTTTTTTAATTAAATTCGCATCTTACACATTAAAATTAGAATATGTCGTTTAAAAAACTGAATAATATCATTGGCTGGTTAGTGTTTGCTATCTCTGCATTTACTTATATTTCAACAATCGAGCCAACAGCAAGCTTTTGGGATTGTGGGGAATATATAGCGTGTGCATTTAAATTAGAAGTTGGACATCCTCCAGGCGCTCCTTTCTTTATGTTAGTTGGTCGATTTTTTACATTATTAGCAGGTGGCGATCCAGCTATGGCAGGTAAAATGATAAATATTATGTCTGCATTATGCAGTGCATTCACTATTTTATTTTTGTTTTGGAGTATTACTCGAATTGGAATAAAATCTATTGTAAAAAAAGGACAAGAATTCAATTCAGTTAAACAATGGGCTGTTTTAGCGGCTGGTGTTGTTGGTGGTTTAGCCTACACATTTTCTGATTCATTTTGGTTTTCGGCAGTTGAAGGAGAGGTTTATGCCATGTCATCCTTTTTTACAGCATTAGTGTTTTGGGCTATTTTAAAATGGGAAGAGGAAGATACTACAAACCCAACAGGTTCTATGCGTTGGTTGGTATTAATTGCTTATTTAATGGGCTTATCAATTGGTGTCCATTTACTTAATTTACTTGCTATTCCTGCAATTTGTTTCATTTATTATTTTAAGAAATATCCTTTTACTTGGAAATCATTTTTTGTTACAGGCTTCATTTCATTAATATTATTAGGTGGAATTCAAAATATCATGATTCCTAAAATTGTAAAATTTGCAGCTGACTACGAAGTATTTTTTGTAAATAAATTAGGAATGGGCTTCAATATTGGTTCTATGCTGTATTTTGTTTTATTAATTATTGTACTTTCTTCATTAATTGCTTATACAGTAAATAAAAAAGAATCTTTTTACAAATTAGGATTCTATACTGCCATCATATTTGTTGCAATCATAACTATTTCAGGAAATGGTGCTAGTTCATTAATTACAAGAGCGCTTGTATTAGGTGGATTTTTATACGGAATCAATTATTTAAAAACTAAAAACATTAATACACTAAATGTTATTTTAGTAAGTTTTACAACCCTATTAATTGGCTACTCTTCTTTCTTCGTTTTAATTATTCGTTCACAAGCAAATACACCAATGGATGAGAATGATCCTGAAAATGCAATTACGATGTTATCGTATTTAAATCGTGAGCAATATGGAGATTGGCCTTTAACTTATGGTCAATATTACAATGCTCCAACAAAATCACAAAGTACTTTTGGAGATAGAGATCCAATTTATGCGAAAGACGAAAAATCAAAAAAATACTTAGTAACAGATGATCGTAAAAAATCAGTTCCTGTTTATGAAGATGAATATTGTACTGTTTTTCCTCGTATGTGGAGTCAGCAAGGCAATCACGAAGCTGCCTATAGATATTGGGGTGATGTAGCAAATCATCACAAAACAAAAACTAAAATGAATGACCGTACCGGAGAAATGGAAGAAGTTCAAATTCCTACATTTGGAGCTAACTTAAATTATTTTATCAGCTACCAAGTAAAATATATGTATTTGCGTTATTTTGCATGGAATTTCATAGGAAGACAAAATGATATACAGGGTTTAAACGGAAATCCTTTAGAAGGAAACTGGAAAACTGGTATTAAAGGATTTGATGATTTTATTCTTGATACAGATACAGCTTTTGAACCACACAATACATCTAATAATTTAGCGAGTAATTCCTTTTATGGCTTGCCATTTATCTTAGGTTTATTAGGGATGTTATTCATGTATCAATCTAACAAAGAAGATATGTGGGTTGTGGCTTTGTTGTTTTTATTAAACGGATTAGCTGTAGTATTTTATTTAAATCAATATCCTTATCAACCTCGTGAACGTGATTATGCTTATGTTGCATCTTTTTACGCCTTTGCCATATGGATAGGATTAGGAGTATTATTTATTTTTAATTTTTTAGCGTCAAAAACAAATGCTAAAACTGCTGTTTTATTAGCTACCATTATTGGTTTAATTATTCCTACACTGATGGCATCAGAAGGTTGGGGAGATCATAACCGTTCTAAAAGAACAATGAGCAGAGATTTTGCAGTTAATTATTTAAATTCATGTGCACCAAATGCCATACTATTTACAAATGGAGATAACGATACATTCCCACTTTGGTATGCTCAAGAAGTAGAAGGTATTAGAACAGATGTAAGAGTAGTAAACTTAAGCTTACTACAAACAGATTGGTATATTGCTCAAACACGAAGAGCTGCATATGAATCGGCTCCTGTGCCTTTTACAATTGCGCCAGAAAAATTAGTTCAAAATAAACGTGAAGTAGTCTATTTAATGGATAAAAATTCAGGGCCATTTAACTTAAAAAAGGCAATTGAGTTTGTTGAATCGGATGACATTAATAACAAATTTGAAAACGGAGGTAAATATTATGATTTTATTCCTGCCACATCTTTTTATGTTAATGTAGATTCTAATCAAGTAATGAAAAATAAAGTTATCTCAGTAAAAGATACAGCTCGATTAACAAAAACTATTAAATGGACAATTGGTCGTTCTTATTTAACTAAAAATGATTTAATGGTTTTAGATTTAATTGCTCACAACGATTGGAAACGTCCAATTTATTTTGCTGTAACTACTGGGGCTGAAGCTTATTTAGGCTTAGAAGATTATTTCCAATTAGAAGGATTAGCATATCGTTTAGTTCCTATTAAAAATACTCAAGATGAAATGCAACAAGGTGGTCGTGTAAAAACAGATATCATGTATGATAACATTATGAAATTTGAATGGGGCGGCTTGGATAAACCAGGTGTTAGTTTAGATGAAAACTGTACCCGCATGGCATCTAATATGCGTATGCAAATGGCAACCTTAGCGAGTGCTTTAATTAACAAGGGACAAAAAGCTAAGGCTGAAAAAGTACTTGATTTATGTTTAGAAAAAATGCCAGATTCAAATGTGCGTTTTGAAGCAACTCTTTATACAATTATTGCTGGTTATTACCAATTAGGTAAAATGGATAAAGCCATGAAATTATCAACGCAATTATTTGATATTTTTGAAAATGATTTAAAAGTGTACAACAAACAAAAATCTGTTCACCGTGCTTCATTTAACCGTGAAATTGGTCAATCAAAAGAAATTATGCGTCGTTTAACTATGCTTGCTGAGCAATTTAAACAAGACGCCTATTCTAAAGAATTAATGAAACGTTTAACAGCAAACGTACCAATGGAAGAATTGATGCCGCAAGAACAACAGGGACAACCTGTGATGCAATAAATAATTTAATATTAATTAAAAAGGCACGCTGATAATTAGCGTGCCTTTTTTGATTAATTAAACAACAAACTAATCAAACAAAAAAGATTATAAATAATCTAAATACAAATCTTCCATTTTATTGACACTTGTTTTCCAATTGAATAAAAGACTAATACGCTCATAGGCATTTTTTGCATGCAGAAATCGAAGTTCATTATTTAGTAAATAAATTTCCATCGCAATAAAAATATCTTCAACCGTTGTTGACTTGGTTATTAATCCAACGGTTTCGTTTGGAATTAAATCTTTAAAACCACTAGCATTACTTACAATTACAGGAATTTTACAAGCCATTGCCTCTGCAACACTTACTCCAAAACTTTCAATTTCAGAAACATTAATTAATACATCTAAAGAGTTTAAGTGTTCTGGAATTTGATCATGAGAAACTCTTCCAACCATAATGATTTTTGAATTTAAATTATATCGTTTAATTAATGATTCAATATTTTCTTTTTCAGAGCCACTTCCAACCAACTTTAATTTCAACTCCAAATTAGGATATTTATTCACCAACAAATTAAATGCTAAAACAACTCTATCAATATTATAGATTTTTTCTAAAAATTTAGTGCAACCAAATACAAAATCTTTAGATTTAGTATGATCGCGTTTAGAATAAAATAAATTTAAATTCACACCAAAAGGAATAATAAAAGCCTGCTTTGAAGTATACTTTTCTAGCTCCTCTTTTAAAACAGTAGAAGTAACACATATTTTATCTGCTCTCCATAATACAAACTTCAACATTATTTTTTGTAAAAAGTTTTTCTTAGGAAACTCCATCACATCGCTTCCCCAAGCAGAAACAATAAATGGTTTAAAAAAAGTTAACGCGCCTATAAAACCATAACTACTAGCATAATGCGCATGAATAACAGTGGGTTTAAATTTTAAAATACTAACTAAAAGTTTGGGAAATAATAAAAAATATGAAATCTTTGATAAAAAAGACATATTACTAAAGCTGTTAGCTTTGTGCAAAATGGTAATATTACTTTCATTCCTATATTTATTTGACTCACAATTGTTAAAAGAAAATATTCCTATTTCAAAATCGTCTTTTAATAAACTATCAACCCATTTTTGAGTATGAGAAGAGTTGATATCAGCTAAAATAAGTATACGAGGATTTAATGCCATTTTCAATTTGACTACCCATTTTATTAAAGGTTTAATTCAAATCAAAAAAACTAAGTATTATTTATTATTACATTTTAATATTGAAATTCTTCGATTAAATAATAAAATAGTTCGAAGGCTAAAGGATAGCCAACTTTTTTACTTCGTCGATTATTGATAGTTAAGGTCGGATAAATCTTAGCAAATTTTTATTAAAGCCTAAGCAGCAAAAAATTGCAGTTTATAATGTTCAAAAAATGGGATTCTTTACCCAAATGTTTAAAGCATAAAAAAAGCCACCCGACATTGGTGGCTTTTGCTCCCTCTCCTGGACTCGAACCAGGGACCCCATGATTAACAGTCATGTGCTCTAACCAGCTGAGCTAAGAAGGAATCTTTTCCTCTAAAAGGAGGGCAAATTTAATACATATTTTATAAATAAACAATATATTTGTAAAAAAAATTAAACCAATTTAAATTATGAGTCTTTTAGTAGTAGGTACCGTTGCATTTGATGCCATAGAAACACCTTTTGGCAAAACCGATAAAATAGTTGGAGGGGCTGCAAGTTACATTGCTCTAGCGTCTTCTTATTTTCACAAAGATATTAGCCTAGTATCCGTAGTTGGAGACGATTTTCCAACTGATTTTTTAGAAATATTAAAAAAACAAGGAACTGATATTACGGGTTTACAAATTAAAAAGGGTGAAAAATCGTTTTTTTGGAGCGGACGTTATCATAATGATATGAATTCGAGAGATACACTTGAAACCCAGTTAAATGTATTAGAAAACTTTGATCCAATTGTTCCAGAACAAAGTAAACAAGTTGATTTTTTAATGTTAGGCAACTTAATGCCAATTGTTCAGCAAAAGGTATTAAATCAGTTAACAAAGCGTCCTAAGCTAATTGTATTAGATACTATGAACTTTTGGATGGATATTGCAATGGAAGAATTAATGAAAACATTAAAAGAAATTGATGTTTTAACGATTAACGATTCTGAAGCTCGTCAATTATCTGGAGAATATTCGTTAGTAAAGGCGGCTCAAAAAATATTAACCATGGGTCCAAAAGTATTAGTTATTAAAAAGGGAGAACATGGTGCTTTATTATTTAATAAAGAAGAAGTGTTTTTTGCTCCAGCATTACCTTTAGAAGATGTATTTGACCCAACTGGCGCAGGCGATAGTTTTGCTGGTGGATTTATTGGTTATTTAGCAAAAACGGGTGATATTAGCTTTGAAAACATGAAACGTGCTATTATTTTTGGTTCGGCTATGGCAAGTTTTACAGTTGAAAAATTTGGAACAGAGCGTTTAATTGGATTATCTGATAAAGATGTAAATAATAGAGTACAAGAATTTATTGACCTTGTTCAATTTGATATTTCTTTAGTATAATTTTTTATTCATTTTTATAAAAAGGCTTAGTGAAATTTTCACTAAGCCTTTTTTTATAGTATCAAATTCGCTTGAAAGATAGAATAATGTTAATCTCACTTAACAAGTTCCATAGACTTTGTAATAAAAATTAGGAATGAAATGCTAAATCCAGTTCTGAATAACTAGCCATTTTGTATTAGTGATAACAAAATAAAATTATGAAAGAGTTTACAACTTTTTTAAAATACTGGTAGTAGAAAATCCTTCAACAAAATCGATGGTTTTTACTTCACCGCCATTTTCTGTTACTACTTTATAGCCTACAATATTTTCTATTTGATAATCGCTACCTTTTACTAGGACATTTGGTAAAATAAATTCTATTAATTGTAAAGGTGTATCTTCATTAAATAAAATAATGGCATCCACACATTCTAAAGCTGATAACACGATAGCTCTTGTTTCTTCATTATTTATAGGGCGTTCAGGTGATTTACCCAGTCGTTTTACTGAATCGTCTGTATTTAAACCGATAATTAATTTATCACCTAAATCTTTTGCTTTTGCTAAATATTCAACATGTCCACGATGCAAAATATCGAAACATCCATTTGTAAACACAATTTTTTGATTGTTATTTTTCCAATCCTTAATCACAGATGAAATGGATTCTTTAGTATAAAGTTTCGAAAATAATTTGTTATGAAACAACATCCGTTTTTTCTTTATTAATTAATGGAAGTAATATTAAACTTAACACACCAAGCACAACAATTAAAATAAACTGAGATGTCCAAGCCATCCAAGGAAATGCAAAAGCTGGTATTTTTTCAATACCATAAAACAATAATAAACTGGTAATAATAGCTGGATATGCACCTAAACCGCCAGGCGAAAACACAACACCAAATGTACCAAACAGCATTAATACCAAACATTCGGAATGACCTAAATTTGAAGTGCCAGTAAAAGCAAAAAAGCAAACATATAAACTATAAAAATAGCACGCCCAAATAGCGATACTCAATGCAATAAATTGGAATTTTTTTTCAATATCCTTTATAGAACTTAAGCCTTTTCCAAAACCTTGAATAATAGTTCCGAATTTACTGTTTAATAAATTAGAAATCTTTTTCCTGAAAATATAAAAGAACAAGAATGTAAAAACAAAAACAGATATTAAGACAATTAATTTTAAAGGATGTTCAGTTATTCCATCTAACTTGAGCATTAAAGGATTTAAAAAATAAGTAGCTGTTAAATCTTTTAATTGAGAAAACTGTGCAAATAAAGTTAAAACAAAAATAACCAACAGTAATAATGTGTCTACAATTCTTTCTGTTATCACGGTACCTAAAGCTATTTCAAAAGGAACTTTATCATACTTTGTGACTAAGGTACAGCGTGTGATTTCGCCCATACGAGGAATTCCATAATTTGCAAAATAACCAACTAAAACAGCACCCATAGAATTTAATGGTTTTACTTGGTGCCCAAGTGGTTTTAACAAATAGTTCCAGCGAAACGCCCTTAAATAATGGCTAAGCAAAGCAATTACAATGGAAATAAAAACCCAAAAATAATTCGCGGTTTGAAATGATTCAATAATTTTATCTTTCTCTGCCCAAACAGATTTAATAGAAAGCCAAGCTAATAAAACACCTACACTAAGTAATATTACAAATTGAATGATTGATTTAGTGTTTTTTTTCACTATAATTATTTTAATTTATTTGTTTCGGTATCCGGAAAAATAACCCAAGGCCTAAAGGTCTTCGCCATTTCAAAATCCATACTAGCATATGAAATAATTATGACAACATCTCCCAAATTTACTAGCTTAGCAGCTGGTCCATTTAAACAAATAACACCACTGCCTCTTTTACCTTTGATAACATAGGTTATAAAGCGGTTACCATTATTCTTATCTAAGATATGTACTTGTTCATTCTCTATTAAATTTGCGGCGTCCATTAAATCTTCATCAATTGAAACACTACCTATATAATCTAACTCAGCCTGTGTAACAGTTACACAATGTAGCTTCGATTTCATTACTTGAATTTGCATGGCGTAAATGTAATAAAACTATATTATATTTTTTGCTCATTTATATTTGATTCAGCATCAAATTCTTGAACTTTAAGCGCCAATTTAAGTTCTTCTAAATCTTTTTTTCTTATAACCATTGTTTCGCTCCATGAATCATGCCAGCCAAGTCCAGAAAAACAAGAAAAAGTTTCGAAAGGAATAATTCTTATATAAGAACGTTTAACAATAGTCATGAATGATGGCTTTTCGCCATATTCATCCACAACAATTCTTCCTAAAATTAATTTACCCGGCGTACTTTGTAATGTAGATTCAAATAAAATATAATAACCAGGATATAAAATTAACCAAGACACCATTCTATCAAGTAAATTACCAGCCACGCTTTCATCAGTTAACATGCTTATATCAACTCCTAGAAATACTAATAATAAAACAATTGGAACACCAACAATCGTTGCAAATCCATTATAAATAATTGTATCTAATATATAATGCCAAAAACGTGCACCACCTTCAACCGTTGCTACTGGTTTAAATCTTACAGAAGTTATGTTTTCAAATTTTGTTCCATCTATAGCTAATCCTTCACCTTTTATTATGGACTTAACCGTATAAGTCTCTCTAATTTCTGTAATCTTAGTTTTATTCATAGAACATATTTTATTAAAGATAGGTTTAAAAAGCAGGCATGAAACATATGTAAATTTATTTGCAAATATACCTTAAAAGTGGTATTTTTGTGCTTATATTAGAATTAATCTAATTAAGAATAAGGCACAAATAACTAATAACTAACACTTTACAGAAATGATAACAGTTAGCAATGCAGCAAAAGAACACGCTGTCAATTTAATTAAGGAGGAAAATAAACCTGAAAATACATTTATTCGTGTTGGTGTTGATGGAGGAGGTTGCTCAGGATTGATGTATAATTTAGTGTTTGATAATATAATGAAAGAAGGCGATCAATTATTTGAAGACAATGGAATAAAAGTAGTGGTTGACCGTAAAAGCTTTTTATATTTAGTAGGAACAGAATTGGATTATAGTGGTGGATTAAATGGGAAAGGATTTGTATTTAAAAATCCAAATGCTGAGCGCACTTGCGGTTGTGGCGAAAGTTTTTCAGTGTAAATTAAAGTTCTAGATTTAAAAAAATGGCAAACGAACTAGTAGAAGAGCATTTACAAAACGAATATAAATGGGGCTTTACAACCAATATTGAAGCTGATGAAGCTCCAAAAGGATTGAATGAAGACATTATTAGATTTATATCTGCAAAAAAAAATGAGCCAGAATGGTTACTCGAATTTCGATTAAAAGCGTTTCGTAATTGGCTAAATATGGTTGAACCAAATTGGGCTCATGTACATTATACGAAACCAAATTTTCAGGACATTATTTATTATTCGGCTCCTAAACCAAAAAAAGAATTAGCAAGTTTAGATGAAGTTGATCCTGAACTCTTAAAAACATTTGAAAAATTAGGAATATCTATTGATGAACAAAAACGTTTAAGCGGCGTGCAAAGTAACATTGCCGTTGATATTGTATTTGATAGCGTTTCTGTAAAGACTACCTTTAAAGAAACCTTAGCTGAAAAAGGAATTATTTTTTGTTCATTTAGTGAAGCTGTTCAAGAGCATCCTGAATTAATAAAAAAATATATGGGAATGGTTGTTCCGCCAACCGACAATTTTTACGCAGCATTAAATTCTGCTGTATTTACAGATGGTTCATTTTGTTACATTCCAAAAGGTGTACGTTGTCCAATGGAATTATCAACATATTTCAGAATAAATGCAAGTGGCACAGGTCAATTTGAACGCACCTTAATTGTTGCTGATGAAGATAGTTATGTAAGTTATTTAGAAGGTTGCACAGCACCTCAACGAGATGAAAATCAATTACACGCAGCCATTGTAGAAATTATTACGCACAAAAATGCAGAAGTAAAATATAGTACTGTTCAAAATTGGTATCCTGGCGACAAAGATGGAAAAGGTGGGATTTTTAATTTTGTAACTAAACGTGGAATTTGTTTAGAAGATAATTCTAAAATTAGTTGGACGCAAGTTGAAACTGGTTCTGCCGTAACTTGGAAATATCCTTCAGTAATTTTAAAAGGAAATAATTCGGTAGGAGAATTTTATTCGGTTGCTTTAACAAACAACTACCAACAAGCTGATACAGGAACAAAAATGATTCATATTGGTAAAAACACACGCTCAACCATTATATCAAAAGGAATATCTGCAGGTTTTAGTAATAATAGCTACCGCGGATTAGTACAAATAAAAAAAGGTGCAAGTAATGCTCGAAATTTTTCGCAATGTGATAGTTTACTAATGGGTGATAAATGTGGAGCGCATACCTTTCCTTATATAGAAATAAAAGATAAAACAGCAGTAGTTGAACACGAAGCAACTACAAGTAAAATTGGTGAAGATCAATTATTTTATTGCAAGCAACGTGGCATCGATAATGAAAAAGCAATTGGATTAATTGTAAACGGATATTGCAAGGAAGTATTGAATAAATTACCAATGGAGTTTGCTGTAGAAGCGCAAAAATTATTAGCAATTAGTTTAGAAGGATCAGTCGGTTAACTACAAATTGCAGATTGAAAAATTACAGATTGAAAGATTAAAAAAAGAATGGCAACAATTGAAAAATTTGAAGATTTAGAAGTTTGGAAAACAAGTATAGACTTGTGTGCTGAGATCTATACACTAACAAATTCAGATTTATTTGCAAAAGATTATGGATTAAAAGATCAAATAAGAAGAGCTTCGGTATCAGTACCTTCAAACATTTCTGAAGGTTATGAAAGAGATAGCAAAAAACAATTTCTTTACTTTTTAGTAATAGCAAAAGGTTCGTGCGGAGAATTAAGAACACAATTAAAAATAGCAAGAATATTAAATTATTTAAATGAAAATGATTATATCACAATTAATGAAAAAGCATTGTCGACAAGTAAACAACTAGGTGGATTTATAAAATATTTAAAACAATACGAATCAAAATGAAGAATACAAATAATATGATTGAAAAATTACAATTTAGTTTCATTTAATAATCTGTAATTTTAAAATCTGTAATCTGTAATCTTGTAATCTGTAATCACATGATATCAATAAAAAATTTACATGCGTCAATTGGCGACAAAAAAATATTAAGAGGAATAAATTTAGAAGTAAAAGCTGGAGAAGTTCATGCTATTATGGGTCCAAATGGTTCTGGAAAGTCTACATTATCAAGTGTTTTAGCTGGAAGAGCAGATTATGATGTTACAGAAGGTGAAGTCATTTTTAATGGTAAAAACTTATTAGAAATGTCAACTGAAGACAGGGCACGAGAAGGATTATTTTTAGCATTTCAATATCCTGTAGAAATACCAGGAGTTAGTAATATTAATTTTTTACGAACAGCTTTAAATGAGATTAGAGCTTATCACAAACAAGAAGATTTATCGGCTAAAGATTTTTTAGCTATGGTAAAAGAAAAACAGAAACTAGTAGAGTTAGATGCCAAACTTACAAACAGAAGTGTTAACGAAGGTTTTAGTGGTGGAGAAAAAAAACGAAACGAAATTTTTCAAATGGCAATGCTAAATCCAAAATTAGCAATACTTGATGAAACAGATAGTGGTTTAGATATTGACGCTTTGCGTATTGTAGCAAACGGCGTAAACGCTCTAAAATCAAAAGATAATGCAACCATTTTAATTACGCATTATCAAAGACTGTTAGATTATATTGTTCCTGACTTTGTACATATTTTATACAAAGGACGCATTGTAAAAAGTGGTGGAAAAGAATTAGCACTTGAATTAGAGGCTAAAGGGTATGATGAAATTAAAAAAGAATTTGAAATAACAGACTAATATGTCAATACAAGTAGATACAAAAAGTGCTGTTACTCAAAACTTATTAGAGCAATTACAAAAGCGCGCAGGAAAAGTTGGGTTTATGCCCGACAATGAAATTGTTGATGCCGTAAGACTTTTGGAAGATAAAGGAATTCCAAACAACAAACATGAAGATTACAAATATTGCAATATTGAATCTATTTTTCGGAAAGAATTTAAATCAATAGAACAATCATTTAATGAATTAACGAATGAAGATATTGCTTCATTAAAATTAGATGAGGCAATTAATGTAGTTGTAGTAAATGGAAATTATAATTCTGAGCTAAGTGAAAAAATGATTATTAAAAGATTTAACATTCTATCTTTTAATGATTTATTTCCTGCAGAAAAAAGTAGATTAGCAACATTAGCAAAATCTAATACAGACGCGTTAATAGCTTTAAATTCAGCATTTACAGCCAATGGATTTTTTTTAGAGGTAGAAAAAGATGCTGTTGTACCAATGCCAATACATATTATTTATGTAAACAGCGGTTCGCAAAATTGCGTTGTTAATTCTCGTAATTTTATTCACGTTAGAGAGAATGCAGAAGTAACCATAGTTGAGAGTTTTTATAACATTGGAACAGGAAAAGTATTTTCAAATTTTGTAAGTGAAAAATTGGTAGAGGAAAATGCAAAATTAACGTGTTATACGTTTCAAAATGAGGGAAATTTATCTTATTCTGTCAATACAAATCAAGTAAGTGTAAATCGTAATGCAAATTATTGCAACACCACATTGACTTTAAGTGGTGAAATGGTTCGTAATAATCATAATGTAGAATTAGCAGCACAAAATTGTGAAGCACATTTAAACGGATTATTTATTACCAACGGTACACAATTAGTTGATAATCATACGCTCATTGACCACCAAATGCCGAATTGTGAAAGCAATGAATTATATAAAGGCATTGCCAAAGATAAATCAACTGGCGTATTTAACGGAAAAATATTTGTAAGAAAAGATGCACAAAAAACCAATGCTTATCAAAGTAGTAAAAATATTTTATTAAGTAACGATGCTACAATAAATACAAAACCACAACTTGAAATTTATGCTGATGATGTAAAATGTTCTCATGGAACATCTACAGGAAAAATTGACGAAGAAGCATTCTTTTATTTAAAGGCTCGTGGCATTGGTGATGATAGTGCTCGCAAATTATTATTACAAGCATTTGCTCAAGAATTAATCGATAAAATTGAAATCGAATCATTAAAAGAAAGAGTATTACAATTATTTGAAAAAGCACTATAAAAAATGTTTGATATATCTAAAATACGTGAAGATTTTCCAATACTTACTAAAACTGTAAATGGTAAACCTTTAATTTATTTTGATAATGGAGCTACAGCTCAAAAACCAAAACAGGTTATTGACGCAATTACAAATTATTACGCAAATCAAAATAGCAACATTCATCGCGGAGTTCACACATTAAGTAGAGAGATTACAATTGCTTACGAAGAAGCGCGTAAAACCATACAAAAACACCTCAATGCGAAACATGCTCACGAAATTATTTTCACAAAAGGTACAACAGAATCTATTAATTTAGTTGCTCATTGTTTTGGTAAAATAAATATTGAAGCTGGAGATGAAATTATCATCACACAAATGGAACACCATAGCAATATTGTTCCATGGCAATTATTATGTGAAGAAAAAAAAGCCATTCTAAAATTTATCCCAATCAACCAAGAAGGTGAATTAATGTTGGAAGAACTTCCTAAATTAATTTCTTCGAAAACGAAATTGGTTGCATTCACACATATTTCAAATACTCTTGGCACTATTAATCCCGTTAAGGAAATTATAAGCATCATAAGAACTTTATCTAATGCAGTTATTTTAGTTGATGGAGCTCAAGCTGTACCTCATTTACAGCCAAACGTACAAAATTTAGATTGTGATTTTTATGTATTTAGCGGTCATAAATTATTTGGGCCAACAGGTGTTGGTATTTTATATGGAAAAGAAGAATGGTTAACAAAATTTCCTCCTTACCAAAGTGGGGGCGGAACTATAAAAACCGTAACGCTTGAAAAAACAGAATTTGCAGATTTACCCTTAAAGTTAGAAGCTGGAACTCCTCACATTGAAGGAGGAATTGGATTGGCCGAAGCTATAAAATACGTTACTGAAATTGGATTTGAAAACATTCAAAAACAAGAAGACGAATTATTAAAATACATTACAAAAAAATTATTAGAAATCGACGACTTAAAAATCTACGGAACTTCTAAAATCAAAACAGCTGTTATTTCTTTTAACGTTGGCACCATTCATCCTTTTGATATTGGCACATTATTAGATAAATACGGCGTTGCTATTCGTTCTGGACATCATTGTACTCAGCCTATATGGGAATATTATAATGTGCCTGGTACAATTAGAGCGTCATTATCTTTTTATAATACTTTTGAAGAAATTGATAGCTTTGTTGAAGCGCTTAAAAAATCAATTAGATTATTGAGTTAGTTTTAAAACTTCGAACTATGTTAAACAAACTATTATTATTAATTATTATATCGACACTATTTATTTCGTGTGGTATGAATGATGACATTACTAAAAAAGATTCGCCAACAACTGGCAAAATAAATTTATTTTTTGATGAAGGTCTAACACTTCATATTAATAATCAAATTTCAACATTTAAAACAACTTATACTTACGCCGAAATTAATTTAGTTTCAACGGATGAAAAAACCTGTATTGAAGCACTTTTTAACGATAGTGCAAAAGTAATTGCGATTTCTAGAATGTTAAGTGAAGAAGAAATTAAAAAATTTAAACAAAAAAATATTTCGGTAAATACTTCTGTAGTTGCTAAAGATGCTATAGCGATAATTGTAAATAAAAACTTTAACGATTCATCTATCTCTATCAATCAACTTAAACAATTATTAAGAGGAGAAGATACATTGTATTTAAAAAACAATCATGTAAATATAGTTTTTGATAATCAGAATTCTGGAAGTACAAGACAATTAAAAGATTCACTATTAGGAAAAGTAGATTTTGGCAAAAACTGTTCAGCTGTAAACAACACTAGAGAGTTAATTAAGTCAATTTCGCAAAACACTTTATCTATTGGTATATGTGACTTCTCTTGGTTTAGCGATAAAGATGATTTAACAACTAAAGAGTTTTTAAAAACAGTTAAGGTTTTAGCTGTATCTAAAAAAGATTTTGAAAAAGCTTACATGCCTGACCAATCAAATATTGCTACAAATGATTATCCATTGCAGAGAAATATTTGTATTATTCGTCGTAGTTCAGAGTTTACATTAGGAAAAGGAATAGAAACATTTATAGCAGGTCCAGTTGGACAAATGATGTTTTTAAAGCAAGGTTTACCCCCAAATCGCCAAGAAGAAAGATTAATTCAAGTTGATTTAACTCCTTTAAAATAAAAATTATTTTTTATAAATTAAAGCAACTGCATAAGCATTAACACCTTCTTCTCTTCCAACATAACCAAGCTTTTCGTTAGTCGTAGCTTTTATTGAAATATCATTTACACTAATATTCATAATTGGAGCTAACACATTTTGCATAGCTTCAATATGAGGATTAATTTTTGGAGCCTCTAAACTTAAAGTAGAATCTACATTTCCAATTCCATAACCATTTTTATCTAATAAGGCAACCACTTCTTTTAATAAGAGTTTACTATCTGCACCTTTATATCTTTCATCTGTATTAGGAAAATGAAAACCTATATCTTTTAAGTTAGCTGCGCCTAATAACGCATCGCATATAGCATGTAATAAAACATCAGCATCACTATGTCCAACGCAGCCTTTATCAAATTTTAGTTTAATGCCACCTAACCAAAGTTCTCTTTCTTCACCTAATGGATGTACATCAAAACCAAAACCAACTCTAATATTTATCATGTTTAGTAAATTATGTAATAAAAAAATATATGCAAAGATATAAAATTAATAAGGCAATTTACTTGATGAAAAGAATACTAATTACACATTTATTATAGCCTCATAGTAATATTTTCATGCACTATGAGCATTAATAATTACCTAATTAATTATTAATTTCTTATTTATGCTTTGATTTTTAGTGTTTAATTGTACACTATAAATGCCCCTACTCCATTTAGCAGTATTTATTTGCAAAGGATTTGAGTTAGGTTTATTATCCATATAAATTAATTCTCCTAGCGAGTTATATATTAATACTGAATTAATTTCCAAACCATTTACATCGATATTAGCTAGAGTTGTTGAAGGGTTTGGATAAATAGTGAAATAATCATTTTCATTTTTCATTTCAGTTAGTCCGTTAGCATTTGGATCTAAAACTAAAAAACTACCCATCATTCCTTCATCTTCATGATGCAATAAATGGCAATGATACATATAAGGTACAGTCGAACTAGCAAAATTTGTAAACTTTGTAATAAATCTGACAGTATCTTTTGGTTGTACAAGTATTACATCTTTTAATCCTTGATACTGAGGTGGAGGTGGAAGTCCATTAATATCTAAAACAAAAAATTCAATGTCATGAATATGAAAAGGATGAGCGACCAACGTATTATTACTTAATTTCCAAACTTCTATATTATTTAGGTAAGTTTTAATATTAATAGTATCCATATGAAATAATTTCTTATTAATAAAAAAAGGCCCATCAACTTTACCTTGCTGACCACTTAAAATCGTATCAGGAGAAAAATTTAAATGTCGTTTTGCATTGGCACTCGATTCTAAAAAGGGTATTTTAGGGGCAAATGTAGAAGGGATAGTTAAAATTGGACTCACAGTTTGCGCTATTACATCAAATCTCAATACATTAAAATCAGCACCATTTAAAGGGTTTGAATAATAACCTTCGGCTATAACAATTGAAGCAGTACCTACTGAGTCTGCACCAATTATTCCTTTAGATAATTGAGATGAATAACTTTTTAGATAGATTTGTTGGCCGACAATATAAGCATTAAAGTCTACTAAGATTTCTGCTCGTTCACCAGGAGAAACGCGAACTCTATTAGTTAGAAAGGGTTGTGATAATAATCCACCATCAGAAGCAATTAAATTAAAATTTGAATTATCAGATAAACCAAAATAATATGTTCTATCTGCTGAGCCATTTAATAAACGCAATCTAACTACTTGTTTAGGAACTTGTAAAAATGGATTAATAGTTCCGTTAACCATTACAACGCTATCTTCGTGAGTTGCAGTGGCTATTTGATACAATACATCAAATGCTTTAGATTGAACAATTACAGGAAAATCATCAATTTTATATCTTCGAGGTAAAATATAAGTAGATTCAATATTGTCTCTTACGATAATCATACCTGCTAAACCTTTTGAAACATGTAATTCCGTTTTTGTATCACCATGCGGATGATACCAAAAAGTTGCAGCTTCATTTCTAACTTTAAAAGAAGGGCTCCATGTAGAACCTGGACCAATACTTTGATGTGGACCACCATCATTTTGTGGTGCAACATGTAAACCATGCCAATGTGTAGTGGTAGCCTGACTAAGATTATTTTTTACATTTAGAGTGATGCTGTCATTATTCTTTAGTATTAATGTTGGGCCTAAAAAATTACCATTGTAACCATAAGTAGGAGTTATATAACTACCAATTAAATTCATTGTTCCAGTTTGGACACTCAAAGTAAAAGAGGTTCCGCTTAATGTGTCTGGAATAAATAATGGACTTTGAGCAAATGAAAATGTTGCACTTAATAATAAAATGAAACAATAAAAACGAAATAATTTTAGCATAACTTAATAAGATAATTTAAAAGCGACTTTTAACAGCACGTGCTGATGGCCGTTTTTTTAATGAATAATACTAATTTTCTTTCGAGAAATAAATCCATTTGTATTAATATTAATAAAATAGTTCCCATTATCCATATTAGACACATTAAAAGTTTTTGTAAAATTTCCATTACTCATTTTTTCATTAAGAAAAGTTTTAACAACCCTTCCAGTAATATCCATTATTTCAATGATAGTATTTGAAGATTCGGTTAAGTTAAATGTAATTTTTATCTCATTACTTGTGGGATTAGGAAAAATGTTTAATTCGCTAATGTTACTATTAAATTCATTAACACTTGTTGGACCATTTAGGAAATTACGGATATTAGTAGCCATTCCTGTTGTATCGCTATTTGTAAATCCAATGTAAGGAGAACCTAGTAATTTGTGATTTGTACCGGCTGCAATTACTATTGTTGGCATTCCCATTCCTCCGTAATATGCAACTTGAGCTGCACCACTATCAGATGGTACTGAAGTAATACTGTTTGTAGTTAACCAATTGTTGACTGTAGTACAAGAATAGGTGTTATTAAAACCAAATGCATAAGCTTTTATTTTACCAGGATATTGTGATAATAATTTTGTTTTCATTGCTTCTAAAGTTTGGCCCGCAACAATACATGAACTACAACTAGTCATAAAGAATTCTATAATTACAACTTTGCCTGAATTTAAATCACTATATAAATTGTGAGTTGCGGATGCATTACAATCAACCATCGTGAAATCCATAGCTGTCATTTGAGCTCTAGAAATTTGAGAAGTTAACATTGATATAAATGTAAATACGAGAGTAGCTATTTTTGTCTTCATTTTTTAGAATTTTAATTATAATTAATTTATTGAATAAATATTTTTTTCACTTCACTTGATTCTTTACTAGTAACTTTTAAAAAATAAACGCCCTTGTTCAAATCATCTGTAAGTATAGTAGTTTTATAAACTCCTTGAATTTCGCCAGCATTAATTTCTTTAATTAATTTCCCTGTTAAATCAACTAATTTAATTGCTAAAGCAGATGCTGTATTTATATTTAATTCAATGGTAACATTCTCTGTTGCAGGATTTGGATAAACAGAAATATTTGAATTGTTTTTTTCTAAATTATTTAATCCAGTTACACTTCCACTGAATGCTAAATTATCAACCCATAAATAATCATCTTGATACGGAGTTGAACCACTAGCTTTTAAAAATATAATGCAACTATCAGGAACCATTGAACTTACATAATTAAATGGAATGGTAAACGCAGACCAGCTCATTGCCATGCCAGTTAAAGTTTGGTTGGCAGTTGCTACAACATCTCTCATATGAGTAACAGTATTATATTTAGTAAGAGTAACCATAACAGCACCTTGACTTGATCCAAAAATCATATGTTGCCACTTACCAGTGAAACTTACAGGCTGAAGGGTAGATGGAAAACCGGCAGTAGGCAACATTGTAACCGCATTAAGTTTACCACATACAGCTACTCCATTTACGACAGTAGTTGAAACAGTTTTTGAGGTTAATTTTAAGTATGAAGCTCCTGGGCTTCCGGGTGTACCTTTTTCAGCAGTAAATGTGCCTGAAGCTGCTGTTGTTGGATTCATGGTTTCCCAATTGTCGGGAGTACTGTATGTTCCAACTGTTGTCCAGTTTTCGAAACCATTATTTGGAATTTGAGCAAATAAAGTTGTTGATGTAATTGCAAAAACAGCGAAAGATAAAATTGATTTTTTCATTGATTTTTAAATGGTTTTTAAATGGTTTTTAAATGGTTTTTAAATGGAAAAACCTAAGTAAATTTAGTCGAAAATGAGGTAATTAAGAAATAAATAACAAACTAAATTAAAACTATTATAGCCTTCCTACCGAATTCCTTGTATAATATCTAATTTAGAAGTTTAAAAAGAGGGAAAAATGTTTCCCCTCTTTTTATTAAAGAAATTATTTTACTGGCGAAACACTAGCCGGAACAACAATAATAGTTGCTAAACCTGCTTTAGCTTGAACATGAGCTGGATTGACTTTTAAACACTCTTCCCAATAATATTTAGCCCTATTGTAATCCTTCTTTTGATAATACGCTCCTCCTAAATTATAATAACCTTCAGGATTATTTTTACTCAACAGCATCGTATGTCGTAAAATATAGATTGCGCTATCTAATTGCCCACGTTGAGACATTTGGTAACCTTTATTCAATAAATCATTATAAAAAACTTGATAATAATTAGTTAAATAAGGATTATTAGGATATAAATTTTCTGCGTGTTTCCAATAGAATAAAGCATCACGCGTATTTCCTAATTTAAAACTTCCTAATCCTAAATTTAAATAGCCATTCACGTAACGTGGATGTAATTCAACGGCATGTCGTAAAAACTTCATACCTTTATTTAAAGCTGTCTCTCGTTTGTCTTTGTAGCCACCAGCTTTAACTTCTTCATCCGTAATATGTAATGTTCCATTATAATCATTATCTGTATCAACCGTTTGACCTGGTCTACGTTTACCAGTAATTTCTTTAGTATCAGCTAAATCAATCCAACGAGCACCTGCATTACCCAAACATAACACTGAATTTGGCATAGTTTCAACATCCTTCAAAAATAAGGTCACATCGTTTTTCCAATCCCAATTACGCTCCCAAGTTTTACAACCATATAAGAAAGTCATAACCGCTAATAAACTTAAAAAACCAAAACGTTTTACATTTAAACTAACAGTATCAGGTATTTTATCAAATCCTTTTACTATTAACCAAGCTAAAGCAATTACAAAACCGATAGTTGAATGAAATAATAAACGTTCGCCCATCGTAGCTCCAATATCCATTAAAATATTTCCAATCATTAATAAGAAGGCAAAATACACTGCAATAGCAAAACCTAAGGCATGACGCTTGATAATTAATTTTATTCCAAAATATACTAATCCTAAATGTAAGAATAAAGACACCAAGGTGTCCCAACTTGCAAAGGTTCTAAATTGGATTGAGTTAAAAGAATAATCAGAAGATAAAGGGTGTGGGAACCAACATAAATTAAAATATTTTAGTAATACATAAACCTTGGTTGCCCACTGTTCTTGTTGACTAGCTAATAAATAAGGGTTATTTAAAATTTCAGTATCAGGCACACCTGGTTTCAATTTTACAGCTACCAAACGCATTCCTAAATAAAACAACATAATGAAGAAATGCCAACTCATTAAAGTTCCATAATCTTTCTTTTTTGAACCTAAAATTAATACGCCAAAAATTAAATAAATAAAAGGAAATATCCAGAAAGATAGATTTGCTTTTGCACCGGGACGAGCAGTAACATCAAACTGTTTTTTAAGATACAACATCAATAAAGCACATCCAAAAAACACTAAAAACACATATAATGATTGTTTAAATTCTTTTGATTTAAAAAAAGTTTTCGGATCAAAATCAAAGGTATGGAATACGTAAAATGCTATTGGAATTAACGCCACTAAAACAACGGCATATTCCTTTGACAATAAGGCTAATAAAAAATTAAATGAAGCTAAAAATAAAGCTCTTGGAGTTTTTTCGGCCATATATTTAAACGAATAGAAAAAGGTCAAGGAAATAAATATCAACGAGAAAATCTCATCACGACTTTTGACATTTGCTATGGCTTCTGAATGGATTGGGTGCATTAAAAACAAAATGGCTGCTAAAAACGCTATATCATGATTATCTTTAAAAATGTAATTTCTAAAAAATAAATACAATAACATAATACCAATAATAAATGTGAGGATATTAACTAAATGCCTTACCCATGCGTCTTTTACCTGACAATCCACTTCATTAAAAATACCATCTTGATTTACATCTTCTTCAGCATCATCCAAATTGTTTTTATTTAAATCCCAACATCTTGCAGGATACAAACCATTATCATAAGCACCAATAAATTGTTGTTCAATTGCAAAACTCACAACTGATAAAGGTCTGTAACGACCACCAGCTAATTGATCCGTTGCATTCATTCGACGATAGAAACTTTCATAAGCATCTTTTGTCATGATACCTTTTATTCCTTTTAACCCTTTAATTACATGGTCATTTTGGTGAATAATAATACCATCATCAAGAGCATATTCATTATTTAGAGAGGTTAAATTAAAAATTAAACCCAATAAAATGATTACTATAAAAGGAGCCGTTTGGTTTTTAAAAGGGAAAAAACGAAACGTATTTTTTAATTCTGTAAAAACAGGTTGCTTTGGTGATGTAGTTTGTTTGGCCATAAAAAAATTGATATATTACAAATATACTTAAATATACAAAAAAATGATTTTTGTATTCAAAAAATTAGTTAAAAATAAGTAAATTGCTTGATATAAATGTTTATCCGAAAATTTAATAAAACAATTATCTATTTCATGCTCAGCGTGATTATGGCTTTAGTTGCTTATTATATTTCACAAAATAACAACTTCACAACTCAGGAACTAGCCGAAATTGCCCAGGTTCAATTACATAAAAAAGAAACGATAGCTTATTCGAAGTTAGTTGAACTTAATAATCTTTTAAAATCTATTAAGCCAAAACAATTATTTTTAAAATACAATTCATTTACTGAAAATCTATATAAAGATGAAGGTATCGCTATTTATATTTATGAAAATGACAGTTTATGTTTCTGGACAGACAATCAGCCAACTATAGATTTAAATGCGTACACAAACGAAAGTAATGTTCAACTCATAAAAATTAGAAATGGATGGTTTGAATATATTAAACTAAAAGACAGTTTAAAAACTCACTATACATCTATAGCACTTATATCTATTAAAACAGAATATGATTATGAAAATAAATATTTGAAAAATGAATTTAGTCCTTGGTTAAAATTACCAAAAAACACAAAAATTATTTCTCCTGTTACATTCATAAAACATGCAGTTACATCTAAATTTGGAGCCCCTCTATTTGAAATCCAAAAGGAAATAGGTTTATATAAAAATATGGTTGCCAATATTTACGCATCACTTTTTGCCTTATTAGCGTGTTTGTTTTTCGGAATCACGTTTTATCAATTATCTAAACGGTTTATTAAAAATAAATTAATCCGTTCAATTTCACTGATTTCATTGTGTTTTTTAATACGAACGGGGATGATATATTTTAAATTCCCTGATTTCATATATTTAAATGATATATATAATGTAAGCGTTTTTGCAAATGCCTCTTCATTTTATTTTTCATTAATTGGAGATGTTATTTTAAATTCATTCCTATTTTTTCTTGGCTCAATTTATATATATAGGCAAAAAATTTCAATAAAGAAATTTAAAATTATTCCTAAATTATTAATTATACTAATTTGCCTTTCGTTAATCGAATATTTATCGATAAATATCACCTCATTAATTTATAGCATACTAAATAATTCATCAATTACATTTAACGTAAATCAATTATTTGATTTTAGTTTATACACATTGATTGGGCTTAGTTCAGTTGGGTTTATGATTTTCGGAACGTATTTATTACTTGAAAAAATAGTAACTCAAATAATAGAGAATTTTAATTACAAATTTAATCATATTGCATTTATTTTAATAAGCGTTATACTTTTTTTACTTTTAAAAAAAAACGTGCTCATTTATGAATATTTATGGGTAGTTCCACTATTCATAATTTGTTATTACTTACGATTATTTAAGGCATCGAACAACTTTATAAATATTGGTGTTGTTATTCTTTTAATAACATTTACAACATCATTTTTCTTTTATAAATATGAACAAATAAATAAAAAAGTTACATATAAAGCCTTATCGCTAACTTTAACAGACAGGCAGGATGTAATTGCTGAAAATGAACTATCAAAAATAACTGCATCTATACAGAATGATGTTAAATTAAAAAACTTAATTTCTTTATTGCCATTAAGTGGCGCTCAAATTGAACAAAAAATTAAGCAAGCAAATTTTAGTGGCTATTTTGAAAGGTACGACGTTGTTTTATCATTATTTAAAGACACTGTACCATTATTTAATTTAAATGATTCCAAATACTCAAATATAGAATACTTTGAAAATCAAATAAAAAAAGATGCTCATCAAACCATATGTGATAATTTATATTTTATAAACAAAAAAAACAATCCAATCAGATATGTTGGTATAATTGACATTATTGATTCAAATTTAAATAAGGATTCAATTTACCGATTATATTATCAGCTAGATCCTAAAATATCTATCAAGCTCGGAATCTTTCCTGATTTGTTGTTGGATAAATCGTTAGAGAGTAAAATTGAATTTAAAAACATTTCTTATGCCGTTTATGAAAATAATAAACTGCAAATTTCTTATGGAGATTTTCAATATCCTTTATTTAATAGTTCTAAATATGTATTTGAAATTGACAAGGATTACAATCATTATATCTATCCTAAAATAAACAATACAGAAATTATTATTACAGATGTTAAAACCGGATTCTGGCAATTATTTACTTCCAATTCTTACCTCTTTATTTTCTTTTCTATTATTGTTATTGTTTCTGTGTGGTTTAACTCTTTTTTTCAAAAAAACAAACTGGTTTTCAATTCTTTAAACAATCGAATACAATTTATTTTGGTCTCAATTATTATTATATCACTTGCAGGGGTAGTATTCGGAACAATTTTGGTTGTTACAACACAATCAGAAACAAAAAACAAAAATGATTTATTACTTAAATCGAAATCGGTATTAAATGAATTACAACAAAGTGCTGGGCAACAAAATGAATTAGAACAAAGCTATAAGGAATACACAACGTTTACTTTAAAAAAATTATCTAAATTATTTGGAAGTGATGTTTCTTTATTTGACAATAAGGGACGACTATTTGCAACATCTCAACCCGCAATTTATGAGCAAGGATTAGTTTCAAAATTTATGGACCCAATAGCCTATTCAGGATTTATGCAAAACAAAACCGTAAATTTTTCTCATAGAGAAACAATTGGAAAACTAAATTATTTATCTACATATATTCCTTTCTATAATTCAAAAGATAAGCTTTTAGGATATTTAAACTTACCTTATTTTTCGAGACAAAAAGATTTAGAAAAAGAACTTTCGGTTTATTTAACAACATTATTAAACATCTATACTATCTTATTCGTAATTACAACCCTTGTTGCGTTATTTATATCTAATTTACTAACTAAGCCACTCCGAATTATTAAACAACAAATTTCGAATACAAAATTTGAGAAAAACATTCAACCAATTATTTGGAATTCAAAAGATGAAATTGGAAAATTAGTAGAAGAATATAACAGAATGTTATTAAAACTTGAAAAGAGTTCGGAACGTTTAGCTCAATCAGAAAAAGAAAGCGCTTGGCTCGAAATGTCAAAACAGGTCGCTCATGAAATTAAAAATCCTTTAACTCCAATGAAATTAAACATACAACATTTACAAAGAGTTGTTAAATCGAACCCTGAAAATATATCTGAAAAGGTAGATAAAGTTGCTGAATTACTTATTCAACAAATAGATACATTGTCAAACATAGCAACTGAGTTTTCAGATTTTGCTAAATTTCCAAATGCAAAAATTGAACGAATTAATTTAGTTGAAATATTACAAAATGTAACCGATTTATATAAAGAAAGTTCATCATGTACTTTTGAAAATATAACTGAAGATTCTCTTTACGTTTTAATTGACAAAGAACAATTCATAAGAGCATTAACTAATTTAATAAAAAATGCAGAGCAATCAATTCCCGAAAATAGGATTGGCAAAATAATTATCCACGCCAAAAAGAAGGCAAACATAATTGAAATAAGTATAAGTGATAATGGCTCAGGGATTCCAAAAGAAAACTACCCACAAATATTTACACCGAAATTCACAACAAAAAATTCTGGCACTGGATTAGGATTAGCAATGGTTAAAAGTAGCATCAACGCATTTAATGGTTCAATAGATTTCAAAAGTGAACAAGATGTAGGAACAACTTTTACAATTAAACTTCCTACAGCAGTTTAAAACGTTTTTTTAAGCGTTTTATTTTTTGAATTATACAAATAAACAGATGAGTCTTGAGGTTTTTCACACCTATATAAAAACTCATTAATTGGCTCAATAACACTAAATTCAGATTGAAGTAAAATCTCACCATGATTATTAATTAGTCCAAATAACTCTAAATTAGCAAGCAAAACTTTATAATTATTTTTGCTAATTTTTTGAATACTGCCTCCTTTTATAGCATATATTACTTTTCCTGTCGTGTTAATTAACTGACTAATTCCTAATTTTTCAACAACGGCAATGCAGTCATCAAAGTCAGATGCTTTTGTAAAATCAATAGGTGTAACTAGTTTTAATTTCCTATCTACAAATCCATATTTATTATTTTTTTGAATTCGAATTAAATCACATTTAGCAAAAAAAAGATTCGAATACATTCCAAATGGAATACTATAACGCCCATTCCCATCAATTAAGGCAACTTCATCATTGTTAAGTAATTTGAAAAATTTACCATTTGAGTAATAATTTGAACCGTATGATGAATTATATTCAAACTCAATATCAGTTACAAAACATTTTTCTAAGCCATTATAAAAACCATATTTGTTATCCTTTACAATTAAATAAATTCCATTCTGGCAATGAGCTATATAATCAAATTGAGGGGCTAACCTTATTTCTTCTGCTGAGTTGATTAAACCATACTTTTTCGCTTTTGAAACAACAGCTATTTTATTTGTATCAATATCTGAAATCCAATCCCATTCTGCATTCAACGTTTTATTGAATTGATTTACTAGACCGTAATGAGAAGTTAAATAATAGGCGAATCCATTTTTAAAATCTCCTAATTTATTATAAATAAAAGGAATAATAATTTCAGCTTTACTATTTATTGCACCATATTTATTTTCTTCTTTACATACATATAAACTTTCGGATTGAGGATTAATTTCCTGATAGGGTTTTGAGATAATTTGCCCAGATCTATTTATCAAAAAATACGAACTCTTATTTTTCACTATTGCAACACCATTTGCATAGTTTTCAGTTTCTTCAAAATAATTATCCGAAATTTTTAATCCTTCTTTATTTATATAATAACAGGTATCATTTTCACAAACACTCGCAAAACCTTCAGAAAAATCAAGAGCATCATCATACTTTGGCAAAATAAACCAATTACCTAAAGTATCAACATAGCCATATTTATGATTTTTACTTTTTAATGGGATTAAAATCCGCTCAGCTAAATTCATTTCTTTTTCAAGAACATTTCGGTAAGGATATTGCGGGTATTTTGATATAAAAGTTTCTAAATTTTTTTTTGAGTATGCTTTTACAGAAATATTATAAAGATGTTTCCAAGCATTATTTTGTGTGTAAATGCTACTGTATGAAGACAAAAATACAAACAGACTGTCTTCATTATTTAATAATTTAGTTGCCTCGAACAAATTTTCTTCAGCTCTTATAATATTATAATTTTTTTTGTATTTCTTCAGAAATCTTTTGTAAGAATTAATATCTGCAATGTTAATTTGCTCTAAGTATTCAAAGTCGTAAAAGGAATTTTGAGCCTTTTTATACAATTTACTTTCTGGGAAATTTAATAAAAAAAGGTTTACACTATCACTGCTTTGAGAAGATAAAAAATTACCCAAAACAATCTGGTCTCTTTTTAATAAACAACCTTCCAATACATTTTGTTCAGCAAAATAAAACTTATTTAAAAAATAATTTAAATTTTCAATATTGTTTTTTTTACAATAAACATCATAACCTTTATCTGCAATATCATTTGCAAGTATATTAATGGAATTACTATTAATTTTGTACTCTTTAAAACTGATTGTATCAACAAAAAGACATTTTGAAATAGCAATATACTTAGCGGCACTATCAATATTAGAAAATGGATTATCAATTCTATAAAAAATTGTAGCTAAACCATAAGAGGCATTTACCTTATTTGCATTAAAGGTTTTGTAAAAAAGTTGTTTGGCTTTAAAATAATCATAAATAGATAAAGCATCATAAGCTTTTGTTATGCTAGAGCAAAACAAAAACTGAGGAAGAATTACGAGAATAAAAAACCAATTTCTTTTTAACATATAAAATCAAAAAATCGTTTTAAAATTATACTTTTGTAAATAATAAATTCAATAAAGATGTTCACAACAGGAAAAATAATATTCGCAGGTTTTTTTGTAATCATTTTTATAATTGCGATGATTTGGTCTTATCAAAAAGATAAGAAAATAAACAAAATCCACTTTAAAGGTGCTTCAAAAACCCTATTCTACATTGTTTTAGTGATAGGATTACTGTTTTTATTTGTTAAAATGCGCCACTTATTGTAATATTCCCTTTTTTATCTATATTTTTGTATCTTAATTACTTTATAATAAAATAATTTAAATTTCGATGAATAAAATATTTTCAATTATCACACTACTTATTTTTACTATTAATTCTAATGCAGGTGTATTAGTTGTTGAAGGTAAATTCCAGAATAAGAATATATATATTCAAAATTCTTTTGGAAAAAATGGTGTAGGATTTTGTGCAACTGAAATTAAAGTAAATGGCAAAATCACGACCGACGAGGTTAATTCTAGTGCTTTTGAAATAGATTTATCAGCCATGAACATTAAACCAGGTCAAAAAGTGACAATTGAAATTATTCACCAAAGTGATTGTATTCCCGTTGTCTTAAATCCTGAAGTTTTAAAACCGCGCCCTACTTATGAAATATTAAGCATGAATGTAAATACTCTTGGCTTATTAAAATGGACTACAAAAAATGAAAGCGGTGCTTTACCTTATATCGTCGAACAATTTAAATGGAATAAGTGGGTGTATGTTGGCGAAGTAATAGGAATCGGTTCTGCTGAAAGTCATGATTATTCGTTTCAAATTGCAATGCATAGTGGTGAAAATAAATTTAGAGTAAAACAAGTAGGGTTAGGTGTTGCACCAAAAGTATCTAGTGCTGTTATTCTTAATTCCATGACAGAAAAGCCAACATTTATGGTAAGTAAAGATGGTAAATCTGTTCAATATTCCTATGAAACTGCCTTTGAAATATATGATTCCTTTGGGACTATTGTAAAGAAAGGGTTTGGGAAAGAAACAAGTATTGAAAACATAACAAAAGGAAAATACTATTTATGTTATGATAATCAAGTGACTGAATTTGATAAGAAAAAATAATTATTTATTAAATATAAATCAAAAAGGTTGGATTAATCCAACCTTTTTGATTTATATAAACTCTTAATTGAACTATTCAATTAAAACCGAACTCCAATTCCAAATTCCAGCCAGTTGTGATAAAGTTTAATCCGCGACTCCTTTAAAGGAATGGTATTAAATTCTCTTTGATAGATAATATTTGCGAAAAAATGATCCCCATTATAACCTAGTTGTGTTTTGAAATTAGTATAAACTGGCACATTTATCCAGAAACGTTCTCTATCAATCTGAGTATATTTCTGAATTTGAAAACCACTACCAACCATAAAAACAGGGGTTAAATGAAATTTTTTGTATACAAACTGATATCCAAAGCCAATTGATAAAATAGTACTTGTAAAATTTCCGAATTTCAATTTATTCAAATTCGGATAAAATGTACTCTGCAATGCTGGAACAAAAGTTGAATCCGCCTCAATACGTTGGTATCTTTCAGAAAGTGCCATCAAAAAAGAGCCAGCACTTTTCTTTTGCCGCTCACCTTGAGCGAAAGCAGCGTTCATGGAAAAATTTTTATTAAAATTAAACCCAAGATTTAATCCCCCTTCAATAATGCGCAACTTATCTGTATGAGGATAACCTAGAGAATCTTTATTCCAATTGGGATAAAATTTTTCGTAATTATCTAAATAAAAACCTTTATAATCTCTATAGAATAAACTCCAATTGAGGATTCGACCCTGTATGTTTACAAAAATATTTCTAAACTTAGTGTTTCCAAATTTTTGAATGTTTTTTTCACTTGCAGGAAGCTTAATAGCAAAGGAAATATAGACTTTCTTTATTTTTAAAGACAAACCTACAACTCCTGGAATAGCCGGTTTATATCTAAATTTATCACCTTTTCCTAAAAGTCTACTATTTACATCAATTAAAATAGTTGGATATACAAACCGTGGACGAACCAAAAAGTTTTTCGGAAAAACTTCAATGTTTTCAGGTATTTCTTTTACTTTTTTCTTCTTTTCCTTTTGACCAAAAGACTGAAAACTAATCAGAAATAAAAAAATAAATATTAAATGGTTAATTCTCATATATGAATAAGCAAACTTAATTAAATAAGAGGAAATAACGAGAAAGTCAATCCGAAAAAATTAACAAAAAATATACTCCAAATAATTAATTTAGCTCATTTCAGGAATAAATTAATAACTATATTTAGCCTTCAAAATTTAACGTTACTAAAATTACAATTATATGGAAAAAGTATTAAAATCTCTAGGAATAAAAGATGTAAACATTGGATGCGCAACGGGAAGTAATTTTTTTGCAAACGGGGATATATTAGAATCTTATAGCCCAGTTGATGGAAAGTTGATAGCTAAAGTTCAAGTTGCAAATGCAAATGATTATGAAAAAGTAGTTCAGGTTGCATCACAAGCATTTTTAATTTGGAGAAACATACCTGCACCAAAACGTGGTGAAATTGTTCGTCAGTTTGGTGAAAAACTAAGAGCTAAAAAAAATGATTTAGGAAAATTAGTTTCTTATGAAATGGGTAAATCTTTGCAAGAAGGTTTAGGAGAAGTTCAAGAAATGATAGATATCTGTGATTTTGCAGTTGGGGTTTCTCGTCAATTATATGGTTTAACAATGCATTCGGAAAGAGAAAATCATAGAATGTATGAGCAATGGCATCCGTTAGGAATCGTAGGCATCATTTCCGCTTTTAATTTCCCAGTTGCTGTTTGGAATTGGAATACTGCATTAGCATGGATTTGTGGAGATGTATGTATTTGGAAACCGTCAAGTAAAGTTCCTTTATGTGCTGTTGCTTGTCATAATATTTGGATAGAAGTTGCTAAAGAAAATAATTTACCTGAAGGTGTTTCTTGTTTACTAGTAAGTCCAGGTTCTATAGGAGAAAAAATGTGTGAAGATGCTAGAGTTCCATTAGTGTCTGCAACAGGTTCTACTCGTGTAGGTCGTATTGTAGGAACGAAAGTAGCAAGTCGCTTTGGTCGTTCAATTTTAGAATTAGGTGGAAACAATGCTGTAATCATTACTCCTAATGCAGATTTAAAAGCAGTTTTACCTGGTTTAGTATTTGGTTCAGTTGGAACGGCTGGTCAACGTTGTACATCTACGCGTCGATTAATTATTCATGAAGATATTTATGATGATGTTAAACAAAAATTAGTAAGTGCATACAAGCAATTACGTATTGGTGATCCATTAAATGAAAACAATCATGTTGGACCATTAATTGATAAAGGTGCTGTAAAAGATTATATGAGTGCCATTGAAAAAGTAATAGCTGAAGGTGGAAAAATTTTAATACCAGGAGGCGTTTTAGAAGGTAAAGGTTATGAAAGTGGTTGCTTTGTAAACCCATGTATTGCTGAAGCTAACAATGATTTTGAAATAGTTCAGCATGAAACTTTCGCACCGATTTTATATATTATGAAATACAAAACGATTGAAGAAGCTATTGCTATTCAAAATGGTGTACCTCAAGGTTTATCTTCTTCAATTATGACTTTAAATATGCAAGAAGCTGAACAGTTTTTATCAACTAATGGAAGTGATTGCGGTATTGCAAACGTAAATATTGGAACAAGTGGTGCAGAAATTGGTGGTGCATTTGGTGGAGAAAAAGAAACTGGTGGTGGTCGCGAAAGTGGTTCAGACAGTTGGAAAGCATACATGCGTCGTCAAACAAACACAATTAACTACGGAACAAAATTAACTTTAGCTCAGGGAATTAAATTTGATTTTTAATTCGAAAATAAATTATAATAAAACAAATCAAAACTAAAATAAACTTTAAGCATGACAGTATCTCATAACAAAGTAGTAACGGTAAACTATCATTTATCAGCTAACGTAGAACAAGAAACTCCTGAATTAATAGAACAAACAACAAAAGAGCATCCATTCGTTTTTATTTTTGGAGGTGGACAATTATTGCCCGATTTTGAAAAAAATTTATTAAATAAAAAAGTAGGTGATAAATTTGATTTTGCAGTTTTACCAAAAAATGGTTATGGTGTTTCGGATGCTCAAATGGTAACTAAAATCCCTAAAGAAGCTTTTCATGTGGACGGTGTTTTTGATTCAGAAAGAGTTATTGAAGGTGAAGAGTTAATGATGAATGATGCCGATGGAAATGAATTGATGGGTTTTGTAAGTGAAATTGGTGATGATTATGTTGTTATGGATTTTAATCACCCATTGGCTGACCATCATTTGCATTTTATTGGTGAAATATTGTCAATTCGTGAAGCTACAGCTGAAGAGCTTGATCATGGTCATGTGCACGGAGCTGGTGGTCATCACCATTAATAAGTCTAATCTTCTGAATTAATTTATTTAAAAAAAGAATAAAATAATGAATGAAGATTTTCCTGTATTTCGAAAATACACCAATAACAAAAATTATTTTAAAGTCATTAACTCAAATAAGTTTATTGAAATTTCTGTTATTGGTAAACAGGTTATTTTAAAAAAAACTGAAGCGAAAATTTATCCTGACAAATTATTTATTTCAGAATTAATTAATTGTAATCAATCAATTCTTAACATTTCTGAAGAAGAATTTTCGATTATTGAAAAACAAATTACTTCAAAAAATTAAAGCAGTTTAATTTTATATTTTTCTGCCATTTTTTGTAATTGCTCTTCACTAACGTCATGTATGTTTTTATTTTGATGGTAGTTTTCTACTGTTACAACAAAAATAGCATAATCATATGCTTTAGCTAATTTAAAATATGCCTCAAGTTCCCATTCAATTGTGAATGTATTATGTATAAAAATTTTCTCAATATTTTTTTCCATTGAGATTTTTGCATGTTCTTCACATGTCTTATAGGCTAAATGATTGTCTTTAAAATCAAATATATATTCTCCTGTTATTTTATTTGTAAAATAATCATCCACTGAAAAAACTGGATACTTCCCGTTTTCAGATAACAACGCAGCTAATGTAGATTTACCACTTCCAGGTAATCCCCGCAATAAAATAAGAGAATTTTTCATTTTCATTAAACAAAAAAATCCAAACAATAAAAGTTTGGATTTTTGTGGTTCCGACCGGGATTGAACCGGTGACACCTAGATTTTCAGTCTAGTGCTCTACCAGCTGAGCTACAGAACCAAGTAATTTGGAGTGCAAATTTAGTAGAAAAATCTGTATTGCAAAAAAAAACTTAAAAAAACTTAAAATCATTTTCAGTATCAAGTATTTATCTATTTTTATACTCTCTTGAATTTAGTTGTAGACATAGGAAATACGCGAACAAAAGCCGCATTATATTTAGGTAATACCTTAGTAGAGATTAAATCCTTTAAATCCCCAAAAGACTTATTGAAAAGTGATTTAATAGCAAAATGCACAAAAATTATTGTTAGTAGTGTAACTGAAACTGATGATTTTTTTATCGAAATTTCAAAACTTAAAGAAACTATATTATTTACAACTCAAACTAAAATTCCAATTATTAACGATTATCATTCACTTTCTACATTAGGTTCTGATAGAATATCGGCTTCTGTAGGAGCATATTATTTATATCCAAAATCAAATGTGTTAGTGATTGATGCAGGTACTTGCATAAAATATAATTTCACAAATTCAGAAAATCATTATTTAGGAGGTGGAATATCGCCAGGAATAACAATGAAACTGAAGTCTCTAAATAATTATACAGCAAAACTTCCATTAATTGAATTTGATGAAAATTTTACCACATTAATTGGAAATTCAACTCAAAGCTCAATATTATCAGGTGTTTTAAATGGCACAGTTGCTGAAATTGATGGAATAATAAACACTTATAAACTACACTATACAAATTTGATTTGTGTTCTAACTGGAGGAGATTCTGAATACTTGGCTAATCGGTTAAAAAATAGCATCTTTACGCACCAAAATTTAGTTTTAAAAGGATTAAACGATATTTTAAATTATACCATTGAAATCAACTCCAATAAATAAATCATTAACTGCACTTATAGTTTGCTTTGCACTAATATGCTCAACCTATATTTCTTTTGCCCAAAATCTTACTTCAAGTCCATATTCGCGCTATGGTTTTGGCGAATTAAATTCTCAAACATTTGCATCTCAAGCTGCAATGGGAAATTCTTTTATAGCGTATCAACAAGATAGTATTGCTCCATTTTTCATAAACGTTGCTAATCCTGCGAGTTTATCAGGATTAAAGCTAACAGTACTTGAGTTAGGTGGACAAGCTCAATTTACTAAAATTAGTAGCTCTGCTACGTCATTAAAAAAAACCAATTCTAACTTTTCTTATGGTTCAATCGGGTTTCCAATAAAAAAAATTGGAGGAGCAGCTTTTGGAATTATGCCATTTAGTTCAGTAGGCTATAAAATTACCTCAACACAAGATGAACCTATTGTTGGTGGTACAATGAAATATATATATAAAGGAGAAGGAGGGATAAATAAAGCCTTTATTGGATTAGGAGTAAAACCATTCCGTAGACAAGAATATAAATTTCAAAGATCAAGTTTTGCAGATTCTTTAATAAAATACAATAAAACCGCAAAATATAAGGGTATTAAATTAGTAAAACAATTAGTATCTAATTTTTCTATCGGAGCCACTGCAAATTATGTTTTTGGCGCTATAAATCAAACTACTGATATTGTTTACCCAAACCAACTTTTGTTTTTCAATTCTAAAAGACAACGATCAACACAAGTTAATGATTTTACATTTAATGGGGGAATACAAACTAACTTTACAATTGATTCTTTAAAAAAGAAAGGAAAAAGAAGGATTTTAAAAGAAAAAATCATTATCGGTACTGGTTTTTTCATCAATACTCCTGCGACTTTAAGTGCAAAACAAAACAAAATTATTTACAATTATTCATTAGATGGATTTGGAACTGAACGACCAAAAGACACTATTTTAAATTCACAAAATATTTCAGGCAATATTAAATTGCCTTTAGAAATGGGTGTTGGCTTATCATTCAAAAAAGGTGAAAAACTAACTATTCTAATTGATGCAGCAGTTACAAACTGGTCAGGATACAAAAATTTTGATGATCCAAATACAGAATTTAATAATAGCTATAGAGTTTCTGCAGGATTAAATTATGTTCCGAATAAACTAGCATTTGGTTCATCTAATTATATAAAACGAATTCATTACCGCATAGGCGCATCTTATTCTAATGGATATTTAGATTTAAAAAACACAAAAATTAGTAATTATTCAGTTTCAGCTGGCTTAGGATTACCTGTTGGAATTGGCCGATTTGACGAAATTGGTGTTGTAAATATTTCCGCACAATATGGAAAACTTGGTAGCATTTCAAATAACTTGTTGCAGGAAGAATATGTTAGAATAACATTAGGGTTTACTTTTAATAAGCGCTGGTTTATTAAATATAAATATGATTAATAAAAATAATTCATGATTAAATTATTTTTTAATATTTTTTTATTTGGCTTCACTTTATTTTTGTTTTCATGTCAAACAAACAGAAATGAGGTTTTGGCAATTGGAAAAAAAACAATCATGCCTTCTCAAACTGGTAAAAATATTACGATGTTATATTCGGATTCAACTATTTTAAAAATTAAACTTCAAGCTCCTCAAATGCTTATGTATGACAAAGGAGTAAAGGAACCAATGACAATTTTACCAAAAGGAGTATTTGTTAGATTTTACGATAATAAAGGAAAAGAGGAAACTAGTTTAAAAGGAAATTATGCTGTACGCTACGAAACAAGTCAACGTATGGAATTGAAATATAATGTTGAAGTATTAAATGCGAAAGGTGAAAAATTAAATACCGAACTATTAATTTGGGATGAAGAAAAAAAGAAAATTACTTCTAATGCATTTGTAAAAATAACTACAGCGAAAGAAATAATAACTGGAAATGGGTTAGAAGCAAATCAAGATTTTACGAAATACGAAATAAAAGATATTATAGCAACCATAAGATTAGACGAAAACGAATTATAATTATGAATAAATTTTTTAGAATACTTGAGATTATTTGGTTATTAACAGCAATAGCATGTGCATCTATTTCTGTTTATTTTTTGATTCAAAATGACACAGATAGTGCATTATACTTTGTTTTTGTATTTATTATAGCTGGTATAATGTATTTATTACGAAAACATCAACGCAAGGTTCAAGCAAAAGTTAACGAACACAACGCGAAATTAAAATAAATACTAATTTTTCAGAAACAATACATAACTACTAATCAACAAGTTATGCTGTAATAGTAGGTTCCGAGTCGATAAAAGCATGAAATTACGAAGACAGTTAGTTACTATGAATTTATTTTCATAAAATCTTTCCATATTTCAGCAATAATTTTATCTTTGCCTTCCTTAAATTAATAATATATTATGAGCGTTTTAGAAAAAATACGTAGTAGAACAGGTCTTTTGGTTGGAATAATTGGTTT
>JBBQKU010000017.1:0-74797 GCA_038327195.1 Bacteroidota bacterium | reverse complement strand
TTACTATGAATTTATTTTCATAAAATCTTTCCATATTTCAGCAATAATTTTATCTTTGCCTTCCTTAAATTAATAATATATTATGAGCGTTTTAGAAAAAATACGTAGTAGAACAGGTCTTTTGGTTGGAATAATTGGTTTAGCGCTAGTTATTTTTGTTTTAGAAAGTTTATTAGGCTCAGGTGGAGCTTTATTTTCAAGTGATGATAACCTTGTTGGTAAAATTGCTGGAGATAAAATTGACTATACCACATTTAACAATAAAGTGAATGAAGTTACAGCGCAGTGGCAACAAGGAAATCCTGGTGCCTCATTAGATGATAAAACCAAAGAGCAAATTACTGAATCAGTTTGGGCTCAAATGATTAATGAAAGAGTTGTGAAAAATCAATTTAAAAAATTGGGAATTACAATTTCTTCTGAAGAATTATTTGACTTAATGCTTGTAAATCCTCACCAAACTGTTATGCAACAATTTACTGATCCTCAAACTGGTCAAGTAAACGAAAACTTCAGAAAACAAGATGGCTCTTTTGACATAGCAAAATTACGTCAACTTGTTGCAGGAATGCCAGTTGATCAGCAAAAATCTTGGAAACAACTTGAAAAACAAGTGATGGAAGTTCGTACAGCTGAAAAATATAATATACTAATTAAAAAGGCTATTTATGTTACTTCTGCAGAAGCAAAAGATGCCTTTATTAGCCAAAATAAACAAATCAACGCAAGTTTTGTTTTGAAACGCTATACTTCAGTTTCGGATTCTGCTGTTAAAATTTCTGATGATGATATTAAAGCCTATTACAATGCTCATCAAAATGAATATAAAATTTCTGAACCATCTCGCAAAATTGAATATGTTTCTTTTGATGTAATGCCTTCTAAACTTGATTATGAAGAGTTACAAAAAGATGCACAAAGAATTGCTGATGAATTTAAAACACGTAGTATTAAAGAAGATTCTTCATATATAGCTCAAGAAAGCGAAGGTGGTCAGGTTAACATCTCTAATTATGGTAAAAAAAATATGATCATTACTGATTCTACAGTTTTTACTGCACCAAAAGGAACTGTATTTGGTCCATACACAGAAGGAACATTTTTAAAAATATATAAATTATCTAATGTAAAATCAGTAGCAGATTCAGCTAAAGTTCGTCATATATTAATCGGATTTCAAAACCCAAAAACACAACAACAGCGTGATCCTAAACTAGCAAAACGTATGGCTGATAGTATTTTAGTTTTGTTAAAAGCCAAACAAGTAAACTTTGATACGTTAGTAAAAACGTTATCTGATGATATGGGTTCAATTGATAAAGGAGGTGATTATGGTTGGTTTGATGAAAATAAAGGATTTGTTCCAGAATTTAAAAATGCTGGATTAGATGGAACAATTGGTAATATTTCAATAGTACCAACACAATTTGGATATCACATTATTGAAGTATTAAATGTTTCTAAAACAAGACATAATTCATATACGGTAGCTCAAATATCTAAATTAATTGCACCAAGTGCTGAAACAACTCAAGAATATTACAAAAAAGCAACTGATTTTGCTGGTCAAAACAAAACAAGTGAAGCATTTAATAAATCCGTTGAAACGACTAAATTAAACAAACGTATTTTAGAAAATATAAAGGAAAGTGACAAACAATTCCCTGGAGGTTTAGATGATGCAAGAATTTTAGTTCAATGGATTTACAAATCTAAAAAAGGAGATGTATCTGATGCAATTGAATTTAAAGATCGTTTTATTGTTGCTAATATAGTTGGCGTAAAAGAAAAAGGAATTGCGCCTTTAGAAGAAGTTAAAGATGATGTTACTTCAAAAACTATTAGAGATAAAAAGGCGGAAATGTTCATTGCTGAATTTAAAACTAAAGCTGGTTCTTCAAAATCTACTCAAGATATTGCATCTAAAATGGGCTTAACAGCCGAAATAGCTGATGGCTTAAATTTTTCTTCGTATAATATAGCTACTATTGGAAGAGAAGACGCTTTAATAGGAACTGCAAGTGTAATGAAAGCTGGCACAATTAGTAAGCCAACAAAAGGAGATAATGGCGTATTTATGGTTGCTGTTGCTTCAGTTAATGAGGCTCCTTTGCCTAAAGACTTTAAAGCTAAACAAAAAGAAATTGAACAATCAAGCTCATATCGTGTAGATGGTGAACTTTATGACGCATTGAAAGAAAAAGCTAACATCGTTGACCACAGAGGTAAATTTGGTTTTTAACAGTAATTTATGACATAAAAAAAGTCCGATATAAATATCGGACTTTTTTTATGTCATAAACTTTGGTGTAATTTCCTTAAAATCTCATTTTTAAAATTAAAAATAATTAACTGACAATCAATCACTTATGAAATATTTTAAATTATTATTTAAATATTGGGTTACCATTTTAAAGTTTCGGTATAAATGTTCAAATAACAAAAACAAACAATTTTAAAACCAAAAAAAATGACAAAATTATTTTCAATTATCGCAGTAGCTTTCGTAGCTACAACATTAGTTTCTTGTGGACCTTCAGCTGAAGAAAAAGCTAAAATGGAAGCAAAATTACAACATGATGCTGATTCTATTTCTGCTATGATTACTGCAGGTTTAGAAACTGCTGTTACTGATGCTGCTGCAACTTCTACTGATGTTGCTGTTGAAGCTGTTGCTACTGAAACTGCAGCTGCTGAAGCTCCTGCAAAGCACTAAGAATTTGTGTTTAGTTAGTTAGGAAAAGCTCGTACATTTATTGTGCGAGCTTTTTATCATTTATATAACTTTGGTAAAAGCAGTCTTACAAACATTTTATAATTCATAAAAAAATAATTTTATTGCAAAATAATTTTTACTTTTATATACTTAATAAAAAATTATGACACGTAAATTTTCAATACTAGCTATAGCAACTTTTTCATTATTTATATTTGCCTGTAAACCAGCGGCAGAGGATAGAGTTAAAATGCATGAGAACGCTAAACGTGTTTCGGATTCTATTGCAAAAACTATTGATGGCCCTTTAAACGAAGTTCTGCCTCATCCAACACCGAAACAATAGCGGTAAATCTATAATTCTATTCCTTTATATATTTCTTAAAAATCAACTTTTACATAAAATAAAGGGAGAAATCCTAATTGGTAATTTTTTATGAGTGGGTCTGCATTAATATTTGCAGGATCTGGTGCATAACTCAAAGCCAATACATTTTTTGTATTCATTAAATTAACCAAATCCAAAGCAATTTCATAAGAGGCTTTTTTTGCATTTATTTTATAGGCAATTCTCAAATCTAAGCGGTTATAAGGATTAAACTGTAAGGTGTTTACTTTATCATTATCGGCAACTACATCCATAACAGCATTACTCGCAGCAACATTAACGGGAGAGTACCTTTTTCCTCCTCCATAAGTAAATTTACCAGAAACGTTAATCGAATTCTTTTTTGATTTACCCACTTCATAATCCAAACCTGCTAATGCATTCATCATATATTTTCCGTTGAAATCAGTATTAAAGGTTTTTCCATTACTTGCCGTAAACTTACTATCAAACAAACTCGCAGAATATAAAAAAAAATAATGCTTACTAAATAATTTTTCGAATGTCAATTCTAACCCATAATTATAACCAGTTCCTTTGTTTTCCATGGTGTAAATAGGAAAAAAACGATTAAAACTTGCACCTCTATTTAATAAGGAAACACCAGACGGAATAGCATAAACTGGTACATTCCATAAGTATTGATAATAGGCTTCAACCTTAGTTCGAATGGTTTTTGAAATTTGATAATCATATCCTAAAACTGCATGCTGACTTTTTGTAAAATCTAAATTTTTATTATCTAAAACTTTGGATGTGTTACCATATGTTTTTCCATCGCGAACTAAACTATCTGGTGAAGCAAAATAAATATAAGTTGCCTGCATCTGACTATGCATACCATAAGCAAAACTTATATTTTGATTTGGTTTAAATTGGAATTTCAAACTTGCTCTAGGCTCTACAACATAACTATTACTCAGTGAAAGATATTGAGCAAACACACCTAAATTAGTGCTCCATTTTTCATTAAATTTATGCACAAATGCAATATATGGTTGTATTAAATAAAAGCTAGCTTGAGCGTATACACGAGTTTTAAATGGCTTATCATTTATATAATTTGCTATGGTATCATACCTCGAATTAATTTTAACTTCATCATGAAAATTAACTTGAAAAGCATTTGCGAAAAATCCAACTTTTAAACTATTCTTAGGATTTATTTTATGCTTGATGTACCAAGCAAGCGTTGTTTTTCCTTCGTAAAAATTATATCCTAATATTTTTGGCAGAGTATCATTTGGTTTAAAATTATCATCTCTTAATACCAAATAATGACTCACATTTAAACCTTGTCCACTATAGGCTACAGAAGTTTTCATTAAGGTTCTACTGTTTAAAGAATAACTATGATTTAAAATACCAACACCCATTTGAGAAGCAAAATATTGATCGCGATTTAAATCGCCGTACAATTCTTTTGGTCTTTCATATTGTTTACTTAAAATAATTTTTATTGTACTTGCTCCACCAATACCACTTAATGAAAATACACCCGCTTTTTTTGTAGGAAAATTTAATCTGAAGGCTCCATCTTGATATTGAGGAACTGCACTCGTACCTAATTTAATGTTTAAGAATGACAATAAATTTAATGTAGAATATCTATAATTCACATAATAACTACTCCCTTTCTCTTTATTTATTGGGCCTTCTAAAGACAATTCTGTTCCTAATAATCCAAATTGAAACGTTCTTTCATGTTTATGATTATTTCCGTTTCTCATTTTTAAATCAAAAACACCACCTAATGCATTTCCATAATTTGCAGGAAATGCGCCAGTATAAAATTCTGAATTTGCTAAATATTTATTATTTATAATAGCTGTTGGACCTCCAGCAGAACCAGCAACCGCAAAATGATTGGGATTAGGAATATCAATTTCTTCTAAACGCCACAATAAACCCGAGGGAGAATTACCACGAACTACAATGTCATTTCTACTATCATTTGTACCTTGAACACCAGCAAAATTAGATGCCATTCGGGCTGGGTCTTGTCTAGAACCTGGGTAACGCTCTGTTTCTTCAATACTAAATGTTTTTACATTTACGGATTGCATATCCGTTACTAAGTCTTTTTTTTCATCTGCACTAATAACAACTTCATCAGTTTGATGTAAAGACTCCTCAAGCTCTATATTTAAAAATACTTCTTTACCAGAAGTTATAATTATGTCATTCAATGGAACTGTATTATAGCCAAATAGGCTAATTATGAAACTCCTTCTGCCAACTTTTATTCCTTCTAATTTAAAATTACCTTTTTCGTCAGTTAACGTTACATGAGTTTTTGAAGAATCATTTTTTAATCTAACAACAACACCAGGTAATCCGGCAGATGTAACTTTATCGATAACCTGACCTCTAACTGTTTGGGTATAATTTTTTTGGGCATTAGAAATAGTAATTAAACTAAAAAAAAAGATAACTAAATACTGTTTTACCATGTGTTAATTTGTTTTACATCCATTTTTTATAATTAAGTCTTGGGCAAGATTTTCACCAAGTAAACTTGCTTGTTTCAAATCAGCACAAGAACTGGGTATATCATTCATGTATTTTTTTAACTTTCCTCTATAATAATAAGCTCTGGCATTTTTTGTATCCATTAATATTACAGCATTTAAATCACTTAAAGCTAGCGCATCTTTTTCAATTTGATAATATGTAATTCCTCTTTCTAAGGTTGCAAGTTTATAATTTGGCTTCAATTTTAATGATTCATTAAAATCTTCAATAGCTCCAACATAATCTTTTAGATTAAATTTACAGATACCTCTTTGATAAAAAGCATCGTACGACTTATTAATTAATAAAGCGGCATTACAATCGTTTAAAGAACCCTGATCATCAATTTGTGCATATTTACAAAGAGCCCGATAATAATAACTTGTTTCATTTTTACTATCTTTTTGAATTGCAATATTCAAATCATACATTGCTAAACTATATTTATTTTGAGAATAATAGTTAACAGCCCTCCATAAATAAAACTTTGCATTTGTGTGATCCAAATCTACAGCTGCATTAAAATCTGATTCTGCATCTTTATACATCTCTAATCGATATTTTGATAATGCACGATTGTAATACGCATTTGGTTTTGATGGATCAAACTCAATTGCTTTAGTATTATCAATGATCGCTTTTTTGTAATTTCCTAAATCATAATATGCCAAGGCTCTGTTGTAATAAGCTGTTGCATATTTTGGCAAATGATATAATACGGTATCGTAATCAGCCACTCCCTCCTTATACCTTTTTAAACTAATATTATTTAAGCCTCTCCAAAAATAGGTATCGTAATTTATTTTTAAAGTTAATGCTGTATTACAATCAGCTAAACTCCCTTCGAAATTATTCATATTATATTTTATAATAGATCTGAAATAATAAGCAGTTTCATTTTTAGGATTTAATTCAATTGCTTTATCTACAAAAACTAGACCTTCTGGATATTTTATTATTTCATTAAGTGAAGCTCCTTTATATATTAAAGCTAATTCATAATTTGAATTTATTGTTAATGCTGAATCAAAATCCAAAATCGCTAACTCATATTTTTTCAACTCATAGTTGCATGCACCTCTACTATAAAAGACATCACATTTTACTCTACCATACGATATACTTTTTGAAAAATTCGTAATTCCATCCGTGTAATCTTTTAAAGCGTATGCACAAAGTCCTCGGTTGTAAAAAGCACTAGCATCTTTTGGGAATTTTGATAAATAATTACTAAACTCATTATAAGCTTCAGAATATTTTTTATCGGAGTATTTACTTAAAGCACTTGTAAAAGTAGGGTTCGAAAATTCATCCTTATCTCTTTGCGAAAAAACACGTTCATTTAGAGAAACTATTAAAATTAAACAGTAGCAGAATTTTCTCATAATTAATTTTTAAAGTTATTGTAATGCTCTTGCATCTAATTTCATTTGTTTAATCATACTAACCAATCCGTTTGCTCGTGTTGGAGATAAATGTTCAGTTAATCCTATTTTATTAATAAAACTCAATTCAGCATTTATAATATCTATTGGAAGTTGATGAGATAAAACTCTCACCATTAACGCAACCATGCCTTTTGTAATTATGGCATCACTATCAGCTGTGAAAATAATTTTATTTTCAACTTTTTCTGAATGTAGCCATACCCTACTCTGACAGCCTTTAATTAGTCTGTCTTCCGTTTTATATGCTTCTTTAATTTTTGGTAAATTTTTCCCAAGTTCAATTAAGTGCTCGTACTTTCCTTCCCAATCATCACCAAATAATTCAAACTCGTCTATTATTTCATTTTCTATTTCGTCAATTGTCATTTTGTAAAAATACATTCATTTCTTTATTTGAAGCCTATTTTTTGAAATTTAAAATCCATAAATAAGTCGTTGATTTACAACACCTTACCTGCAAATATGAAAATCAAATTAATATCCTTCTTTTAATATGGTTTAGGTTAATAACTTTGCCTTTTAATAATTGTAAAATCACATTAAAATTCTTTTTTTAGTAAATTGAATTTGTAGTAAAAATATGAAAATTGGATTAGATATAATGGGTGGCGATTTCGCTCCTAACAACTGTTTAGACGGTGCAATTTTAGCTTTAGATGTTTTACCTTCAACTGTAAAAATTGTATTAATTGGTGATAGCGATAAAGCAAAAACCTATCTTAAAGAAAAAGGAATAGCAGAAGATAAGTTTGACTTTGTTCATACAACTGAAGTTATTGAAATGGGCGAGCACCCAACAAAAGCGCTTGCTCAAAAACCACAAAGTAGTATTTCAGTTGGATTTAAATTATTAAAAGAAAATGAAATAAATTGTTTTGGAAGTGCGGGAAATACAGGTGCCATGTTAGTAGGCTCTATGTTTTCTGTAAAAGCAGTGCCAGGCGTTATTCGCCCTTGTATAACTTCTGTTTTACCAAAAACAAATGGTGGCTTTGGTATTATTTTAGATGTTGGTACAAATGCTGATTGTAAACCCGATGTGTTATATCAATTTGCAATTTTAGGATCTATTTATGCTAAAGAAGTTTATAAAATAGACAATCCAAAGGTGGGTTTACTAAACATTGGTGAAGAACCTGAAAAAGGTAATCTAGTAACTCAAGCAACGCATGCAATGATGAAAGGCACAAAAGATTTCAATTTTATTGGCAACATTGAAGGCTCTGAAGTTTTTGAAGATAAGGCTGATGTTATTGTTTGCGAAGGATTTACTGGAAATGTGTTATTGAAAACTGCCGAAGCATTTTACTCTATGATCAAAAAACGTAACAGAAGCGACGACTATTTTGACAGATTTAATTATGAACTTTATGGAGGAACTCCCATATTAGGAATTAATTCAAACGTAATGATTGCTCATGGAAAATCAACTCCTTTAGCTTTTAAAAATATGATGGTATTGAGCCAAGAAATTATAGAAGCTAACTTAAACGAAAAAATTAAAACCATATTTCAATAATGATTAAAGCTGCAATTACTGCCATTGGTGGACACGTTCCTGATTTTGTAATGACAAATGATGAATTAGCAAAATTTGTTGACACAAATGACGAATGGATTACATCACGCACTGGAATAAAAGAAAGGCGGGTTTTAAACGAACCTGGTAAAGCAACTTCCGACATGATGGTTATTGCTGTAGAAGAACTATTAAAAAAACGTGGCATTACAGCCATGGATATTGATTTACTAATTGTTGGAACTATAACTGGTGATTTAATTTTTCCGAGTACTGCCAATATTATTTGTGATAAAATTGGTGCAAAAAACGCTTGGGGTTACGATTTATCTGCCGCTTGCTCAGGTTTTATTTTTGCATTGGCAACTGGCTCTCAATTTATTGAAACTGGTAAATACAAAAAAGTTGTTGTTATTGGTGTAGATAAAATGAGTGCTATTTTAGATTACGAAGACCGTACTACTTGTGTGATTTTTGGTGATGGCGGTGGTGCTGTTTTATTAGAACCATCTGAAGATGAAAATGGCATACAGGATTTTATTTTAAAAAGTGATGGCGCTGGACGTAACTACTTATACCAAGCTGCGGGTGGCTCTTTATTACCACCATCACACGAAACTGTTGACAAAAGACAACATTTTGTGCACCAAGAAGGACAAACAGTATTTAAACATGCAGTTGTAAACATGGCTGAAGTAAGTGCTGATATTATGGCAAAAAATAACCTTACTGCCGATGATGTTACTTGGTTATTACCACACCAAGCAAACAAACGTATTTGCGAAGCAACCGCTAATCGAATGGGATTAGACCCAAGCAAAATGCTAATGAATATTGAGCGCTACGGAAATACAACTGCTGGTACAATTCCCTTATTATTATGGGATTACGAAAAGCAATTTAAAAAAGGTGATAATTTAATTTTATCAGCTTTTGGTGGTGGCTTTACGTGGGGTTCTATTTGGATAAAATGGGCTTACGACGGTAGCAAAGTCGGAAAGTAATTTTTCTTTTTCTGAGTAATTAGGGCGCGTTTGGCGGGAGCCAAACCGGGCTGTCACTGCAATCTCAACATACGCTAACGCGATGCCGAGGATTTTCGTTTGCATCCCTCGCGCGGAGTTTGCTTTTAAATTCGGAGTTTATATTTCATTCTTAGATTTTAGTCGCGCAAGGGATTGTCGCGTAAATCCTTTTTTATTTCGCCAAAGCGTGATAAAAAAGATTGAAGCAAAAGCCCGGTCAGGCTTCCGCCTGATGCGTCCAAAACCTCAAAAAATAAACTGACAGTTGAACTGCCAAATTCGGAAATAAAATCATTAAAAACTGTAATATTGTCTAAAATAAGGCATTGGCACATTTTTAGACAAAAGGAAATCGTAAAAATTAAACAAAAATTAAATCAAATAAATTATGGCAAAATCAGGTGTAAATGTAAAACCTTTGGCTGACAGAGTTTTGGTAGAACCAGCTCCAGCAGAAACAAAAACAGCAGGTGGATTAATTATCCCAGATACTGCAAAAGAAAAACCAATGAAGGGTAAAGTATTAGCAATTGGAAATGGTAAACCAGAAGAACCAATGACTGTTAAAGTTGGTGATACTGTTTTATACGGAAAATACGCTGGTACAGAAATACAAGTAGATGGTAAAGATTTATTAATCATGCGCGAAAGCGATATTTACGCGGTCATTTAATTGATTTGGCCAAGTGCTAATTCAACAATTGAATACTCAAAAAACAAATAACTAAATTCAAACAACAAATTAAATAACAATGGCAAAAGACATAACATTTAACATAGAAGCTCGCGACGCTTTAAAACGCGGAGTTGATGCATTAGCAAATGCAGTAAAAGTAACTTTAGGGCCAAAAGGTCGTAATGTAATTATTGACAAAAAATTTGGTTCACCGCAAATTACAAAAGATGGTGTAACGGTTGCTAAAGAAATTGAATTATCTAACCCAGTTGAAAACATGGGTGCGCAATTATTAAAAGAAGTTGCTTCTAAAACTGCAGATGCAGCTGGTGATGGAACTACTACTGCTACTGTATTAGCGCAAGCTATTGTAACTGGTGGTTTAAAAAACGTTGCTGCCGGTGCAAACCCAATGGATTTGAAACGTGGTATTGATAAAGCAGTTGAAGCAGTTGTTGCTAATTTAAAAGCACAATCTCAAAACGTTGGTAACGACAATAAAAAAATTGAACAAGTTGCAACGATTTCTGCAAACAACGATAGCACAATTGGTAAATTAATTGCTGAAGCAATGGCTAAGGTGAAAAAAGAAGGTGTAATTACTGTTGAAGAAGCTAAAGGAACTGACACAACTGTTGAAGTTGTTGAAGGAATGGAATTTGACAGAGGTTATATTTCTCCATACTTTATTACTGATGTTGATAAAATGGAAGCCGTTTTAGAAAGCCCTTTAGTATTAATTTACGAAAAGAAAATTTCTACCATGAAAGAATTGTTACCAGTACTTGAAAAAGCAGTTGGAACTGGTAAACCAATTTTAATTATTGCTGAAGATATTGATGGCGAAGCGTTACAAACTTTAGTTGTAAACCGTTTACGTTCTAACTTAAAAATTTGTGCTGTTAAAGCTCCAGGTTTTGGTGATAGAAGAAAAGCAATGTTAGAAGATTTAGCAATTTTAACTGGTGGTATTTTTATTGCAGAAGACAGAGGATTTAAATTAGAAAATGCTGATTTAACTTTCTTAGGTAAAGCAGAAAAAGTTACAGTTGATAAAGACAATACAACTATCGTTGGTGGTGGTGGTAAAAAAGCTGATATCGCTGCTCGTGTTAATCAAATTAAAGCACAAATTGAATCAACTACTTCTGATTATGATAAAGAAAAATTACAAGAGCGTTTAGCTAAATTAGCAGGCGGTGTTGCAGTTCTTTATGTTGGAGCAGCTACTGAAGTTGAGATGAAAGAAAAGAAAGACCGTGTGGATGATGCTTTAGCAGCTACTCGTGCAGCAGTTGAAGAAGGTATTGTACCGGGCGGTGGTGTTGCATACATTCGTGCAATTGCTTCTTTAGAAAAATTAAAAGGTTTAAATGAAGACGAAAATACTGGAATAGCTATTGTAAAACGTGCTATTGAAGAGCCTTTACGTCAAATTTGTACAAACTGTGGTATTGAAGGATCTATAGTTGTACAAAAAGTAAAAGAAGGAAAAGATGATTTCGGATTTAATGCGCGTACTGAAAAGTATGAGAACTTATTAAAAGCTGGTGTTATTGACCCAACTAAAGTAAGCCGTATTGCTTTAGAAAACGCAGCTTCAGTTGCAGCTATGTTGTTAACTACTGATTGCGTATTAGCTGAACGTAAAGAAGACGCTCCAGCAATGCCAATGGGTAATCCAGGAATGGGTGGAATGGGCGGAATGATGTAATCGTTTAAACTGTGTCACTTCGAGTGCGACCTTAGGAGCGTATCGAGAAGCAACACTTCAAACACCAAAAAAATAAATTATAAAAACGCTCCGATGTAAAGTGGGGCGTTTTTTTGTTTTATGCCAATTACAATATAAAAATTGGACTATAAAACTTTGCTAAAATTGGAATATGTTAACTGTTAGAAGCTCCACTTCATTTGCAATGCTGCGGCAAAACAAAAACAAACACCTGTCAGGTTTTTAAAACCTGACAGGTGTTTGATAGTTTTTAAATTTATTCCTTTTTCATTACATTTGTTTTACAATTTAATTAATTACCTATCGAAATTACAGGCGTTGTAAAAGCCCTTATAGAAAATAGCAACTTAACAATAATATAATTTATGAAAATATTTACTCTTTGTCTAATTGTTTTTACCTGCAATACTTTTTTAATTGCGCAAACAAAGAAAACTTACAATGGAGATTTTGAAAACGGAACAGCTGTTTATCAGTATTACGAAAACAAAGACTTCGAAAGGATTTTCGATGGCAGCTTTACTTATACTGCATCCATAAATTCTATTAAAAATAAAACTGTTGGTGTTGAAAATAATAATTATTGGATTACTGGCCAATTCAAGGATAATTTGAAAAGCGGTCCTTGGCAAGAAAAAAAGACTTTTCTTTTAGATGGTAATAAAAATAATTATTTAACCAATATAATTTCTGGTAGTTACGAAAATGGATTAAGGGTTGGTAAATGGACTTACAATTCAAAAGGAGTTAAAGATTCCAAAACCTATGAAAAAATAACGTACTACAATTTCAATAAAAATATACTTGTTGGTAAAATATTTTCCGAAGGGCACATTGATGGAAACATTGACAATATTGGTGTTTTCCAGGGTATATGGAACGTAAAAACAGACGGCAAAGAATATATCGCTGAATTTCTAAACGGTATTTTTATAAAACTAATTGTACGTAAAATCGAAAATGGCAACATTCTATTTAAGTACGCAGTTTCTGACTTCTATAATTCAACGTCCGACTCAACTAAATTGAAGTCAACATTGAAGCGATATAATTTGTCTTTAAAACCTGAGATAAGACGATTTGGAAGCTTTGCTTTTGGAAATAAACAAACACAAGAAAAGAATTCAAATAATGATGAAGATGATGATGATGGCGAAAAAAGTAAATATGAAGAATTTAAAAATAATCTTTATGACTTAATGTACTTTGAAGAATTTTTAAATTATATAGTTGCTTTTGGCAGTCTTCCGAGTAAAATTGAACATGGTTCAAGCCCAACAAAAACTCTAATTCCTTATATTATTTATTTTAAAGACGGCGAAATAAATGCGGACTTACAAGAGAATTAAAAACTTTTCGCCCTTATTGTTGATATTACAAAAAAGTATATTGCATGATATATTATGTTGGTGATAATACCTACATCGGCAAAAAAAAATATTAATTTATAATAAATGCTCCACATAAATATGGGGCGTTTTTGTTTAATACCAATTACTTTATTTTAATAGTTATAGAACTGGATTTTTTATTTGGGCGAGACCCGACGAGTCGGACTTTCTGTTTCAACCTTTTTTTCGTTACTCAAAAAAAGAATTTTCACTTCAAACCTCAGCAAACATTGATAGTGTTACCGAAAGCATATCTATAATAGACCTATTTTCATTTGTATGAAAAATTGAAAAAGTAATTTCAAAAAAAACTATATACAACTAGCTAAAAAGATAAAATGGGCTAAAATGATTATTATTACCAATTATAAAAAGGTTATAAAGGTAATACAGTACAACAACATATTTGTAAATTTGATTCCCTTTATGAGCTATATAAGTAATTTAGGTGTAAGTTTTGACGACATCCCAACAAATCAGCTTAACAATAAAATCAAATTATTATCTTTATCTTCGTTAAAAAGCTAATCGAAAACCATAATGAAAAAAGCATACGTAGCGGACATCAAAAAGCCAAACGAGTAGAAAATAATTATGGAAAATAAAACTAACAAAAATTTTATGCCACTTATTATAGGAGGTATTAGTGGTGTAATATTTGGATTTATTGCCAGTCAATACTTTCCACTTTTTGGTGGTATTGCTACATTTGGTAAACCGTTTAGCCAAGCGAGAATGTCGCTTATTTCAGGACATTCATTTTTATTTCTTTTTGTAGGAATTGGCATTTCCTATCTTATAAGAATGAATAAAAATAATTCATCCAACAAATAATTAACTACTACTATGATAAATAAGCTATTTACGTTAACATTAATAGGATTTACTATGTGCCATTCGCCTAAATCAGAAAATCCATCTGAAACAAACAACTCGCAAGACACAAACCAAAATGTGAAAAACGTAATCGATAATGCTGTTAACACGCCTATAAAATGCAAAATCGAAGGTAAGAAATCTCAACTTTCAATGTTAAATCTAAAAGGTAAAATTCAGCACGTCATAGTAGACGTATATCAGGCAGTCAAGGAAAATGGCGAAATTAAAAAGAGAAATTTGTCAACTAAAGATTTAGATGTCTTTGATGATAACGGAAATCATGTTTATTCCATTAATTATGACCCCATGTACGAAAGTGAAGGTGTTAAGTATATTTCAAAATATGATCAAGCCTGTAGTAAAAAAGAAGCATTAGGCTATGACGAAAAAAACAAATATATTGGCAAAACGACATATAAATATAATGAAAATAATTTCTTAGTAGAACAATCTTCAGTAGACAAAGAAGGTAATTTATCAAGTAGAAAGGTAATATACAAGTACGATAAAAACGGTAACAACACAGAACGCGAATATTATTCTGATGAAAATGGACTAGTTGAAAAATCAACATATGAATACAACAGCAATAATGACGTAATTGTATGTAAATGGTTTGATAAAGACGGAATACCCACTGGTCAAATTTGGACATATCAATATGCACCATTAGACTCGTTGGGTAATTACGTAAATAAAATAACTTTTTTTAAAGGGAAACTTCAAAGTATAACATTTAGAGAAATAAAATATTGGTAATAAAGGAAATACAATGAACGAAAAGAAACAATACATTTTGAAATTGGCTAAGGAATTATTGTCATGCAAACAAAAAATGTCGGGGAAAGAATTAGCCATTAAATTAAATCATAAAAATTATCTTACAAGTTACGGTACAAAATATAAAGGCGGACGCGGAACTTATAAACTAATTAGGGAGACTTATCATTCATTAGTAAATCTAAAAAAGCATGGCGACGCTGAAATAATTGCTTCTGTTTTCGTGACGCCAAACGGAAGACCTGCACATGAAAAGTAAAAACCAGCGCCTAACAGCAAGCAAGCACAATTTTTGGCGCTGGACTGCTCAAATGCATGAGTAGACAATCCCTGCTCCCCAGCTCCACTTCATTTGCAATGCTGCGGCAAAACAAAAGCAAACACCTGTCAGGTTTTTAAAACCTGACAGGTGTAGTAAAAACAAATATTCTACTTTATTGATTCTAAATGTTTACACCAAACTAAAAATTATACATTTCGTATGTTAATCAGTAAAATGAGGTTTTAAATACCCTTGTTGGTCTTATCACCAGCCATTAGCTATAAACCGTTAGGTATATTGAAGGTTCAGAAACTTTTCTACCTAATTAATTTCAGACAAACTGTGCTTGATATTCTTATAATTTATATACATTTGGTATAAGTAGATGTTTTATAAATCATTTTAAATCTAAAGGCTATGAAAAAACTAAAAACCATTTATCTTTTCACAACTGTTATGACCTTTATATTTGTATCGTGTAATAACAACCTAAACAAAAAAGCTAATGACGACTGTTCAACCTCATATGAGCTAATTGGTGGCGACACAGTAAATGTTATATCCTGCAAAGGCAAACAAGGTAAATGGGTTCCATCTGCAAGTAATAAACTTCAAGACACGACGTATTACGAGAATGACCAAATTATTGAAAAGTAATATTTAAATGCCAACTATATAAAACTATATAACCACCATACTAACACCTATTAACTATTTCGCAACTCAGTTAATAGTTTTTAACCAAAATAAAAATAAGTTGAAAAGTATTAATCAAAAGCGGTGTTAAAAAACGTGAAGCTGTAAATTATGTAACATCACTCAACTTTAAATGTTTTATCTTTATATCAGTAACCACATACCGACATCATATAGCTTAAGCAAAAGATGGGATACGGTAGAGCCAGTCTAATTTAAGAAATCGAAAAGCTGCTTTTTAGAAGTGGCTTTTTGGTTTTTATAAATATTCATTTTTAAGAATTTGAATTACCAAAAAATTAATAACCCAAAGAGAAATTTCTTTAATATTGAATTTAAATTGATTTTTTTTATTTTTCAGAAAAAGAATCGTAACTTGTAATTACATATTTAACACAGTCGATAGTCATTTAAACTAATTTAAAAATAACCACATGAAAATCTACAAATTAATTTTAACTGTATGCATCTTTGTGTTATCTATTAATAACAGTCCTGCTCAAACAAAGACTAATTCAACTAAACAAACAACAAAAACGACAGTTAAAAAAACAGGTAAACCATTTAGTGTTTATGTATGTACTGGTCCTAAAGATAAATTCTTTCATAAATACAGCTCATGCAAAAATTTAAATAAATGTAGCGCTGATATTAAAAATATAAAAAGTCCTGCGGAATTAAAAAAGTATAAAAGAAAGTCTTGTTTGCATTGCTTTAATTTATAATATCAATTATAAAACAGACAAAAAAATCTGTGGAGGTATTATAATCTTCTACCACAGCTTTTAAAAACTAATTAGTTTAATTTTCAGCTCTTGTTCGTGTTTTCACCAACAAGCATATTTATAAAATACTTTCTATTGGTAATAGCAGCAACAGTAGAAAATAAATACTATTTTATTTGCTAAACAATAAAAAGCCCTCTTACTGTGATAGTAAGAGGGCTTTATGTTTTATTAGTTTATTAAGCTAAAAAGCTCAAATTATTTCCCTTCAATCCAATTCGTAATTTCAGCATCCATAGGTTTAACCGATGATGGTAAATACTTTACTAAATTTCCTTTTTCATCAATTAAAAATTTATTAAAATTCCATTTCACAACAGCATCTAAAACGCCATTTTCTGTTTTAGAAGTTAACCATTTGTAAATAGGACTTGTAGCAATACTTACCTTTTCCATCATTTGAAATGTTACGCCATAATTTTTTTGGCAAAATGATTTAATTTCTGTCCCCGTTCCTGGTTCTTGTCCACCAAAATCATTACACGGAAAACCAATAATTACAAAGTTTTTAGAACTATACTTTGCGTATAAAGCTTGCAAATCTTTATACTGAGGTGTATAGCCACATTCAGAAGCTGTATTTACAATTAAAACTTTTTTGCCTTTTAAGCTAGAAAAGTCAAATTCTTTGCCTTCTAGTGTGTTTGCTTTAAAACTGTGTAAGTTTTTAGTACTCGAAGTAAATGCCATAGTTAATACTGTTAATGCGATAATAAATAAATTTTTCATATATAATTGTTTTAGATTTTGATATGATAACAAATATAAGCCAATAGTGTTTAAAATTGTTTAATTTAATGTGTAAATTTGCCTCGCTTGCAACCACTACAAAATACTCTTGAAACTGAACCTATTATATATAGTAAAGCTTCAGCCTATTTTAAATTAACGAAGTTTACTTTATCAGCATTGGTTGTATTTTCGGCTGTAATTACTTATTTTACGGTAGCTCAAGAGTTTCAAATTCAAAAAATAATTGCCCTTTGCCTTGGTGGATTTTTAGTAACTGGAGCAGCTAATGGGTTTAATCAAATAATAGAAAAAGATTTAGATGCCTTAATGAACCGCACAAAATCAAGGCCTTTACCAACTTCTAATTTAACCAAAACACAGGCTTTTGTTTTTTGCCTATTATTAGCAATTATTGGCGTGTTTTTGTTGGGTGTTTTTTGTAATGTATTGAGCGGGATTGTTGGTTTTGCGTCTATATTATTATATGCATTAATATATACTCCTTTAAAACGCAAAACGCCGTTTTCTGTTTTTGTAGGAGCTTTTCCAGGCGCTTTTCCTACACTTATTGGAGCAGTTGCAGCAACTGATGGCTTTGGCGAAATTCATTTTTTTGGAGTGCTTTTGTTTTTCATTCAATTTTTTTGGCAATTTCCACACTTTTGGGCAATAGCTTGGGTTAGCCATGATGATTACCAACGTGCAGGATTTTTTATGCTTCCATCAAAAGGAGGAAGAGATAAAAGCTCACGCTCAAGAATTTTAGTTTATACCTTAGCATTATTTCCACTTTCTTTAACTCCCTATTTTTTTAATTACACTGGTTGGATTTCTGCCACTGTTGTAAGTGCTATGGGATTCGTTTTTATTTATCAAGCCTTTCAACTTTACAAATCTGGAACCATTGCAGATGCCCGAAAACTAATGTTTGGCTCGTTTGTTTATTTGCCAGTAGTTCAATTAGCCTTAATGACAAAATTTTAAATTAGATACCATGGAAGAAACCTATAAACCAAGTCCAACCATTAAAGAAGAATTAGCAGAAGCTAAAAAGAAAGCCTCTAAACCATTATTATGGGTAGGCATTATTAGTATTATAATGGTTTTTGCTGGATTAACGAGTGCTTATGTTGTGCGTTCTGACAGCGGAAACTGGTTATTATTTGAATTGCCAAACTCTTTTTATTTAAGTACGGCAGTTATTATTGCTAGTAGTATCAGCTTATTTTATGCCTTACAAATGGCGAAAAAAGACAATAAACAAGGTGTTATTTATGGCGTATTATTAACTTTTATTTTAGGTATTCTGTTTTCCTACTTACAATACCAAGGATGGTGTCAATTAAGAGCAACAGGGATTGTTTTTGCAGGAAAAGCAGCTAATGCATCGGGTTCTTTTTTATATTTATTAACATTTTTACACTTAGCGCATCTATTTGCGGGGTTAATTTCACTTTTAGTGACCTTAAAAAACAGTATTCAGGGAAAATATAATGCCCAAAACACTAATGGTTTGGAGCTTTGTTCAATATATTGGCATTTTCTTGATATTTTATGGGTCTATTTGTTTTTATTTTTGTTATATATTCGTTAAACTTGTACCATATTTTGTTAAAAAAACTTAAACTATAAATTTTTAGTATGTCTCACAGTACAGAAGTCGATTCAAAAAACGCCTGGGATGGCGGCCAATCACCATTTGGCGTAAGCTATGGTAAAATGATGATGTGGTTTTTCTTAGTATCAGATGCTTTAACATTTGGTGGATTATTAACATCTTACGGCTTTATCCGTCACAAATATGCTGACGTTTGGCCAAAAGCAGAAAATGTATTTACCCATTTTCCGTTTATTGAACAGCATTTGCCATTAGCTTATGTAGGTTTAATGACTTTTATTTTAATTATGTCTTCAGTAACGATGGTATTAGCTGTAGAGGCTGGTCACCGTAACGACAGACGTAAAGTTACAGTTTGGATGTTTTGGACAATTGTTGGAGGAGCTACGTTTGTAGGTTCTCAAGCTTGGGAATGGTTTCACTTTATTGTTGGGACAGACACAGGAGCTTTAAGACATGTTTGGAGTCAAGAATTAGGAACGTACGTTGAGCAAACCGTTTATGGAGCGAATATGACAGTTAATGAATATGGAGTTCCACAATTTGCTAATTACTTTTTCTTTATTACTGGATTCCATGGATTCCACGTTTTTTCAGGAGTAATTATCAACTTAGTTATATTCTTAAATGTATTAAAAGGGACATACGAAAAACGAGGTCATTACGAAATGGTTGAAAAAGTTGGTTTGTATTGGCATTTTGTAGATTTAGTTTGGGTATTTGTATTTACCTTCTTCTATTTATTGTAAAAAAATAATATATAAAATAATCTAATCACTAATTATCTAATCACTAATCACTTTTAATTATGTCAGAATTTCACGACGATTACCCATCATATGAGCACATGGCTCACCACAGCGAAGAAGAAGGAAAGAAAACAAGAAAAACTTTATGGAGAGTATTTTGGTACATGTTAGCTATCACAGTATTTGAATTAGTAGTTGGTTCAATGGCGCCAGGCCACGGTTGGAGTGGAACCTTATGGTTAAAATGTTTATTCATTGGTTTAACTATTTTAAAAGCTGGTTTTATTGTAATGGCATTTATGCATTTAGGTCACGAAAAAACATTTATGAAATATGCTATTTTGTTACCTTATTTTTTATTTATGTCTTACGCCATTTTCATTATTTTAGATGAAGGTGTTTATAGTGGGCATTCAATAAATCGTACAACGGTTGATCCATTATTGATTAAACAACAACAAGATTTAAAAGCAGGACACGGTCATCATGAAGCAGCTGCCACAGAAGGCGAACATCATGAAGGACACGCTGAAGAAGCTCATCACTAAAAAAACAAAAAAACCGTTAGAATTTTCTAACGGTTTTTTTATGCTTTGTATATTAAGCCACGGAAACTCTTTCGTGCCTTGCAACAAACCGAACGATTATGAAAATAAAAATAGTAATGCTTTTACTCCTTGTTTGTTTTTTACAAAGTTGCTCGTGGCAAGAATATTTTGTGATTACAAATGAAACTAAATCTGACATTATTATAGAATATGAAATTGAAATACCACCAAGTGGATTTTCAATTTTTAATACTAATCCTCTTTATTACAAACTAAATTCAGATGGCTCTATATATTGGAATGAAACAAATAACGCCACAGATCTTGATACTGCAAGACTTTTAGCTAAAATTATTTTACCGCCAAATAATGGATTAGTGATTGGAAATTTATCTAATGACAATTATAAAAGCTACAATCAATATTTTATTAATGGAAGACATTTTAATTTAAAGAAACTTAGAATTCAAAATGCCAAAACTATAACCGAAATAAACAGACCTAATTTCGATACCTATTTTACTAAACAAAAAGGGTTGATTGAATACAGAGTGAAAGAATAATTTCCAACCGTTATTTTTAAACTTATGGGATTTTATTGTTGAGCAATTCTTAAAAATTAATTTAAGCCATGTTCACGCTTTCTTTTAAATAAAGCATCATCAAGAGATATGAATTTCAAATAAATTTCAAATCCACCATTACCCTTGCTAACTTGATTGTATTTGGAGAAATTATAATCATAAGAAACTCCAATAGCATATTTGCCCATATCTAAATTCAACTGAGGCACAATAGCATCACCTACTCTATAATATACACCAATATTTAAACCAGCTTCATTAAGAACACCTGTAATTTTAGTGGCATTTTTAAATCGATACCTTAAAAAGGTCCCAATGTTTATTTCAGATGCGGTACCTTGTCTTAAATAAATAACACTCGGTAAAAGTGAAAGTTTAGTTTCTTTAATATCGTAACGTGCTTGTATATTACCAACAAAACGCATTGGTAATTGATAACTTGATCCAGAACTAAAACGTTGAACTGGTTTATTGATGTGGTGAATTGCTCCACCTATTTTTAAACTAAAAACATCATCACGAACCATGTCAATATTAGCACTTGAAAATTCGTAGTTAACGCCAACACCTGCATCCATATTTACAAAAGACGTATAATTGACTACTTCACCGCTCGAAACACCTTTATCAATTTCTTTTCCAGTGTATTGGTTACCAAAAGTTAGTGCTGAGTAATTTGCTTTATTTTGATTATAGCCAACATATGCTGCACCAGCAAGTCTGCTTTTTTTACTAGTTTTAATTATTGCATTTAAATGAAATTGAACTTGGGTTGACCCAATTTTTGCAACACCAGCTTTATCATTAAAAATAAATAAGCCAACACCTAAATAAGCTTTTTTCTTAGTAGTTTTTAATGTAGCGCCATCAATAGAAACTGCCATTGTTTGAAATGCATTTCCCATAGAAGACCATTGATTTCTATAATTTGCAATTGCCCTAAAGTAGCCATTAAAAAAGCCAGCATTTGCGGGATTTAACCATAATGGTGATTCTTGAATTTGAGAAAAATGGATATCTTGGGCTGATAAAATAGATGTTAATCCAAGTGATATTATAAATAAATATTTTTTCATAGTATGTTTAAAAAAAATTAATGCAAGTAATTATCTTAATAAGGTAACATTTCCTTTGTTTGTTTTTACTTCATCTTTTAAGTTAGTATACTTTATGAAATAGGCATAAACGCCAGTTTGTGCTTCAGTTCCATTAAAATAACCATCCCAACCTTTTGTAGGATCTGTTGAACTATAAACCAATTGCCCCCAACGATTCCAAACCTCAATTGATAAAGATTTAATATAGCGAGTTCCTAAAGGCATTAATAAATCATTCTTTCCATCTCCATTTGGGGTAAATCCTGAAGGAAAAATAACATCAGAATTTTTTTCGATAAAATGAGCAATTACATTTTCACTTGTAGTTAAATTAATGGCAACACTATCATTTTTAGTATTTGGAGATGGCACATGATTTACAAATTCCCAATAATCAAACTCATATTTAGCTGTATCTAAAACATGCTCTTTAAAGGTAAGCGTTACGCCGCCAAAATAATTTCCTTTCCAAAGATAGGTTGGCAACCAAATTGTATTTAATTTTACTTCACCAGCTCCCACAGGATCAACATCTACAGTAATTTGATAAGGACCAGTTACATTATAACAATCTTTAATTTTTTGCTCAATATAGGTACAACGTTGTTGGATTTTACTTTGTAAGGTATCCATATTTTTATTCCAATTAGCTAAATTACTAGATCCTGAACCCCACTTGGCAACATGACGAGGCATTTCAGGTGTTAAAATACTTCTGAAATGATTGAAATGATCCATGATACTATCACACTTAAATGCTGTGTTTAATAAATCAGCATATCTATTAATATATAATGATTTAAATCCTGGGTTTGTCATTAATTTCTTAACCATATCAGGATGTCCTTGATATGGACCAGCGCCAGAAAACGTAGTTTCGTAGGCGCAAGGATCCGCTGTCATTCCAGTTGTAGGTATACCAGAAAAATTTTCACCTAAATCATAAACGTTATCCATATCCCACATCCAATAGCGCCATTTTTTCTTAGACCCTTGAGATGCTCTGCCTCTCCACCATGCTGAGTTCCAATTTACAAAATCCGTGTTAACTACGTATGAATTATAAATCATATAATCTACAATACTCATAAAACTTAATTTACTATTTACATAATTATAATTAGCAACATTAGTCATGGAATTTCCCATAATAAAATTATATAAGTTTACCCAACCTGTATCGCTTCCATTTCTTATTTGTATACCACCCCAATAGGCTAAATTATCAATACTATCACCAGGTTGTTTATAATAATGGTCTGTAAAATCTTCTGCAAAAGGTTCTCTAAGTTCATAAATACCCCAATACTGACCATTTACAAATGTTAAAACATGTCGATTTCTTCTACCGTCCAATTCAAGTCCTTTTCTAAATGCATATGTTTGTACAAATGCGTCACGCATGTGACATGCTTTCGCTGGTTTATCACCAGGGTAATTATCAGATGCTGCTGCCTTTAAAATAACATGCGGAAATTCTTTTCTATTACTTAAACCTTGCTTCCAATCTGTAAAAAAAGTAGCTTTCAAAGCATTATTATATCCATAATCATCTTTGGTTTCAAAGTCAATACCTCTTTGAGGATATGCCCATGAATCATTTCCGTGTTTATTAGATAAACCATAGGTTTCTGTCACAAACAAATTGTTTTCAAAATATTCAAAATGTGTACTTGGATTATTTTGAGTTCCACCCATTAATGTACTTAAAGCAGTGCCACCACTTATTGAAACAACACCATATTGAGGATCAATTGTTTCATTTATAAAATAAGTATTTGTTTCCATGAAACTTGGTAAAACAGAAAGAGTACTACTACTAACAGAGTAAGCACGCAAAACAGTATTAGCTGTAATTGGCACTGCCGCAGCATATAATGTTGAACCCGTTGTAGGTTCAGCACCATTTATAGTATAATAAATAGTCACACTTGTTGATGGAGTTGCAGTTACACTAATTATTTGTGTGCCAGAGTAAAAGCCCGCTGGTAAACTAAATACTGGAGTTGGAGCGTAAGAATCATAAGCGGTTGTTGAATTTGTAGCATTTGGAGTTGGAGCAGTAAAAATTTTCCAAGTTGAGGAACCATCAGGGAAACGGCCACGAGAATGAGTTGCTTGAGTTTTACGAAGTTGTAAAGAGTCAATAATAGAAGCACCAAATAATAAGACAATCCAATCACCTTTACATTGAGTTAATGAAAAATTTGTATGAATATTTCCAGCTGAATTGGCAGGAGTTCCTTTACCACTGCACCAAATTCTTAAAAAACCATTTGGAGGAATAATCGTACCAGAAGGCAAAGTATATTTAGAAATATTAGCTGGATCATCGGTTAAGCTGTAACCGCCAACATTAAAGCCACTTGCCGTGGTGTTATATAACTCAATCCAATCGGGTGTATTACCCTGATTATCCAAAAATGTAGGTCCTGCAACGCCAACCGTGGCATTTGAAACGGAATATTCATTAATTTTAATTTGACCTAATGATACATTAGCAAAAATTAATAATGACAAAGAAATTAGAGTTTTTTTAAACATCGTGTTAAATTTTTATAACTCTAAATATATGATAAAAATCGCATTAAAAAAAAAATTAATTATTAAAGTATCATACTCTCAAAAAACAGATTATCTTATTAATTACGACTAATTCTAGTTTTCCATTTTCATGAAGGATAACCGAAATTTATTATAACCAAAAAAACGATTCTTCATAAAAAATGAAAAGTCTAGAGTGAATTTTCGCTAACTAATCGCCTGATATCAAAATAGGATTAGTACCTTTGAATTCTAGAAATTATGAGTGATAAAATTCAACATGAGTGCGGAGTTGCTTTAATTAGATTATTAAAGCCTCTAGATTTTTATAAGCAAAAATACGGCAGCAGTCGTTACGGGTTACATAAAATGTACCAGTTAATGGATAAAATGATTAATCGTGGCCAAGATGGAGCTGGAGTTGCAACTGTAAAATTGGATACAGAAGCTGGAACAACCTACATTGACAGATTACGAAGCGTTGAACCTAAAGCAACACAAGATATTTTTTCGCAAATCAATGATTTATATATTCAGGCAAAAGATAAAAATCCGGAAAAATATAATGACATCGAATGGCAAAAACAAAATATCCCTTTTATGGGAGAATTGATATTAGGCCATTTAAGATATGGAACATTTGGAGGCAATACGGTAACAAGCTGTCATCCTTTTAGAAGGCAAAATAATTGGAAGGCAAGAAATTTATTAGTTGCCGGAAATTTTAATTTAACGAATGTTGATGAATTACTTGAACATTTAATTGAATTAGGACAGCACCCAACAGAAAGAGCTGATACAGTTACTGTAATGGAAAAAATTGGTCACTTTTTGGACAAAGAAAATGATCGATTATTTAAAATATTTAAAGAGAAAGGATTAACCAATTTTGAAATTTCGAAAGAGATTCAAAAAAATATTGATGTTGCAAATATTTTAATTGAAAGTAGTAAACGTTGGGATGGAGGTTATGTTATGGCAGGAATGATGGGACACGGCGATGCTTTTGTATTACGTGATCCAAATGGAATTCGCCCAGCTTATGTTTACCAAGATGATGAAGTTTTAGTTGTTGCAAGTGAAAGGCCAGTTATACAAACTGTTTTTAATGTAGCCATTGAAGATGTAAAAGAATTGAAACCAGGATATGCTATCATTGTAAAAAAAGATGGCGAAATTACTGAACAAGAAATCATCACGCCTCTTGAAAGAAAAGCATGTTCTTTTGAACGTATTTATTTTAGTAGAGGAAACGATGCTGACATTTATAAAGAACGTCAGCAGTTAGGGAGATACCTTGTGCCCCAAGTTTTAAAAGCCATTGATTATGATTTAGAAAATACTGTGTTTAGTTACATTCCAAATACTGCAGAAGTAGCTTTTGGTGGTTTAGTAGAAGGTATTGATGATCATGTAAACAAATTAAAAGCTACTGAAATTTTAAAATTAGGTACTAATATTACTGAACCTACTTTAAGTAAAATTTTATCCGCACATCCTCGCATTCATAAAATAATAATTAAAGATGCAAAACAACGCACTTTTATTACAGCAGATGAAAGCAGAGATAGTTTAGTGAATTTAGTTTACGATATTACTTACGAAACTGTAAATAAAAATGTTGACACCTTAGTGGTATTAGATGATAGTATTGTTAGAGGAACAACTTTAAAACAAAGCATCTTAAAAATATTGGATCGCTTACATCCTAAAAAAATTATTATTATTTCATCGGCTCCACAAATTCGTTACCCTGATTGCTATGGAATTGACATGGCAGTTATGAGCAAATTTATTGCATTTAATGCTGCCATTGCTTTAATTAAAGAAACAAATAAAGATTCAATTTTAAATACCTTGTATGAAAAGGCTAAAGCAGAATTGCTTAAGCCAAAAGAAGAACAAATAAATGTTGTACAAGAAATTTACAGAACATTTACAAACGAAGAAATTTCGGAGAAAATTGCTGAACTTTTAAGACCAGCAGATTTAAAAGCTGACTTGCAAATTATTTATCAAACCATTGAAGGCTTACATCAATCGTGTCCGTTAAACTTAGGAGATTGGTACTTTACTGGTAACTACCCTACTCCAGGCGGAAATAAAGTGTCGAATAAAGCATTTGTAAATTACATGGAAGGTATTAACGAAAGATCTTATTAATAAGCTAATTGTTAAAAAAAACAATTGATCGCTTAAGTATCTTATTAATGCCAGGGATACGAGGCATATGAAGGTTATAAAACTTGCTGATTGAAAACAAAAAAAGTTGATTTTTACTAATCACATTTTTTTGTTTTAATATTTTTTTTTCAAGAAGATCAAATTCTTCAGAAATAATTTTGTGAGTTTTGAATTGAAAAATTAATTGAATATAGGTTTCATAAATAGTTCCAATTAAATATTTTTTGTTTTCGTTTGAGATAGATTGAAATCTCTGAACATACATTAGAGCAGCATCAATCCATCGACTCATAAAATGAAAGGTATTTAAATCTTTTCGATCTTCGTCGATTCGATAATAACAATCAGCTTTATCAATTACTTGTTTAAATAAAACATTCTCTGCTAATAATGCACGAGTATGCAATTCAACATCTTGCATACGTTTAAAATCTTCATTAAATCCTCCTAATGAACGAAGAAAATCCTTTTTCCAAATTGGTTGTGGAATTGCCCAAGGAAGTTGATGTGAAAGAAAATCGTTCAGAGGGTTTTTAGAAGTTGGTTTCCACTCTGAATTTAAATCTCCAATTTTTTTATTAAAAACACCCATTGTAAAGACACAAAAATCTAAGGCATTATTTTCATTCATCACATTCATTCTATCTTCTAAACAATGAATAGTGAGAAGATCGTCAGCATCTAAAAAAACAATATAACTTCCACTTGCATTTTCTATACCAAAATTACGACAATAATTAGCTCCTTTATTTTCCGAATTAAAATATGCTTTAATATTATCGAATTTAGAAGCGAACGATTTAATTAATTCTTGAGAATCATCAGTTGAATAATCATCAACAATAATTAATTCCCAATTAGTATATATTTGATTAATAACAGAATGTACAGATTCTGAAATATACTTTGCCTTATTAAATGAAGGCATAATTATAGAAACCTTATGCCTCACTTTTTTTTATAAGTTCATTAATCAATTCAACTCTTTTTTGAAACGCATGATTCTTAAATTTAGACAAACCATTAAAAACAAGCTTCGACGTAAAATGAGATTCAAAAAAAGAAACGGTATCCTTTTTCACATCTTTTATAACAAAACCCATTTCATCCTCACTAATATTTTTAGATACTTCGCCAAGCGATCCTATATATAAATAGGGCTTTTGAAAAGGAAGGAATTCGTAAAATTTAGTTGTTTTAAAATCTTTGTTATGCTCTGCTAATAAAATTAACACGTAATCAGATTCAGAAATAATTTTAAAAATTGCTTTGCCAACAGAAGGCTTAATAGATATAGCAGCATTTTGAAAATGAATGAATGATTTATAATCATCCGTATAAATTTCTAATTCAACTAAATATTCATTTTTACTATTAAAGCTATTTATTTGATTTATAAATTCTTCTAAATATTTTTTCGACCCTAAATAAACACTTCCTGCATAAACAATTTTTAAAACATGAGGTGATTGTTTTTTTAAATTATCGAAGGCCAAAAAATCATCCTCATCATAAGCGTGTGGCAATTCAACAAAATTTGCTTTAATTAAATTATTGCCAGTATAAGTAGCTTTAATTTCATTTAACAAAAAAGAGTTTGGAGCTGTAATCACATCAATGGTTTCAAAAACTAAATTTTGTTTACGTTGTTCAGCTAATTTATTTTTTGACGACAAATTTTGCATCCCATAATTAACTGCATTAAGCCAAGGGTCACGATAATCAGCCAAAACAAAAAGCTTTGGAAATATTAATTTTATTTTAGCTGCATAATATATTAAATTAAATGGTGCACCAGTAACTATTACATTTTCGATTTTATTTAATCTAATAATTTTTGAAGCCAATTTCACAACATCACTTTCCTTACCAATGGCTTTATCATAAATTGTTCCGTTAGAAAAAACAGTAAGATAGGTTGCCGCAAATTTATGTTTTAATTTATCAAAAAAATCATTGCCTTTACTATTTAACCAGTTAACAGGCCAATACGTATCAACTTCATAAATATGAATTTGATTACTTTTAACATCAGATAACCAAGCTGAATTTTGATTTCCAACTTTTGATTTACTTTTGATAACATGAATTTCATGTCCTGATTTTAAAAGCCACTTTGCCATTTTTGCCCAGCGTCTTCCTCCTATTCCATCGTTTGGCGGAAAATCCCAACAAAGTAAAACTGTTTTTTTATTAGGCATTAAAACTATTAAGTGCTGCAATAACTACATCCATTTGTTGATGAGTTAATTCAGGGAACATTGGTATTGACAAAATATGTTGCGTTGCTTCAAAGGAAACTGGAAAATCTGCCTGAGTATAACCAAAATGTTTATAGGCATTTAAAAACGGCAAAGCATTAGGATAATGTATTGCAGTTTCAATGTTTTGAATTTCTAAATGTTTTTTTAAGGCATCTCTATTAGAACTTGAAATAACAAATAAATGATATACATGAGAAGCATCTTTATTTACAACAGGAAGTGTGATTGACACATTTGAAATATGCTTTTTATAATAATCAGCATTTGCTTGCCTCTTTATATTTCCATCATTTAAGTAATTTAATTTTACAGATAAAATAGCTGCATGTATTCCATCCATTCGAGAGTTTCTTCCTTCAATAACATGGTTATGCTTTTCTAATTGCCCATGGTTGGCAATCATTTTACATAAATTTGCAATTGCTAAATTATTAGTGGCAATACAACCAGCATCTCCATAAGCTCCTAAATTTTTACCAGGATAAAAACTAAAAGAAGATGCATCACCAAAAGTACCTGACAATTTTCCTTTGTGTGTACTTCCATGAGATTGAGCACAATCTTCAATAACTATTAAATTATGTTTTTGAGCAAGTTCCATTACGTGAGTCATGTTAACTGCATTACCGTATAAATGAACTGGAATAATTGCTTTTGTTTTTGATGTTATTTTTTCTTCAATTAAATTAGTATTCATTAAAAGTGTGTCTTTATCAACATCTACAAAAACAGGTTTTGCGCCAATTCTACCAACAGCTTCAGATGTAGAAACCCAGGATATAGCAGGAACAATAACTTCATCTCCTGCTTTAATCTTAAAAGCTTCTAATAAAATCTCAAGAGAATCAGTTCCATTGGCACAACTGATAACATGTTGCATGTTTAAAAAACTTTTAAAATCATTTTCAAACTGTATACAAAACACATTATTACTTCCACCAACAAATGCGGTTTTGCCTATTACATTTGCAATAGCAGCATCAATTTCGGATTTTAAATTTTGATATTGAATTTTTAAATCAACAAAGGGAATTTTCATTTTAATTAAATTAATTTATTATTTTGTTACAACTCAGATATTGGAATAGAACGCAGATGACATAGATAGCTTATGATTAAATATGATTTTTTTATCCGCGTTCATCATAATCATCAGCGTTATCAGCGTTCTATTTATTATTAAATCAGACTAAATATTTCTCATTTTTTTTGCGGGGTTACCCGCGTAAATTCCTGATTCGGTAATGTTTTTTGTTACTACTGCTCCTGCTCCAATTACCACATCATTACATATTTCTATTGGCAAAATTGTAGCATTAGAACCAATAGAGACGTTATTACCAATTCGTGTTGATTTCCATAATGCTTTATTTCCACGAGCTGGTCCGCCAATTGAAAAGGTATCATTAACAAACATAACACCATGACCAACAAAACAATCATTTCCAATGGTTACTAATTCGCAAATAAAAGTATGCGATTGAATTTTACAACGCTCACCAATTTTTACATCTTTTTGAATTTCAACAAATGGCCCTATAAAAACATCATTGCCAATAGAGCAACCATAAATATTTACAGGTTCAATAATTTTAACGTTAGACCCAAATAATACATCTTTAATTGCTGACAAAAATAGCGTTGGTTTATTTTGCATCTTTATACATTAATTCGATTGCTTTAATGGAACGAATTCCTTCAAACCCATCTACAGTTTCGTGAGTACGACCTTTTAATTGCGAAATAATGGCATTGATCACTTTATCATGATTTGAACTTGTGCCTTGGTATTTACCGTAAGCATTGGGTTTATCAGAAAAATCAATTCCTTCAGGTAATGGATAACCTTCTACATCCCAATATTCAATTTTATTTAAATATTGACCGCCAATTTTTATGGTTCCATTTTCTCCAATTATGGTTATTGAACCTTCATAATTTTTATTGTAAACACACGTAGTCCAAATAATTGAGCCAAGCGCATTATTTGAAAATTTAACAACTGACAAACCAGTATCTTCTGTTTCAATTTGATGATTTTGTGTTTCTACATTTGTTTGTGCACTAATTATATCACCAAACCACCAAACTAATAAATCTATAAAATGACTTGCTTGCGTGTATAAAGAACCGCCTTCACATTCTTTTACACCACGCCAAGGAGAATCATCATAATATCCTTGATAGCGATTCCATAACACATCACATTTCACAATAAATATTTTCCCTAAACGGTTAGTATCAATAACGTCTTTCGCTAAACGAATTGGAACATTAAATCTATTTTGTTTAACCACCCAAAGTTTTTTTCCTGATGAAATAGCCGCATCGTTCATTCGATCACAATCAGCAGAAGTCAACGCCATTGGCTTTTCAACCAAAACATTAAAACCTTTATTTAAAGCATCAATACTCATGTCTGCATGCATTTGATGAGGAGTAACAACATTCACAACATCGCAGTTTATGCTTTCTAGCATTTCACTATATGAGGTGTAATATTTTAATCCATTATATAAAGAAGATAGCTCAATGCATTTATTTTCATCAACATCACAAATGGCTACTATTTCTGCCTCTTCATCAGCATCAAGCACAGCAATATGTCTTTTACCAATACTACCACAGCCTACTATGGCGAATTTTATTTTTGTCATTTAGAATTTAATTTTAAAGTTCTAGTATATCTAATTTTTTCAATTGGTTCACTTATAAATTTAATAAGAAAATATGAAAAAATTAACGTACACGTTAAAATTATGAAAGATAAAAAGTTATGCGATACAAAATGATACTTCGAATAAAAAACATTAACCAAAATTATAATAAATACATGGCAAATATAAATTGGATACGAAAATTCACCAATCCATCTGTCTATTTTATTTGATTTAAATTTTATAAAAATAACAGGTAGTGAAATTGCAAACAGAATTACAAAACTAACGTACTTAAATGTAGCATTTAATGGAATAAACTGGTACAATAAAATAAATGAAAGGATAAAACCATAGGTAACAGTTTGAACCAAGCTTGATAATTCTTTATTTCGTAAATAGAGATAAAACCGAAAAGATAATAATCCAAAAATAAAAAACATAAATTCAAAGGGGAAAAACCTATAAGTCCAAGGATCGAAATCATATCCTTTATGATACATTAATAATCGAACTAAAAATGCACAAATTGCTAATGCAATTAAAAAATAGCTTTTTAATCTCACCAAAAATGGAACTAATAAATAAAACATTATTTCCATTCCAATAGTCCATGCCTGAGGAACTATTGAAAATATAGATAAAGACAAATTTGTAGTTCTAAAATCTTTTACAAATTCATAATGTCCATCACTACTCAATCCGAAAAACAAAAACACATCTTGAAAAATTAAAAAAATATCAGAAAAAATAACTAACAACAACGAAGAAAAACTTAATTCAGAAAAGTGATTGTTGAATTTTTCAAAAAACAAGCTAGACTTTTGTTCAGAAAAATTATACCAAATAATAGATGTAACAATCATACATAAAACAACCATCCAATACGTTGGAAGTAATCTCAAAAAACGGTTCGATATAAACAATTTATAATCAGAAAGTTTATACTTTTCCTCCAATATAATCCCCATGTAAAACCCAGAAATGATGTAAAAACATTGTACTGCAATAATACTCCCAGTTAAGGTTAACCCAAACAAATCAACTTCATGACTAAGCAGAACTGTTAATGCAAATAAAAACCTAATCACACCCATTATCCAAAAAATTTATCTAAATAATATTTCACTCTGTTTTTATTTGCTTCTTTGGCATTAAACTTTTGACGATATGCATTAATCTCACCTAAATTTAAAAAAGAATAATTCTTATTAATCCAATCTTTTTGACTTACATTTTCTCGAACAAACAATTTGTATTTTTTCTCTACTAATCCTTGATAGTGAAACAAAATTAGTCGTCCTAATTGTTCTGGTTTTAAATCAGAACAATTATAATTTCCGAAGTAATACAAATGTTGGTAAGCCGAAAACATTTCGTTTGTGTTTTTTTTAACCACAGTATCTTCTGTCATATTTTTATATTTATGAGCAGGATGTAAATGCACTGTGCATTCGGCAAACAAACTAGGAAACAACATGTGGCTTCCGGTTAAACCAATGCAAATTAAACTTGTATTAAATAATTGATTATATTTAAAATCAACGTCCTTATTAAATTTGGCAATTCGTTCATCCTTTATCCAGCTAGGAAATTGTAGTTTATCCAAATCACCTACCACATAAAACTGAATACTTTCATCAAAAAAAATTTTAAGAAAAGAGAATAAAGCGACACAATTTTTTAGTTGACTTTTTCCATTCCACATTCTAAAATAATCAGAACGGTAATAAAAAATGATTTTATCTTTTACAGAACCAACCTGAGTATCCTTCTTTAACAAATTCAAATTTTCTATTAAACCATCTTTATCAAATGAATCGTAAGTTTCAACGGACTCAATAAACACTTCATTGTATTGACAAGCTACTTTTTCAATTTCATTATTTAAAACAAAGCATTCTTGTAACTGACTAAACGAATAATCGATAATTAAACAATTTACGCCGGCCTTTTTTATAATAAAATGACTTAATGCTTTTGGTATGATTAATAAAAAATCAAATGAGTTGCCATGATTTTGAATGTAATTAACTGCATAAAATAATTTCAGTAATGCGTGACCGAAACAATTGTCCAAACAATTTAAAACAATGAGTTTATCAGTTACTTTATTTTGATCGATAATACATTTATCAGGATTTACAAAATTGTTCTCTTTAAAATTTTTGTAAAAAACCGTATTAAAAAAATTTAATTCGCCATTATGTATTTGTTTGTCAACTAAACTGAATTTAAGCGGAAAATGCCTTGAATGGCCAAATGGGAGCAATTCAATATTTTTTAAAGAATCAACTATTGAAGCTTCAAAATAAGAACTTATGATATAATTTTTATTAAAGAGAATCATTCTTATGCTAATCGCTCAACTATTTTTTTTCTATTTTTTGTAGCTACTAAGTTTTTATATTTCACATAACTCATACCTTCTGGTTCGGGAATTAGCGAATTTGTTTCGGCATTATAATGAAACAATTCATAACCAAAACCAACTATTTTAGCATACAATTGAGCGCATGTAAAACCAGCATTTTCAGCATTTGATTCCGTAAACTCAACTACTAAATCTGGCGCATTTTCAGCTGATAACGTTTTTGTAGCTCCGCTTAATAACGAAATTTCAAAACCTTCTACATCAATTTTAATAATTTGAATTTTACCTTGTAAATGATGTTTTTCAACATAAGAATCTAATGTTAAACAATTTACAGTTTGTGTAATATAATTTAACCCTTTTGAAGGTTTCACGATAGAATTAAATGCATCATATCCTTCTTCAGAAAGATGAAAACTAATCGTACCATCTTTATCAGAAACTGCTAATTGGTTTAAAATTACGTTTTTCAGTTTATTTGATTTTACATTTTGCTCCAACCAACTGAACGTTTGTGGTGATGGCTCAAATGCATGAATACTGCCTGAATTCCCAACATAGTCAGAACAAATAAGAGTAAACAAACCAACATTTGCACCAATATCAAAAACAATATCATCTTTTTTAAGATACTTTTTTAGAAATTGCATTTCTGCTTCTTCAAATCCATAACAATAAAGTTCTCTACTCAAATTTGCTTTTTTAAATAATAAAATATGAATAGAGTCAGAAAGTTTTTTTTCAATATATTCTTTATCGCTTTTCATAAAAGCATCGTATTCTCTAAATAGTTGATGCTTTTTATTTTCCGCAATCCTTTTAAACAACGTACCGTTTATTAAATGATTAAGTAAGGCTTTAATTTTTGTCATGATTTATTTCAGAATTTTTCTCGTTAGTTTTACGAAGGGTGATATTAAATTAAAGAATTGTTGTTGGCGTTTATAATGTTTTTTTGTATAGGTTGGATAATCACTATGCTTTTTAATTGGCAAGTTCATGTAACCATTAAATGTTTCTTCAGAAATGTCTAACTTCTTTAATACATATTCCAAATCCTCTTTACAACGCTCGTCTGAATAATATTCAAGTTTCAATTCCGCTTGTGCTTGTGCTTTGGTTAATTGCCCTGAACAAATTAAAACTGATAAATGAAATTTTTGTTTACGAATATTAAATTTTTTCGGTAAAATATATCCTTGATAAAAACGAGTAAAAACAGACTCGAAATGTTTACCACCATAATCTTCCCAACCTAATTCTTCAATGATGAATTTTTTAACGGCATCGCGATTATATTCGATATAATTTAATATCCCAATAAACTGCATCTTATATACCAGTGTTAAATACGACTTTTTCCAAAACGGTAATCTTGGATATGTTTTTAGTTTAACCGTACCAAATTGCTTATGGATTCCAAAAACATTTAATTGATCGTATTTTGACCATGTCCATCCTGTAGGTAATTTTCCGCCTTCCGTTTGAATATTTCCACCATGTAAAATATATTTGATGCCATGTTTTGCAGCTACATTAAATACAGTAGCTGCTATTGCAAAATCATTCACTAATTCAATATCAACAACAGATGCTTTCAAAAAAGAAAGTTGAAGATCTTTTATTTCTTCCCAATTTACAACATGTGTATATAAATCAATTTCTAATAATTGAAGAGTCTTATTAATATTTGTTACGGCCATGTCAGAATTCCATCCGTAATCTAAATGAACTGCTAACGGATTAAGTCCGAGTACTTTTTTAACAAAATAGGCCACATATGTACTATCAACTCCTCCGCTAACACCAATAACACAATCATACTTTTGCCCTTTTGATAACTGTTTAATATGATCAACTAATTCTGTATATTTTTTTACTCGATCTTGAGGCTTAATAACATGCTCAGCATGAATCTTATCGTAATAATTACAATAATTACAAACTCCCTTTTCATCAAATGTTATTTCCTCAGTATCATTCGTTGTAAGTAAACAACGGGAACATTCAATTTCCTTTTCTTTTTTTTCCATATTTTAATTATGAACCAATATTATTTTGTTGCAACCAAATGCCTAGAGCCGACAATCTAAAAGAATAGGCGCTATCAGCCAACTTTGGATCAAAGTCAACAACATAACTTTGGTATTTCATCAAATCTTTTCTGTAGGTTTCTTTAAACTTTTTTTGAGGGATCGTATATCCTTTTTTATCTTTTCTAAAACGGATGCTATCAGGAACAGTAGTCATGTTTTTTCTTATAATCCATTTTTGCCAACCATCTCTTATTTTAAACTCATCGGGTAATTGATATCCGAAATTCACCAAATCAATATCTAAAAAAGGATGTCGGGTTTCAACACCAAACGCCATAAAATCTCTGTCATCTGACCTCAAATACCATGGTAATTGATATTTTAAAGTGTCTAACTTTAAAGCTTCTATTAATTTATTTGCTTTTAACCAATCAGAATCAAGCCTGTTGCAATATCTATTTAAACATAATCTAAACGAAATAGCTGTTTTAACTTCACCAATTACTATTAAATGAAGTTGATTTACCTTTATTGATTTTAGATCTGAATAATTTTTAGCTAATGACAGGTATTTTAAAATATTACCTGACAAAATTAATTGCCTACAATATTTATAAAAATGCTGGTGGTAACCAGCAAAAACTTCATCACCACCTTGGCCTCCAAGTAGCACCGTTACACCGTTTTGTTTCACCAATCGAGCAACTGCCCATTCAGCATAATTGGAAGCACTATCTGTTGGAAAATCCTGATGATAAATATGTTTTACTAAATCTTCAATTGTAAATTCTTCATAAGGATTTGTGTAAAAAACATTTATTCTATCCTTTAAATCATTCTCAATAATTTTAATATGATTGGATTCATCTCCTTCCATTCCTGGAAAAATTGCTGAAAATGTATTTACTTTATTTTCAGAATCTTTTAATAAATCAACAACATGGTACAAAATAGCACTTGAATCAACTCCTCCAGAAATTGCAACCCCAATCTTAACATCTGCTCGCATTCTACGTGAAACCGCTAACGAAAAAAGTCTGTTATATTCCTCAAAAGCATCTTCTTGTTTTATTTTAATCGCTTTTGAAGGTAATGTGTAGTAACATTTCTCTACCATTTTATGGTCGTCAAAAAAATACGAACTATAATACCCTGATTTATATCTCGTCACTTCATTATAAAATGTTGTATCATCATAATCAAGCGAACCTTCATCGATAAACGTTTGTATACTTTTCTTATTTAATGAAAACGGTTGTTTTTTAAAACTTCTAAATTGTTTAACTTCTGAAGCAAATATAAAATTTTGGTCATTGTTTATAAAATATAAGGGCTTTACACCAAAACGATCCTTTGAAATAAATAATTTATTTTTTTTACTATCATATATGATGATAGCCCACATGCCATTGAACTTATTCAAACAAGCTTCGCCCCATTCTTGATAAGCTCGTATGATTACTTCAGTATCCGAATTTGTTTTAAAAACATATCCTTTTTGTTTTAATTCTTCTCTAATTTCCCAAAAATTATAAACTTCCCCATTAAATACAATTACTAAACCATCTTCAAAAATCATTGGCTGATGGCCAGCTGTAGTCACATCAAAAATACTTAAGCGTTTATGTCCAAATAATAAATCAAATTTTCCATCTTCAATATCTGCTAGTGAATTCGCATCACATTTATAATCAGATGGTGTTAATGCCGTTCTTAAGGAGATTATTTGTTTTGTTTTAGTATTGATTAAACAAATACCTTCTCCATCTGGCCCTCTGTGATTTATAGTGCTTAATGAATGAATTGACTCGGCAATATCATCTTTTGATAAGCCTTCGTTTTTAAAGTATGTTAATATTCCGCACATAATTCAATTAATTTATTCGGTTCATTAAAAATAACATTTTTTAATTATCGATTTAAGTTCATCCTTACTATTTATGAAATGCAAATAGTCAACATTATTTTTTAATGGGAATTCTTTCTCATTTTGATACATCAAAACGGATTGCCTTTTAGCGTGAACCCTTTCAAACATTACAGTTGAAATAAAGCATATAGCCAAATAACATTCGTTGAAAAACTCATCAGTTAATATGTTTTCTGTTTTGATAGTAAATTTACAATTTGGTAAAAATTTCAGGTAATGTTGAACTAACAATTCGATTGAATGATCAAAAAAAACCTTTTCTCTCGGATGTGGATAAATAACTAACTCTAACTCTTTCATATCAGAAAGACATTCATTGATATCTTTTAATATTTTTTCTTCATAAAATTCAATATCAACGCCTTGATTAATATTTCCTAATTTATTTCTTACCCAACCTCCCGTTGAATAAAATGCAACTTTGTTATTTTTTACCGCAGGTAACTGATATAAATTGGCGACTTTATAATATAACTCTGGTCCAAATAATTTACAGCTATCATATACAACCGTTTTTTTAAATGCTTCTACTTCAGCAAACTGATATTCACTACACAAAATTAATTCATTTGTTACTATTAGTTTATTCCATTTATAGATAGGAACTTCTGATGTAACCTGATGTACGTAACAATGATTTTTTATTAAATTATAACTTAAAAAAGCTGAATTAGTGTCATATATTCCAAACATATACACATCCTTTATTTTTTGACGTTTACAAAATCTTAAAAAATTATGAGTTATCACTATATTTTTTAAAACAAAGCTCAAACCAGAAATATCCTTTTTAAACAAGCCAAGTATGAGTAATTGAATTTGAATTGGAAACGTAATAACAAAAAACCAAACTTTATGCCTAAAGGAGCTGAAATAAAGGAATTCCTGAGAGGCAACAAAAACCAAATTGGTTTCAATTCCATAAAACCTCAAATAATTAATGCGTTCCTTTTTTGAAACATCCGATAAATCATAAACGATACTTGAATTGCTATTGATTTCGGTAAGTTCATTGCTATCTAATTTTACTGGGATATTTACTATTTTTCTTAATTCTGATAAAACAGATTTATAGGAATATCTAAATTTTTCTGGTAAGTTAAAGCTAACGTTAAATAATTTTTGATATGACAACGAGGCGCGATTCTGTTCACCAATCACATAAAAAAACATTCCTTTAAAATAACCTAAAATCAGAAAAAAAAGAATCATTAAACTAGGTTGCTATTAAGTCAATTATTTGATGATAGCTATATTCCTTTTGTACAACCGTTTCTACAAATTCTCTAAATGCGCCATCTCCTCCATTTTTTTTAGTTATTATGTGTGCAAATTCTTTAATATATGGAATACCGTTGTTTGGCGTACCACAAAGCCCAACTAATTTCAATAATTTAATATCGTTGATATCATCACCAATAAAAGCGACATCAGCTAATGTAATATTTAGCTTTGCACAAATTTCTTCAGCAACTGCAATTTTATTAATTACTCCATCATAAAAAAAATCGACTTTTAATTTTTCAGCTCTTCGCTTAACAATCTCAGTTTTTTCGCCAGTAATAATGCCAACCTTTATATTTAATTTTTTACAAATTAAAACGCCAGCACTATCTGCTGTATTAAATTTTTTCCATTCGTTTCCTGTTTGGTCATAATACATGCCACCATCGGTCCAAACGCCGTCAATATCAGTTATGATTAATTTTGGTAAATTCATACTAGAAAATAAAATAAGATTGCATAGGACAAGGTTCGAATCGTTTTAATTGAATGTTATTTAAACCAAAAACTTCATTAACAGCTTTAGTTTCGCCAGGAAAATTTGGATCATTCAGTTCATCAAAACTCACGATACTTCCTTTTACTAAATGTGGCTTTATTAAATTTAAACAATCAAGGGTTGGTTTATAAATATCAAAATCGAAATGAACGAAAGCAATAATAGTTTGTGGATTTCGCTCTAAATACTCTTTTAATTTGGCAGGCGCATCACCTTTTAAAATTTCAAATTTTTTGATGTGGTTTAATGGTGATTCGTTTTGATGTATGGCCATTAAATGTTCCAAATAATTTTCATAGTTCTCAGTGACAGAAAACGCACCATCTTTTATAATTTCATGAGCACCATCTTTTTCTGAATTCGTATTTTTAAAACCTTCAAATGTATCAAACCCAATTATTTTACGGTTATAATTAAATGGTTCATATATCCCACGCAAGTTTGATAACGTTACTAAATTGGTACCCCAACGTGTTCCAAATTCAATGATTATACCATGTGTATTTACAAATTGCTGATATAAAAACTGAAAATATAATATTTTTGAAAGCTCTTGCCTCTTTAAAAACAAAGGCGTGTGAAACGACTTTTCATTATCCGGTATTGGATTATTGTTTATTAATTCAGCAAGATTTAAACGATTTGTTTGCTCGCTTATTGACGACACCGTATTTGTTTCTATACTCATTTCTAAATATGATTAGGGTAAATTATTTCGTTTTTCTTAATTTCTACTAAGGCAACTTTTCCAACTACTTGATTTTTTTCAGCCCATTTAAATCCATCACCTGGTGATAATAAATGTAAATCACTTTCCAATATTGTTTCACCAATGTGTATCGTTCTATTTGTTGCAATCGACCTTTCAAGTTTTTCTTTTGCAACCTGTACACTTGGATCAATAAATAATTCTTCCTTTCCAAAGGCCATTTCCAAAACTCTAATATCACGCACCATTCTATTAATACCATCAGGCCCAAGCGAACCTGCTTGATCTGTACCTTTCATGCGTCTATCAAGCGTAATGTGTTTTTCTATTATTTTTGCACCCATTGCAACAGCTGCAACTGGCGTTGATATGCCAATGGTATGATCTGAATAACCAATTGTGTATTCACTGTAATTTTTTTGAAGATATTTAATGGTATTTAAATTTGTGTTTTGTGGCTCGGTTGGATATTGAGAAACACAATGCAAAATCGAAATTTGATGATGGTATGCTGTTATTGTTTTTAGCGCATCATCCAATTCTTTTTTACCAGCCATACCTGTTGACAAAATTATGGGGATTTTAGTTTCTGCTAAAGCTGATAAAAGAGGCAGGTTTGTTAAATCGCGACTTGCAACTTTTAAAAACTCAGGAGTAAATAATTTCAATAGCGATAAACAACCAATGGCACAAAGAGTTTCAACAAAATCCAAACCATACGATTTTGCATGCTGATAGCATTCAAAATGTTGTTCATCATTTAATTCCAAAAAAGCACGATGCTCACCGTACGTATTTCCAAAAGAATGTGCAGTATGATATGGTCTCATCATTTGAGAATCAGAAAGCTCCGCTTTTAAATCGCGCTTGGTTAATTTCACAGCATTCATTGGCTTTAATTCCAAACCAAATAATTCTTCTTTTATAGGGCGTGCCGCCGAATCAATAATTAGTTTTGCTATATCAACAGATCCATTATGATTCTGCCCTATTTCTCCTATTATATATGTCATTTAACTAAATTGAAAATGTTTCTTTATATGTATAATTTGTTTCGTCGATTAGCTTCATGTAATCACTATACAATATACTAATTCCTTCAGGTAATTTTATAAATTTTGTAAGATCAACCACATGTTTATCCGTTAAATTATTAATAACATCTTTTAAAACAATAGATTCGAATGGCGTTTTGTTTATGTTTTTTAAAACTGAACTGGCATATTCATAATCTTCCGGATAATCGATACTAAGATTTACAAACTTAGCAAACGGTTTATCGCTTATAAATTCAATGCATGCTTTTTTACACGTTTCATCATTTAAAACAAACCACGATAAATATTCACTTACAAAAGGATCTTCCATTTCTAAATATAATTTCCACAAATAACTTGTTTTAAATAATTCGGCACTTACTCCAAATGGTACATTATTTACACGAACATAATCCACATCTTGTTCAATAAAAATATCGACCATTCTGTCCATCAATACAGGATCTGTAAATGGATTATCGCCTGTAACTCTAAATACGGCTGCCGATTTATTTTTATAAGCCACCTCAAGCAATCTATCAATAACACTTTCGGGATGCCCTTCGTAATGTGGTAATTTTTTTCCTTCAAATAATTGAGCCAATGGCTCATCCTCTAAAAGATAACTCGTGGCTAATTGAATATGTGTAATGTTTTTACAATTTGCTTTTAATCTGTTATATAACGAAATGATTGATTCATTTTCGCCAAATGGTTTCATTACTTTTAATTTCAACCGCTTCGATTTTAAACGTGCAATTAATGCTGCTGTTACATTTGTTTTCTCAAAAGTTTCAATTTCACTTTCAATAAAAGTTTTGCCTTCATTGTCGCGTTTAAAAACACCGTTCCCTAAATGTTTTTTAAACAAAATATTACGAAATCCTTTTTCAGATTTAACAGGATGCTTAACTGGCTTACCTAGTGTTTGATTGTATTGCGCAATGGTACTAACTAGTATTGCAAATTCATTTGGCTCTAACGAAACTTGATAATCAAATTGCCTATCGCTACGGTGTATGGTAATGTGATTTTCTAAATAACTACAGCCTAAAGCCATTGCCATACAAGGCATAATTTGAGTATCTAAACTATGATCAGCAAAACCGGTGTTTAATTGATACCTCGTTTTTAAATAATTTAAAGCTAATAAATTATGTTCGTTCGGTTCGGTTGGGTAATTACTAAATCCGTGAAATAAACATTCGATGATGTCTGCAAATTTTTCAACTGCCAATTTAATTTCAAAGTCAGTGCTGCATTGTGTTTCTAGTAAAATTTTACAATCACCTTTATCTTTTATGTATTGCAAAAAAGGAGTGTTGGTTAAATCAGTTCCATGTATTTTCACTAAACGGTAGCCGTAATTATACGCTAAGTCGAAAGATGATTTTTCGAGTGTGCAAGGAATAACCGAAATATCTATTTGTTTACAGTAATCAAATAATTCGATCCATTGGTTTTCAGAAAACTCAGTGTCTTTATATAATTGGTATTTACTGTATTCCTTTGTACAAAATTCGTTTACGTTCATCATTTGAACTGTAAAAAAATTTGCCTTAGCCTCTTTGGCAGCTTCAGCAAGTTGTTTTAGGTAATCAAAATTACCTTGATGGTTATAAGCACTTTCAGCAATAATATACATAACGAAGCTATATTTTTATTTTAAGAACAACTTTTTTTAAATTAGTGGTTTCAATACCTGGCGCATGAGCATCTTCAGGAAATACAATTGCAAATGATCCTTTGGTTAATTTTATTGTACTGAAATCTTTATTATCATAAAGGATATAATCTTTTTCATCATTAAATGAATCAATGGGTTGGTCGCATTCTGAAATTGATTTCCAACCAAATAACTCCGTTCCTTCAATAATATAATGAATATCAATATAAACTTTGTGCGCTTCCAATTTTGGATTTTCGTCTATTAAAGTGCCTGGTGATGCAATAATAGCAAATAGATCATCGCCTTTGATTTCAATTTTTCCTTCAACCAATTCAGCTGTTTTAATTGAGCGCAAATATTGGAACGCTGTATCAAACAGCGGATGAAGTGCTATCTGTTTTTTATAATTTTCTAAATGATCGATTACCATGGTTCTTTTTTTTTAACTTATTTTTAAAATATTACCGAATACACATACTACATAGCCCAATATCAGCAAAGCCTTATTCCTCAATTTTATATTATATCAGAATTACGAATTATTAATTAGGGTTCACTTAAAAAGTACATCTATTTTCTTTACTTTTTTTCTTGATAAAAAAAGTAACAAAAAAATCAATGCGAAAAGCCAACTCCAATTCTTTTATCACACAAAAAAGTCTTCGCAACGCCACCTAAAAAATTGACTAACACACCTGCTGGCTCAAAGCTTATTACGCTTTGCCCTACACCTTTTCGCCAAAACAGCCGCACTATTACTAACGTATGTATTAATATTCATGAAAAGGCTTTGACAAGTTAATGTATCTTATTTTGCATTTGTTTGTATTAAAATAATTATACCATTAGCTATTTATTATTAGTCTAATGTCAGTTCGAGCGTAGTCGAGAACCCATTGCTACATCTCGACTACGCTCGATGTGACAAATTTTAATTAGACTAATCTATATTGGCTAATGGTATTAGAATATTCTTCATCATAAAACTTATTTTACTTTTGAATTATTTTGGTGTAATTATAGCCCAAGCCATTATACCATTTCGTTCGAGCATAAAGGAATTAATATCAACATCTGTTAAGGATTCTGACACTTTAAAATTTTTCATTTTCTTAAAAGTACTCTCACTATAAACCTTTGTTATATGATGCGTATTTTTGAAAACAGCTTCTATTGACGGAGAAATTTTTTCATTATATAAATCATGCAATTCAATTAAAACATCGCAATTAGTTAAATTAGCTACAGACTCTGGTGTAAACAAATCAATTTCGTAACCTTCACAATCAGATATTACCAAACTTTTTCCTTTAAATTTAAAATTAGCGAGTGTTTCACTACTACAAAATTCGCCGAATTCAATTTGCTCACCCACTTTATTAATTGTTGCCATTTTTTTACAAGCTACTAAAGCATCTTTATTTAAATCGTAAGCAAATACCTTTGCCTTAGGTTTACGCATTGCAAAGCCAACCGCATAATAACCTTCGGCGCAACCAACATCAATAATCGAATCATAATCATTTTTCAAAAAACCTTCAACCGTTTCGTTAAGTTCAGCCTCATAACTTCCTAATAATTTTGGATAAAGAGAACTTCCATAAGCCATAAAATCAGGGTAAATCATCCCTTTAAATGGGCCGTGCAGCACCGTTAAATCTGAAAATATTTTTTTCAATTTAACTTCAAGTAAATTTAAATTAGTTCCTCGTTTTTCAATTTCAATCAACTCTTTTTCAAATTTGAAACGATAAAAAAATTTATAAAAAAAACTCAATATCATCCATGACAATTTAAGTTCTACTAAAGTTCTTATTATTTTTCTTACTAATTTATGCATGGTATTTTATATTTATAATAAAGTTTTATTGTAACATTCAATTATTTTTTCGCCAATTGTATTTTCAGAGTATTTATCAATCGCATTATTTTTTATTAGTTCTTTATCATAAGAATCATAATGCTCATAAATATTTATCAATGCATTAGATAAACCATCAACATCACCTGGTGCGCATAATAAGCCATTATGTTGGTTTACAAAATCAGTTGGCCCACCAGAATTACAAGCAATAACAGGTAATCCTCTAAAAAAAGCTTCAACTAAGGTTAAACCAAATGTTTCAACATAAGAAGCAGAAACAACAACCTGCGACTGATCCATTAAAGAAATGACTTCTGTTCTATTTAATTGATCAATAAAAATGATCCGTTTGCTTAATTTAAAATTCTCAACTTTTTCAATCAACTTTTTTTTAAGAACTCCTGTTCCTACAATAAATAAATGGATGGAATCATCTTTTTCAAAAGCTTTTATAAAAGCATCAATTAAAACTAAAAAACCTTTTCTTTCGGTTATACCACCTATTGATAAAAAATTAAACTGGCCTGTTTTATCTACCTCAACATTTTTTTTATTTTGAAAAATATTAGGAACTAAATTCGGAATAACATCAAAATGCTTACCAAAATAAGCTTGATGCAAATTGGCAGCAAATGAACTTACACTGATACATGAAACAGATTTTTGCACAATGTTTGTCACCATTTCTTTATTTGAATATGGACTAAATATTCGATCTCCGCCTTCCTTATACGACGTATAATGCTCGGTAATCATATATTTTAAGTTTAGTTTGTTTGCTAAATAAAAACCAATTTGTGGTGTTATATTATTACACAGCGACTGAAAATGAATAAGATTAAACAAGCCCGTTTTAGATTGATAGGATTTAACAGCCCTAAGAACTTTAAGTTTTACAAAAAATAACTGAAGCTTATACAATTTTAAAAATTGATATGGAAAAATCGAATAGTAAGACACCGTTAAATACCTTAAGTTAGTATCGCTATCCGATATAACTGTTTTCTTAAAAAAATCTTTTAAAAAATCCTTTCTGTGTTTAATAACTACCAACAATAATGTAACATCAATTCCTAAATTTTGAACAGCCAATGCTTGATCAACAATAAAACTAGCAACTTGCTTTTTTTCAGAGTACCAGGCAGGAATTATCAAAACTTTCACCAGCTACGAAATACTTTTTATAGTTTGAATAAACGCATTGAAATTTTTTTCAGCATCAAATCGCTCTAAAAACATTTCGCGTGCCGATGCCCTTTTATGATAGCTACTGGTGGTATAAATACGTTCCAAAATATCAGCAGCCTCTTTTGTATTAAATTCTAATGGTAATAAATAACCACTTTTTTCATTTACAATTTCAGCAGTTCCATTTATATCAGTTGCCATTAAGGTAATTCCAAAACTTCCAGCTTCCATCAGTGCAACCGACAAACCTTCGATACTGCTCACATTCAAAAACACATCGATGTGATTGTTTTTATAAAATTCTAATACCTTTTCGTTGGCATAATCTCCCAAAAAATAAACTCGTTTTAATTTATTTTCTTTCAAAATTTCTAAAAAGTTACGTTGCTTATCATCAGGAATATACCCTAGATGATACCATTCGTATTCAAAATTTAGATTTTTTAAAATCTCAGCAATTAAATGAACTCGTTTATGAGGAGCGTCTTTAGAACAAGATGCAATTCTAAACACCTGACCTTCATTTGGATTGACTCCGTGATTTTTTACACCTAAATAAGAAACAAAATATTTTGAAGCATATTTTGGATAATGAGTTAGCAGGTAATTTTTAGCGTGCTCAGAAATTAAAAAAACACGATTAACGTATTTCAGTTTTATATTTTTAAATAAACTTTTTTCAGGTTCGCGTTCTTCATAAATTTCGGCTTGATGGCCTCGTGAAATAAATGAATGAATGAATCCCTTTTTTTTTGCGATTGCTAAAATTAAAGACGAATGATAAAACCAATAGCTATAAAACGTGCAATCGCTCTTTGAAATGTTTTTCGAAAGCAACATACGATGTAATGCAATTGCGGTTTCTATGGCATTATTAAGCGTAACAATAGCTGTTTTAGTTTTTGATAACCAATACCATTTTCCAAGTTTTGTATTGGTAAATTCAAAAAAATACAAGCTTATTATTAAAGGTAAATTTCTAAAAAAAGAAAACTTATTTCCTTTGTAATACGCTTTTGAATAAATATCCAACACCTCAACATTTGATGGTATTGGGATTTCTATTTTTCCAAAATCGCCAGGTATTATAAAAACCTTATCAAAGTTTTTTGCTAAAAAAGGCATTTCATGTTCAATGTAATGCTCTAATGCTTTATTACATGGAAATGAATTGGTAAACAGAAATAAGTAAGACATATTAAATTGAAATTTCTGTTTTTGGAGTTTGAAAATTAAATTTTCGAATAAGTAAGTTTACGAAGCCTTTGATAGAATAATTTTTAATTTGCAATTAATTTTTTCTTTTTTTCTTCAATCATTCTTACTAACTCATTCATAGGACGGTTAACTGCATATTTCATAAACCATTCATAGCCTTCTAAGCCCATTGCTTTGTATTTTTCAGGATTAGCAAAAACATCATTAAATGCATCTGCAATTAAATCTACAGTATTAGCTGAAATCATTGGATACAATTCAGGGTATTTGTCTTTAAAATCAATATCAATTCGATAACCTAAAAAAGGCTTTTTTGAACACAAAAATTCATAAACCGCTCCATAAGATAACCACGAATTAGCAACTTCGCCAATACCAAGGTCAGCAATAGATAACCATACCATTACATCTTTTCTATTCATTAAAGGCAACCATAATATATTAGCCGAAATACCTAAATCAATCACTAGTTTTTTGCTTTCTTCAAAATCCCATCCATACTCAAACATAATTAATAATGATTTAGAATTTGGATGTTGTTCTATAAATTTAGCAAACCCTTTTATTATTCTATCATTTGCTTTATAATGTAAGGTTTCAACATGTGTTTTCCAAACATGTCTGCTATGATGAATAAATACTAAATCATATTTTCCTCTTATCTCACGACTTTTTTTGTATTCATTACTTTTCTTGAAATTTTCTTCATTATACTGCTCTGGATAAATATAGGGAGCATTCAAAAACAATCTGTTTTTTTGCATATTCAATTTATCCATTATATCTTCAAATGACTGATTTAGTTGATCCATCATAATGCATTTAGCGTTTCTCGCACCAGTTCTTTGCTGACGACTTCGCCACCATGCTCCTAATTCATATTTTTTTGGCGGAAAATGTTTAAAAGTATAATAGCAATAATGATAAATGTCGCCACCGTGTGGTGTGAATATATCCATAACCAAACCTGCTTTAGCTAAAAATGCAGGTGACAAATCGGTTCCTATAATAAAATCGAATTCTTTTAAATCTTCTATTATACTTTCTTTTGATTTTTTCCAATGACCAATTTCATACCAATCTAATTGATGTATATAATCTGGTAATTTTTCATCATAAGAATCTGACAATGGCAAAAAATGACCAAATTCTTCCACCAAAAAGAGATGAGCATCATAACCCGCATCTCTCAAATTTCTTGTCACCGAAAACAAAAAATTATTCATATTACCAATACATGCTATTTTCATATTATTTTTCATCCTTCATTAAACAAAATTTATCATAAAAACTTCTATTTACATACCCTTTTTTGTAAAGAATAAAAAACAACCACCTCCATCTTTCAAAAGTTTTTTTGTAAGTAGGATAATCAGTGTAATGTTTTTTAGGCATGGTCCAAATTTTCAACCATTCTTCTTCACTAAACCCACAACGCGTGCGTATCTCATCTTCAATACTTTTATCAATAGGCTTTGGTGAACATATTTCTTTTAACGCCTCTTCTTTATTTTTTTGCCCAGAACGAACTAACCCCGAGAATTCACACATTCTTAGGTCGATTCCAAATTTTTTAGGTAAAAAATAATTATTTGCAAAATACGAAGTGCGGTTCTCCATATGATGACCTCCATACCACTGCCAACCATATTCATTTGCTAAAAACTGTTTAGTTTCTTCCTTGTTATATTCTAAATAATAAAGTGGTCTAAATTTTTTAATTTTCTTAACAACCATCCAATATAGCCATTTATGTAAATACAATAATGGCAACGTTTTAATTTTATACTTTTCGCCAAATTGTTTATGAATACTTTTAATATATTTTGCATCCATATAAACCCAACCAGGCGGCGTTATTCCTTCGGTTCTAAAAGAATGACCTTCCCAAATATGCTTTACTCCATATTTAGAGCATGCCATATATAGCATAGTTGCAAAACCCAAATCTGTTGGGGCATCAATTTCTGGTACTGAAGCTTTAAAAAAAGATTTCATGACAGCTTGATATTCATTATTGTCTACAACATGAGTAAATAAATCAATATTTAATTTACTTGTCATTGTTTGAATATTTTCGACTGCAATTTTTGAGTTAAATGTATTATCAAAATGAGCTGCTAATACCCTTAATCCATAAATATTTTTAGCTAAATGCAACATGTATGATGAATCACAACCACCACTCAATCCAATAACAACATCATAGGGTTTACCTATTCCGTCACGCTTCATTTGAGCAACGTATTCATCAATTATTTTTTTACCAGATTCGTCAATTGGATATTGTTTATCCATTTCATCAAACTGAAAGCAATAATTACATAAGCCTTTGCTATCAAAAGAAATTTTCGGAATATTTTCATCATATAAGCAACGAACGCATTTTTTTATTTGTACTTTATTCATTTAATATTTTTTTTCTTAAATTCATAATAGGTGTTTCAATAAATTTAAATAACACAATGCTAATAACTAAAGTAAACAAAAGGGATAACAGCAATTTAATGAAACAACTGAAGACTGAATTACTAATAATAGAATTCTCAATATTTATTTGCACTAAAGAATAATTTACTAAATACAAAGAATACGAAATAACACTAATAAAAGTAAATGAATTAATTAAAGTAGAATTATTAATTTTTAAATAAAAGAAAAATGGAAGCAATAATGACATTCCTAAGCCAACACATGTAAAATAAAGTCCATAAGAAAATTGAGTTGCTTGAATATCATTATTATTTAAAAACATAAAGTAAAAAGCAGTAAGTAAAATAAAACAACCGAAACTTAATAACAAATACCTAAATTTATGAAACATATTTATGTAATAAATCTTAAAGTATGCCATTAAAACACCATACACAATTGCATCAATTCTCATTAAAACAGCAGTTCTTATTTGAGTATTCCAATTTAATTTTTTCACATCATTGAAATCAAAATGATTAATATTATTAAATCGAATTGCTATACCTACCAAAATAAAGCATAAAATAAAAACAAATAAAATAAATTTTCGCATTTCGTTTTTATTTGAAATATATGCTATAGTAGTTAAAATAAATGGAAATGAAATATAGAACCACTCCTCAATAGACAAACTCCAAGACTCAGCAAAAAAAGATAAACCACCACTAAATATATTTTGAATAAATAAAAAATAATAAAAATATGGGACTGTTAATGAATCACTTCTATTTTCAATTAGAAAATTTATTAAGATCAATAATATCAATACAAATAAATAATTTGGAATAGTTCTAAACCAACGCTTTACCCAAAAATTACTGATTAGATATTTAAAATTTAATTTTTTATTTTGATAAGCAGACAGAATAGAATTTCCAATTAAAAATCCACTTAACACAAAAAACAAATCAACGCCATCAAATCCAGTAATAAAAATAACCAAGAATTTATAAATTGAAATTCCAGTTTTAGGAATCAATATATATAAATGATCTTGAAAATAATTTATATAATGCCCAAATATTACTATCAAAATTGCAATAGAACGCATAACATCTAATCCAATTATTCTATTATCAATTGATATATTTAAAAAATTTTTCATTTTATACAAAAAACTCATTTAATCCTCTTACAACATGACCTAATTTATAATCAATTCGTTCGAATTTTTGTTCACCAAGTATATTGTTTCTAATACTTATTTCAAGTTCGTTAAAGCCTGCTAATGCACGCATAGGACTTGTTCCAGAAAAACGTGGGTTTATTTCAAATATATAAACTTTGTCATCTACGAGCCTTAGTTGAATATTTAAAGGGCCCGTGCTACTTAATTTTGAAGCAATTTGTTCACATGCTTTGGAAATGATATCATTTTTAACAATTTCTCCTTGAGATATACCAGAACTTATTGCTAAATATTTTCCTAGTTCGGTTTTTTTTGACGTATTCATTATTTTAATTTTAGAACCTAAACCAGATAATATATTTCTTCGTAATACAATTGAATCTACGATTACACCTTCTTTAGTTGATAAAATTCCAACCGTATATTCTGAATTAGCGTCACCAACATATTCTTGGGCAATAAATTCTTCATATTGATTCAATAAAAATTGACCAAAAACTTTTAATTCTTCCTTATTTTGAACAATTAAAGTATTCACGCTTCCTCCACCTCCAATTGAAGGTTTTAACACCAAAGGAAATATATTAATATTCTCTAATTGCTCAGGATTTGAAATTGCAAAAGAAAGAGGAGAAAGAAAATCGTTTTCATTCAAAAAATGACTTGTTAGATTCTTATCTAAACAAATGTTTATCACGTTTTTTGAATTTATTAATAATGCAATATTATTCTCACTAAACACATTTCTGTTTTTTGAAAATAGCTTCAATTCAATTTCTGACCCTGGTATAATTACCTTTATATTTTTGGCAATACATAAATTCAAAATAAATGAAATATAATTATCACTATTAGCTAAAGGTGCTATAATAAATTCATCTGCATCAATTTTACCTTTGCTAATTTGTGTAACATCAGTTGCAACAACATGAAAATTTAGATTTGCTAAACGCAAACATTTAATCACTTGTTCTCCGATACCACCTCCACCTGAGCCTGTAACTAATATATTTATTTTATTCATTAATCAAAGTGTATTTATAATTTATAGTTTCTTTTCGGTTAAGTAATTCGATTAAATCGATGTTTATTTTGTTTTCATAACGTTCTATTACTCCATCAATATCTATCTTTTTCCTATATAAAGTTATTGACAAATCATCGGTATCAAATATTGCAAAACCCATTAATGATCCATTATCCCGCGGTAAACCAATTGAACCAACATTGCAGAACATCTTATCTCCCTCTTGTCTTAGAAACTGTCTATGAGAATGTCCAACAAAAACAATATTGTGTTTAATATTATTGAATTGACTTAAATCTGTGTCAGGATAAATATATGTATATAGAAAATCATTTGGCGAGGCATGACAAAATAAAATACTTATATTATTTTCTGTTATTTCAAATTTCAATGGTAATGTTTTTAAAAAATTAACATGTTCTTTTGACTCTAATAAGGAAATATCAAAGTTATAATCAGATTTCTTTTTCTCTGAAATTCTTGTATCCTTAATATATAATTCATCATGATTACCTAGTAAGCAGTTTATTTTTCTTTTCTTGATTAAATCAATAACTTTTAAATTATCTGAATAATAATTACACAAATCACCTAAGCAAATAAATTTGTCAATATTAAGTTTATCAGCACTTTCAAAAAAAGAAACTAAATTCAAATAATTGCCATGAACATCTGAAAAAACAGCTATCTTCACAACTTAAGCATTTTTAGCAATCCAGATTTTAAATCTATTTTTGGAAGCCAGTCTAATTCCTTTTTTAATTTTGAATTATCAAAATTTAAATTTTGTTTAACATCTTTTTTATTTGTATCAAAAATAAATTCAGACCTAGAATCATGAATATCTTTTAAGATACTTGCTAATTCAATCATAGAATAATTTTTTTCGTATGCTAAATTAAAAACACCAACTATGTCTTTAATTAATGAACGATAACATGCTTCTGAAATATCATCAGTATGTATAAAATTTTGTTGTCTTTCACCTTTACCAATCAATGTAATAGGCAAATTATTTTCAATCTTTTCATTAAAAATCTTCATCACATTACTTTGATTCGCTAAGCATCCATAAGGTGAAGATACTCTAAACACAATATGCTTTATTTTTGAAACTGATAAAAATTCTTCGCTTATTTTTTTTGATAAATAGTATCCTGATAAATTCGGATTTAATTCATTGGTTTCTTTTAAAAGTTTGTCATTGTTTTCTTGATAAGAATATATTCCTGATAAATAAATAACTTTTATTTGTTTTAATTGGCAATAGTCGAATACAGATTTATCGATTTTTTGACTAATATTAATTAATTCCTGCTCAGATAAATTCTGATTTTTATGCGGTAATATGGCTGCACAGTGAATAATCGCGTCAAAGGGATCTTTTAAATTTAATTCATCTTTTGATAAATCAACACTTAATTGTGAATAATTTGCATGATTTATTTTTTCTTGTGAATTATTAACCACTCCAGTAACGACATTGTTATTGGATAAGAACCAATTACAAATTGCATTACCAACTAAACCAGAAGCTCCTGTTACTAAAACGTTCATTGTTTTATAACGTTTTCATCCATTCTGCAGTTCTTAAAACACCTTCTTCTAAATCTACCTTTGCCTTAAAATCTAAAACTTCTAGCGTTTTTTGTACACTAGGTATACGAATAGCTATATCAGCAGATAATGGTGGATCATAAACTATTTTCGAGTCTGATTTTAATACACGACAAACTAATTGTGCTAATCCTAAAATTGTTATTACTGCTCTTGAATTACCAATATTGAAACTTTCACCAACGGCCTTTGGATTTTCCACACAACGAATTAAGCAATCCACAAAATCATCAACATAACACCAAGCTCTAATTTGAGAACCATCACCATCAATATGAATTTCTTCATTTTTCAAAGCCTTTTTTATAAAAATTTGAATGGCTCCTTCACCAGTTTGTCCTGGTCCATAAACATTAAATGGCCTAACGGTAACTACTGGTAAATGATATTGTTTAAAATAAGCATGCGCTAAATGTTCTCCAGCTAGTTTACTAACCGCATAAGTCCATCGTGCTTCACCTGCACTGCCAGAAACGGTTTGATCCGTTTCTGAAGACTTGAATGCCATTGAGCCAAAAACTTCAGACGTTGAAAAATCAATAAATCTATCTTTAATTCCATTTGCCAATGCAGCTTCTAATGCATTAGCTGTGCCAATCATATTAACTTGCATTGTTCTTACTGGTGATTTTATAACTGTATCAATACCAGCAATGCCAGCTGCATGGATTACAATATCAGCACCTTTCATAGCAACAGTAAGCGCCATTAAATCTAAAACATCACCTTTTACAATTTTTAAGTTAGGATGATTCGCAACATCACTTGAACTTAAAGTGTCTCTATGGAAATTATCGTAAACAACAATTTTATTATCGTTTACATAATGTTTAATTAGTGTATTTGCAATAAAACCAGCACCTCCGGTAATAAAAATTGTTTTGTTAGTTATCATTTTAATAAGTTGTTAAGTGTATTTGATATATATATTATTTGTTCTTTTGTTACTAAATCATAAATGGGCAATGCCAGTCCTTGTTTGTATGCCTTTAACGCATTTGGAAAAAGTTGCTCGCAATCGTAATTATATTTCTTTTTAAATGCTTGCATGTAAGGCATGCATTGTGCGCCATAATTTACGCCAATATTTTTTTCTTTCAATTTGCTTATAAGTTCGTCTCTGTTTACAGATTCATCAATGATAACATGATACGTTTGCCAAGTATGTTTTGTATAACTCGGAGTAAATGGTAAAACAATATTTTTTGAATTTATTTTACTATCATAAATATCTGCTAATTCATTTTTATAATCGATACTTTTTTGTAACCTATCCATTTGTGAAACAACTAAAGCAGCCTGAAAGTCGGTCATTCTGTAATTAAAACCAAATTCAGTAAAATCCATTTGTCCATTTATAAATTCGGTTCCATGATTTCTTAATTTTTTCACTTTTTCATCTAACAAATTATTATTAGTTAGAAGAACTCCCCCTTCACCGCAACTAATTGCCTTCCGCGGATGTAAAGAAAAAGAACCAAAATCGCCGAAAGTACCAACATGTTGTTCATTATAACGAGCCCCTAAAGCACAAGCAGCATCTTCAATTACAAATAAATTATGTTTTTTAGCGAGTCGCATTATTTCACCAATATCACATGCTAATCCAAATTCATGAACTGGTATAATAGCTTTAGTTTTAGGTGTAATTGCTTCTTCAATTTTAGCAACATCGATATTAAATGTTTTTAAATCAATATCAACAAAAATTGGTTTAGCTCCAACAAGCTCAACAACGTTAGCTGTTGCAATATATGAGAAAGCTGGAACAATAACCTCATCGCCTTCTTTAATTCCTAACGCTGTCAAGGCTAAGTGAAGAGTAGCTGTGCCATTACTTAAAGCACTTGCATACTTTGCATTCGATAATTTAGCAAAAGCACTTTCTAATTCCGAAACATATTTTCCTTGCACAAGCATTCCGCTCTTAAGCACTTCTACAACAAGTTCAATATCTTTACTTAAAATATTTGGCTTTGCTAAAGGTATAAATTGATTCATATTAATTAATTTTCCATGTTGCATTAGGTCTAACATATCCTAATTTAAAATCATAAATTAGTCCTTTTTGATTATTTTTCGCTACGCTCAAAACATTTATTTCCAAGATACTTTCTAAATAATCCAATGTTAATCCATCACTTAGATGGACTCCTAAAGTAATAAAATATTTTCCAGGCTGCAATCTGTTTTCCATATCAAGATGAATGCTTACCATTCCTTTTTTCACACTTGCAAAATCACTTTCATAAGCATTCATTGTATGCATAAACTCTATACCGTCTGCACTTATAATTCTGGCATCAAATAAAACATTTGGTATGTCTAAAAGAAACTCAACTGCACATGTAATTCTTATTTCGTTATTAAAATAAATGCTATTTCCATTTTTAAATTCTTCATTTTCTAATAATACGGTTCTAATAAATGCTTTACCAGTATTAATTGTGCGATGATGCTTTTCAATAGACCCTGTATTTGAAGAGGGATTTAAAGCTTCTAAATATTTAGTAATTCCATCAACAACACTTCCATCGAAATAAGTTTCACCATTTTTTAATACAATTGTTCTTTTACATAGCGATTTAATTGCTGCCATATTATGACTCACAAAAATGACTGTTCGGCCTTGGGATGAAACATCTTTCATTTTGCCAATGCATTTATCCTGAAATTCTTGATCGCCCACTGCCAGCACTTCATCAACAATTAAAATTTCGGGTTCTAAGTGTGCTGCAACTGCAAAGGCAAGCCTAACCATCATTCCCGAAGAATATCGTTTTACAGGTGTGTCCAAATATTTAGCAACGCCACTAAATTCAACAATCTCGTCGAGCTTTGATTTTATTTCAATTTTAGTCATTCCTAAAATGGCTCCGTTTAAAAAAATATTTTCTCTTCCGCTTAATTCGTGGTGAAAGCCAGTACCAACTTCTAACAAAGAAGCGATTCTACCTTTTACTTTTACTTCACCTGTTGTGGGCGTTGTAACTTGTGATAATATTTTTAATAAGGTAGATTTTCCTGCTCCGTTCTTTCCAATAATACCAAGCACTTCACCTTGTTTTACTTCAAAATTTATATCTTTTAACGACCACACATAATCACTTCCACCAATTAAACTTCTATCGTTAACATCACCCACTTTTAAATAAGGATCTTCTTTTCCTCTCAATTTTGCCCAAAATCGGTTTAAATCATGAGATATGGTTCCGGTACCCAACTGCCCTAAACGATACTGTTTTGAAATGTTTTCTGCTTTTAATACTATATGACTCATTTTTTTAAATACAAAAATTAAACAGTGTCCATGAAGTTTTTCTCCACTTTATGAAATATTATTAAACTGATAAAAAACAATACGATGGCAAATACTAAACTATAAGATAAGTAAAACCAATTAAATTCTCCAACACCTAAAAAGGCATATTTAAACGCTTCAATAATGCTAGTTACTGGGTTTGCTAAAATAAATAATTTGTAGTGAGGATATTTTTCGGTAACAAGCGATAATGGAAATACAATTGGAGAACCGTACATTAAAAGTTGAACGCCAAACACAACTAAAAATTTTAAATCGCGGTATTTTGTGGTCATGGATGAAATTAAAATACCAAAACTTAAACCTAAAAAGCCCATTAAAATAATTAAAAAAGGCACAACTAATAACGCACTATTTGGATGAATAATTGAATCATCTTTTAAAATATAAAAAATCCAAAGTAAAATAAATAACAAAAACTGAATCCCTAACTTTATTAAATTTGAAACAACAATTGAAAGTGGCACAATCATTCGTGGAAAATATACTTTCCCAAATATATTTGCGTTAGAGGTAAAGGTGTCAGAAGTTTTAGTTAAGGTGTCGGCAAAGTAGTTCCATAACGTTATGCCACACATATAAAATAAAGGCTTAGGAAGTCCGTCTGTCGAAATCTCAGCTAAATTACCAAAGATGATGGTGAAGGTAATGGCTGTAAAAATTGGTTGAATAAAAAACCAAAGTGGGCCCAATATGGTTTGTTTATATTGCGCAACAAAATCTCTTCTTACAAATAAAAATAAAAGATCTTTATACCTTAAAATTTCTTTTAATCTCAGTTCATACCATTTTGAATATGGTTTAATTCGCAAATCCCAGTGTTCTTCTTCTTGCATTTTTATTTATTATTTTCTTTTTTTTTAAAAATCTAATTTAATACTATTCAATGATGACACTTTCTCTATTAGGAAAGTTTATTAATACACCCATTCCTTTTTTACTATAAACAGCCATACTTCCAATAGCTGCTGCATTGGCATTGGTTTGGTATAATACTTTTTTTAAATCATTAATGCTTCCACAGCCGCCACAAGCAATAACAGGCACTGCTATGCTATTTAATATTTTATCAATCACTTCGTAGTCATAACCTTCCCAGGTTCCATCCAAATCAACACTGTTCAACATTAATTCGCCAACACCAATTTCATTTGCTACGTAATAGGCATAATCAGTTAATGTCATTTTTATTTTATGCCCCAAATAAGAGAAAGGTTCCTTAACTCCAAAAAGTGGTTTTTTAAAATCAATAGACGCCACAATTGCTTGTGCACCGTATTGGTCAATTACTTTTTTAATCAGCTCCGGATTTTCTTGTATTAATGAATTTACAATTACTTTTTCCACACCAATTTTATAGAGCTTTGCAAAATCTTCAAATGTTTTTACACCACCGCCATAAGCAAAAGGCATAAATGCTTCGGTTGCCATATCAGCAATTTTATCAAAATTTGGTTTTCGTTTTTGCTTTGATGCGTTAATATCTAATATTATTAGTTCATCAACTTCTTTATCATTAAATATTTTAATAGCATTAATTGGGTCGCCAACGTAATTGGGTTTTTTAAACTTAATGGTTTTAACTAAACCACTTCCGTCGTATAACAAACATGGTATAATGCGTTTAAGAGCCAAAATATAATTTTGCTAAATTTTCTGTTTTAAATATTAAATGACACATTTTAATGTAATTGCTTGTTAATTAAACTTTGTTACAATCTCCCAATGTCCGCCCTTTGCAGAACCAATGCGTTTAACATATCCTTTTTCTTTTAATTTACCAATATTCTCTTTTATCTTTCGTTGCGAAATTTCAAGTTTATAGGCAATCTCAATCGTAGTAATAAAACGATTTTTCTTCATCAATCTAATAATTTCCAATTGGTTTTCCGACAAATTATCGGTGACCCTATCGGTGACCTTATCGGTGACCTTATCGGTGACCCTATCGGTGACCTTATCTCCGACCTTTTCTCCGACCTTTTCTCCGACTTTATCTCCGACCTTATCTCCGACCTTTAAATTAATTGCTTTTTCGTTTTGCTTTAATACCAATGATTTTAAGCTATTAATACTTGTATTAATTATTTTAATGTCTTTTTTATCTCCGATTTTATTTCTTGTTTTTTGGTTACTTATATTTTCAGTTTTATCAAATAACGTTTTAGTTTGTTCGGTATAATTAAGTTGCGATAAAAATCCATTTCCTTGTTCGGTGTACAAAAATTTCATGGTTAAATACTCTTCAATTTCTTTTCGTACACGTATAAAACCACTACCGTATTTTTCAATATCTTTGGTTAAGTAAAATGCTTCCGCAATTAATTTATTTCTAGTTTGCGAAGCATAGCGATCACCTTTTAAATCCTTTAACTCAATATTTCCGAATAATTTTCCCGGATTAAAAAATGTGATTTTTTGATCAAAAATTTTAATTTGCACATCCGACGGACTCGAATAATCCCTATGAATAATGGCATTCAAAACTAATTCGCGAATAGCCGGTATGGGGTATTCAAATATTTCGGTGCGTTGTGTGTTTTTTCCTTTTATTTCAAAAGCTACCTTTAGATGGCTCAAAATAAATTGCATGGTTTCCTTTACCACGTCATACAAGTTACCACTAATTAATTTATCATCAATAATTAAAGAGGCTGTTTTAAACCGACCCACATGTACATTGTAATGCAAGTTTTTTGAGGCAAACAAAATCATAGCAGCATTACTCACTGTGTTTTCATGTATTAAATTCAGCTTCTGCAATGCCTCTCGAGGATTATCTGGTAATAAAAATCTACCGCCATCATTCACTTTTTTTATAAATGATTTTATTTTCGGGATACTCAATTGCTTGTAGTCTGCGTTTTGAAAGGGATAAGAATCCCATGATACTTGCAAAGACTGCATATAAAGATTACTTATTTCGGTTGCATTTAATACATGATTTGAGTTATTAACTCTTTTATAAAATCGTGACTTAAACGAAACCGGCTTTACAGGGAATTCCTGAATTGCAATTTCAACAACATCCTTACCATTTACTTTTTTTAAATCTGCATCGGCAATAATACTTGGTTGTGTTTTTGTTTTAATTTCATTAATCCATTGTTGAATAGTTTCGTTACCAACCCTAAAGTTTTTAACTGGCAAACCATGGTTATCCAATCCAACAATAACTTTACCACCTTTAGTATTAGCAAAGGCGCATAAGGTTTCAATAACACTGTCATTAAAATTGCTTTTAAACTCTATGTTTTTATTTTCTTTCAATTTAGTACTACACTAATAAATATAAATAGCACAAATGTTATAGTTTCGCAAAATTATCGAGTAATTTCATTCCAAATTTCAAACTTTTTTCGGGATGAAATTGCGCGCCATAAATATTTTCTTTATTGACCATGCAGGTAAAATCAATTCCAAAATTACTGGTTGCTAACGATTGTGAGTTATCAAAACAACTCACGTAATACGAATGCACAAAATAAAATCTGTTCTTACTTTCCATATCAACCAACGGATTTTGCTTTTGCACCGTTATATAATTCCAACCCATGTGAGGCACTTTTAATTTAAGTGAAGGGTCTAAATTAAATTTTATGGTTTCGGCATCAATCCACCCCAATCCATTTTTTATGCCTTCATCACTTCGTTTCGTTAACAGTTGCATGCCTAAGCAAATTCCTAAAACAGGTATTTTATCTATTAACGCTTTTTGATTTAATACAGGAATTAATTTTGAGTTTTCTAAATTTGTCATCCCAGCATCAAACGATCCTACACCCGGCAAAATTATTTTTGTGGCATTTGCAATAACCGATTCATCACCAGATATACGGACATCATGAATGCCAATTTTTTTGAACATGTTTAAAACAGATCCTAAATTTCCTAAGCCATAATCAATAATTACAATCATTTAATTTTTAAATTATTTTTAAAAGCTTTCCTTGTGATTTTAAGAATTGTTTATTTTTTTTTGATGACACAAATAACTGATAGCCCAACTTTATTGAAAGTTACCTTATCTACAATTTTGATAATAGGTACAAGCGTATTATAAAGTTTCATTTCACCTTCGGGTATCATTTTATTTTTAAATAATTTACCGCTCACCCACCAGCCTAATGTGCCAACAGCATTAAAATAAAAAGCTGAAATAATTTCGCCATAATTTCCCATTAAGGCTGTTAAAGATTTTTTATTATAACGTCTGTAATGCTCCAGTGTTGTGTCAAAATTGTTATACAAAGCCTGGTAAGCCGGAACCAAAATAACTAAGTTACCACCTGGCTTCAGTAGCTTAACCATGTTTTTAATTGCCAAATTATCATCTTTAATATGTTCCACCACATTTAAAGAAAATACAGAATCAAATGTATTTAATAAATTTTTACTTTTAGTTTCAAAATCAGGATCTACAATATCCAAATCCAACACTTTATTTTCTGGCAATTTAAATTTGTCTTTTAAAATTGTACGGTAATTTTCTCTCAAATCGGAAACTGAAATATCGTACTGATTATTTACAAAAAACTCAGAAATATTTCCTATTCCACTTCCTATTTCAAGCGTAGCGCCTTTGCAATAAGGCTCAATGGTTTGGTACATCCAATTGTTTAGTTTTTTTGCTTTAGATACAACATCTAAAATATCTAAACCCTCTTGGTCAACAGCTTTACTTTTAAAATCCATTTTTTATTAATTAAATTACTTAAATATATTATACTTTAAAATGCAATAGATGGCTCTGAATCCATCTTTCCAACCTATTTTTTTTCCATCTTCAAACGTTCTTCCGTAATACGAAATACCAACTTCGTAAATTCTAATTTTAGGAACTCTTGAAATTTTTGCAGTCACTTCTGGTTCAAAACCAAATCTTTTTTCTTGAAATTTAATAGCCTGTATGGTTTTTGTGTTAAACAATTTATAACAGGTTTCCATATCAGATAAATTTAAATTAGTAAAAGCATTAGAAAGTGCTGTTAAAAATTTATTTCCTATAGTATGCCAATAAAATAAAATACGGTGAGCGTTTCCGCCAATAAAACGTGAGCCATATACCACATCCGCAAAACCATTTACAATTGGTTTCAGTAATTTATTATACTCCTCCGGATCATATTCTAAATCGGCATCTTGTATTATCAAATACTCGCCTGTTGCTTTAGAGATACCTGTGTGCAAGGCTGCACCTTTTCCCTGATTAAACTCATGTTTAAAATATTGAATATTTAATAATGGATTGGCAACCATGTATCTTGAAACGGCCTCATCGGTATCATCATTACTAAAATCATTTACAATAATAATTTCTTTTTGAATCTCATTGATAAGTTCAACACGTTTAATTTTATCCAAAATAAAATGAATCGTTTTTCCTTCATTGTATGCAGGAATAATAATCGATAATAATTTAAAATCCATAATTTAATTAATTCTTAATATATTTTTAGGAACCTTTACTCTCACACTTTGCTTTAAACTCAATAACTCAATTTGCACATAATCTTCATTTCCAAACTGTACTAAAACACCTTTGTATCCTTTTAAAAAACCTTGTAAAATCTCAACCTCATCATTTAATTTCAATCCTTTTACTTCGGAAGTAATATCATAACCCGTTTTTTCGACAGACTTTAAGATGTCTATATCTTCCTCTTTTATTTTGGCTTCAACGCCACCAAATTTGATAAACGAAAAAACACTTGGGTTTAACAATACTTTTTCTTTATCTGCTAATTCAATTTTCACAAAAACATACCCCGTTAGCATCGGGAATTCTACCCATTTTTTTCGGTCGCTCCATTGCTTCTGCTTTTTAGTAACTGGTGTATACGCTTCAATATTCAGTTCACAAAGTTTTTCGGCCACTCTTTTTTCATGACGAACATTGACATATATAGCGTACCAGTTTTTTAACATTTAAAAATAGCTTCGCAACCTCACTCACACCGAGCAACAGTAATTTACCTTATTCTAACAAAGAAATTATGATTTCCCTTTGTTATTGTAACCGTATCCATAGCCGTAACCATAACCGTAGCCATAGCCGTAACCATATCTTGAATAATAGTATTTATTTTTACGGCGTTTTACCCCGTTAAGCACTAAATATACATTCTTAATAGAATTATCTTCAACCGTTTTTTGGAAAAGAGTTAACACGCCTTTGGTGGCAAATTTTGTATTTAAAACAAATAAATTAATATCAGAATACTGCATTAAATAAGCGGCATCCGACAACAAGCCTAATGGAGGCGTATCTATTAACACGTAGTCGAAATTTTTCTTTGCATAATCCATCAATTCTCTCAGTTTTTCTGACAATACCAAATCGGAAGGATTGGGTGGAATAGGACCTGATAAAATAGCAAACAAGTTTGCAATTTGAGTAGGCTTCACAATTTCATCTAGTGTATTAGCTCCAACCATAAAGGTACTAATACCAATATCCGCATTTAACTCTAAAGCTTTTTGAATACGTGGTTTATGCAAATCTAACTCTAATAATACCACACGCTTCCCTCCTTTTGCCAATATAGCAGCAATATTAATGGTGGTAAATGTTTTACCCTCTCCCGGCCCATTTGAGGTTACTAAAATCGTACTTTGTGGAGCATTTAAAAACACATATTGCAGATTGGTTCGGAGTGTCCGAAACGATTCTGACACAAACGAATTTGGACTAGTTTCCACAATAAACCCTGTATTGGCAACATTTTTTTGAAACGGTAAATCGCCAATAATGGGTAAATAGGTTTTTTCGGAAAGTTCTTCCACGGTTTGAATCGTTGTGAAAAACAAAAACCGAATGATGATGATGAAAATAGAAATTAATAGTCCGGTAGTGATAAATCTAGAAATGATGCCTTTTTTATCAGGGCTCACAATACCAAGGTTTCTGGGGCTGTCAATAACATTTATTTCGGGTACAATAGAGGCTTTTGCAATTTTGGTATTGGCTTTTTTCTGTAATAAAAAATTAAACATTTCTTCGTTTACAGTCACTTTTCGTTGGATGTTTAATATCTCGCGTTGCTTTTGAGGAATGGTTTTAATTTCGCCCACATAACTTCCAATTTCACTATTTAAATTTTCAATAATTTTATAACTCGCGTTACGGGTGTTATTTACATACACCAACATATTTTGTTTAAGTTGTTTAATTTTTTGTTTTATCTCAACCACATTCGGATTAATTTCTTTTGAAGAACTTAATTGTGTACTTAAATTAATTTGGGATTTATATAATTCAGTAACCGATGAAATTAAAAAATTATCATTGTCAACCAAAAAAACATTAGGAGGCAAAAACTGAGGATCACGATCTTCAATAATATATTTCTCTAAATCATTAAGCGCATCTATTTTTAATTTTAATTTTGATTTTTGATCGTCGTAAGAAGATAGTTTCTCAAAAAAATCAGTTTTTTCCCATTCCAAATCCAAAATAGCTTTTTCCTTTTTGTAATTCTGCATGGTGTCTTCCACTTCTTTTAACGAAGTTCGTACTTCATCTAATTGCTTATCAATATAATTGATAGTGCGTTCATTAATATCAAATCGAGAATTTAAAGATCGGTTAATATAGGATTTTGATAACGTGTCTAAAATTAAAACGGCGCGTTCAGGGATAATATCTTTTAAAGATAAAACCAATACGTTAGTGTAATCTGGATTTAAAACTTCTAATGCCTGTTGATAGCCATAAACCAAATTATTTAAATCATGAACCACTACCTGATATTCAATTTGGGAAAATTGAGAAAAAGTATTTCTATTTAAATTAGGTTCTCTTTCAATTAAAAAATTAAAATCGACATCTAAAAAATTCTCACCAAATTTTCCATTTTTCACAACATCAAGTCCATTGTAATTATATTTCAACTGGTATTTATCGTAATCAACAATTTTAAAATTGATTAATCCTTCAATTAAATTTGGGTTAATATTGTTAACAATTACTCGGAAAGGAATTCCCGAAAACTGCTCGGTTGTTCTTACCCTTCCAATTAAAAAATAAGATACCTGCAAACGGTCTTTCAATTTATCAATGGTTTCTTTCATTAAATCATATGATTTAATGATTCTCATTTCATTTGAATTATCAATAAAACTTTGGGTTCCTCCATAAAAACTATTATCGGTAATCAAACTCTCCTTGTAATAGGTATCATTCGATTTTAACAATTCAACAGAGGCTTGGTATATATTGGTAAGCTTATAAACATAAAAATAGCCAATTACATAAAATATCGAAATAAGTAGCAAAGGGATGTACCAATTTTTGGCAACAATCCTCCAAATTACTTTAAGATCATTAATGTTTAAATTTGAATTATTCTTTTTTTGGCTCACAATACTAAATAGGTGGTCAAATATAATAATTTGGCACGATTTTCACACTACAATTGTTGTTCCAATTTTAATTAGTTATATTTATACCCATAAATTTTATTTAAATAATGAAATCGAAAATACAAATAATAGGCTTTTTTATTTTAAGTGCCTATACTTCATGCTTTGCAGCGCCACCGCCTCCTCCACCAACAGGCGGAGCAGCTTGTTGGCCACCTCCTTGCATTCCTATTGATGGGGGCATTTCCTTATTAATTGCTGCGGGCGTTTTATATGGTGGATCTAAATTATATTCCAAACAGAAAAACAAAAAATCATTATAACTCATTTTAACCCCCCTCGTTTTGGGGGTTTTTATTTAAGGTTAATCATAAAAGACAATCAATTCTCTCATCCAAAAAAATCGATACTTCCTTGAATAACAGCAGTCAAAATACATTTAATTTCCAAATCTTAATTTAAGCTATTATTATAAATGCAATGGTAATTGGCAAATTAAATACATTTCATAAATTCATTATTAGGGCAGTAATACTATATGGATCCTGTTATTTTATTTATGAAGTACTAAAAAAATACACCTTATTTGATCAATATTTTATACGAATTATTATCAAATTTTGTACAGCCATTTTTGATGTTTTAAATTACAAAACCTTTGCCAGTAAAGAAGTTAATGATTTTCAGGTTTTCGGAATTGATGGTTCAAATGGGGTATGGATTGGCGGACCTTGTAATGGCATCACACTTATGTTTTTATTTGCCATTTTTATTATTTCATATCCAGGAAATTTCAAAAACAAACTCTGGTATTTACCACTAGGTATCATTTTGGTTTATATATTAAATCTGCTTCGCATCGTTAGCCTTGCCCTTATTGCATTTTATTACCCTGAATATCTTAATTTTAATCATACTTATACGTTTACGTTTATTGCCTACAGCTTTGTTTTTGGCTTATGGATGCTTTGGGTCAACAAATTTGCTAATCAAAAAATAGATTAATGAAGTCCGTTTTAAAATACGTCATATTTTTAAGTTTGTTCGCTATTTTAGGCTTTACCAGAGAGTTTTTGTTTGTTAACATAAATAATCAGCTTTATAAATTATATTATCATAATAATGATATCATTATTCCTGAAAGCTTACGTTTTTTATCAAATTTTGACTATGAAACAATTTATTATTTAAAATATCCCTTAACTATTCTGTATTTTATTCTCTATTTTTTAGTTTCATTTTATTCTGTAAAAAATATTTGCGACAACAAAAAAATAACACGATGGATTGTTTATATTTATGCTTTGTTACTGATACTAGCAAGCATAACAATGGCTTATAATTACATAATTAAAAATCAACTATCGGGCGACGAATATACATTTAGCAGATGGTTGATGGGTATTGCTCAATCGCCGTTAGTTGCATTTTTTACGATTGCCACATCAACACTCTATTCGAAATTTAATACTGACAAAAAATAAACTTATGAAAAAAGACACCGCAATTTTTAAACTGATTAAAGAAGAAAAGGAACGCCAAACCCGAGGAATTGAACTTATTGCAAGTGAAAATTATGTGAGCGATCAAGTAATGAAAGCTATGGGTAGCGTATTAACCAATAAATATGCTGAAGGCCTACCAAATAAACGTTATTATGGTGGTTGCGAAGTAGTTGACAAAGTTGAACAATTAGCCATTGACAGAGCAAAAGAATTATTTGGTGCAGTTTGGGTAAATGTGCAACCACATTCGGGAGCACAAGCAAATGCGGCTGTTATGTTAGCTTGCCTTAAACCTGGCGATACTATTTTAGGCTTTGATTTATCACATGGAGGACATTTAACGCATGGTTCGCCAGTAAATTTTTCAGGAAAATTATATCGTGCTACATTTTATGGTGTTGAAGAAAAAACAGGAAAAGTTAATTACGATAAAGTTGAAGAAACAGCTAAAAAAGAAAAACCTAAAATGTTAATTTGTGGTGCATCAGCCTATTCTAGAGATTGGGATTATGCTCGCTTACGCAAAATAGCAGATTCAGTTGGTGCCTTATTATTAGCAGATATATCTCATCCATCTGGTTTAATAGCTAAAGGCATTTTAAATGATCCGTTACCGCATTGCCACATTGTAACGACTACAACTCACAAAACATTACGTGGGCCGCGTGGAGGAATGATTATGATGGGTAAAGATTTTGAAAATCCTATGGGTGAAAAAACACCAAAGGGTGAATTAAAAATGATGAGTGCTTGTTTAGACATGGGGGTTTTTCCTGGAACACAAGGTGGACCATTAGAACACGTGATTGCTGCAAAAGCAGTGGCATATGGCGAATGTTTAAGTGATGAATACATGCATTACTGTGTACAAGTAATAAAAAATGCTCAGGTTATGGCTAAAGCTTTAATTGAAAAAGGGTATAAAATAATTTCGGGTGGTACAGATAATCACTGTATGTTAATAGATTTAAGAAGCAAAAATCTTACTGGAAAAGAAGCAGAAAAAGCATTAGGTGAAGCTGATATCACAGTTAATAAAAATATGGTGCCATTTGATGACAAATCGCCATTTGTTACTTCAGGTATACGTATTGGCACACCTGCTATTACGAGTCGTGGATTGAAAGAAAAAGACTGCCTTAAGGTTGTTGAATATATTGATGCGGCATTAAAGCACAAGGATAATCCAAAGGAAATTGCAAAATTAAAAACGAAAATTAATACAATGATGAGTAAATACCCATTATTTAAAGATTAATAATTGATTTGCTCTTAATACAAACAAAAATAAACCCAAGCTAAATTAGTTTGGGTTTATTTTTTTAGTGAAAAATCTAAATGTGTAATGCCAATTACAATTATTTTTTTAATCCAATTAATGAAAATAATTAATAATTGGTTATGTCGATACAACATAAAAATTGTACAATAAGCCTTTGCTGAAATTGGACTATGTTTTATCTGTATTCGGTATAATCCTTCTATAAAACGTCATTTTATTAAAAATAAAAAATCCCCATCAACAAGTTGATGGGGATTTTAATTCGTACTATAATTAGATTAGAAATGCCATAAGTCATGCTCCCATCTAAAAATATCGTTTTTAATACGATCAGATTCTAATAAAGCATCAATTCCTTTTGTGTATTCCATAATTTGACGGTCAAACACATTCGTTTCTTTAGTTGCAACACTAGCAAATTGACGTTTCCAAAATATATCTTCAAAGGTTCTACGCTCAGCATCATTCTTAGAATTGTAAACTTCGTGTTTAGCAAAAAATGGACGACAAGCTGGGAAATAAACCCAAAATTGTTCTTTTGGAGCTTCTTTCTCTTCATCATATGTATAAATACCTAAACCTAAAATACGTACTTCTAAAACTGACTTTTGTTTATCAAAAAACCAATCTTCTTTTATACGAATTTTACGAAATTGTCTAAACATCCAAGTTGAATCAGCAGTACCTACACGGGTAGAAACTTCAGAACCATCTTCTAAATATGACAATTGTTCAACTGTATCAATTTTCACAATTTTATTACGAATAACAGAAGGCTCTAATGGTTGTTGAAATTCTTCATCATTAAAAGCCATTAATTCATTCTTCAAAACATATTTAAAAATCAATTGCAAGAAAGATATACGGCTTACAACTGGTTCAATTGGGAAATACAATTGTTGATTTTGTTTTTCACGCATATCAATTTCTCTCCAAACACGCTTTTCCCATGTTACATCACCTTCACGAAGGTGAGTGTATGGAATAAAACGACGGTTGTTAGAATTTTCTTTATCATAAATACCATCCTTATAATCACCAGGTTGGTAAATACTAGGTTGAGCATTAATGTTTGTTGCAGCTACAAGAGCTACAGCACAAAACAAGATATGTTTGAAATTTATCATAATGATTTATTTTACTTTGATTGTTACTCCGGGTATATTTCTTATTGTTCCATCAGGACCTTTAGCCTTAACGTTATCAACAAATATTTTACTACCTACACCACAAGAAGCCAAAACTGATTTTGCTCCAGATGATAAATTGTTACCAGAACAAACTTCACTTTTTAAGTTTCCTTTTACAACGGCACTTAATTCAAATGATACAACAATAAATTTAGCGTCAAAATCAAATCCTGCTAATTCTGCCCCAACCCCAGCGATAGATGCTAATTCAGATTTTTTCATATCAACATTTCCTGTTTTACCACCCACTTTTGCAACTGGATCAGGAATTTTCTTAACACGGAACTTTTTAGGAGGACCTTGTGGTTTAGTTCCGTCAGCAGTTTTTGCAGATACAGAGATTAAACATTCTCCAGGAGTAGAAAATTTTAAAATAAATTTACCACCAGCACCTCCAGTTTTAGTAACACCACCACCAGTAGCATTTACTAATAAATTAGTTGGAGAAACGCCAGCTGCAGAAACTGCAATTGGATTTTCAACCCCAATATAAAATACATTCATTTTTTCTGGTTCAATAGCTACTGCAGGAGCTGCTACCATATACATACCTCCAAAAGGATATACATCAAAAGTACCATCTGGTTTTTTAAATTTAATAACACCTTTAAAAGTTTGCTCTCCTTGTCCACCAGTAGGGGTAGTATATTTACCCATACCATTTGCCATATCGATTATAGTACCACCAACTTTAGAAGCATCTTTGGTGGTAGTATCCGCACCAATTAAAAATTCAATATCACCAGCTCCAGTTTTAGAAGAAGAAGCTACTAATAAAATGTCAGCAGAATATGGTTGACCTGCTTGAATATAAGAAGATGGTGCAATTACTTTAGCCTCTAAATGATCAAACTTAATCGCTAATTTTCCACTCGCTCCAGAAAACACTTGAAGAATTTCAGCTTCAACGTTTTTTAAATCTGTTTGAAATTTATTTAAGTTAGTAACTACTGCAGCTAAAGGTAAATGATAAAAATTATCCATCTCCCAGTTAAACTCTGTACTACCTTCTTTACGTTTACTATCAACAGGCTTTAAAGACATAAATTTCTTTTTAATACCTTGATAATCTTCGTCCATAAATTTAGATTTTGGATCTTTTTGCATACCGTCAACAATAGAAACTAATTTTTCTTGTAACTTAGTTAACTTGCCTTTTAATTCGTCTGCAGTCCAAGGGCCTTTTGTAGGTTGCTTAGGATTTGAAATACCTAGTACATGACTTGGCATATCAAAGTTATCAGGAGCTTCCATACGACGCATATTTATAGTATCTGCAATCTTTTCGTTTTTCTTAGCAGTTGGTTCTGTTTCAGCAATAACTTTTGATCTTAATTCATAAATATACTTTTCTACTTCTCTTATTTCTTTTTGACATTCAACTGCCTTATCGTAATAAGGTTTTGCAGCTGCATTTCCGTCAATCGAACCTTGAAACGATTTTGTTACACGTTCATTATTCTCTTTTAAATTTTTGATTGATGTCACTAAACTTTCATTTACTGACATATATCCTTGCAAAATTTGTTTAGATACATTCATTGCCAAGAGCGCTGTTAGTACGAGATACATCATACCAATCATCTTTTGTCTTGGGGTTTCTTTACCGCCTCCCATATTATTATTTAATTACTTTTAGATTTATATTTTAATGAATTTAGAACCAACTTATATAAATTCAATTATATAAGTTGGTTAATTATTTAATGCTATTTATTATAATTCATAGCACCTAACATGTTTCCGTAGATACCGTTTAATGCAGTTAAATTAGAAGATAACGTAGACATTTCTTGACGATATTTTTTAGTATCATCAACAGAATCGTGTAAGTTTTTCATTAAATCAGCTAATCCACCGTAGAATTTCTCAGTTGCTTCTAAGTGATTTCTAGATCCTTGTAATTGTAATTCGTAAGTTGCGTTTAAAGCTGTTAAGTTTGAAGAAACTTTTCCTAAAGAATCACCAATTGAAGCACCAGCATCATTTGAAGATGCAAGACTCACCATTGATTCAGCTGCTTTACTATAAGTATCAGCTAAATTAGAAACTTTTTGAGAAGCAGATTTTACGCTGTCAACATATTCGTTAGTAGCTAAATGCGCATTTGATAAATCACCCATTTTAGATGCATTATCACTTAATGAACGCATACCAGCACCTAAACTTTCAATTAATTCAGGCCCAATTTTAGCTTCTGCTAACATTTCGTCTAATTGATTAGAAACTGGTAAGCCACTTTTTACAGTTTCATGTTCTTCATCATGACCACCCATACCACCTAATTCTGGGTATGCTAATGTCCAATCATATTCTTCATGTGGAATATCTAAACCAAATAATATAAATAAAATTGCTTCTGTTCCAAGACCAGCGATAAGAGCCACGTCACAACCTGGCCAGTGCATGATTTTAAATAGGGCTCCAACAATTACAATAGATGCACCAAAACAAGATGCTAAATGTAAATACTTTTTAAAACCGGTTACTTTAGGGAGTTTGCTCATAGTTGTGTAGTTTTTAGTGGTTTGTGTTTAGTTAGTTTTGTGTTTGTGTTTGTGTGTTTATTTTTGTGTTTATTTTTTGTGTTTATTTCTTGTGTAAGTTGGTTAAATTTCATCTCCTTTTGAACGACCTAAATAAGTCATTACGTTACGGAACCCAATATAACATTTTGCAGTATCTTGGTACTCATAAGTACGAGAACTTACTTGTAAGTAATAACCTACATCTTTCCAAGAACCACCACGAATAACTTTACGTTTAAGAACATTAGCATCTTTATCTTGAGCTTCATAAACATAATCGGGGTTTAAGTCATGAGCAAAATCGTAAGCTGATTCATCAAATGCATTACTTGTCCATTCCGAAACGTTTCCAGCCATACAATATAAACCATAATCATTTGGATTATATGAGTAAATATATACAGAGTGGAATCCACCATCATCAATATAAGAACCACGCATTGGTTTAAAGTTCCCTAAGAAACATCCTCTTGCATTACGAATATAAGGTCCTCCCCAAGGATATGGAGATAAATCATTTCCACCACGAGCAGCGTATTCCCACTCAGATTCAGTTGGTAAACGAAAATCATTTACTATTGATTGTTCAGTTCCAATTAAGTAGTTGTTTAATAAATTAGACCTCCAAATACTGAAAGCTCTTGCCTGTTTCCAAGTTACACCAACAACTGGATAATCATCATAAGCTGGATGCCAAAAATACATGTTTGTCATTGGCTCATTAAAAGAATATGTAAAATCATGAACCCAAGCTAATGTATCAGGGTAAACGTTAATTACATCCTTTAAAATAAATACAGAACGGTCAACACCTTTACGTTCACGTGGAGCGTAGTTTCCATTTCCAACAGATGTAAAATCATTTACATCATAAGTACCTAATGTTTTAGGATCTTTACCTGGGTCTCCAACTGGTGTTGAAGGTGTACCTGGTACTCCATTTAATCCATCATTTAAATGTACGCCATTAATATAATCTGCTTTTTTATATTCATGAGTTGCGTCTTGAATATCTGGTGATTTTTGAGGTAAAAAACGGTTATATTTAGAAGCGGCTAAACGGATGTCAATTCTATAATATTCATAATTTAATTTACGAGTATCTATTTCTTTACGGTTATAGAAACGTTCTCCTTCTGGTAAATATAAAGGTTGTAAATCCAAACGATAATCTTCATCATCACTATTCCATTTAATTTTCGTTTCCCAATTAGTGTAAGGATCTTGTAAATTATTATCTCCTTTATATACAGGGAACATTGCTAAGAAATCTTCTTGAGGTAATTGAAAATCTTCTGCATCAGGACCAGAACCATTAGCTAATAATTTACGAGCAATAGAATCACGAACCCAATACACAAATTGACGGTATTCATTATTTGAAATTTCAGAATCATCAATGTAAAATGCTTGAACAGAAACCATTTTAGAATGGGCTGTATGCGCCATTGTGATTTCTTCATCACTTGGCCCCATATGGTAACTACCCATTGGAATGTAAAGTGTTCCAAATGGATCTGGTTGAAACCATTTTTCGCGACCCTCAACTCCAACTAACTCTCCTACCTTTTTGTTACAGCCTGTAACAATGGCAACAAATGAAGCTAATACAATTAATTTTTTCATAGTGCTTTGTTTAGTTTTTTTGCTTGAAAGATTTTTATTTCTAAATCCCTTTTTCTGCGTTCTTTTAGTTTATAATCCCAAACCTTTAATTAGATACATTTCACTTTATTAACAACTTATTAACAAAACAAAATAAAGTTTGTAAGGGACTTTAACGTGCTTTTTTTTAAAAGGTTACAAATTAATCTAAAAATCTTGCATTTTGGTAACTTGTTACCTTAACTGGTTTTTTAACGTTGAAGCAATATCCTAACATAACTTCATGTGTACCAGAGCTATAACCTTTAATTTTTGAAGTAGTTACATCATATGAATAACCTATTTTTAAACTTTTAGTTTTTAAGAATTTAGCGCCTAACATTGGAGCAATTGCATCTTGCATACGGTAAGAAACACCAAACCAAAATGTTTTATTATACATATAAGTTAAATTAATATCTAATTGAGTAGATGCTCCATCAGATTTTACTTTTACATTAGGTGTTAAAGCATGAACTGGAGATAAATCAAATGTATAACCTCCAACTAAATAGTAGTGACGAGCTAAAGCAAATTTAACATTACTATTAGCTGAAATATCTTGAGCTGTTAAGTGAGTTGAAGAAAGGCCCACATACATTTTATTAGCGATACCATAATATATACCAAAACCTAAATCATAAGACATTTTATTTAATCCAGCGTTTGTTGCAATTGAAGTTCCAGTTCCTGAAGTGTAAGCAGGAATAGAAGCATCATAAGTACCCGATCCATCAGGAGTAATCCATGCGCCATTAAAAGATTTTTGTAAGATACCACCATCTACACCAATACCTAAATTACCTGGTCCAACTTGACGTTTATAAGATAAAGCTAAACGAGCAAATAACGATTTATCAAAACCAATTTGATCAGACATCACATTTAAACCAATACCAATTGGTAAATTACCTAAAGGCATATCAAAACTAACAAGAGCTGTTTTGGGAGCACCAGGAAAATTTACCCATTGCTGACGATACAAAACGTTTGCACAAATAGCATCCGATGTACCAGCATAACCAGGGTTATAAATTAATTTACTGTGCATAAACTGAGTAAACTGCGGGTCTTGCTGAGCAAATGAAACGCTAGTTAATGCTGCTAATGCAACT
>JBBQKU010000016.1:0-87110 GCA_038327195.1 Bacteroidota bacterium | reverse complement strand
CTTTAAATCCGGAAAATCCGAGAGCTCATTTGCAAAAAGCGCGAGCAATTTTAAATACACCACCAGCTTTTGGAGGTGGTCAAAAAAAGGCAAAGCCATTATTTGAAATAGCAATTGAGAAATTTAATACCTTTAAACCTGAAGATTTGTATTATCCAAATTGGGGAAAAAAAGAAGCAATAACTGAATTAAAAAAAATAAAATAATGGAAACAGAAAACGACAGAGAACTTTGGCGTATTGCCAAAAAAAGAGTAGGGTTTAAACGCCATTTGGCTACCTATATAGTAATTAATAGCTTTTTATGGCTATTATGGTATTTTACTGATAGAAATGAAGATCAAGCAGGTGTGCCATGGCCCATTTTTCCAATGTTGGGTTGGGGAATAGGAGTGATGTTTAGTTTTTTAGGTGCTTATGTTTTTATCAAACATAATGCTATTGAAAAAGAATATGAAAAACTAAAAGGTAATAAATAATAAGAGACTATTTAATCGCCTAACTGAAATTTTGATTCAGTTAGGCGTTTTTTTGATGTAATTTTAATTTAAAATTCGTATTTTTAATTAGAATTAAATTACGGCACTATTAAATCAATTTCTAAAATAATTATTATTTCGTTTTGTATTTCATTACTATGTAATTGTTCTACTCAAAAGGTTAATCAAGCAAATAGTAATAAATTATACAAAAAATCTAACAATGAATTAAAAGCGCAATATTTAATTTATCATGTTAACGATTCGATAAGTCAATTGTTTTATAATATTTCAAATGAAGCTTTAATTTATAAAAAGTCAGATACGAGTAATTCCTTTTATAGCTTCATTAAAATTTATTTACAAATAAGTTTAGAAGAAAAAATGAATTCAGAGAATGATACAGCATCAATAATTATTAGAGATCAACAAACTAATGTGTTGATAAAGGATTTGAAAGGATCTTTGTTTTTTAAATTGAAAAAAGGTAGTAATTATTATGTAAATGTAAATGTATTTGATTTTAATAAAAAAAGTCAGTACACTCAAAGCTTATTTGCTGACAAATCGAATTCGGGAAATCGACAAAATTTTTTAATCACTAATTATCTAAACGATATTTATTATACAAATTATTTTAAACCAAATGAAATAGTTTATATTTCATCTAATCGAAATAAAGAAAAATTATTTAGTGTTGATTATTTCAAGTCAACATTTAAACTGGCCGCACCGCCTTTTTCAACAGAGCAAATGCCACATTTTACCTATAAACCTGACTCAAGTTTTAGTGTTTATGCAAGAGATGAAAGAATAGAATTGGCACTTCCTAATAAAGGGTTTTTTCATCTAAAAACAAATGAAAATACAAAAGATGGAGTAACATTTTATATTTACGAACCCAGTTTTCCAAAAATAAAAGATGCCGAACAAATGATATTGGCAACACGCTATATTATGGCAAAAAAGGAGTTTGATAATTGTATAAACGCTTCTGATAAAAAAGCTTGCATTGATAAATTTTGGACTGATTTAGGTGGAAGTAATGAGAGGGCAACTGAACTTATAAAAAAGTATTATGCCAGAATACAAGAGGCAAACAAAACGTTTACGAGCTTTCAGGAGGGTTGGAAAACAGATAGGGGAATGATTTATGTTGTTTTTGGTGCACCGAACACTGTTTCTAAAAGAAGTAATGGTGAAGTTTGGACTTATGGTGATGGTGGAAATGCAAATTCTACTATGTTTGCTTTTAGTAAAATAATTAATCCATTTACCGATAATGATTATTATTTGGAACGAGGTGAAATTCTGAAATTACCTTGGTATCAAGCAGTGGATAGTTGGAGACAAGGTCGGATTTATTTAGATAATTGATGAAATTTAAAAATTTATATATTGTTATTGTTCTATTAGTTTGGTTTATAAATCCATTCTTTTCCCAAACAGTTCAAAATGTTTCTTTAAATAATCCGAAATCTTTGAATTTAGAAAAGAATTGGGAATTTTTTCCTTACGATAGTCTTAATATTCTTGAGTCATCTTTTAAAAGAAAAACTAGGTTAGTTAATTCGCTTTTCAACTCTGATTCATTAATTAGTGAATCACATTCTAAAATTATTTGGTTTAAAAAAAGAATTAAAACAGATTCAAGCTTTTTATTAAAACCTATTACATTTCATTTGAATTTGTTAGGAACAGCCGAGATATTTATAAATAAAAAGAAAATAAAGTCATTTGGTAACTTTAATAGTTTAAAGGAAAAGGACATTTATGTTTCTGATAATCTTAAATTTTCGTATGCATTTGAACCAAATTCTTATTACGATATTAATGTAAGATATGCTAATAATTTAGTATATGAAACCAAAAATATTTATTGTAATAACAAAATAGGGTTCAGCTTGTCAATTAATGAAACTGATGCTTTTTATGAGTCAGTTTTCAACTCAATTATTGGAAATATTGTTTTAGGTACAATTTTAATAATGTTTTTTTTCACACTTGCATTTGTGCATTTTATTTTGTTCCTATTTTATAAAAAAGAAAAAGCAAATTTATTATATTCTATGTTTTGTTTTATGTTTGCTCTTTTTATTACAGGATTAATTTCAGTAAAAGCAGTTGATAATTTACAATTTTTGAATTTTCTTAATATCATTAATGATATTGTGCCCGCAATTGGATTAACGTTATTGCCGAACATGCTTATTTCCTTTTTTAAATTTAAAAGAGAAAAGTGGCATTTTATATTTGTTATTTTATGTGGAGTTATGATATTAAATATTTTCATTGAAGTGTTTTTAGGAAATATTGTTTTAATTACTTTGGCAATAACATCTGTAATAGTTACCTTGAAGTTATTATATAATGCCATTAAACAAAAAATTCATGGAGCAAAATATATAGCATTTGGTATAATTATCTTTTTTATTTTTATTATCTCGTTAGTTGTTGTTTCAATGACAATTCACACGATAGATACTGGTAACTCGTTTTTTGGGTTAATAATTTTTGTTCTTTTATTATTAAGTATTGTTAGTATTCCAATTAGTATTACTGTTTTTTTAGCTGCTCAAATTTCACATACCAATAACACACTCTCTAATAAATTAATTGAAGTTGAAAATTTATCAGCTAAAACAATCGAGCAAGAAAAAGAGAAGCAAAAATATTTAGAAAATCAAAAACAAGTATTAGAAGAACAAGTTATTGAACGAACATCTGAAATAACTGAACAGAAACAAATTATTGAAGATAAAAATAAAGATATCATTGACAGTATTAATTATGCAAAGAGAATTCAAACTTCAATCTTGCCAACTGTTGAGTATTTTAATAAAGTATTTTCTAATGCTTTTATATTTTTTCAACCTAGAGATATAGTGAGTGGAGATTTTTATTATGTAACTGAAATTAATAATTCTAAATTATTGTTTTGTGCTGATTGCACTGGTCACGGCGTTCCTGGAGCCCTAATGAGTATGGTTGGTAGTAATTTAATTCATAAGATTATTCATGAGCATAAAATTTTTGAACCTAAACTGATTTTAGAAACATTGCATCGTGAATTAAGAAGTTCTTTAAAACAAGATGTTTTAGGTTCTGATAACCGAGATGGAATGGATGCTTGCCTCGTTATCATTAATGATAAAGAATTAATATACTCTGGAGCGAATAGACCACTATTTTATTTTGATAAAGAAAATAATCTGCACGAAATCAAAGCCACAAAAACACCTATTGGTGGCTCACATATTGATTCTGTAAATATTACTCAACACACAGTTAACAAGGAATCTATAAAAGAATTTTATGTTTTTTCGGATGGTTTTGCTGATCAGTTTGGTGGCCCAAGTGGTAAAAAATTGATGGTGTCACGTTTTAAACAATGGCTTACTGATATTCAGCAATTAAATTCAATTGAAAAAAAGGATTTTATTGAAACTGAATTTATTAAATGGAAAAGCAATTTAGAACAAGTTGATGACGTAATGGTTATTGGTGTTACTTTATAAATTAGGATAGGCTAAATTTAATAGATTCATACATCATAAAATGCATTACTCTACTTTGTTTGGCTCTAAAATTCTCAATTTAACCATTTCTACAGTTTGTTTTTTTCTTTGTAGAATACTGATTTCGTAGCCTTCGTAACTTCTTTTTTCGTTAACAGCAGGTATTCTGCCCCAAAGGAAGTTAATTAAACCAGAAACAGTTTCGTATTTAGGATTTTCGGGTAACGACATTGGCAAGGCTTCATTTACATCACCTATACTGCTATGAGCATTAACAATGTATTCTGTTTCACTTTTCTTTTCTACAATTGGTTTTTCTTCATCGTGTTCATCCTGAATTTCACCAACTAATTCTTCAATAATATCTTCCATTGTAACCACACCAGCTGTTGCACCAAATTCATTGGTAACAATCGCCATTTGAATATGAAGTTTCTGAAAATCACGTAATAAATTATTGACATGCATACTTTCTGGAATAAAATGCGCAGGACGCATAATATCTCTAATCGTTTTAAATTTATTATCAATTACGGCTTTTAAAATATCTTTAGAATGAACAATTCCAATAACATTATCAATATCTCCTAAGTAAACTGGTAATCTAGAGTATCCTTCATCAATCACACGTTGTATCATAACGGTTCTTCCAAGTTCAACATCCAATGCAGATATTCGATTTTGTGGAACCATAATTTGTTTAATAATACGGTCATCAAAATCAAAAACATTTTGAATTAATTCGTTTTCACTTGGTTTTATCGCTCCGCCTTCTTCACTCTCAGTCAAAATCATACGTAATTCCTCTTCCGAATGTACATCGTCCTCACCAATTTTTTTAATACCTAAAATTCTTAAAATTAAATTGGACGATTTGTTTAATAACCAAATAAATGGTGAAAACACAAAATAAAATATACGTAATGGCCAAGCTATAAATAAGGCAGTTTCTATAGAATATTTTATTCCAAACATTTTTGGAACTTGTTCTCCTAATGTAATATGTAAAAATGTAATAAGCGTAAATGCAATAGGTACAGTTACAAAATGTTCATTAACTACCATGTTTAAGTTATTGAAAACACCACTTACAATTTTACTCATAACATGTTCGCCATAAGCACCTAAACCTAAACTAGCTAAAGTAATACCAAGTTGAGAAGCAGATAAGTATGCATCTAATTTTTGAAGAATTTGTTGGGTGATTTTTGCTCGTTTACTGCCTTTTTGTACAATTAAATCAATTTGAGATGAACGTACTTTTACTAAAGCAAATTCGGCAGCTACAAAATAGCCATTCAATAAAACTAATAAAAACGTAAGAAATATATCTATCATAAAGGATTAAAATTCGTCATACAAATATAGCATTAGTATTGGGAGTAAAAAGTGCGACTTATTACTTCAATTTCTTTGCAAGTTCAGCTTCTTTGTATACAATAACTTGTTTTAATAAGTTAATTTCTTCAATTAATTTTTGTGGACTTAAATCTTCTTCAACTTTCCATAGTTTATTAGTAAAAAATGGTTGTTCAAAAATGTCTTTTTTAATTTGTGGATCTCTGAAAATACTGTATAATGGTACTTTTAAGTTTTTAGAAATTTCTTCTAAATGTCTTATTTCAAGTGTTTTGTTTTCTAATCCATTCTCAAGTTCAGATTCAGATAAACCTAAATAATCAGCTAATTGTTTAAAAGTGTAATTTTCTGATAATAAAAGGGTTTTTATTTTTTGAGATAAACTTTCCATGTTCAAATTTAGTATAATTATAATTACTTTGAAAATGTTAAATTTTATATAGAAAATAGCTAAAATATACTCTAAATAAGTTTTGTAATTCCACCCAAAAATATATATTTGTATATTACAGTTACATTATGCAGCAAGAACTTAAATCAGCCTCAAAGGGCTTAAAATTTGAAGAATTTAAACTGATTGTTTTAAACGACTTTAAACTTATAAATGAAAGTCGTCAAACAAGTTTATTAGGTCGTAAGGAAGTACTTACTGGTAAGGCTAAGTTTGGTATTTTTGGAGATGGGAAAGAATTAGCACAAGTTGCTATGGCTAAAGTATTTCAAAATGGTGATTTTAGAAGTGGTTATTACCGTGATCAAACTTTTATGATGGCCATTGGTGCTTTATCACTTCAAAATTATTTTGCTGGTTTATACGGTCATACTGATATTAAACACGACCCAATGAGTGCTGGTAGACAAATGGGCGGACATTTTGGAACACAAAGTTTAAATGACGACGGTTCGTTTAAAAACTTAATGAATCAAAAAAATTCTTCAGCTGATATTTCTCCAACTGCTGGACAAATGCCTCGATTGTTAGGTTTAGCTTATGCATCTCATTTTTATAAAAAAAATGAAGAATTACAAAAAGGTAAATTTTTAAACTTCAGTAATAAAGGAAACGAAGTTGCGTTTGGAACTATTGGTGATGCGTCTACTTCTGAAGGATTATTTTGGGAAACTATAAATGCAGCAGGAGTTTTACAAGTACCTATGTTAATGAGTGTTTGGGATGATGGACATGGAATTTCAGTGCCAAAAAAATATCAAACTACAAAAGAAAGCATTTCTGAAATTTTAAAAGGTTTTCAAAGAGAAAATGGTGGAAATGGATTTGAAATTTTAAAAACAAAAGGTTGGGATTATGCGCATTTATGCGAAACATACGAAAAAGCAATTACAATTTGCAGAGAACAACATGTACCAGTTTTAGTTCATGTTGAAGAAGTTACTCAGCCACAAGGGCATAGTACTTCAGGTTCTCATGAGCGTTACAAAGACGCAGCTCGTTTGCAATTTGAAACTGACTTTGATTGTGTTAAAAAAATGCGAGAATGGATTTTAGAAAATGCAATTGCTAACGAAACGGAATTAGTGAAAATTGAAGAAGATTCAAAAATTGCGGTAAGAGACGCTAAAACTGCAGCTTGGTCGGAATATTTAAAGCCAATTAAATCAGAAGTTGAAACAGTGAGTTCAATTTTTAATGATCTTGCAATTGGTTCACATGCAGATATAATCAATGCTGTAAAGACTGAATTAAACTCAATTAAAGAGCCAATTAGAAAAGATATATTAATTGCTGTAAAAAAAGTTTTACGTTTGGTTAAATCAGAAAATTCACCAGCTAGAATTCAATTAACCCATTGGTTAAATCAATCAAATATTGAAAATACAGATCGATATAGTTCTCATTTATATTCTCAATCAAATCAAAAAGTTTCCAGCATTGCTCCAGTTGATGCGGTTTATAATGATGATAAATTAGTAGATGGACGCGAATTATTAAGAGAAAATTTTGATTTTATTTTAAATAAATATCCTGAAACTCTAATTTTTGGAGAAGACTCAGGGAAAATTGGCGGCGTTAACCAAGGTTTAGAAGGCTTGCAACTTAAATATGGTGAGCACCGCGTTTTTGATACTGGTATTCGTGAAGCCACTATTATGGGTCAAGCAATAGGTTTAGCCATGCGTGGTTTACGTCCAATTGCTGAAATACAATATTTAGATTATTTGTTGTATGCATTACAAATTATGAGTGATGATTTAGCAACCTTACAGTGGAGAACAAAAGGAATGCAAAAATCTCCAGTGATTATTCGTACGCGTGGTCATCGTTTAGAAGGAGTTTGGCACAGTGGTTCACCAATGGGGATGATTGTGAGTGCTTGTCGTGGAATTAATGTTTGCGTTCCTCGAAATATGACACAAGCAGCTGGTTTTTATAATTTATTGTTAGAGGCTGATGAACCTACTTTAGTTATTGAGCCATTAAATGGATATCGTTTAAAAGAAAAATTACCATCAAATATTGGTGAATATAAAATTCAATTAGGTTTTCCTGAAACATTAATTGTTGGTTCAGATGTTACAGTTGTAACTTATGGTTCATCAATTCGAATTGCTCAGGATGCAATCAAACAATTAAATGAGCATGGGATTTCAGTGGAATTAATTGACGTGCAAACATTATTGCCGTTTGATATAAACCACAGCATTGTTGAATCAATTAAAAAAACAAACAGAGTTGTGTTTTTTGATGAAGATGTTCCTGGTGGAGGAACAGCTTACATGTTACAAAAAGTATTAGAAGAACAAGGTGGTTACCAATATTTAGATTCTAAACCAATTACTATTGCCTCAAAAGCTCATCGCCCAGCGTATGGATCTGATGGTGATTATTTTAGTAAACCAAGCGCTGATGATGTGTTTGATGTTATTTACAATTTGATGCTAGAAGTAAATCCTAGTAAGTTTGTGAAAATATATTAATTTAGTGAACGTATAATTTTGAATTGCCTTATTTGTAATTAAATAAAAAATAAAAAAGTAACATGAATATTTTTAAAGCAGGTTTAAGTTTAATATTGTTAGTGTTTGCATTTAATGCTAATGCTCAAGAACCAAAAAAGGAGGAGAAGAAAATTCAAGAAGTTATTTTTATTGATGCTGAGCCAAAAGCAATGGTTGCAAATGCAGATGGTTCATTTCCAGCAGCAGATACAGCAAAATTAGGGCCAATGAATTCTTCGGAAATTTTAAAACGTGCTGTGAATTTTGTGAAAATTGAAAATCCAAAATATGTAAAAGGAAGTGGTGTAACAACTGGAAGTAAAGCAGAATGTTTAGCGATTTTTGTTTACAAAACTAAAGAACTAAATCCTATTGCAGATGCTGATGGAACATTTACAATGCATGTTAGCATTGATGCAAAAGAAGGTAAGTATCGTTACACAATTTCTAAAATTAACCACGTAGCAAAAAATGCAGAATTTTCTGGAGGAGATATTTATAGCGATGTTCCTAAGTGTGGAAGTATGAAAATGCCACCTCAATTGTGGAAGCAAATGCGCAGTCAAGCATTAAAACAAGCTGCTTTTTTAGCAAATGATTTAAAAGAAGCAATGAAAATATCAAGTGATAAACCTGCTAATGGAGAAGAGTGGTAGTTAATACCATTTTAAATTATTAAAACATTCATCTATTTAGATGAATGTTTTTTTTTGAATGTAAAAATATTAAATAATGAATTTTATAGAATTTTATAGTAAAAAAAACATTGAAAGTATTACGAGAAACCGTAATAATGAAATAAAAATTGGAGATGAAATTGTTGTAATATCAGACATTAAGAACTGGGAAAATGAATTAAAAAACCCCAATATTAAATTTGTTTTAATTGGTATTCCAGAAGATATAGGTATTAGAGCTAATATGGGTAGAGGTGGCGCACACACAGCTTGGAAGCCAGCATTAGATAGTTTTTTGAACCAACAAAGTAATGAGTTTTTAAATGGAAAAGAGTGTTGTGTGTTAGGACATGTTTTTGTAGAAGACTTAATGGAAAAATCAATCCAACACAATTTAAAAACAGATTTGCATATTTTAGAATTACGCAAATTAGTTTCCGAAATAGATGAACGAGTTTGCGCTATAGTTTCAAAAATAATTTCAGCAAACAAAATCCCTATAATAATTGGTGGCGGACATAACAATGCTTTTCCTATTATTAAAGCTTGCTCAGAAGTTTTATCTAAAAAAATTAACGTCATAAATTGTGATCCTCATACCGATTTTAGACCAGAGGAAGGTCGACATAGTGGAAATGGCTTTAGTTACGCGTTTTTCGGAAACTACATTAATAAATATTCTGTATTTTGTATGCACGAGCAGTATAATACAAACGATGTTTTAAAAACATTTACAAAGCATAATTCACAATTATATTATAGTACGTATGAAGATGTATTTGTGCGTGAACTTAAAACGTTTACAAATACGTTAAATCAAACCATTGGTTTTGTGAAACATGAAGCCTGCGGAGTTGAAATAGATTTAGATGCCATTACCAATGTGCCATCGAGTGCTAAAACTAGTAGTGGGTTATCGCCTATACAAGCAAGGCAATTTGTTTATCAAACGGCAAAACAATTACCAGCTTTATATTTTCATATTGCAGAAGGTGCGCCTATTTTATCTCATATTAAAGCAGATAATAAAACAGGAAAACTAATAGCTTATTTGATAAGTGATTTTATAAAAGGGATAAATGAAAAGGATTAGCAATATTATTACATAAACACTTAATCCTTTAAAATTGCAATATAAATAACAGCCCAAATACTAATAAAAAATAAACCTAAAAATAAGGTATTATAATTTTTATGAAGATCTTTTTTTATTACTAGACGAAATAATATCCAAAATAAAAAAAGTGCAGCAAGTGCAATTGGAATGTATAGCCTAAACATAATTTACATAAAAATGTAAAAAAGAATTATTTAGTTTCTTCCAAATAGGCTAAAATACCGCCCTTTAGGTTATATAAATTTGTAAAGCCATGCTGACTTTCCAAAGCACCAATTACTGTTGCACTTCGTTTTCCGCTACGGCAATGAATTACAACTTGTTTGTCTTTAGATATTTTATCAACGTTATCCATTACTTCCCCCATAGGAATTAACTCTCCATTGATGTTTACTTCATCAAATTCGTATTCTTCTCTAACGTCAATTAATTGAAAATCTTTTTTGTCGTTAATTAATTGTTGTAATTCTAATGGAGTTATTTCTTTCATTGTCTTTATTTTTTCTTGTTCAATATTTTTTATGACTTATTACTATTTTTTAAAATATTTTCTCTTTTGTTCCTTCAGGCATATAATTAAAAAAGGTATCACCTCTTAATCCAATTCTTAATGTTTCTAAAGGAATGACATCATCAACACCAATGTTACCAACGTTTACATTAGCGCCAAATAAATTAATGAAATAAACTTGTTGAGATTTTTGAGGAGTTTCCCAAATAATATCTTCTACTTTAATTTTATTTGTAATACGTGTAATCAACATAGAGTGTGCACTTCCATTTTTATGAAATATACCAACAGTCCCACTTTCGCGAGCTTCAGCAATTACTTTAAAAGAACCAGCTTCTAATTCTGCTTTCATCATACTGACCCATTTTGCTGGATGAATAATGATGCCTTCTTCTTTAGAACCAACTTCTGATAACACTGTAAAGTTTTTTGCCAGTTTACTAATGTATTCACATTTGCTATCGTGTGCCATTTCAATACTTCCATCAGAAACTTCTGCTGAATCTAAACCATAAGCGTCAATAAATTTTTGATACTCATCAAATTTCCCTCTTGCAACACAGGCTTCAAAAAAAGTACCTCCTAAGTAAGTTTTTATACCTGCATTTTTGTATAGTTTAATTTTTTCTTTTACATTTTTAGAAACTACTGAAGTTCCAAAACCAAGCTTTACAAAGTCTACATAGTCTGAATAACTTTCTACAAAATCCTGAGCTTGTCTTAATGAAATTCCTTTGTCCATTACCATTGTAATTCCACTATTACGTGGTCTTTCGGTTCTTTCTGGTAAAAATGGAAGTGTGATGTTATAATTTGGCATATATTTTATTTTTTAAATGATTGTATTAACTGCATTACTGCTGTATCTGTTTCTAGAATAGGCAAGTATTCTAATAATTCGGTATGTTTTGAATAATCTAATTGTAAGGCATTTTCTAAAAAAGTCATGCCATCTTGTTTTCTTCCCAGTTCCATTTGTAAACCACTCATTCGGTAAATTAATTCAGGAGTATTGGGGAATTTAGTAATTCCTTCTGCTAAAATTTTTTCGCAATCTTTATAATATTCACCATCATACAATAGTTTTGCATAATCGATATAAACATCAAATTCATCATAGCCTAATTCAATTACTCTTAAATATGCAGCAGCAGCTTCTTCTAAAAAACCTAATTTGTGTTGAACTTCAGCAAAAACATACCAATACTCTGGCATATTAGGGTTTATTTCAATAGCTTTTTTTATGTAATGAATACTTTCGGTAATTCTGTTTTGATAATCTAAAACAATACCAACTCCTAACCATGCATCTGCCGATGCTGGATCTAATTTTATTGCTCTATTATAATTTACTAATGCGTCATCGTATTGAGTTAAATTTTCGTAACACTCTCCAATATAATAATAAGTATTAGCGTCTGGTTCTTCATGCTTAAAAGTTTCTTTATATACTGCAATAGCCTCTGCATATTTATCTTGCTGAGCTAAAGAATTGGCTTTATTAAAATAGGCAGATGAAAAATTATCTTTAATTGCAATTGCATAATCATATGCATCAACTGCTTTTTCGTATAATCCTAATCGGTTATAACTAATACCTAAATTAAACCAAGCATAATAATTATAAGGACTTCCATCAATATAGGTTTCATAAAAAGAAATAGCTTCTTCGCTTTTACCTGTTAATTCAAAACAAAGAGATAATTCATTTAAAGCAACTTCATTTTCTGGATTTAATTTGATTGCTTTTTTTAAATAATAAAGTGCATCAGCAGCTTTTTCATCATTTAAAAATTCTACACCAATGGCAACATACACTTCATCTTTAAATTCAGCTAAAGGCAAAGCACTTTTAAAATTTTCAATGGCTTGTTCACTTAATCCAATCTGACTATAAATGAAACCACGAGTCATATATAATTCACTATTCGAACTTTCTACTTCTTCAATTTCATTTAATATTAAAAGAGCTTCACGTGTGTTATGTTGTGAAGATAAATATTGAGCTTTTTTTATTTTAATAGAACTATTTATTGGATATTGTTCAGTTGCATAATCAATGGCTTTTTTTGCTAATTCAAGGTTAAACCATTGCATGTAATAATCGATGATTTCTTCTAATTCATCGGCATCAAAAAATTGAGGGACATCTGAAGAAATCATTTCTTCAAATCGTTTCAAACTTTTTTCAAAATCTTCATTAGAAAGACTTTCTCCTTCAAATTCACTCATTTAATTATTCTTTTAATCTTTTTACAAATTTAAGGTTTAAAACCAGTAATAAAACACTAATTTTTAACAATAAAATACTATTTTGTAGAAAAGTTTATCACTTACATCTTTGGCTATTATGGTATATTTGTTATCGTAATTTTAAAAGATAATTTGTGAGTTTAATAAAAAGTATTTCAGGCATTAGAGGAACAATTGGCGGAAAGCCAGGAGATGGATTAAGTCCTCTTGATATTGTAAAATTTGCATCAGCTTACGGCATTTGGATTAAGCAAACCTATGGTTCTAAAAAACCAAGTATTGTAATAGGAAGAGATGCAAGGCTTTCGGGAGAAATGGTTAATAATATAGTTTGCGGAACACTTGTGGGCTTAGGAATTGATGTGATAGATGTTGGTTTAAGTACAACGCCAACTGTTGAAATAGCTGTTACTGAATTAAAAACTGATGGTGGAATTATTTTAACAGCAAGTCATAATCCAAAACAATGGAATGCTTTAAAATTATTGAACAATAAAGGTGAATTTATTTCGGATAGCGAAGGCAAATTTATTTTAGAATTAGCAGATAAAGAAGATTTTAATTATGCTGATGTAAGCGATTTAGGAGTTTATGGTCAACGTAACGATTTAATAACTTTACATATCAATAAAGTGTTAGCATTACCATATGTGGATGTTGAGGCAATAAAGAAAGCAAATTTTAAAGTGGTTGTTGATGCGGTTAATTCAACAGGTGGTTTTGTAATTCCTCAATTATTAGAAGCATTAGGCGTTCAAACTATCCATAAAATACATTGTGACCCAACTGGTCATTTTGCTCATAATCCAGAACCGTTGCCCGAACATTTAAGAGATTTAGCTGCAGAAGTTGTGAAAACAAATGCCGATGTTGGAATTAGTGTTGACCCTGATGTTGACCGATTAGCATTAGTTTGCGAAGATGGTGAAATGTTTGGCGAAGAATATACCTTAGTAACAGTTGCTGATGCGGTGTTAAATTACCATAAAGGAGGAAACACAGTTTCAAATTTATCATCCACTCGTGCGCTACGTGATGTAACCGAAAAAATTGGAGGATCTTATTCGGCAAGTGCTGTAGGTGAAGTAAATGTTGTAAATATGATGAAAGAAACCAATGCAATTATTGGTGGCGAAGGAAATGGTGGCGTTATTTTACCAGAAATTCATTACGGAAGAGATGCGTTAGTTGGTATTGCCATATTTTTATCACATTTAGCAAAGTTTGGAAAAACAACATCGATGTTGAGAAAATCATATCCAAATTATTATATTTCGAAAAATAAAATTGAATTAACACCACAAATTGATGTTGACAAAGTATTAGAAAGTATACATACTAAATATAAGAGCCAGCCTGTAAATACAATTGATGGAGTAAAAATAGAATTTGATAAAGAATGGGTGCATTTAAGAAAATCAAATACAGAGCCGATTATTAGGATTTACAGTGAAAGTCAGAGCTTAAGCACTGCTGATACTTTAGCTAAAAAAATAATTGAAGATATTAAAGAGATTATAAAATAGGAATTGTAGGAATATTATAATTACCAATTTATACAATTAGACTAATTTCAGAATTTAGTGTTTGAATAATTGGTATGTGTATATTCGCACAAAAATAATTACAAAAGAAATTATATATGAAAGTTTACTTAGATAACGCCGCAACAACAAGATTAGATGATACAGTGTTTGATGCCATGGTTCCTTTTATGAAAGAGGAATACGGAAACCCATCTTCTATTCATGCATTTGGACGTAAAACACGTTCTGCAATTGAAGTTGCTCGTAAAACAGTTTCTAAATTATTAAATGTAAGCCCTGCTGAAATATTTTTTACTTCAGGCGGAACAGAAGCAGATAATATGGCAATTAATCAAAGTATTGATACGCTTGGAATAACACATGCCATCACAAGTAAAATTGAACATCATGCCGTTGAACATACCTTGCAGATTTTAGAAAAAGCTGGTAAAGTAAAATTGAGTTGGGTAAATGTAGACGAAAAAGGTAATGTTGATTTAAATCATTTAGAAGAATTATTGAAAAATAATGAACGTAGTTTAGTTTCATTAATGCATGCTAATAATGAAATAGGAACATTATTACCATTAGAAAAAGTAGGGGAGATTTGCGAAAAATACGATGCTGTATTTCATAGTGATACAGTGCAAACAATGGGACATTACCCAATGGATTTACAAAAAGTAAAAGTGCATTTTGTTACCTGTGCAGCTCATAAATTTCATGGACCAAAAGGTGTTGGTTTTTTATATATTAAACATAATATCAAAATAAAACCAATGATACTTGGTGGTGCACAAGAGCGCAACATGCGTGGTGGTACTGAATGTACACAAGGAATAATTGGTTTAGCTAAAGCACTCGAAATTTGTTATTTAGAAATGGATGAACATATTGCTCACATTCAAGGTTTAAAAAATTACATGAAAGAGCAATTGGAAAAATCAATTCCAGGTATTGAATTTAATGGCGAAACTGGAAATAATAATAGTTTATACACTGTTTTAAACTGCCGTTTCCCAGCTCATCCCGATGCTGAAATGATGTTGTTTAATTTAGACATTGCAGGTATTGCCGCAAGTGGTGGAAGTGCTTGTAGTAGCGGTAGTAATCAAGGTTCGCATGTGTTGCGTGGTATTGGAACGGATACATCAAGAGCATCAATTCGTTTTTCATTTTCTAAATATAATACCAAAGAAGAGATTGATTATACAATCGAGAAGCTTAAGGCTATGATGGTTTAATTTTTTATTTGGGCGTTGCCTTCGGCCAGGCTTTTCGTTGCAATCTTTTTTCGTGCCTCAAAAAGGATTTTCACTGCAATCCTTAACGCGATTTTATATTTTATTTAAATGATTAGGGCGTTGCCTTCGGCCAGGCTTTTCGTTGCAATCTTTTTTCGTACCTCAAAAAGGATTTTCACTGCAATCCTTAACGCATATTTATATTTGCTTACGAAGTTTACACATCAGATGTTATGCTATGATTTTGTGCAGCAATAGCTGTCAAATGAATATGCGAAGGCAAGAGCGAAAGGATTCATTTTATCAGCGGTCCGCAGGAATTGCCTTTCACAAAATCATAAGGTTTTGAATACTTTTGCCTTCAAAAGTATTTTAAGAATAAAAATGAGAATTAGGGCGTTCCCCTGCGGGTCAACTTGTCCCGATTTTTTCGGGAGCTTTTCCTTGCAATCTTTTATTGTGCCTCAAAAAGTATTATCACTTCAATTCTTAACGCAAATTTATATTTACCATTGAAGTTTATGGAAATAAAGATATATTTGATAAAACAAATAAGACAGTAAAAATCATCCTTATATTACTAAATTAACATCATAAGAATGAAAAAATCAGTCCTATAAGTGAGTTAGCTGCAATTTGTAATTGGACATTAATAATTTAAAATAATATGAAAACAATTTCTTTAATCTTGTTAAACATTTGTTTCTTGAACTTAGCATTTGCTGGGGACAATGACAAAGTTATAAAAGTTCCTTTTGACAGTGCATATAATAAGTACTCTTATAGAAAGATAATACAAGTCGACGGACAAGACGCAAAGATACTTTATCTAAAGGCGAAAAAATGGTATATCGACCAGTACTTAAAAAGTACTTTTCTTAATGACGTAGAAAATACTACCCTCGTTCAAACTGGACAATTTGATATAAGTGCCCCAGTTAAAGCAATGGGAAAAGAAGTAGTCTATTCCTACAAAGTGACGTATAGTATTACATCACATTTTAAAGACGGTAAAACCAAATTAGAAATTACAAACTTTAAACTTATCATGATGCAACCGGGTGCTACGGAGGAGAGTTTAGAAGGTTTTAAAAAGAATTGTGAAACAAGACCAGTGGGAGCAAAAGTATGGACAAAACATTCTATATTCTGCTTTGATGAAATTGATAAAGCTGTTCTAAAAATAATTGAGAGTTTTGAAAATCAGTTAAAAGACATTTCAAAAACTAAGTCAGACTGGTAATAAACTAACGCTAACAGCAAATCCCCCACCTAGTCCTAGTTTGAGCGATAGCGGGAACGAGGATGCTTTAAAAATGCGTTTGTAACGCATAAAGTAAAAGTTTATATTTATCAATGTTAATATTATTAAAAATAGTTTTGGGCGTACAAACGCCCTTCTATAACGTCCTTGTTATGCTCCGCTAAACGAGGACGAGTTGGGTTTAAAATTAAATTAAGCAGCTCGAGACAATTAGTTTATTTAATTCTCTCAGCATAATTTAGTAATCACAATATTTTAAAAATAATTTCGTTTTGTAAGAATATGAATCGTTTTATTATTGTGAGCATTTTTTTAGTTTCTTTAAAATCTATTTTTTTTGGTCAAGATGATAATAAGATTAGGCATGAATTCGGAACAAAAATAGTTTCCTTTACAATTCCTACTCAAATATACTATTCGATTGCCGACCATCGGTATTTTCAATTTGTTACAGGAATATTTTACAGAGTTTCAAAAAAAAGAACGTCTTTGCGCGCTACAGTAAATTATGCTGAAAATAGTACGGAGTCTTTTTATGTAAATGGTAGTCAAATTGGAACATTGCCAGGCGGAACCTCAAATAATAAGGATTTTCAAATATCAATAGGAGGACAGTATCATTTAATGAAAAGTAAAGAGTTATTATATGTTTTTTCAGACCTTTATTATAGAAATTTTTGTTCTAATGGCACATTATATTTACCCGAAGAAGAATACTTTTTAGCAAAATCAGACCAGTTTGGAATAAATTTAGGCCTTGGCTCAAAAATAAAATTACATGAACATGTTTTTATTTCACCAGAAATATATTGTGATATGTTTCATTCAAATACATCAATTGTAGAATATCCAAAATATGGTCATCTTCAAAAAAAGACTTTCAATAGTGTCAATAATATAAGACCAATTGCAAGATTATTTTTAACAATTAGTTTTTAAATATTTGAGAATATAAAAAACTAAAAACCTTATTCTTTTACAAATTTTGTATTTACAATTCCGCTTGATGTATGAATAGAAATAAAATAAACGCCATTAGCTAATGATGAATTGAAATTTATTTTATAATTATTATTATCAGAATTTGTTAAAGTAAAGTCTATTTGTTTGCCAAACACATCAGTTAATTGTACTTTTTGCACTTCGTAGTTTAATTGAAACGAAATTTCATTTTTTGCAGGATTTGGATATAATTTTAAATTATTTTCAAATCTATTTTCGTTTAATGATAAGGTTTGTAAATAAGAATTTGCTGCACATAAATTTGGAATTCCCCAACCATATAAATTATCAGGTGATGTTGATTTAGAAGCCGTTGATTTAATAGCATTTAATATTTGCATATTTGTTTTTGTAGGATGTGCTTGTATTAAACAGGCTACAGCACCTGCCATGATTGGGCAAGCAAATGAAGTTCCGTTACCACTTGTAAAATTATAACCAGGTTGGCAAACATATGACCCTTCACCCATGGTGCTAACATCAGGTTTAATTCTTCCATCAGCAGTTGGACCTTGTGAGCTAAAACTTGAATGAATTCCAGAACTATTTACAGAACCAATCGTTAAAATACTATCAGCGTCAGCAGGTACACCAATATAAAGCCAAGCACCATTACCTTCATTGCCAGCCGCGTTTAATACAAAAATTCCTTTTCGTGTTGCCATCGTTGCAGCTATCGAGGCAACAGAAGTTTTTCCATTTAAGTTTGCATATATGTGATTATCTGCTGGATTATCAAAAGTTGTATATCCTAACGATGTTGTTGTAATATCAGCACCAAGGCTATCTGCTAATTCGGCGGCAACTACCCAATTATCTTCTTCAATTATTTTTTCACTTAATGCGTCTTCCGAACGTAATAACCAATACTTTGCTTTTGGAGCCGTTCCAATTAAATTTCCTGGAGAGTTACCTGCCATTAATGATAAAACCATAGCACCGTGAGAATCATCTTCAAACACGGCTGTATTTCCGGCTACAATGTCTCTTGTTCCTAAAAGTCTTCCTTCGTTTCTTAATGAATCAAAAACTGGGTTAACATCTGCTTGATTAAAACCATCATCAATAACGGCTATCATTACATTTTGCCCTCTAAATCCAAGGCTATGCATACAATCTGCGCCAATTTGATTTACTTGAGTAAATGATGGTCCATAATTATAACCAACTGATGATGCAGAGGTTTTGAATGAGGATGTTGGTTTATTTGTTATTTCATCAGTTATTACTCTTTTAAATCGACCAACTGGTGTAGAACTTAAAACACAGGTTAGTGCGTTTACAGCTGCTAATTGTGCTGGTGAAGTAATGATTACGATAGCAGCATTCATCCATTTTGACCTTTGGAAAACAGTTGCTCCGGTTGCATTAACTAAGTTAATGTATGATTGATTTACGGGAATGTCTGTCATATCAACTGCAATACCTTGTGTTGTTCTTCGTGATATTGATTTTGCCGATAAATATACACTTGGTGTAGAAATAGAGTAGGGCGAGCCTGTTTTGTCTTTAAACCTTACCCAATATTTGGTTGGTGCTTGTGCATTTGCTAAAAATGAAATACTTGTGATTGTTAAAACAACCAATTGCTTTATTAATTTATTCGGTCCCATGTGTAATGTATGTTTGTTTGTATATTATTCCTTTTTCTATTCTTTGTTCAACTGGCACATTTAGTAAAACAGTATTTGAGTAAAGATCTTTTATTTCGCGGTAAATTAAGCCAATATTTTTGGCATATTTTTCAATATAATATTGGCGGTGAATAACATTTTTTAGCTTATCATCTTTTTGCTCAACAAATAATACATTTTCAAATGCAACGCCATTAACAGTTTCATATTGGTCAATGTAATTATATTTATAATTCCATTCTCCTATTGTGTTTTGAGCGTTCCCATTCCAATAATTATCAACTTTAACCGGAAATGTTAGTTTTACTAATCGTACATTTTCTTCAACTACTTCGTAGGTTGTATTGGTTTTAATGCAACTCCAAACATCTTTAATGGTCCAAGCAATATTATCGTAACTTATTAAGGGATTATATTTTTTGATGTATCGCACTATTTTTACTGCATTTCTTCCTTGATTGTCAATGTAATTTTCTTCAAATTTTTCCTTTATTCTGAATTTATAATTTAAGGTATCATGACTAAAATCATCGTAATAAGTCGAATCTACATCATATACAATGTAACTGCCAATTATAGCAGGTGCATAATCATAACCTAAATCAGGTGGAGTTTCAGTTTTACTTTTTTTGCAAGAACTTACAATAATAAAACTGAAAATAATGAGTATGTAAATTGAAATTTTGATAATTAAAGATACTAAATAATTGAATTAGATACAATGGAATCAATTAGAATATTGGATTCTTATTTTATAATAAATATAGTTTTTAAGGCTTGAAATACCGTACCATTTTATTTTGCGTGAAGGATTGTAACGAAAATCCTATTAGTTGTATTTCGCAACTAATAGATTGCAGTGGAAAGCCTGACCCATCCTTGCCTCTTTTAGCTGGGGCACGCCCGATGTTTCTAATAAAAAAAGTCGTCTATAATTAAACAGACGACTTAAATATTATAATTCGTTGATTATTACCAACCTAAAACCCAAGAGAAAATAAGAGGAGCAACAATGGTTGCATCACTTTCTACAATAAATTTTGGTGTATTTACATCTAATTTACCCCAAGTAATTTTTTCGTTAGGCACAGCTCCAGAGTATGAACCATAACTTGTAGTTGAATCAGAAATTTGGCAAAAATAACTCCAAAAAGGAATGTCTTGCATTTCCATATCTTGATATAACATTGGTACAACACATATTGGAAAATCGCCAGCAATACCGCCACCAATTTGAAAAAATCCAATACCGTGTCCACCAGAGTTTTTCGGATACCAATCTGCTAACCAAACCATGTATTCAATACCACTTTTCATGGTTGAAGCTTTTAATTCATTTTTTATAACGTAAGATGAAAAAATATTTCCCATCGTGCTATCTTCCCAACCTGGAACAACCATTGGTAAATTGCGTTCAGCAGCTGCAAGCATCCAACTATCTTTTGGATCTATTTCGTAATATTGTTTTAACTCATCGCTCAATAAAATTTTGTACATAAACTCATGTGGAAAATAACGCTCTCCTTTATCATCAGCATCTTTCCATATTTTGTGAATGTGTTTTTGTAAACGACGAAAAGCTTCCTCTTCAGGAATACAAGTGTCTGTAACGCGGTTATAATGGTTCTCTAATAAATCCCATTCATCTTGAGGCGATAAATCTCTATAATTAGGAACACGTTTGTAGTGGCTATGCGCTACTAGGTTCATAATATCTTCTTCTAAGTTTGCACCAGTACAAGATATAATATCGATTTTTCCTTGACGAATCATTTCTGCCAAAGATTTTCCTAATTCAGCTGTACTCATTGCACCAGCAAGAGTTACCATCATTTTACCACCTTGTGTTAAATGTGTTTCATAACCTTTTGCCGCATCAACTAATGCCGCAGCGTTAAAATGTTTATAATGGTGTTCAATAAATTTTGAAATTGGGCCTTTGTTTTCTGCTGTTGACATAGTTTTTATTTTTGAAGCACAAATTTAGTATTAAATATATAAATCCATCATTAAGCTAAAAAATAATGATCTTGAATTTACTCTGAATAAAGTATAATATTATTTATTTTTATAAAATTGACTAAATTTGTCAAAAATATAAAAATAAATAGTATATTTGACATATATGGGAAATTTAGGAAATATGTTAAAAGGATATCGTGAGAAAAAAAATCTCACGGGAGTTGAAGCATCCGAGATTTTAAAAATAGATGGTTCTTTATTAAACCGTTTTGAAAGTGGAAATCGATTGCCAACTAAAGAGCAACTTGGTAAAATTGCAAAAGTTTATAGTATAACATTAAAGGAACTGCAAATACAATGGCTTTCAGAAAAAATTTATAAAGAACTTGAAGGAGAAGATTTTGCATTTGAAGCACTTCAAGTTGCCGAAAATAGATTTAGTTATGGCAAAGTAAATAGTAGCGATAAAAAAATAGTAAAAAAGATAGATACATTAAAAAAGCGATTAGATGCTTTGCGTCCTTTGCCTAAAGAACAGCTTGAAAATTTAGAAGAATACTTTCGAATTCAATATACATATGATAGTAATCGTATTGAAGGAAATACACTAACATTGCAAGAAACAGCTTTGGTGGTTGATAAAGGAATTACAATTAGTGGCAAATCTGTTCATGAACATCTTGAAGCTATAAATCACTCGGAAGCTGTAGAATTAATTATAGATTTAGTTCAAAATAAAACAGAATTAACTGAATATATATTAAAGCAGTTACATGGTTTAATTTTAAGAGGTATTAATAAAAATAATGCGGGTAAATATCGTTCAGTTAATGTAATGATATCAGGTAGTCTACATAAACCACCAGAACCATTTATGTTAAATAAATTAATGGAGGAATATTTCATGTTTTATGAGCATAATAAAAAAACAATGCATCCTATAGCTTTAGCCACAGAGATGCATGAGAGGTTGGTTACGATTCATCCATTTATTGATGGAAACGGAAGAACTTCGCGTTTAATTATGAATTTAATACTAATGCAACATGGCTTTCCTATTACAAATATAAGTGGCGATAAAAAAAATAGATTAGCCTACTATAACTCATTGGAAACTGCACAAGTAGAAAATAATAAATCTAAATTTTATGATTTTGTTTCGGATTCAGTTTTAAATTCTTTACAAGAATTTTTGAAAATAGTTGGTTAGTAATTATTTTTGGATAACTAAAAAACACCTGTTAGTCTTAGAAATATTCTATAAACTGACAGGTGTTTTTTAATTTTTAAACTGGGTATTACTACTTTTTAAATCCAAATACTTTTTTCAAAATATCAGAAACACGAGCTAAAGGATCTTTTCTAATATTAGCTTCTTCGTCTAATATTAATGTCATTAAACCATTTACAGCTTTTGTACATACGTAATCATTTAAATCGGGGTTTTGCTTTTTAACGCCTGGTAGTTTGTTGTAAGCAGTGGCTAAAGGAGCCCAGTAGCTAGTAACTTTAGTTGTAGCAATTGCTTCTTTAACAACTGGCATAAATTTTTCTTTAAGTGGAGAAAATGTTTTTTCGCGCAAATAATGAGTTGCTGCTGAGTCGGAACCATTTAAAATAGCAAAACCGTCACCAATACTCATTCCAGTAATTGCATCTGTAAAAACGGGGGCTGCTTTTTTCGCGGCTTCTTCAGCTGCTCTGTTTAAAGAAGTTTCAAAATCAGTTACTTTTTTTTGCATACCCATTTTTATTAATTTCGCTCTCATATCCTTAGCTTCAGCTGGCCATGGGATAAATAGTTTTGGGTTTTTTAAATATCCATCAGCTTTTGATGCTAAACCTGATGAATTATTTGTTCCAACAGTTAAGGCTTCTTTTAGTCCTTTAATAACTTCATCATTACTCAATGTTGGAGCAGCTGCAGTTGTACCTGTTAAAATACCATTTGCTTTTTCTTTGGCAGCTTCAACCGCTTTTTTCTCAGCTTCTTTCTCAGCTTCTTTTGCTGCATTCCAAGCATTTCCTAATATTTGGGACTTTGATGTTAAACTTCCTAATAAAATGCTTGCTATAATTAATGTTTTAATTTTCATTTTTGATATTTTATTTTTTATTTGAATTAATTTAAAAATGTAGATTTACAAATACTTTGCCAAATATAGAATCAAATGGCATTAATAAATAATATTTTTTTAAATGAATGCAGAACTTTTAACAATTGGAGACGAAATATTAATTGGGCAGATAATAAATACAAATTCGGTTTGGATGGCTCAACAGCTTAATGAGGCTGGTATAAGTGTTATACACATGAGTTCAGTTGCTGATAAAAAACATGCCATTATTGACGCCTTAAATGCAGCTAGTAAACGAGCCGATATTGTTTTAATTACAGGCGGATTAGGGCCAACAAAAGATGACATTACTAAAAGTACATTTTGCGAATATTTTAATACACATTTAGTTACAGATGCAGATGTACTATCTGATGTAACTCTATTTTTCAATAAACGTAATAAAGATGTTTCGGATATCAATAAAAAGCAAGCCGAAGTTCCTTTTGGATGTAAAGTAATTCGAAATAAAAATGGAACAGCTCCTGGAATGTGGATTGAAAAAAACAATGTTCATTTTATTTCGATGCCTGGAGTGCCTTACGAAATGCAGGGAATGATTACTGACGATGTTATTCCTGAATTTAAGAAAAGATATAAACTGCCCTTCATCTATCATAAAACTATTTTGACTCAAGGAATTGGAGAAAGTGTACTTTCTGAATTGATTAGTGATTGGGAAGACGGCTTAGCAATAAATGAAATTGGTTTGGCTTATTTACCTTCTCCGGGAATGGTTCGTTTAAGATTAAGTAGCAAAGGATTTGATGACGTTAAATTAAAACAAAAAATTGATTTTGAAGTTGAAAAAGTGAAACCATTGATTGATAAATTTATTTATGGTTATGAGATTTATGGTGAAGAACAGCCTAAATTGGAAAACATTTTAGGTAAACTTTTATTAGATAAAAAATTAAAATTAGGGTTGGCTGAGAGTTGTACAGGTGGGTATATTTCTCATTTAATTACTAGTGTAGCAGGAAGTTCAGCATATTTTAATGGTTGTATTGTGCCCTATCATAATGAATTTAAACATAATTTATTAAGTGTTGACAATACAATTTTTGAAACGAGTGGGGCTGTGAGTGAAGAATGTGTTATTGCTATGGTAAAACAAACGTTAGTTCGGTTTAACGCAAATGTTGCTATTGCTGTTTCGGGCATTGCAGGGCCGAGTGGAGGCACTCTCGAAAAACCAGTTGGCACAACATGGATAGCTGTTGCTTATGAAGAACAAGTTATTTCAAAACAATTTGTTTTTGGTGATAATAGGTTAAGAAATATTCAAACTACTGCAATTACTGCAATGAATATGTTAAGAAAATTAATTTTAAAAATTGAAGATTGATAATTAATAGAACACAGATAACGCAGATGGTTATGATAGATTATGATTTTTTTTATTACATAGATATAAATTACAAATATTTCTAATCTTTTCTAATCATAAATAATCAGCAGTATCAGCGTTCAATAAAAATATAGAATGAAACTAGCATATAGAGAATTTGGACAAGGTCAACCTTTAATTATTTTACATGGTTTATTTGGACAAAGTGATAATTGGAATACCCTGGCAAAACGATTTGCAGATTCTGGATATAGAGTATTTACAATCGACCAAAGGAATCATGGTTTATCACCTCACAGCGAAGTATGGAGTTATGAGGCTATGGCACATGATTTAAAAGAGTTTATTGATTTTCATAATTTGCAGAACCCAATTCTTTTAGGGCATAGCATGGGCGGGAAAACAGTTTTGTTTTTCGAATTATTATATCCAACAATTTCTTTGAAAAATATAGTTGTTGATATTGCTCCAAGAGCATATGAACCGCATCATCAGGATGTTTTAGATGCGCTTAATGCGGTTGATTTTTCTAATATAAATACAAGGAAAGAAGCAGAAGTAATTTTAGGAAATTATATTTCAGATTTTGGGACTAAACAATTTTTGCTAAAAAATATTTATTGGCGAGAAGATGAAACAAAACAAATGGATTGGCGTTTTAATTTAAAAGTAATTTCAAGTAATATTGATTCAATTGGTGTTGAATTGCCTTTTTTTACTAGTGATAAACCATTTTTATTTATTAGAGGACAAAAATCTAATTACATAAATGATAATGATTGCGTTGATATTAAAGCAAGATTTACAAATTGTGAACTGGAAACAATTACTAATAGCGGACATTGGGTGCATGCCGAACAACCAGAGTTGTTTTTTAATAGTGTGTTAAAATTTATTTCTACTGGTTAAACGTTTCATCAATCAATTGAATCGCACATTTTAACCGATCTTCTCCAACACCTTTTATGATTTTATAATCCACGCTTAATTTTTGAAGCTCATGCTTATTCCACTTAAATAAATGTTCGCGTAGATCTTCATTTCTCCTTTGTGGGTCAATAACCCATTGAACGTCATTATTTGAAATTAAATATAAATCGTAATCAGTTGGTTTAATAAATTCTGTAATAAATTTTGGTACTTTATTGAATTTATGAGTTGACCAAATTTTAACAGTAATCAATGATGTATCGCAAAATAAAAAATCGGTTGCTTTACTATTGTATTCTTTTTCTAATTCAATTTGATTTTTTGCAATTACTTCTAAATCTGAAGTAGTATAATTATTTATATCGTGTTCTTCAAAATATGTGCGAGCGTATTCTGGAACAAAAACAGTATTATAATGTTTTGCTAATTGCTCGCATATAACTGATTTTCCAGTGCTTTCAGCGCCAAGAATTGCTATTTTTTTAATTTTTTTCTCCATATATAGAAACCGTAAAATGCCATTACACTAAAAAACAAATAAAGTATTGCGTATGTCGGCAAATGTTTTATTAAATATAAATATACATAAGCTAAATCAATTAATATCCAAAAAATCCAATTTTCTATCCATTTTTTTGCCATCATGTAGGTACAGATAAGGCTAGAGGATGTTAAAATGGATTCAATAATTACTTGATCTGTCTTAAAATAATTTAAAATTGGGTAAAGAATAATACTCAACGTTACATTCCCGAAAATTACTAAAACCCAATTTTTCTTCGACATTTTGGAAACTTTGAATTCTTTCGTTTTATGTTTATTCCAATAAAACCACCCATATATGCCACTAATTAAATAAAAAATTTGCAATGAAAAATCGCCAAATAATCGGGCTTTATAAAAAACAAAACCTTGGAGCGATACTGAAATAATATCAGCCAGCCAACACCAAATCGTTTCTTTTATAGTAAGTAAAACACCTAATATTCCAAAAATTAAAGCTAATAAATCTATTACAGTCACTAATCTAAAGGAATATTTTTTTCTTTACAATAATTAATAAATTCAAGATATTTAGTAAAAGGGCTTGTGCTTTTCCATAAATAACCATAAAGCGCTACTCCATGAAACCCTAATTGGTATGCCATATCAACACTTTTTGGATTAATTCCTCCACGGGCAATTATTTTTTTACCAGATTTGGCATTTGCTGCCACCATGGTTTCTTTGTAAAATCCTGAATACAACTCTCCAGATACATTATGAAACATAGTTCCTAAAAAACAATAATCTGTTTTTACTTTTTCAGGTTCGTAAATTTCGCTCATTCGTTTAAATGAGATGGATTTTGTGAGTTTAGGCTTTCGTAAATAAATCATTTTTGTATTCCACCATAATCTTAATTTTCTTTCAAGATGTGTAGCCGTAAAATGAAATCCTTTTAAATTATATTTTAATGCCAGTTTATGATGGGAGTGAATTATAATGCGGTTGTGAAAATGAGCAGGAATTTCTTTAATATATTCCTCCAATTCTTTTGTAGAAAAACGATTTTTGCGAATATGAAGCGTATCTAATCCAGCTTCAAACATATTAATTACTGCCCCAATTTCATTGTCCTGTTTTTTTGAAGGTGTTATTACAATTAATTTCATAGCTTAATTATATAAAATACTTTTTATAAATACTAAATTAATTTATTTAATTCTTTTAAAAATGCAGGTTCAATTTCCAAGGCGTTTCCAATAACCATATAATCCGGATTTGATTTTAAAATGCTTTTTGCCTTAGTAATTGTATTGATTCCTCCACCTACAATAACAGGAATTGTAATTTGCTTTTTTACGGCAGTTATAATGGCATTTTTTATAGTTGATTTTGCGCCACTTCCAGATTCTAAATAAATAAGTTGTTTTCCCAATAATTCGCCAGCTATAGCTGTTTCGATTATTTCTTTTTGCGTAGTTAATGGTTTTGTTTTGGTTATTTTTTGAGTTGTTGAAGTTTTATTTCCATTAACTAAAAGATAACCAACTGGGATTGTTTTTAATTTTGAGTCCTTTATTTTTTTTGCAGCAGTTACATGTTTACCAATTAAATATTCTGGATTTCTACCTGATAATAATGATAAAATCAAGAGTCCGTCTGCATGTTTAGATATTTGAGTTTCATCTCCAGGAAAAATAATGACTGGTATTTTTGATTTTGATTTTATTGATTTAATCGTTTTTTCGAAAAGCCCTGATTTGATTTTACTTCCACCAACAAAAAAACAATATACGTTGCATATATTAGCTATTTCTACCAAAGCTGGATTGTATTTATCAGGATCGATAAGTACAATGAGTTTTGTATGTTCTGTTTTTTCTAACACGATGGTATTTGTCTTAATGAGTATACTAACATATAATCCTCCATTTTTAAATAATTTAATTCAAAAGAATGATTAAAATTAAACATATCAATGGTGCCAATAATTGTTCCTAAATTATGCTTAATAAATGGTTTAATATGTAAATTTTTAATAAAATCCACCTCTTTTAAGCCATAAATTTTATATAAACTTTCCTTTGCCCCCCAATATATTAGTAATTTTTCAGGGTCATCTTCAGCATTTTCGAGCTCTGATTCAGATAAAAATTTATGTTTTATCTTTAAAACTTTATCTCTTATTAATTCAATATCTATTCCTGTTTTCTCATGATCATTAATGATGATTGCAATTTTATCATGAGAATGGGTAATTGAAATGTGTTTGGAATCATTGAAAATATGAGGCTTTCCATTTTCGTCATATCGAATTTCAATATCTTTGTTGAGCAAGTAATTAATGAGGTATTGTTTCCCTTTTGTTTCGATTTCTCTTTTTTGAATGAGATGATTGGCTTTAGCAAATTCGTTTAATTGAAGTAATCCAATTACTAAACCTTCTTTTATGTTAAAAACTGAAATCAAAATATTATTAAACAATTTAAAAATTTGAGTGTTACAAACTTATGTCTTATCTTTGAAAGATATAAAAAATAATAATAACTAAAATAATAAATTACATGTCAGCAGTAGCAACAGGAAAGTACTTAGCGTACAAAGTAAAAGACATCTCATTAGCAGAATGGGGTCGTAAGGAAATTAAATTGGCAGAAGAAGAAATGCCAGGATTGATGTCTCTTCGTAAAGAATATGGCGCTTCTCAACCTTTAAAAGGTGCTCGTATTGCAGGTTGTTTACACATGACTATCCAAACAGCAGTATTAATTGAAACATTAACAGCTTTAGGTGCAGAAGTTACTTGGAGTTCTTGTAATATTTTTTCTACTCAAGATCATGCAGCAGCAGCTATTGCAGCAGCAGGTATACAAGTTTATGCTTGGAAAGGTATGAGTGCAGAAGAATTTGATTGGTGTATTGAGCAAACATTATGGTTTGGTGAAGAACGTCAGCCTTTAAACATGATATTAGATGATGGCGGTGATTTAACTAACTTAGTATTTGATGTTTATCCTGAATTAGCAGCAGCTATCAAAGGTTTATCTGAAGAAACGACTACAGGAGTTCACCGTTTATATGAGCGTATGAAAAATGGTACTTTATTGTTACCAGCTATCAACGTGAATGATTCTGTTACTAAATCTAAATTTGATAATAAATACGGTTGTCGTGAGTCATTAGTTGATGCAATACGTAGAGCTACTGACGTTATGATGGCTGGTAAAGTTGCTGTTGTAGCTGGTTATGGTGATGTTGGAAAAGGCTCTGCTTTATCATTATCATCACAAGGTGTGCGTGTTATTGTTACTGAAATTGACCCAATATGTGCTTTACAAGCGGCAATGGATGGTTACCAAGTCATGAAAATGGACAATGCTGCTAAAATTGCAGACATTTTAGTTACAACTACTGGTAATAAAGATATTATTGTAGGTCGTCATTTTGAAATGATGAAACATGGTGCTATTGTTTGTAACATCGGTCACTTTGATACTGAAATTGATATGGCTTGGTTAAACAAAACCTATGGTGCTTCTAAAGATACTGTTAAACCACAAGTAGATCAATATACAATTAACGGAAAAAATATTATTGTTTTAGCTGAAGGTCGTTTAGTAAATTTAGGTTGTGCAACTGGTCATCCAAGTTTTGTAATGAGTAATTCATTTACAAACCAAACGTTAGCTCAATTAGAGTTATGGACAAACACTGCAGCATATGAGAAAAAAGTATATGTTTTACCAAAAATTTTAGATGAAAAAGTAGCTCGTTTACATTTAGCTAAAATTGGTGTAGAATTAGATACATTAAACAAAGATCAAGCTGATTATATTGGTGTTCCTGTTGCTGGTCCTTTTAAAGGAGATGCTTACAGATACTAATCTTTAATTATTGAAATATAAAAAGTCCGCAATTTAGCGGACTTTTTTGTTTTAAAAAAATGAATAATTGGAATTACTATTATAACGATAAATCGAAATTGTCAATGTTTATAATCCGTTTTGTTCCCTGTTATTGAAAACAAAAAAGAGCTTCATGATTAATGAAGCTCTTTTTTGTTTTGATTTTTTATGTAATTATTTTACAATTGTAACATGTCCTACATAACTATGTTTTTTTCCTAATACATCAACTAGCTTTACTTTCCAAACATATACATCTAGTTGCACTGGATTTGATTTTCCTTGTACTTTTCCATCCCAACCTTTTTTAATATCATCAGTGTAATAAATTGATGCACCCCAACGGTCATAAATCCACATTTCATATTTTGCAATACCAATACCCATTCCTGTAAACATATCATTAACACCATCATCAGTTCCTGGAGTAAATGCATTTGGAATATAAAAAGTAAACTCAGGTTGTATTTCAACTTTTACATATGCTGTATCTCTACAACCATATTGATTTTGAACCATTAAAATGGAACTATATGTATTTGCATCTTCACTATTATAATAATGAGTAGGATTTATATTTGTTGAATCTACAAATGGGCCATCACCAAAATTCCACCACCATTTTGTATAATCTTGGCTTTCATTCGTAAAGGCTTCTAATGGTGTCACAACGCTACCCGGATTTGGATTAACCGTAAAGTTTGCAATTGGAGTAGGGTAAACAGTAATAAATCCATTTTTTTGTAAAGAATCAGTACAACCTCTATCGGTTGTTACAACTAATTTAATGTCAAATAAATTTAGTTGATTTGAGGTAGAGTTTTCGTAACAATGAGCTTGCGAAATTCCTGAACCTGAATGTAATTCTGTACCATCTCCAAACACCCATTTCCAATCAGCATTAACTCCTGGTCCAGTAACTGGTAATGTATTGTCTGTAAATTTAACACAATGTGTAGGGCAACCTGCTGGTTTGTCTACTGAAAATAATGGAGCAGGCACATAATCAATATAAACAATTTTCTTAAGAGTATCTCTACAACCATTTGTTGTTTCCGAAACTAAGGTAACTGTTTGGTTTCCTGATGCAGGAAAAATAAAACTGTTTGATTGTCCACTTAATTCAATTGTGTTTATTGTGTTATTTACATCCCAAAACCAATTACTCACAGTTCCACTTCCTGGTAAAGTGTTAGCCGTAAATGTCATAACCTTCGTTAAACAGGCATTAGAATTTGAAACACTCATGATTGGTTTTTGGTAAACATCAACAGGTTTAACAATTTTACTTTGACAGCCTTTATCTGAAGTTACGGTTAACGTTACATTATAAGTTCCTGCTAAAGCATAATTATGTGTTGGTGTTATTCCTGTTCCAGTTCCTGCATCAGCATATGACCAAGCGTAGGCTGTATTTGTACCTACAGAAATAGTTGATGAACTAGCATCAAATGTATTTGGTTGGGCATTAATACATCTATTTACAAACGTGAAATTTGCATTTGGCAAAGGGTTTACCCAAACGGTAATAGTATTTGTTGAATTATAACAAGTAAGACCAAGAGTAGGAGTTGAACTAGCTGTGTATGTTACTAAATTACTACCAGCTGAAGGAAACGTAAAGTTAGGATTTGATAGACCTGTAACATCAACTGTTCCATTGCTTGAAAAATCCCAAGAATATCCATTCACGGTGTTTCCATTTCCATTACTTGCATCTAATAAATGAGTTGGAGATCCAAAACATACCGAGTCAGAAGTAAATGAAGCTGTAGGAATAGAATATACATTTACGTTTTTCGAAATCACATCAACACATCCATGACTTGAAGTAGATGTTAGAGTAACGTTATAAATTGCATTGATGTTTGCTCCTAAGGTATAAGTATGAGAAGGATTTGTAGTAGTAACAGTTGCTGTACCATCAGCAAAGTCCCAAATATATGATGGAGCAGAACCAACATTAGGATTTGTGGTGATATTTGTGAAATTAGTAAATGTGGTTGCTGCTCCATAACAAACATTATCAGGAGAGAAATTTGGAATTGTATGTCCCCAAACATTTATTAACATCGTTGTAGTGTTTACACATAAATTACTTGATGTTACAGTTAGCGCTGTAGTGTATGTTCCTGAACTTGGAAAAGTAAAAGTTGGATTTTGGGTTGTATTATCTGGCGCTCCATCATTTGTATAATCCCAACTCCATGCATTAATGGTTCCTGTTCCTGTAGTTGATAAATCAGTAAATGCTGTTGCTGTTGCTTGGCAAACTGATGTGGCACTAAAACTTGAAACTGGAGTAGGATATACCGTCACCGTTTGAGTTATTGTAGCAGTACAGGTTGTGTTGGCAGTTATAGTAAGTGTAATTGTTTTTACCCCACTCGATAAATAATTTAATCCAATTGGATTTAAAACACTACTCGTTGATAATGGCAATGCACCAGCTCCAAAACTCCAAGCATATATACTAATATTATCAGGTGCTGGTATATTAGAGGTATTGTTTAATGCGATAGTAGCTCCTTCACAGGCATTTATCGGAGTAAAGGTGGCGGTTGGTATGGCATTCACAATTACGGGTACAATTAAACTGTCTTTACATCCATTATTTGTAATTGCTTTTAACTCAACGCTAAATGTACCTGAAGTAGCAAATAAATTAGTAGGATTTTGTGTAGCATTATCTACCGATCCATTATTGTCAAAATCCCATGCCCAGGTTGTAATTGTACTAGGCAATGGAACTGTTGTTGTGTTTGTGAAAGAGGTTGTAGAGCCCAAACAAACGCTATTGGTTGAAAAAGCAATTATAGGATTTGGAGAAATCACGATTACTTTATTAATGGAATCCTTACATAAATTAGCGTCCGTAACTACCAATTTTACAGTGTATGTTCCTGTAGCGCTATATGTGTGGGATGCAGAGGCACCATTAGGCGTCCCATCTCCATAATTATAAATTTGTGCAGCAAATATGGCGGGCGATGTACTCGAATTTGTAAATGTTGATGAGGTATTTAGGCAGGAATTTGCAACACTAAAATTAGCGGTTGGTGTATAAATGGAAATTGTTTGCGTACTCATAGCGGTACATGTGCCAACCGAAGGGGTAATATTTAATTGGACGACATAAGTTCCGTTTGCAGTATACGTATGGCTGGGGCCAGGTAAGGAGGAGGTTCCTCCATCTCCAAACGACCAATTTGTGGTGGCAATATTAAATGAATTTACTAATGAAAATGGGATAGTCGTTCCCTTACAAAATTTACCACCAACTGGGGCTGGAAACGTAAAATTAGGATTTGGAGCAGGATTAACGGTTAAGGTAAAAGTAGTAACATAACATTGAGTTGAAACTGTGATTACTGCCGTTTGAACTGTAGTAAAGGTATTTGCTGTAAAACTTCCAATATTACCAGATCCGCTAGCGGCTAAGCCAATTGCAGGATTACTGTTTGTCCAAGTTGTTTTTGTAGGATCGCTAAAAATAGTTGAAAGGAAGTTAGACCCACCACAAACTGTTTGACTAACGAATGCCGGAGCCACACTTGTAGGAATAGTAAACGGAGCAGTAACTGCTGGATACATACCACAACCATCCATTGTAAAAGCGGTACTTCCAGAAATAACTGTAATTGTGATAGGAACACCAGCAGGTACTCCGAAAAAATCATAATAAATCCAATCATTATAAGTATTTGCACTTCCTGGACATGATCCAAAAACAGTAGCTGGAGTTGCACATCCTGGTAAAGCACTAAAAGGAACACCATACAGCCCTCCCGATGGGACCCCAGAAATTGAAGTTACAACACCACCAACCGTTAAGTTAAGATTCATTGTGGTTGAAGTAATAGGTTCTGTGGCGTGCCAGTGTTCTACATACACACGTAAATCTCCATTACAATTTACGCAATATGCCACCTGAACAGAGTGGCCAAATGTAAAAGAAGAAATAGCTAAAAAGCATATTACTAAATAGGCTTTTATTTTTTTGTTTAAAGTTTCCATAGTTTTATAGTTATAAGGGGTAGCATTACAATAATAGTGAATTTATATTCAAATAATAAGATTTTAAATAGCTAAAACCACCCTTTTAATAATTGATTAAATGATTTCACACTATACTATAAGTCTAAACGTTTTTAGTTTTTTTAGAGTTATAATTTATTACGCGTCAAAAATAGAAATAGTCGAATATGAAGAGATTAAGATAATGTGATTTAATTATTAAATAGCATTAAATGCTTTCTTCCAAATTGCTAATGAATATAAGCGTAATAGGAAACTTGGTTTTTGACTTATTAGAATATTGAAATTTGAAAATAAGAACGCATGATTAATGAAATCTAATTGCTCTGTAATAACATCGAGCATTTCTTTTTTGTGATTTGTAAACCATTTAGAAACAGGCGTTTCAAATCCAATTTTATCGGTGCGTTTATATATTTTTTCAGGAATGTATTGTTTGGCCGCTTCTCTTAATAAATACTTAGAAACTCCGTTTTTAATTTTTTGATTGCCACTAACCGAAAATAAATAATCAACTAATTCAACATCATCAGCAAATGGAACTCGGCTTTCGATGCCAAAAGCCATACTGCAACGGTCTTCGCACTTTAAAAAGGATTTTAAATTACCGTTATAGTCATTTTTTAATTGTTGATTGAGTGTATTACTAAAAATTGTGGTTTCAGTTTTAGCATTTACTTGAAAATCTGGATTAAAATAATTAGAATAATTAACGCCTAAATGACAGGTTTCTTTTAAGAGCTGTTTTCCGAAACTTAAAAATGGATTTTGAACGGTTTGTTTCGACGCATTGATGTTTTTTAATTTAGAAGCCATCGACATTTCTTTCCATAAAGCAAAATAATGATGCGTATAACCACCAAAAAGTTCATCAGCGCCTTGTCCGTCCAATAACACCTTAATGTTTTGTTCGGATGCTAATTTCATTACGCGGTATTGCGAATAAGTACTCGTGCTCCAAATTGGTAAATCTTGAGAATAGTTTAAGGTTTCAATATCTCTAAAAAACTCTGTCTCCGTTGGACTTACCGTAAACCAACTTCCATTTACAAAATTTGACACTTGCTTAGCATAACTGCTTTCATCAAAGGTTTCGCTTGGGAAAACTGCCGTAAATAATTTTAAATTAGTATTGGGTTGTAAGTTTTTAATGATCCCTGCAATAATCGAACTATCTAATCCACCGCTTAAGCAAGAGCCAATTTCAACATCGCTTCTTAACCTTAACGCAATGGCGTGTTTTAATTTAGTTTCAATATCGTTAATAATTTCACTTTCTGTTTTTTGAATTTTAGTTTGAGTCGAAATATCATAATATTCTTTTATTTCAAAATCAGTAGATTTTAAATGATAAAGTAAATAATGAGCAGGCTTTAATTCATAAATACCTTTAAATAAACTTTGTTCGGTAGTTTCTAATTTTGCATTTATTAAAAAATCGATTTGTTGAGGTTCATTAACTTCAAATTTCAATAATCCTGATTTTAAAAATGCCTTTTGTTCGCTGGCAAATGCAAAGCTTGTGTTTGTATTAATAAAGTAAAATGGTTTTACACCAACTCTATCTCTTGCACAAAAAACGAGTTGTTTAGTTTTATCATAAAGTGCAAATGCCCACATTCCATTAAATTTTTGCAAGCAATCTGTTCCCCATTCTTTATAAGAAGCCAATACAACTTCAGTATCTGTTTGTGTTAAAAATGTGTGTCCTTTAAGTGTTAATTCTTTTTTTAATTCGAGGTAATTAAAAATTTCGCCATTAAAAGTAATCCAATAATTTGATGAAATATCACACATGGGTTGGTGTCCACTTTCTGATAAATCAATGATAGAAAGCCTTCTGTGCGCAAACGCCATGGTATAATTAGTGCTTACGCTTTCTAATGACTTTTTTGGATTAAATAAAAAGCGATTACTTTCACAATTTACTTTTGGCGTTTCGTTGCTAAAAGCAGGTATTTCAATTGATTCAGAAAAAAAAGTAAATCCTTCTCCATCGGGTCCGCGATGTTTTATAGCTTGGCTCATATCAAAAATGGATTCTTTTATTGAACCATCTTTTTGTTTATGAATTATGCCAGCAATGCCACACATACGATTATAGTTTACTTTCTTTTAAAATGGTTTGATATAGTTTTACCCATTCTGAATTATTTTTTGTAAAACTATCGTTGTGAAATATAGAAATAAATTCGCCACCATGCTTTTTTACTTCAGTCAATAATTGCAAAGCATTGTTTAATGCATGTTGCGAACTTAATTTATTATAATCTCTCAACGTTCCTTCCATCATCACACTTGTATGTATGGTTAATGGAGTTTGCTCGTTTCGATCTAAATCAAACCATTGATAGGGCATACATAATCCAGTTCTAAAGCCACATTGCGAAGCGTAAATCATGGTATAATCATCAGTTATGCCTTGATTAATAAATGTGCGGTAAGTTTCAGGGAAATTAATTCGTAAAAAATGACAGCGCGCTGAGGTTATTTTTTTTGAAGTAATAGATTCTAAACGAATAAGCTCTTCCTTTATTTTTTCTGGTTTCGAAAATGCAAAATAAGATGGATGTAAACCCAACTTAAATTTACTTGATAGTGATTTTAATAAATGCTGAAATTGCTTGTTTTCGAAATGAGGATTTTTATCATAATCGCTATAATCACCAATTAATACAAAGTAGTGTAAAGCGGTTTTTGTTTCATCGCTTAATTGATTAATTTGTTCAAATGTATTGTAAGGGTCTTTTTTTTCGTTCAGATTACTTGCAACTCTTTCAACCGCATTTTTAAAACGTAATGTAAAAACATCCTTTACAAAACCACCTAAGTTTCTTTGTATTCCTTTATTGGCATAAGCAAAAGCATTATCAATATCAATAGTTGAAAGAAAATTAAACGAGCGTTTTTTGAATTTCAAATTAGGAAATGCTTGTTTTAGTTTTTTTGAAAAATCTAAAATCGCATTATTTAAAAAGGGTATATGTAAACAATTATATTGAAATGCAATGCTGTTTTCTGCTTGAAATCGCTGGTGTTTATCGGTTTCAGTTGGTAAATATTCTTCATAACGACTTGCGAAATAAAATACCATTGCAAAAATATCGTAGCCTAAAAAATCGGATGTAGAAGATGCAAAAAACTTAGGAAAATCTTCAAACTCTTTATTGGCAATTGGTAATTGTGCTTTAATTTCGGTTTCAAACAAAATAGGATTTGAATAAATAAAAACTGGAGTATTTGTAGGAGTTGTTGTATAAGCAATTTTAGGAATTTCTTTCGATTGAAAATAATTTAAATCATCTGTTAATTCGTAATTACTATTTAAAACAGATTTAAAAATTAATTCAGCAACGTATTTAAAACGATTAGATATAGTATGTGTATAAATTAAAATCAACGGCTTTTATTTTGTAATACTTTGTTTTACAATATCTTCATAGGCATTATTCCAATCCAACCATTCTTGTGCTGTTCCCATGGTATCATTATGAAAAATAGTTACTAATTCGCCATTGTATTTTTTTACATAATCTATTAAAGGTTTTGCAACTTCTACAATTGTTTTTGGTTTTGCTCCGTCTTTATATCTTAAAGAAGTTTCTGAAATACAAAATGGGTGAATTTTTAAACCAGTTTCTAATTCATCATCTAAATCATACCAATAAAAAGGCATGCAGTAACTTGCCCTAAAACCATTATTGTTTGAGTAGCCCATCGAATAATCATTGGTAATCCCAATTTCTAATAAGTTAGCATAGGTTTCAGGAAATCGAAGCATCGAAAAATGTTGACGAGAATTATACACATCTCTGTGCGAAATTCGTGCTAAGCGATTCACTTCAATTTTCACTTGTTCTACGTTTTGATTTGACCCAAAAGATGGATGAATACCACCTTTTGAATAATCGAATAAATGTTTAATTAAATTTTGAAAATTGACATTATTGGAAGGATGGTTTTTATCATTTACGCCATAATCTCCTAACAGAAAAAAATAAATAACATCTAAATGATATTTTTCTTGAATCCGTAATTGATGAGCATAAGAATCAAATGGGTCTTTCACTTTTTTTAATATCACAGATGTTCTATCGATGATGTCATTTTTATTAAATGAAATAATCGCTTTTAAATAACCACCAATATGGCGCATGAGTCCCTTTTGCTTGTATTTATAGGCATTATCAATATCTATAGTTGAAACGTAATTATATGCGCGATGTGTTATTTCTAATTTTGGAAATTTTAATTTAAGAACCAATTCAAATTCATTTAACCAAACATTGACCAATGGAATTTTTAAAAAATCATATTGGTAAGCTAAGCTATTTTCAAACTCATACCGATTAAAGGCGTCTGGCATAAATGGTAAATATTCTTCATAGCGGCTTATTAAATAAAAGGAAGCTGCAAACACATCAAACGGTAAGCTATTTTTATAGGTTTTAAAAAAATATTTTAAATACGTTTCATGATTTTGAAATTGAATGGTTTGTTCCCTAATTCCTGATTCAAATAATAAGGTATGACCTGCAATATGAAAATTAGATTCAAAATCTTGGTTTGTGTAGGAGAATTTATAGCCTTCGTATTCTTTAAATTCATCGATACTCGTTGTTAAATTAAAAGTTAGGCCTAAATAATCTTTAAAAATTAAATTAAAAATATATTTTACGCGAGGCGTAATTTTATGAGTATAAATTAATATGTGCGAATTTGGATTCAATTATGAGTAAATATAGAGTCAAATTGTAAACGATAAACTCACTAAAATTATTGTTATTTAATAATCCATTGTTAATTAAATGTACTAACAAATACATCTGATTTTAATTACTTTTAAAGTCAAAAAACTGACTATGCAACAATTAATAGAATGTGTTCCTAATTTTTCGGAAGGAATTGATTTATCAATCATTACTCAAATTACCAATGAAATTGAGAAAATTGACGGTGTTCGTTTATTAAATGTAGATCCAGGAAAAGCTACAAACCGCACCGTGGTTACTTTTGTGGGCACACCACAAGCAGTAATTGATGCTGCTTTTGTAGCTATTAAAAAAGCAGGTGAGTTAATTGATATGAGCAAACATAAAGGCGAACATCCAAGAATGGGCGCAACGGATGTGTGTCCGTTAATACCTATTGCTAATATTAGTATGGAAGAAACAGCAAAATGGGCTGTGAAATTAGCAAAAAGAGTAGGGGAAGAGCTTTCAATTCCGGCTTATTTATACGAGGCAGCTCAGCCAAATGCCAGCAGAAATAATTTGTCGGTAATTAGAGCAGGAGAATACGAAGGGTTCTTTAAAAAAATAAAATTACCAGAATGGAAGCCCGATTTTGGCCCAGCAGAATATGATGCCAAACGAGGCGCAACTGTAATTGGAGCTCGCGATTTTTTAGTAGCATATAATGTAAATTTAAATACAACATCAACACGCCGTGCAAATTCGATAGCTTTTGATGTGAGAGAAGCCGGACGTGTAAAACGCGAAGGCAATTCTATAAACGGAAAAATTGTAAATGATGAAAAAGGAAACCCCGTTAATATTCCAGGAAGTTTAAAATCAGTAAAAGCAATAGGTTGGTTTATTGAAGAATATGGTGTTGCACAAATATCTATGAATTTAACCAACATTAATATCACACCTTTACACATTGCTTTTGATGAAGTTTGTAAAAAAGCTACCGAAAGAGGAATTAGAGTAACGGGTTCAGAATTAGTTGGATTGGTGCCTTTAAAATCATTAATAGATGCCGGTAAATATTTTTTATTAAAACAAGAACGCTCGGTTGGTGTTTCGGAAAAAGAATTAATTAAAATAGCGATTAAAACAATGGGTTTAGATGAGTTAGCGCCATTTAACCCAGAAGAACGCATTATTGAATATTTACTAAAAAACAAAGCAGATAGCAAATTAGTAACTATGACCTTGACTGATTTTGCAGATGAAACAGCAAGTGAAAGTCCTGCGCCTGGTGGCGGTTCAATTTCAGCATACATTGGTGCTTTGGGTGTTTCTTTAGCAACGATGGTAGCTAATTTATCGTCTCACAAAAAAGGTTGGGATGATAAATGGGAAGAATTTAGCCAATGGGCAGAAAAAGGACAATACTATAAAGATGAATTAACAAAACTGGTAGATGCCGATACAGCTGCCTTTAATAAAATAATGACTGCTTTTGGTTTACCAAAAGGAACGGATGAAGAAAAAGCAAACCGTAAAATGGCAATACAAGAGGCTACTAAGTTTGCCATTGAAATTCCGTTTAAAGTAATGCAATTGTCATATGAAAGTATGGCCGTAACAAAAGTGATGGTAGAAATTGGAAATCCAAATTCGGTAACAGATGCAGGAGTTGGTGCATTGTGTGCGCGTAGTGCAGTAATGGGCGCATTTATGAATGTTCGTATTAATGCAAGTGGTTACGACGATAAAACGTATGTTACCGATATTATTGCTAAAGGAAAAGAGATTGAATTAAAAACCATAGCATTAGAAACTGAAATTTTAAAAATTGTAAATACTAAAATTGGTATTTAATGGTTTAAGGAATAAATGAATATATTTACTGATATAAATAAGACTGATAAAATGCGACATATACAACACATGTATGTTGTATATGTCGCATTTTATCAGCCCTATAAGTAAGTTATGCGGCATTTTAGGACACCCACAATATGACAGAAAAACAAATTGAATATGGCTTTTGGAACTGGGACAGAGAAAACAACTTTCCGCCAAACAGTATTTCAAAGATCTCTGAGTACAATGGCGAAACGTCAACAAATATTGCTTGCACTCAACGTATAACTTTATCGTCGGTAGACCAGAAACAATTAGTTAAAGATTGGGTTCAATTTCTACCAACTTGCAACAACATAAACATGCTTTGGTTTACAACCAAAATCACACAAGACATCTTTGATAGTGCTTGTTCTTTAGACCAACTCGTTGGTCTAAATATTAAGACCAGTAGTATTAAATCTTTAGACAAAATATCTAATCTTAAGAATCTAAAGTATTTAAGAATTGGCGACTCTTCAAAAATAGAAAGTATCGAACCAATAGGTAAAATGACAAACCTCGAAGCACTAGTAATTGAAAATTTCAAAAACATATCTGATTTTTCAATTATAAAAAACTTAAAGAACTTAAAGTTTCTATCAATTGAAGGTGGCATGACCGTTAAACAAAATATTTTAAATTTTAAACCAATAAGCGAATTAACCAATCTTATTTATTTAAGTATTCTTATGGTTAAATCAACTGATGAAAACATTGCCCCTATTTACAATTTAAAAAAATTAAAAACATTAAATTGGGCTTTTCATTTGACACAAGAAGAAATTAATATATTGAAAACCGAGTTGCCCGATTTAAAATATATACCGCATAGACACGTAGAAGAAAACGTTAGAAAAATAAAAGCAATGTTTAAATAGAATAAAACGACCGCATAACAGTACCTAAAAAAAATGCGGGCGGAAGTATAAGTTTTTTGCCTACAATTGGTCGCTTCGCGAAAGTTTGTTATTTTTATGTAGGCAAAAAAAGTACAGCATTTCGGCAACTAATTAATATTGTGTCGGTAGAAAACATTTCGGTTTCAAAGCCGCACTTCTTTTAGCTCCAAAACGTTATGGGTAAGCCGCCGGGGCATTCCGGTTGACAAAAAACATTTCGTTAGACTTTATGCTGACGACACATTAAAATACAATCATGACACAAAGACAACAGGACTTCGAGAAATGGCTGGCGACGTTTGAGTGGCAACCAGGAAGAGTATATTCAGCGGCAGTCCGCTCAAATTATCCTCGACAATTACTTTACCAAATATCCGACGAATTTAAAATCCCCAATGTGACTTCCCTTTTCGAAGTATTAGATATCGAGACATTAAATAAAATCGAAAAAAAATATCTCTTTACCAACTTTGTAACCGACAATAGAGACCAAGCTTATTACAAAAAAGTTAAACTTCGGCAAGACTACATAAGTGCATTTCATTCTTACTTAAAATTTTGTAAGCATAATGAAGACCTGTTTAATGAAAATCCAAATGAAGAAAGCATCTCTGATTTTGTAAGCAAAACAGAAGGAAAGAAAAAAGTTGTTATTTCTGTTCAGGCAGAGCGAGACCAATCACTAAGAAAAGCTGCTTTGAGATACCATAAATATACTTGCAAAGTTTGTGAGTTTAATTTCTTTGACAAGTACGGTAAGTGGGGTGAAAATTTTATTGAAGTACATCATATTAGACCTTTGAGTTCAATAACATCAGGACAGGTTTTAACTAACTTCAAAACTGACTTGACAGTTGTTTGTTCCAATTGCCATAAAATGATACATAAAAAGAAAGGAATAACGTTGACAATAGAAGAACTAAAAGCTAAATTGACAAAATAAGCTGTGTACGTCGGCCAACCCATAACACACGCTTTATCCAATTTGGGCAGAAGTATAAGGCATTTGCAAAATTGGTCGCTCCACGAAAGGCATTTATTTTGTTTGCAAAAATCTAAGAACATAGTATCTTTATTTTACCGTTAGGTATGCAAAATTTTAAAACCGCTTAACCAAAAAGATAGAATACGAATAAAATATGAAACTCAAATTTATAATATTTATTTTATTTTTTATTGCCACACATATTTCGTTTTCTCAAAATAAGGAAATTGATTCACTTCAATTAATTATAAATAAAGATAAACAAGCCGTAAAACCTGACTTAAAGAAAATATGTAAGTTATATGATAATATAGCTATGATTTATTGGTATCAAGGCAGTTATTCTAATGCTTTAAATGCATATTATGCAGTTTTAAAAATAAATGAAGAAACAAAAAATGAGAAAGGTATAGCAAGTTCGTGTTTTAATATTGGGATTATTTATCAAAACTTAAAAAATGATTCATTGGCAATGAAGTTTTATTCCAATTCTTTAAAATTATTTAAAAAGCTATCGAATAAACAAGGCATTGCTAATGCAAGTAACCAAATAGGAAATATATACTACACATCAGGGAATTTATCTGAATCATTAAAAAATCAATTAGAGGCACTTAAATTAAATAAAGAAACTGATAATAAATATGGCATAGCTGACGCTTATGCAGGTATAGGTAATATTTATAAAGACCAAGGCAACTATTCTGAATCACTATTCAATTTTTTTGAAGCATTGCGTATTAAAGAGTCTATAAAGGACGAATGGGGTGTCGCTAATTTGTATAATGAAATTGGAAATGTTTATTTAAAAAAAGGTGAGAATGAAAATTCTAAAAAATGGTTTGAAAAAGGGCTAAGCCTTGGAAGCAAATTAAATGCTATATCTATTACTGTTTATAGTTATGAGGGACTTTCTATAAGCTCTCAAAAGTTATCTAATTATGTTGATGCCTACAACAATCAACTTTTGTTTATTAAGTATAAAGACAGCTTAATAAATCAAGAGAATGTGAAAAAAAGTGTACAACAAAGTATGCAATATGAATTTGATAAAAAGCAAACCGCAGATAGTTTAAAAATTGCAGAAGAAAGAACAATTAATAGTATAAAATTTAAGCAAGAAAAGCAACAGCGCTATTACCTATATGGTGGGTTAGTTTTACTTGTATTATTTTCATTTTTTATGTTTAACCGTTTTAAAGTTATTCAAAAACAAAGTAACTTAATCACTTCACAAAAAATAGTTGTTGAACAACAAAAAGACCTTCTCGAAGAAAAACAAAAGGAAATTATAGATAGTATTACTTATGCCAAACGCTTGCAACAAGCTATCTTACCATCGCATGAATTTATTAAAAGTAATGTAACCGATTATTTTGTTTTATATAAACCAAAAGATATTGTTGCTGGTGATTTTTATTGGGCAGAAAAAGTAAATGATTTATTTTTTATTGCTGCAGCTGACAGTACTGGGCATGGTGTGCCGGGCGCAATGGTTTCAGTAGTTTGTAGTAATGCATTAAATAGAAGTGTTAAAGAATTTAACCTTATTGAACCAGGTCTAATTCTTGATAAAACAAGAGAACTTGTTATTGAAACTTTTGAAAAAAGTAATAAAGAAGAGGTTAAAGACGGTATGGATATTTCACTACTTTGCATTGACGTCAAAAGAAAAATTGTTTTTTGGAGCGGTGCAAATAACCCACTTTGGTATTTTTTAGGCAATGAACTAAAAGAAATTAAAGCTGATAAACAACCTATAGGTAAATCTGATAATCCAAAAAAATTCACAACTCATCAAATTGAATACGAGACAAATACTACTTTTTATTTATTTACAGATGGACTCGCTGACCAATTTGGAGGACCTAACGGTAAAAAATATAAATACAAACAATTTTTAGATCTGTTAGTGAAAAACAACAAAGATACATTAACACAACAAGCCGATATTATTGAGAAAAAATTTGTTGATTGGAAAGGAGACTTGGAGCAGGTTGATGATGTTTGTGTAATTGGTATAAGGATATAAATGCAATTAGCTAAAGATGACTAATTACATAGCTTAAAAACATTACTTATTACAGTAGGTCTTTTTACATGTAATCTTTAATAGCAAAAAACAATTAGATGAATTATTAGTTTTGACTTAAATGGAAAAATGAAAGTTCACGAAGACAAACCAAATATATAATTCTGGTAACTACTAAATAGCGAAAATTTCATTAATTAATTTACAAGCTATTGTAAATTAAACCTTAAACTAAATCCAGCGTTTGTATTAGCTGTAGGGAATGATTGCGAAGTTTGAGGTTTGGTTCTAATCCAATCGTAAAATAAACGTAAGTTAATATTTGGCGTTAATTGATAATCTAAAGATGTTTTAAGCGTTATAATATTTTGTCCACCAGTTGGCGTGCTAATTCCTTCAACAATTCTACGGGCAACAGTTAAATTTTTACGGAAGCTTAAATCTAATTTAAAGTTCAAATCACTTTCCAAAGGCAATCCTTTTATTCTTAAAGCATTAATTTTTAATTTTGGATAACGGTAACCAACACCAATAATATATTCTTGACCTTTAGTTTCCATAATTTGTGGCCCTGTAATATTTAAGTTAACCGTTTTATCTTTTCTAATTTCAAAATTACCAAGTAAGCCTGGTTTATTAAACTTTAAATCAAATTTAATTAATGGACTAAAACTTTCGGTAATTGTAGCTCCTGATATTACATATTTCGGGTTAAAGTTTGCAGTTTGCCCATAGGCTGTATTTTGAACTGGCACACGTGTTCCACCTCCTTCAACATAAAGCAAGTTGTTTGTGTAACCGCCTAAAGTATAAGTTGATCTATAAGCATGACGAACAGTAATAGATTGGAACATCTTTTTCATGAATTTTAATTTTCCTAATCCATCCCAACTTACATTCCAGTTTGGTAAAGGTATTTGTTTAAACATTCTATCAGTACCAACTCCTTTTAATTTTCCTCCTGTGTAAGTTTGGTAAAATGCTCCCAATAGCACATCTTGTTGTGTAGTGCTATATCCATCATAATAAACGCCACTTCCTGGTGCTGTTAATTCTTTTAGAGATTTGTCGTTGTTATAAGCTAATTCTTTTGCAACATCTTGTCTCACTGCTAAAAACTCATCAAATAAAACAGAAGTTCCATCTTTGGCGTTTGCCTTATCCTTAAATGATTTTCCTAAAGTAAATACACTTATACTATAATTACCAGTTTGGGTTTGAGTTCCAAATTTATAGTATTTATTATCAGAGGATGCAGTGCTACTGGTATCGTCATATCTAACAAATAAAGATTGATTATCAGATCGGGTTTTGTTACCATTTAATTCAATTTTTAAACTACCATGAGGTTCTATTGTGGTTCGATAAGTAATGTTATTTGTTTGAGTAGTGGTATACGGTAAGTTTGAATTCGCATTTTTCACTAACCACCCATTATTAATAGCGTTTCTTAATATACTATCGTTTGAACCACTAATAAAACCAAATCCAGGTGCCATGCCACTTTCGTTATCCATTCCAAGTGCATGTGAGTTTGGTTTAAATCCAGGCAAAGCTGTTCCGTTACCTTGCTGATAAGTTAAAGAAATAGTTTTTATCATCATAACACCGCGTGCTAAAAATTCACCAATATCTTTGAAACTGCTTTCAGCTTTTTTAGCAGAATCTTTTCCATCAGTTTTTGATGCGGTTGCTTTTGGATTATTTTGCTTTCCACCGCCACCAGTATTAAGCTTTCGAAAATAGGGGATTTTGTTATAGAATGTGGTCATGTTTAACGATGTGGTTAAACTTTTTGTATTTGTATTTTGAATGGTATTTCCAATCGATTCTTGGGCAAAAGGTCTACGTGTCCATGTGTAAGTAGAACTATAACGAACATTAGCAGTTACAAAATCAAAAATGGGAATTTTGTTAATTGGAATTTGATAATTTAAATTGGATTGATGGCGATAACTAGTAGTTGTACCTAAAGCTAAAATATTTTCTTTAATCGTATCTCGTTTTTCTTTTGTGTCAATTTTATCATAAGGTTCAAGTACTCTACCATCGTTATTAGCTGTGAAATCAAACTTCAGGTTTTTTGTAAAATTCCATTGGAAGTCGTAATTACGAGCCATGGTAAAGGTTTTGTTGTATTGTGTTTTGGTTAGGTTTAAATCACTTCCGCTATAAAAGCTAGTAATATCTCTATTTAGTAATTCGCTATATGAACGATTAATGTCTGTATTAAAACCTAAACGACTTGGTAAAGGTGTTAAATTGAATTCTTTAACTAACGCAAACCATTTATTATTAAGCAGTTTTGATTTTGTTTTCTTAAATGGAGTCCATGCTTTAGCTGTTATGCTATAATTATAACCTAAAGATCCTCTATAGGTTTTAATAATACTATGTTCAATATTTACGTTTCTTCGGTATATTTCGTTATAGGCATAAGTAACGGAAAAGTTTTTTACATCCCAAGGCATTGGTTTTGCGCCATCTTTTTTTAAACCTCCAATATTAACATTCGAAAAATTATAGCCTCTTCTAACAGTATAATCTTGTGAATTTTTTTTAATTTGTTTTGCCTGCTCTGCTGGAATATTTGGATTATCTATTTTAATATCTGGGTCATAAGGGTTAAATTGTGGCGTAATGTAAGTTTGACCGTAAGCATAATAAAAAGGCAAATTCACTTTCCATTTATTTGGAAAAAATTTCCCTAATTGAAAAGTACTTGTTGCATCCCATTGAAAATTTGTTTCTCGGCTACGTTCACTAATTTTTTTCTCAATACTTCCAAAATAAGGCTTGCTGTATGTTGATGCAAGTGCAACTTGTCCCAAATCAGCCAATTTTGCTTGAACACGTCCTGTTGCAGCCCAACCCCCTTTATTAGCAAAGTCAGTTAAACGTAATTCGTTTACCCAAACTTCTACACATTTTGGTAATGAAGCATTATCTTTAGGGTTACGCACACCAATCATAATACTTTTTAGTGTCGCTAAGTTTGGATTTCCAACAACTGTAATTTTATTACTACCGTCTTGAACAGTGTATGGTTTTTGCATAGCTAGTAAATCATTCCCTACAGCTGTATTTCTTTGTGATTTTGCTCCTGTGATAGCATCAAAATCAATTATAAATTCGTTATCTGCTGGCCAAACGGTTGTTTGATCGTTTGAGTTATTTCCATCATAAACACCAGGAGCTGTTAGTTTAACTGGAATTTCGTATTCGTAATAATTGTTATTGTAATCAGATCCTATTCGAACGAAAACAGAAACATCACCATCATTTAAAGGTTCGTTGTTTAATTTTTCGGCGTGCATGTATAATTTTAATTTTTTAAATGAACGCACATCTAAATCTGTTGATTTTACAATAGCTCTACTGTCCCCATCTTTTAAATTACATGCTCTTAATGATAATGCCTGCTCGTTTAATAAAACTAAATTAGTTGATTGAATATTTTGTTGTTGGCTAATTGTAGGAGGAATAACATAATTTACAGGGGTTTTTCCACCATTTTCTTGTAAACTAACAGCCGACACATCAAAGCTTGTTGTATTATCATCATTTGCAATGTATTCGCCTGGTTTTTGCAAATCAAAAGCATATCGTCTCCAGTCACTTCTTACTAATTCCATACGAGCTAAACGACAAATTACGGGTTTATCAAAACCCTTCATAAATACACGCATAAATCGAATAGAGTTAAAGCCTTCAATGGCGCCATAAGCTCCTTCAAATTGAGTAACAGGCACTTTAAATTGATACCAATTTACTGCTTTTTGAACACCACCAATATCAGCGGTTCCTTGTAATACGTTTACAATAAAGTTATTTCCAACATTAGAAGGACTTAAGTCGCTTGGCGAAATTTTAATGCGGTATTGATAATAATTTTCTGATTCACTTAAGGTATTATCACGATTAATATCCTCAATGTTTGGATTATTTGAAGCTGCACTAGGAATTCCAGCATCAGGATATTGTTTTTCTGTAGGAGAATTTCCTTCAGGATTGTTATATTTTTTATAACGTTTCAATGTCGTTCCATCCGTTACGCTTAATCCATCATAATCGCTACCTCTAAAAAAATGATATTTATCCGAACTTGGATCATCAAGCGCTTTTGTAATTTCAGGGCCGGCATAAGGTGTTAAAGCAGAAAGGAAAGGAGCAAATTTTGTTTTTTCGGCATCATCAGTAAGTCCATCATAACCAGCATCTTGAAAAGGACGGTCATCAGGATCATTTACGAACGAATTTGAAATTGGAGAAATTAAGGGAGAAACCCCAATGTTAGATGAAATGGTAGGTAAACTTGCATTTGGTCCAGTTGGCGCTCCAGGTAAACCATTTTCGTAACATAATTTTCCGTCCTTAACAATATCTTCACTCACGTTACCAAGGTTAATATACATTTCGCCACTTGGAGGATTAGCAGCATCCATATCTGGATAAGTTGTATTGTTATAATCACTATTAAATGGATCCATCATCCAGAATTGAACATATTCAACATTGGCAGATTGGAAATCATTGGTTTCTAATCTTCTCATTATTCCACCCCAACGTGTTTCAGGACTAGCTAATTTTCCAACATTACCTGGTGTTTTATCAATACCTGCAGAAATACCACTAATTGGTTCAACATCATAATTGTATTGACCTCTTTCACCTGGATAAAATGCTAAATCTAAAACGGATAATACAACGGCTTGTCCGTTTACAGATTGTTTACTTGGAAATAATTCCCTTTCTAAAACCTGACGCATAAAGTTATTACTAAAAGTAGCAACTGGTACATTTGCAGGTTTTAAACCAGTATTTTGAATACCATAAAATATTGGATCAATATTATACCAGTTAAAACTAGCACGATTAATACCTGCTTTGATATCATCACTATAACTTGCTTCAGGAAACAATGAGGGTTGGCCTTGAGGAATACTAGCCAAAGACCAAGCACTTGGACTTTTTAAATCAATTAAAGAAATACTTCCTTCGAAATCATCAACGTACGAATTTCCATTTTTTCCAATAGCTTTTGCATTTCCTGGTATTAGCTGAGCAAATTCTCCCTGAGTAGTTATGATACTCATTTCCTTGGTATTGATTAACGGAATTTTATCAACTAACCGAGTTAAAAAAGGAGCATTCGTTCTGTATTGATAATCTAAACCCCAAATTGTATTCGATACTGGTTCATCTCCAATGGTTACTTTTTGAGTTGTTGGTTTTTCACTTAAATGTAATACAGTTCCACCTAATGTTAAATCTTTGTTGACTTTAAAATCTAAACGAGTTCCAAATAAACTTTTTTGCTGCACATTAAATAAGGAATTACTTTCAGTACTAACTTTAATGTTAGCTCCTGAATTTAATATACTTTCGTTAATGATTTTAACTCGTCCTAACGTATAATCAACGGTGTAATCAACATTTTCTGTTAATGCTTGGCCATTAGCAGTTACCTGAACAGCACCTTGTGGAATGTTTAAAGCATTTAAAGAAATTTCGGAACCACCTGAAGATTTATATGAACCTTTAATTTTATAACGATTCTTTTCAGGTAATTGTTGAGCAACTGTTCGCGTTGAATCATATAATTCTTGAAAAACATATTTATTGGCTGTTGGGAAATCAGAAGCTTTAAACTTTGACCGTAAATTTTCTCCAAATGGTTCTTTTGTCGACAAATAAATACGTCCATTATTTGGATTGATGGTATAATCTTTAATAAAATCATAAACACCATCAGGCCTTAAATCACCATTGACACTTAATTTATCCAAATTCATGACCTGAACAAGTAACTTTCCATTTAAATCACCGTAAGGAATATAAGGAATATCGACACCGGTTTCAATATTATTATAATAAATATCACATTTAAAATCAGCTTGATTTAAATTATAAGCACCTAATGAATAAACGTTTTTCATCATTAAATCCCAATTTGAAAAACGTGGGTTTGTAATTGAACCGCTTTTTAATAATTTCAGATATAATGGACCTGAAGTAAACTGGTCACTAAATTCACCAACTTGGTATAATTTTCCATTAAATGTATACTGATAAGCAATAGCAACAGTTTGGTCATTATTAATACTTTGATTGATTGATACAAAGCCTAATCGATTATTAAACGTATATTCTGAAGGATTTAATCGGCGAGCATTAGAGATGAATTCATAATCTCGGGCAGATTGCATAAATTTATTTGCATCATTACAAGCATTAGGAGCTAAACCAGCACTTGACAGAGATGAGTTAATGCTTGAGGCGTTTGCGCTATTACGTGGTGGCATAATTGCAGTTACTAAATTTGTATCAGTTAAAATATGATATAAACTATTTGCACCATTATGAGGCTCAATTCCAGCACTATCAATAATTGTAAACAATGGTGAGGCGCAAAGAGTGGAACTTAATAACGGATTAATATGAGTAATATCTTCACCTAAATCAGAAAACGCTACAACGCTTCTAACTTGCTCAGTACCACCTGTTTGGTTCGTAATATAAACCTCCATTTTTGTAATAATAATTGGTGTTGTTACAACAGGTAAAGTTTGCATCCATTGGTCATAATTATCTCTAAAATAATGGCCTAAAAAATAATGTTTGTTTACTTCATAATTATCAGCACTAACATTAAAATATTGAGTTTGAGCACCACCTTGTACAGATACCTCTTGTTTTTTTCCTCGTTGTTGTGAAAATAATATAGTAGAAGTTAATCTACCAAATTGTAATTGTGTTTTTACTCCAAATAAACTCTGACTTCCTGTTATTAAAGTACTATTCAAAGGCATACTTACGTTTCCAGCTTCAATTTTTTTAATAATCTCATCTTCGTATCCAGTATATTCTAATTTCATTTGATTTTCCCAATCAAAAGAGGCTTCTGTGTTATAGTTTGTAGTTATTTTTAATTTATCTCCAATTTTACCAATTAAGTTTAATTGGATTCGCATATTAAAATCAAAATTGGTTACTTTTTGCTGACGCTGAGGTATTAAGGGGTTTAATGTTTTGTTTCTATTTAAAGCGAAAATTAATTCAGCTGTACCCGTTGGTTTGATATCAACTGTGTTACCACCAAAAATACGATCAAAAATTTCACTGTTAATTTGAAGTTTAGGGATTATTCCTTTTTTATTTTGATTTTGCAGATCTTCTGCTTTTATTTTTGATTTCCAGTGATCTTTTACAGCTTGTTTAAATAACTGGTCTTGATAATCTTCAAATTCTACATAAGTTTCAGGTCTATAATCCATATCACCAATTTTTTGGGTAATATCATAATTTCCTGTTTTGGGATTATAGTTCGTTTCTGTTTTTATGTTTGACGGATTTTGCATGTACAATCCACTCTTATCATCAAAATTTGGTTGCCCTCCATTATTATCATTAAATGGATAATACAACTCATCTTTAGTTACAATAGGCGAATCGATACTGATTTTTGGAATTTCATAAAAATAGTGAGGTTTGCTTAAAGGAGCATGTTTAGCCTTTGAGCCAACCACAATACTCATTAAAGCTACAGATGTAGAACCAACGACAATAAATTTTATAATCCCTTTAGCCACTATTTTTTACTACATATTTTTTAAGGCTGATTTAATCAGCTGTTCAACATTATCTGTACTTACGCCTTGTTGTTTAATAGCCTTTTCAATTGCTTTTTCGGCAGCTAATTTTTGAAAACCAAGCGTAACTAGTGCCATTAACGCTTCGTCTCTATTTTTATTGTACGAAGTAGCCAAAATTTGTGAAATTCCTCCTTCATGTTTACCCATCTTGCCTTTAAGGTCAACAACGATGCGTTGAGCCGTTTTTTCGCCAATACCTTTTACGCTTTTTAACATGGCAACATTAGCGGTATTTATAGCTCCTGCAATTTCTGGAGCTGTTAAAGATGAAAGCATCAAAAGGGCACTACTTCCGCCAACACCTGAAACTGAAATTAATTTTCGAAACAACTCTCGTTCTTCAATTTCAGCAAAACCAAAATGTTTAGGATTGTCATCTCTTATATATACACTTTCTGTATACAATTTAGCGGTTGTTTTCCCTTGAATTTGACTATAGGTATTTAATGAAATAAATAAGCCATAACCAACCCCATTGCATTCAATAACTGCTTGCGCAGGATTTAATTCGGCTATTTGCCCGTTAACGTAACTTATCATAAAAAGAGGTGTGAAAATAGATAATATTTCTGGATTTCACTCCATTTTTAATAAAAATATACAGAATTTGATTCCTAAATAACATATCTGTGTTTATATCTCTTATATCCAAAAAACACCTTAACATTTTGTAATTTGAATTAAATGTTATCTTTGTATTAACTAAAATTTAACTCTTATGGAAACTACTACCATTATTGCATTAATTTTTGGAGCTTATTTATTAGGTTCAATTCCTACGGCTGTTTGGTGGGGAAAACGTTTTTACGGTATTGATGTTCGTGAATTTGGCAGTGGAAATGCTGGTGCTACAAATACCTTTAGGGTTTTGGGGAAAAGTGCAGGCATACCAGTATTAGCAATTGATATTGTTAAAGGAAGTCTTGCAGTTTTGTTAGCGTATTTATCACCTTTTCAATTTGATACTAATCCATTTGTAAATTTACAATTAGCATTAGGTATCGCAGCTTTAATTGGTCACGTATTTCCAGTTTTTGCCGGTTTTAGAGGAGGAAAAGGTGTTGCCACAATTTTAGGAATCGTAATTTGTCTAACCCCAATTACAAGTGCTTTAGTTTTAATTGTGTTTTTAACTGTATTAATTACAACACGTTACGTGTCTTTATCTTCTATGATTGCTGGATTTAGTTACCCATTATTTTTAAACTTAGTATTAAAAAATCAAAACCAAACTTTAATTGTGTTTTCTGTTTTTGTGGCTATTCTTTTAGTGGTTACGCATAAGAAAAACATTTCTCGTTTATTGAAAAAACAAGAAACAAAAGTTAATTTGTTTGCAGAAACTAAAGATTAATAGTCTTTTTTGCTAAAACTTTTCATACACATGAATGTCATTCAAATTAATTGAAACACTCCCTTTATTATCTGGCACTTGTTTAAGAGGAACAAACTTCGCATTCCAAATTATTTCACTTGGTTTGTATGACATTCTCGAATAAACAGTTTGCGAGTAAGTATCGTTTATAGCTTTCAGTAAAATAATAAACTCAGCATCACTGTTTTTTAAATCATTTTCGGAATAATTTAGTAGCGGACTTTTTTCATCTATTGGGTGAACAAGTGTCCAACTCGAAGGTAAAAAATTGATTTTTTGACGTTCAAGTTCTAAAAAATGAAATTCACGTTTTTTTGTTTCTATATTATTGAGTGCTAGCGCTAATTGACAATCTAATTCAATAAGTTCGTTTTGTTTTTGATTAGCAATTCGGAACATAAAAGCCGTATGGTCTTTATAAGGCGAAATGACAGCATCTTTGCTATATTCAATATAGGCTTGAGGTCGAGAAAAACGGCCATATAAAATACCGGTTGCTAAAGCAAAACCTAATAATCCAAACATAGATTCGATTGCTGCTACAGAACTAATGAGTGTGTCGTTTGGGTAAATATGCCCATAGCCAACAGTGGTTAAGGTTTGTGCGCTAAAAAAGAATAGTTGTAAAAAATCATCTAAATTAGAGGTTGATGTTATTCCTCCAAATTTATCTGCTCCAATCATGTAATATATACTAGCAAATAATGTATTAATCAGCACATAGCCAAAAATAATTACAACTATAAATTTTTGCCATCTTGTTGTAATGAGCCAATGATATATGTCAAATCCACCATGTTTGCCTTCACTCAATCGCTTTATATTTACAGAGCCATCCCTATTTAAAAAACGAATGGCATCATTGGTGTTTTTATTTCCAAAACCTAATTCGGTTTCAATTTTAGTTTTATTATTTGACATTATTAATTATAAATTTGTTGCATGAAAAACAAAGGTAATTATTATTGGCTTTTATTAATACTCCCGCTTATTTTTTTGGTTTGGTTTTTTATTAATAAAGCTGATCAAAAACCATTAAGAACTTTGCCTTATTTTGGTAAGAAAAAATATAACGTTACATTTTCTGATACGACATTTCATTCGGTTAAACCATTTTGTTTTAAAAATCAGTTTAATGAAAATGTGACAGAACAAACAACCAATGGTAAAATTTATGTAACTGATTTTTTCTTTACTACTTGCGAATCTATTTGCCCAATTATGAGTACAGAATTAGAACGAGTTTATAAAGCTTTTTACAATAACCCACATTTCTTAATTTTATCTCACACCGTTGAACCTGAAGTTGATTCGGTTTCTATTTTGTTAAAGTATGCTAAGTTGCATGGTGTTAATAATAAACAATGGCTATTTTTGACAGGTTCTAAAAAAGATTTATATGCCATGGCTCGCACTAGTTATTTACTAAATAATGAAGTTGGAAATGGTGATGAAGATGATTTTATTCATACTCAAAATTTTGCATTAGTTGATTATGATAAACATTTAAGAGGATTTTATGATGGAACTGATAGTGCTGAGGTTTCGAGACTTATTTTTGATATTAATCTTTTATTAAAAGAATATGAATATAAAAACAAAAAATAATGTAGTTTTTTTAATTGCATTTACTTTATTTCTCGGTACTGCTTATTCTCAAAAAGTTTCCGTTTATAAAATTGATAATTTATTAAAGCGTATACATAACACAAGCGATACTACTTATATTGTTAACTTTTGGGCAACTTGGTGTAAGCCATGTGTTGCCGAATTGCCAGATTTTAATAAAATAGATTCGGTTTATAAAACTCAAAAAATAAAAGTACTATTGGTGAGTTTAGATTTTAAAGAAGATATAAAATTAAAACTGAAGCCTTTTATTGCAAAACGTAAGTTTAAGGCTGAAATTATTGTTTTAGATGAAGTAAACGGAAATGATTTTATAAATAAAGTTTCTGACAAATGGTCGGGCGCTATTCCAGCTACATTAATTACTAAAAACAATAACCAACTTAGTGAGTTTTATGAAAAAAAGTTGAGTTATGAATTTATTGTAGAACGCCTGCAAACAAACAAATTGATTCTTAGTCAGTAAAATTATTTATATTTAATATTAAATTAAGTAATTTTCAATACACTTATGCGAAAACTCATCCCAAATTTTTTAAAACAATTAGATGCGTATTTACTTTTAAATGCTCCAATAATTTGGATTAGTAAAATACATTATGTTTTGTTTTTTGGATTATTGATGTGGTTATTTTCAGCATTAATTGGGTTTATTATTCCTATTAATTTATTCGAAAGTCAGGATTTAGGCATTTGGTATTTTTTATTTACAATTTTAGCCATTGTTGCACTTTGTTTTTGGATATACAGAAACGTAATTTTTAATATCGAAAAAAAGTTTGGAAATAGACATTGGACTGACGAATACAAGATTTTCTTTTTAAGTTTTTTTTCAGTGTTTATTTTTATGAGTTTTGCATTTCCGTTTTCTATCATTTATAATAATAGAGTGGCAAATACAGTAACTGATGCTGAATTAATAAATGATATAAATATCTTGAATGAAGGAGAGCCTTATGTTGTAACAGAAATCAATCATTATTATTATAGGTATGATTCAATTAAACAGAATAATTATTATTATATCAATCAGTGTAACACATTTGAAGAATACACGCCTTATTTTATTCGCGAAGATTCTGTGAAACTAAATTTACTATCATATTATCATCAATCGGCACGTTACGAAAACAGAAAGGGTAAATATGCCGAAATTGGACAATTAATTCAGAGTTATATACTTGTTGCAAAAAAATATCATATAGAGTTTAATTATTCTGCTAGCCAATGTTTAAAACACTATCAAAATTTAGTTGAAAAATCTCCTCAAACAAATGAAACGTTTATTGGACTTGATGGAATCAATAAATATGATTTAAAAGAGTGTATTGAAAACATTGCCGAAGCTAAGTTTAGGCCACTTTTTTTATGGAAATCTGAGTTTTTATTATTCTTATTTTATTCAACATTTTACATATCGCTTTTAATTTTGATGTTTAAAATGGTGAATTGGAAGCAATATATAATTACTATTATAACACTTATTATTTTGCCTATTTTGTTATTCATAATCTCAATGCTAATTCCTTATGATTATAGACATCGTAGCGAAAATATTTTCTTAAACTTAGTTTTACTTTCTTTTTTTGTAGCCTTATTTTTTGCTATTAAAGGAGTTTTGGACACCAAAAAATTTAATTCATTTAGTAATATTTGTTTGCAATTAGTTTATTTATGCTTGCCGTTTATTCCATTACTATTTATTTTAATGTTGCAAAGCGTATTTAATGTGTTTTATGATAGTAGTTTTTATATTTCTTATCCTGTAAATATTTATGAAGAAAGCATGGCAGTTGCAAAGGAAATGGGTGAGAGTATTGTCGATACTGAAATAGCATATTACAGCTCAAAGGAGTATTTGTATTTAAAGTTGGTTTACGAAAATGGCAAACATCAATTTGAAATAGCAACTTGGTTTTCTGTTTATGCTACAACCTTTATTTATATGATTGCCTTGCTACCGCTATTCAAAAATTTATTCGTAAAACAAATAGCACTACCTCGTAAAAGTTAATATGTTTCATTTAAATTTTAATCCTGAAAAAAGCCCTGAAAAAATAAACCATATACAAAAGGTTTTATTTATAGGTTCTTGCTTTAGCGAACATATCAGTAAAAAATTAGTTGATTTAAAATTTGAGATTGATTCTAATCCTTTTGGTATCGTATTTAATCCAAAAAGTATGTATTCAATGCTATTAAATTGTATACATAAAACCGAAATAAATGATTTGCATTATATTGAAAGGGATGAAAGATGGTTTTGTTTGGACGCACACAGCAGTTTGAATTCATCAAAAAAAAATGAATTACAAAGTTCATTATTAGATGCAAGGAATAATTGGCATAATAAAATAAAAACAGCTAATTGGCTTGTAATTACCTTTGGCTCGGCTTACTGTTATGAATTTATAAAAACGCAAACAATTGTTTCTAATTGCCATAAATTACCAGCGAATCAGTTTGCTAAAAAAATGATTTCTTCTCAAGATATCGTTTCTGATTATGATGTTCTTATTAAAGAACTCCAATTAATAAATCCGAAATTAAAAATCATTTTTACAGTTTCACCCGTTAAACATTTGCGTGATGGCGTTATTGAAAATAGCTTAAGTAAATCCATTTTAATACAAGCCGCATATGAGTTAATATCTAAACATAGCAATTGTTTTTATTTTCCTGCTTACGAATTAATTACTGATGATTTGCGAGATTATCGTTTTTATGAATCCGATATGGCTCATCCAAATATGCAGGCCATTAATTATGTGTTTGATAAATTTGTTGAGGTTTATTTTAATGATGAAACAAAATTTATTAATAAACAATTGGTTGAAATTACTGCCGCTTATAAACACAGAGCATTTAATACGGAAAGTGCTTCATACATTAAGTTTAAAGATGGTATGCTTTTAAAATGCATTGAACTTACAAAGGAGTTTCCGTTTATTGATTTAACCACAGAAATAAAATATTTTAGCCATTAAAAAAATCAAACACATATTTTTCGACTTAGATGCTACGCTTTGGGATTTTGAAAAAAATTCTCACGAAGCCCTTTTTGAAATGTATCATCACGATGAAATGCATCTAAAATGCGGTGTTGATTTTGAAACTTTCCATTTAGAATACAAACTTATTAATGCTGAATTATGGCGTTTGTATGGCTTACACGAGGTTACTAAAGAAGAATTGCGTTATCAACGATTTTATAAAACCTTTCAGTATTTTAGTTTTAAAAATTTAGACTTAGCCAAACACTGGGCTGATAAATATGTATTTATTTCGCCTCGGAAAACCAATTTGATAAATGGTGCAATTGATATTTTAGAATATTTAAAACCAAATTACGATTTACACATTATTACAAATGGTTTTAAAGAGGCTCAAGAAATTAAATTTGAGTGTTGCAATTTAAAACCTTATTTCTTTGAAATATTAATATCGGAAGAATTAGGAGTTCATAAACCGCATAAACGCATTTTTGAAATTGCACAAAACTTGGTTAATGCTAACCCTGACGAATGCGTGATGATTGGAGATAGTTTCGAATCGGACATAGAAGGTGCTTTAAATGCTAGTTGGCAAGCAATTTATTTCAATAATTTTAGAACCTTAGATACTTCTCGAAGCCATGTGAAAACAATAAATGAACTTAGTGAACTGAAATTATTATTTTAGATTTGGTAACTCAAATAAGATGACTCCATGCTCTTTATTTAAACCATATGTCGTTCCTTCATAAAGATAGAGACACATAAAAATGATTAACAATAGATTTAAGCTAATGATAAGATATAAAACCTTTTGGTTGATTTTGAGTGTATTAATCATTTTTGCAATAAGCAATAGAATAGCAGGAAATGCTGGTAACATAAATTGTGCTTTCATTGATGAATAAAAAGGGTATCTGAAAGTTTGAAGTAATGGAACTATGTAGAATACGATTAACAAGCAAATAATAAATGTTTCTATATTAAAATTGTTTGAAATTGAATTTATTGAAAAACTAAGTTTTGTGTTTTTGAATTTTATTAAAATAATTGTTAAGAAAAATATCAACCATAGTAATCCTAAAGAATAGGAATACCGTGCTGAAAGTCTACTTAAATTTGAGGGAGTTGCATATTTTTGATCATAATCAAACCAACTACTTGCAAATAATTCTGTGTTAAATGAATAAATGGTTTCATCGCTAAAAAATGGTGCTTTCATTAAATCAATAAATTTTAGATTATAAAATTCTATTTTATTGATATCTCCAGGATGTTGATCTAATGGAACTTTTAAGAAATCTTGTGCGCTTACTAAAAACTTATATCCATTTTTATAATTAGCATATTCTGATGATAAACTAATGCAAATGGAAAATAATAGTAAACCTAAAAATCCTAATTTGTAGCTTTTGTTTTTAAATGTAATTAAATTTTTTAAGGTTAAAAGTCCTGGTATAAATAATAAAACCAAACCGCTTTGTTTAACTAGGCCTGCAATACTTGATAATGCAAAAATGAGTAAATAAAGAATCCACCATTTTTTCGTTTCTGAATTTTCTTTTAAAAATAATGATAACAAGTAAACAATAAGAGATGTAATAAATACGAGTGCATAATCATTTGTTATCATGATAGAAGCCATTATATCTCTCGGAAAAACAATCCATAATGAAATAAACAATATTCTATAAATCTGCTTTATAGATTCGTTTTTTAGCATTTTATAAAATAGAAGCAAAACCAAAATGCTTAACAACACATTGAACCCTTGAACAATTTTCCAACATATATAATCACTAAATCCTAAATTATAGCTAATTGATAAAATACTTCCTGTAAGGTTATAAAATAACGGTGGCTGATAACACTCCCAACATTCTTCTAGTTTTATAGTTGCACCAAGAGAATATTTGTTTATGACTTCTAAATGATTATCATAGGTATTATTGGGAGGATTTAAGGTAAACAGATATATCCTAAGTAATATTCCGAAGAGTATAAGTGTTTTTTCAAATTTCATATTTTACTTAATAAGTTTTTTAAAAATACAGTTTTATTTTTGAGTTTTTTTGGAATTTAGTATTACTTTTAATACATGATTACAGCAGAACAACTCAAAGCCCTTCACGAACGAAAAGTCGCTCTGAAGGGATTTCTTTGACTACGATAAAAAATTACATGAGTTAAAGGAGCTCGAAGATAAAACCTTAGATCCAAATTTTTGGACTGATTCTAAAAAAGCAGAAGCCTTATTAAAAGAAGTTAAAACACGTAAAATGTGGATTTCATCTTATGATAATTTCGCAAGTTCTTTAGATGATTTAGATACCATGTTCGAGTTTTATAAATCGGGCGATGCATCCGAAAAAGATGTGGACGATCAACATGCTATTACTTTACAAATTATTGAAGATATTGAGTTTAAAAATATGCTCAATAAACCAAATGATATTTTAAGTTGCGTATTGCAAATTAATGCTGGCGCTGGCGGAACAGAAAGTTGCGATTGGGCAAGTATGCTCATGCGTATGTATATTATGTGGGCCGAAAAACATGGTTTCAAAATTAAAGAACTTGATTTAAATAATGGCGATGTGGCAGGAATTAAATCTGTTTCATTAGAAATTGAAGGCGATTATGCGTATGGTAATTTAAAAGGGGAAAATGGCGTTCATCGTTTGGTACGTATTTCTCCCTTTGATAGTAACGCAAAACGTCATACTTCATTTGCGTCTGTTTATGTTTACCCAGTTGTTGATGACACGATTGAAATTAATATTCATCCCAATGATATTGAAATTCATACCTCACGAAGTGGTGGTGCAGGTGGACAAAATGTTAATAAAGTTGAATCAAAAGTTCAAATTACCCATAAACCAACTGGTATTGTAGTTGTTTGTCAAGTAGATCGTTCACAATTAGGAAACAGAACAATTGCTATGCAAATGTTACGTTCTCAATTATATGAAATTGAAATGCGGAAACAAAATGAAGCAAGAGATGCTGTAGAAGATGGGAAAATGAAAATTGAGTGGGGATCGCAAATCCGAAGTTATGTTTTGCATCCTTACAAAATGGTAAATGACCATCGTTCTGAATTAAAAATTACAGATGCAGAAGGTGTTTTAAATGGTAACATTGATGAATTGATTAAAACATTTTTAATGGGAAGTAATTAGAAATTACTTTTTTTATAAATAGGATTAATTAACTTTACTATAAACTAATAAATAATTGTAAAATGACATCAGTAGCTTTAAAAAAACAATTAAATACTTACATTCCTTTATTAACTAATAAACAACAGGAATTGGTTTTGGAAATGGTAAAAAGTATTTTGCATGTCGAAGAATCTAATGAAAGAATTAGTTTGAAGCAATATAATAAAGAATTAGCTGAAGCAGAAAAGCAAATTAGCAACGGTAAATATACAACGCAAGCAAATTTAGAAAAGGAATCTGCTTCATGGTAAAATCAAAAAAGTATGTGATACTATGGTCTGATATGGCTAAATTACAGCTTAAAGAAATTTATCGGCATATTAAAAAAGATTCTGAACAATCTGCAAAACAAGTAAAAACAAAAATATTAGCTTCTACTAAAATTCTTGAATTAGGGAAAGAAGTTTATAAATCAGATGTTTTAAAAATTAACAACGACGGTACTTATAGAGCTTATATGATTTATAGTTATCGAATTGTATATAAAATAAATGAAGATAGTATTAACATTTTAAGAATAAGACACACTAGCCGTGAGCCACTTGAATACTAATGGAAGAAGAAGAATTTATAGAAATAATAGGAGCAAGAGCACACAATTTAAAGGATATTTCTTTAACTATTCCTCGTAATAAATTGGTTGTACTTACAGGATTAAGTGGTAGTGGAAAATCATCCTTAGCATTTGATACTATTTATGCTGAAGGACAAAGACGTTACATAGAAAGCTTTTCGAGTTATGCTCGTCAGTTTTTGGGAAATATGGAACGCCCTGATGTCGATAAAATTTCCGGGTTAAGTCCAGTTATTTCTATTGAGCAAAAAACCGTAAACAAAAATCCGCGTTCAACAGTAGGTACTATTACCGAAATTTATGATTTTTTACGATTGTTATTTGCTCGCTCTGGAGAAGCTTTTTCGTATGTTACTGGCGAAAAAATGGTTCGGTATAGTGATGATCAAATCATTGCATTAATTTTAGAAAAATATGATTCTAAAAAAATAAATTTATTAGCACCCATTGTAAAAGGCCGTAAAGGACATTACCGTGAGTTGTTTGAAGATATTCGTAAAAAAGGTTTTAATAAAGTACGCATTGATGGAGCTATTGTAGATATAACTCCAAAAATGCAAGTGGATCGTTATAAAATTCACGATATAGAAATTGTCGTAGATCGTTTAGAAGTAAATGAAGAAATAAAAACACGCTTAAATCAATCTCTACAAACAGCCATGAAACATGGTAAAGGAACCATTATGGTTTTAGAACATGATGAAGAAAATCCAAAAGCTAAAAAGAAATCATCGGCATTTGGATTTGGAAAAGTTCAGTTTTATAGTAGAATGTTAATGTGCCCAACAAGTGGGATTTCTTATGATGAACCTGCGCCAAATTTATTTTCTTTTAACTCGCCTTATGGTGCTTGCCCGCATTGTAATGGATTAGGAGTTGTTTCAGAAGTTGATATTAATAAAATTGTTCCTAACCAAAGTGTTTCTATTCGTAAAGGAGCTATTGCACCACTTGGTCCATCCAAAGGTATTTGGGTATTTAAACAAATTGAAGCGATTGGTTTAAAATATAATTTTACGTTAGATACACCTTTTGAAGATATTGATGAAGAAGCGATTAATATTTTATTACATGGTAGTGAAGAATTATTTACAGTAAAATCCGACACAAGTGAAAATGGTTACAGTACTTCTTTTGATGGAATTGCAACGCATATTTCTAAACAAGCGGAAGAAGATCCTTCTCCTGCTATGTTGCGATGGGTTGAAGGCTTTACAAATAAAATTAATTGTTCGGTTTGTGAAGGAACACGTTTAAAAAAAGAAGCACTCTATTTTAAAATAGATGGAAAAAATATTTCGGAATTATCAGAAATGGATATCAATATTTTAAACGATTGGTTTAAAGGAATAGAAAAAAGATTATCGAAGTCACAAAATGTAATTGCAAAAGAAGTTTTAAAAGAAATTAGAACACGCATTGGTTTTTTATTAGAAGTTGGGTTAGATTACGTTACACTAAATCGTTCTTCTAAAACATTAAGTGGTGGCGAAGCACAACGCATTAGATTAGCTACACAAATTGGTTCGCAATTAGTTGGCGTACTTTATATTTTAGATGAACCTAGTATTGGTTTACATCAACGCGATAATATGCGTTTAATAGAAGCACTTAAAAATTTGCGTGATGTTGGAAATAGTGTATTGGTTGTTGAACATGATAAAGACATGATTATTGAAAGTGATTATGTTATTGATATTGGTCCTGGTGCTGGTGTGCATGGAGGAAGGGTTGTAGCAGCCTCAACTCCAAAAGAGATGTTGAAATTTAATACCATGACTGCTGATTACATTACTGGAAAAAAATCGATTGAAATTCCGAAAGTAAGAAGAAAAGGAAATGGTAAAAAAATAGTTTTAAAAGGATGCACAGGACATAATTTAAAAAATGTATCAGTAGAAATTCCTTTAGGAAAATTAGTTTGTATTACAGGAGTAAGTGGAAGTGGAAAATCAAGTTTAATTAATGAAACACTGTATCCTATTTTAAGTAATTATTTTTATAAATCAGAAAAACGTCCTTTACCATACAAATCAATTACTGGTATTGAACACATTGATAAAGTAATTGATATTGATCAATCTCCAATTGGAAGAACACCTCGTAGTAATCCAGCAACATACACCAGTGTGTTTACGGATATTCGAAATTTATTTGCAGAGCTAACCGAATCAAAAATACGAGGATATAAAGCTGGACGTTTTTCATTTAATGTAAAAGGAGGTCGTTGCGAAACTTGCGGTGGAGCAGGAGTAAAGACTATTGAAATGAATTTTTTACCAGATGTTTATGTTAATTGTGATGTATGTAATGGAAAACGTTACAATAGAGAAACAATAGAAATTCGTTATAAAGGAAAATCAATTAGTGATGTATTAAACATGACAATTGACCAAGCCTGTGAGTTTTTTGAAAATTTGCCAACTATTTTTCGTCAAGTAAAAAGTTTGCAATCTGTTGGTTTAGGATATATTACTCTAGGACAACAAGCCACAACATTAAGTGGTGGTGAAGCGCAACGCGTAAAATTATCAACCGAATTAAGTAAACGTGATACTGGCAATACACTATATATTTTAGATGAACCCACAACAGGTTTACATTTTGAGGATATTCGGATTTTATTGGGAGTTTTGAATAAGTTAGTTGATAATGGAAACACTGTTTTAGTAATTGAACATAATATGGATATGATTAAAGTAGCGGATCATATTATTGATGTTGGCCTAGAAGGTGGAAAAGGTGGAGGAGAAATATTATTTACGGGTACGCCAGAAGAATTAGTGAAAAGTAAAAAAGGATTTACTGCACCATTTTTGAAGAAAGAGTTGTAGTAATTTCTTGCTAGTTTAACTCACTGAACAGTTATTCTGAACTTATAGCTAGTCATACTGAAATTGTTTTAACATCTCAAGCCATTGTTATTACTAACAATAATATAAATTTCGTATCTGCTTAGTTTGTTTTTGAAATCACCAACAATAGCTATATTGTAAAACATGATGTGTATTGTAGATTTTAATAAAATGAGAATTATGTAACTCTTTAATTTAATGATGTAAGTTAATTGGTCTTTAATAAATCACCTTTGTATCATAAATTCATTTAAAAAGAAAAACATGACAAAGTCAATTTTATTAGTAACATTTTTATTAGCGTTAGGAACTTCAATTACATCTTGTAAAAAAGATTATGTATGTAAATGTAGTAAAACATACACGAGTGGTTCAGGAACAACGACACACGATTACTCTCAGTATACATTTAAAGATACTCGAGCAAAAGCAGAAACCAGATGTAATGAAAAAGCAGATACTGGAAGTGATTTTTTTGGTAGCTACAGCATTAATTGCCAAATTCAATAATTGATTAGTTTGGACAAAGATCATTATTAAGTTGATGTTTTTGATTAACTAATTAATAGGTTATTTAATACAGAAAAAACCGTAGCTCATTGAGTTGCGGTTTTTTTATTTTTTGTTTTGAAAATATTAATAAAACTTTATCTTTAACAAGTATCTCGTTTGAAAATGAGTTCAAATATAAATTGAAGCGAACTATGAATTAAAGAAACTATGAATTGGATAATTTTAATTATAGCAGGCTTATTTGAAGTTGCTTTTGCTTTTTGTTTAGGTAAAGCGAAAATAACAACAGGTAACGAAATGTATTTTTGGTATACAGGTTTTTTAGTAGCACTTAGTATAAGTATGGGGCTTTTAATTAAAGCAACTCAAACTTTACCAATAGGAACTGCCTATGCTGTATGGACAGGAATTGGTGCAGTAGGAACGGTTTTAGTAGGAATTTTTATATTTAAAGAAGAGGCAACATTTTTGCGTTTATTTTTTCTTACTACTTTAATAAGTTCTATAGTCGGACTAAAAGTAGCATCACACTAAAAATATTTTTTTTTATATGTTGATGTTTTTCTTATTTAAATCCACTTATATTTAATAATACTTAAGTTTTTTTATTTAAAAATTACTTAATACGATTTTTTCATGAAAACAAGAAAGTTAAAATTAATTCAGTACGAGTTTATTAAATAAATACGCTTAAGTTATGCTTAATTCATTTGTATTTATAAGTGCATTACTGTTTTTTTATTATAAATATATATAGTTGCAATATATACATATGTAAGTTTTAATGATTTTTGGTATTTAAAAAAGAGCTACATCTTTTTAGTTTCGTGTAAATTAAAAATTTAGCTTATGAAAAAATCTGTATTATTAAGTAGTTGTGTTGGTTTATTATTGGGATTGCCAATCATAAAAGCACAGTCACCATGTCAGTTACTGACTACTGTAACTCCTAACACATCTATATGTGCTGGGACTCCGGTAAATCTTGGAGTTGCAACTAGTGGTGTCAATTTAGGAACTGGTGTAGATGGCACACTAACAATTAGTACAACTGTTTTTACTGACAATGTAAAATCTGCTGTTGTTGGTACTAATAATTCTGGTTTTAATAAAATTAGGGTTGCTAGTATTGTTGGCTATTCGGTAGGTGATGAAGTCCTTGCAATAACGATGCAGGATGCGAATACTCTTGGTAATTTAGTAGGGAAGTATGAATTTCTTACGATAACTTCTATTTCTTTGGATACTTTAAGGTTTAATAGGAGTATCAGCAATACTTATATTGCTTCAGCAACTTTAAAACATCAGGTTATTAAAGTTCCTCAATATACTAATGTAACTATTAACGCAGGAGGGATTTTAACTTGCTCTGCTTGGAATGGAATTGTTGGTGGAGTAGTTTGTTTTAAAGCACAAGGTGTCGTTACAGTTAATGCAAGTGGTTCAATTAACGCAATTGGAAAAGGTTACCGTGGTGTTGTGCAAAAAGTAGCATTATGGAGAAATGCTGATGGCGGACAAGGGGAAGGGATTTATGGAACAGGTATAGCAAGTGGTTCAAATGGAGGTTCAACATCAAATAATTCTGGACCTTGGTTAAGCGCTAACGGAAACGGTGGCGGTGGCGGAACTGGTACAGGTGATTCTGGTGGCGGTGGCGGTGGCGGTTATGCTGCCGCAGGAACTGTTGGTGTTAATTGGGGCCATACTCCTGGATCTGGCGGATTAGCTGTTGGAAATTCTAGTGTTACTCTTTTAATAATGGGTGGTGCTGGCGGAGAAGGAGGTGCTGATGAAGATGGTGCTTATCCGGGTGCTGGTGGAAACGGTGGTGGAATTGTTTCCATTACAACTAATTCGATAATAGTGAATGGAACTATTTCATCTAATGGAAATGTTGGGAATGGTGCAAGTAATGACTCTCCTGGAAGTGGCTGTGGCACAACTGCTGGTGGAGGTGGAGCTGGTGGTTCAATTAGTATTGCAGTAAATTCTTTTTCAGGAACAGCATCAAATATATCTACTTTAGGTGGAGTAGGAGGAAACAGCATAGGTGGTTGTAATAGTGGTGGAATTACAGGAGGAACAGGAAGTAATGGAAGAATTCGGTTCGATACCCCAGGAGCTTTACCAGTTACAAATCCAGCAGCATATGCTGGCACAGCAATAATAGCAACAGGTGTAACTTACTTATGGTCAAATGGAGCAACTACATATAGTACAATTGTTACGCCAAGTGTTACAACAAATTATACTGTTACAGTGGCAACACTTTCAGGTTGCACGGGTGCTAGTTCAGTTGTAGTAGTTAATGTTAATCCAACCCCAACAATTTCAGTTAATAGTGGTGCTATATGTAGTGGTAAGTCATTCACAATGACTGCAAGTGGAGCAACTACTTATACTTATTCAAGTGGTACATCAGTTGTTTCTCCAATCGTAAACACAAATTATACTGTAACTGGAACAAGCGCTTTAGGTTGCACGAATTCAGCAATAAGTAATGTTACGGTTAATTCATTGCCAACAATAACCGTAAATAGTGGTGCTATTTGTAACGGTAATTCATTTACTATGATACCAGGAGGTGCAATTACTTATACCTATTCAAGCGGAACAGCAGTTGTTTCTCCAATAACTAACACTACATATTCTGTTTCAGGTACTAATGCAAGCGGATGTGTTTCAACAACTTCTGCCGTTTCTAATGTTACGGTAAATGCATTGCCAATAATCACTGTAAATAGTGGAGCAATTTGTAATGGTAATTCTTTTACAATGATTCCAGCTGGAGCAACTACTTATACTTATTCAACTGGTAGTGCTGTTGTTTCTCCTTTAACAAATACTTCATATTCAGTTTCAGGAACTAATGTTAGTGGATGTGTTTCATCTACTTCAGCAGTTTCCAATGTTACTGTTAATCCTTTGCCAACTGTTTCAGTAAATAGTGGTTCTATATGCTCAGGAGATTCATTTACAATAAGTCCAAGTGGCGCTTCAACTTATACTTATTCTAGTGGATCATCAATTGTTACCCCAACTGTTAATTCATTATATAATGTAACAGGAACAAGTGCTTTAGGTTGTACAAATACAGCTGTAAGTAACGTTACAGTAAATGCATTACCTATAATAACGGTTAATAGTGGTGCTATTTGTAATGGTAATTCTTTTACAATGATTCCCGCAGGAGCTAGTACTTATACTTTCTCTAGTGGTTCATCAGTAGTTTCTCCAGTAACAAATGCAACTTATTCGGTTTCAGGTACTGATTTAAATGGATGTGTTTCAACTGTAATGGCTGTATCTGATGTAACAGTTAATGCCTTGCCAATAATAACAGTAAATAGTGGTATTATTTGTGATGGAAATTCATTTACGATGAGTCCAAGCGGTGCTAGTACCTACACTTACTCTGGTGGATTGGCAGTGGTTACACCAACAACAAATACTTCATATTCAGTTTCTGGTACAGATGTTAATGGTTGTGTTTCTTCTGTAATGGCTGTGTCTGATGTAACGGTTAACCCTTTGCCAACTATTTCTGTAAATAGTGGTTCTATATGCTCAGGAGATTCGTTTACAATAAGCCCTAGTGGCGCGACTACTTATACTTATTCTAGTGGATCATCAGTTGTTACTCCAACAGTAAATACATTATATAATGTAACAGGAACAAGCGCTTTAGGTTGTACAAATACAGCTGTAAGTAACGTTACAGTAAACGCATTACCAACAATTTCAGCTAGCAGTGGGGCTGTATGTGATGGAAATTCATTTACGATAATTCCTGGAGGTGCTAGTACTTATACTTTTTCAAGTGGATCTGCAGTAGTAACGCCAACAGCAAATACTTCTTATTCAGTTTCAGGTACTGACATAAACGGTTGTGTGTCAGATATAATGGCCGTATCTGATGTAACGGTTAATGCTTTACCTATAATAACAGTGAATAGCGGAGTAATATGTGAAGGAAATTCGTTTACAATGAGCCCAAGTGGTGCTAGTACTTATACATTCTCAGGAGGATCTGCCGTTGTAACTCCAACGTCAAATACTTCATATTCAGTTTCTGGTACAGATATAAATGGTTGCACATCTCTTGTAATGGCTGTATCTGATGTTACTGTTAATGCTTCGCCGATGCTTATTGCAACAACTGATAATACCATAATATGTTCAGGACAATCAGCAATTTTAACAGTTACTGGTGCATCAACATATACTTGGAATACTTCAGAAACAACAAATACAATTTCAGTTACACCAACTGTAGCCACTACATATACTATTAATGGAACGGATATAAATGGTTGTTCAAACTCAACAACATTCACTCAAAATGTTAGTATTTGTACTGTTCTTAATGATTTAGGATCTAATTCTACATTAATTATTGTTTATCCAAACCCTAGTAAAGGTTTATATAATTTTGATTTAGACAAAACTTCTCAAATTATTATTACAAATACGATAGGACAAGTTATCTTTTCAGAAACGATGAATGCTGGTAAACAATATTTTGATATTAGCAATCAGGCAAATGGAATTTACTTTGTAAAAGTGAAACAAAATGGCCAACAACAAACTCTTAAATTAATTAAAGAATAATTACAAGTTTAGTTTTATTTTTTTTAAACTCTCACTTTTTATTAAGTGGGAGTTTTTTTATTAAAATGAATTGCTTTTTTTTGATTTATCTTTTTAATTAAAATAATAATGTTTTCAAGTCGCAAAAAAAATAAGATATAATAAAATCAGGTATAAAATGATTATGATTAGTTTAATAGTTTTGAGTACGATATGTTTAATAAATATAACGTCAAGGAATTATATTTAATCGAAAAAAATAATAAATTTAGGTAGAATTCAAAATAAGAATCCAAAAATAAATAACTTATTATTATGACGCAAGACAAAGAAGATAAAATAAGAAGAGCATTTGCTACCAAAGAATCGCGAGAAGTGATGGCTTCTGATAGTTGGAAGATTTTCAAAATCATGAGCGAGTTTGTGAATGGTTTTGAACGCATGCAACAAATTGGGCCATGTGTTTCTATTTTTGGTTCAGCAAGAACGAAGCCTGAAAATAAATATTATGTATTAGCTGAAGAAATTGCATTTAAATTAACTCAAGAAGGTTATGGTGTTATTACTGGTGGTGGTCCAGGTATAATGGAAGCTGCAAATAAAGGCGCAAAACGAGGAAAAGGAAATTCTGTGGGTTTAAATATTAATTTACCATTCGAGCAAAAACCAAACGATTTTATTGATAGAGATAAAAGTATAGACTTTAATTATTTCTTTGTACGTAAAACTGTTTTCTTAAAATACTCACAAGGATTTATTGGCATGCCTGGTGGCTTTGGAACTATAGATGAATTATTTGAATCATTAACGTTAGTTCAAACAAATAAGATTGCTGAATTTCCAGTAATTTTAGTTGGAACAGAATACTGGAGCGGCTTAATAGATTGGATAAAAGAAACAATGCTAGCTAAAGAAAATAATATTAATGAAGTTGATTTAGATTTATTTAAAATAGTTGACACAGCTGACGAAGCTGTAAAACACATTGTTGATTTTTATAGTCGTTACATGTTGAAACCTAATTTCTAATACCTGCAATTTTCCCTCGAATCTCGCAGATTACATAGATTAAAAATCTGCGAAAATTAGTGAAATCAGTGGGCTAAACTTTAAAAATAAAACCAAATGAAAACAATATTAATTACAGGAAGCACCAGTGGAATAGGTTTAGGTATAGCTCACGAGTTTGCTAAAACAAAACAATACAACATCGTATTTAATGGTTTAGAACCAAACGGACAAGAAATTGCTGACAGTGTTGCAAAAGATTTTGGTATAGAAACCATGTATAGTAATGCTAATATGTTAAAGCCTGAAGAACTTAGAAAAATGGTTGATGATGCTGTTATTAAATTTGGGAAAATAGATGTATTAGTTAATAATGCTGGTATTCAACATGTCTCTCCAATTGAAGATTTTCCTGACGATAAATGGAACTCAATAATTGGAATTAATTTAACTTCTGCGTTTTATTTAACTAAAGCAGTTTGGAAGGGAATGAAGGAACGTAAATTTGGGCGCATTATTAATATTGCTTCGGCACATGGCTTGGTTGCTTCTGAATTTAAAAGTGCCTACGTAGCCAGTAAACATGGTATTGTAGGTTTTACTAAAACAATAGCTTTAGAAGGTGCTCCATTTAATATTACAGCAAATGCAATTTGTCCGGGTTACGTAAAAACACCACTAGTAGATAAACAAATAGCTGACCAAGCCAAGGTTCATAATATGAGTGAAGCTGACGTTGTAAATAAAGTAATGCTTTTAAAACAAGCTGTTAAAGAATTTGTGCCAGTTGAAGTATTAGGACAAATGGCTGTATTTATGGCGTCTGAAGGAGCAACAACTTTAACAGGAACTGCATTACCAATTGATGGTGGTTGGAACGCTCAGTAAAATAAAATTTTAAAGTAAAATTTTAAAATACTGATTTATCAATGATTGGTTCGTATGATTGCATCATTAAATCGTCAACATAAATGGTATGTTTGCTTCTGTTCCAAAACAAGGTTCTTACAATATCTTTTGTACTTCTTAAATCATCAGGTGTTAAATAATATAATTCAATTTTATTCCATTGATTTGGTTTAAAATTAGAGGAGTCAATTTTTCTCTCTTTGTATTTGAAAGGGTAGGTGTTATGTTTTAATTCAACTATTAATCCCGCACTTAAACTATCTGCAGGATAATTTGAATATATCCAAACTGATGCTTTTATCCATGTATAGGATTTTGTTGTTATGTCTCTGTGCATCACTTCAATTGCATTTCCAAATGGGTTAATTTCACTGGTTATTAAACTATATTTTCCCGAGTGATGAATTGTATCACATAAAAAATGTTTAGGTATAGATTCTGTTTTAGTTTCAAAATCCATGGTTTTCGCAAAATTGAGAAAATGAGTTAGAGAATCTTCCTTTGAAAAAATTTCAATTCCATCGTTAAATTTCCCCTTCAAAAGTAGTTTAGCTTGCTCAGGAGTAGGGTTTGATATTTGTAAAAAGGTAGAGAAGTAATAAGCCCGAGACATATTGGTTGTATCCATAATACCTACACTCATTTGCCAAGATTGAAAAATATTTAATAAAATAAATAAAATGATTATTGAATAATAAATATTTTTAAATTTATTTTTAAATATTGAATAAATAAAATATCCAAAAGGAATACTTAATGCTGCATAACTTGGTATTAATCCTCTTACTCCGTAGCATGCGCCATACCACCAACACGACCAACTTGATACAATGTAAAAATTAATTATAAAATAAATAAAAATTGGAAAAAAAAGCGGTTTGTTGTTTTTAAATAATTGCCAAAATCCCAACATTGTAAAAATCATAATTGGAGTATATATAAACCAGCCTTTTCTAAAACTAAATAATACCTCTAAAATATGAGGGTGTAATAATTCCAGTCCTTCGCCAGGGTTTCCAGCACCATAAGGATTTATCAAAAAATGTCCTGATGCATATTTCCAATAACCAAACTGAATGAAGCCAACAAAAATTATAACAAGGCTAAAAAGTAAAATTTGAATTTTATTATTTAAAATCAGAATTACTTTTTCTCTGAGTGTTTTCCAATTACTAACACCGTAAAATAAAGGAATAATAATGCAAATTATTTCTGATGGCCTGCAAAGTGCTGATATACCTATTGTTAATCCTAACTCAAAAATATATTTAAATTTAAATGTTTGATGCCATTTAATCGTTAAGTAAATAATAATCGCATACAAACTAAATAATAAATTGTGCGACATAGTGCCTTGACCATGTAAACTAACATGAAAAAAATAGTTAGTTCCTATTACAATGCAAATTAGGGTGATAGCGGATGTTTTATCGTCAAAAAACATCATTAATGTTTTTTTTACAAAATATAATCCAACCAGCGTGTAAAATAAACAGCCGTAGAGTATACCTAATTGATAAGGTCTTGAAAAACCATCTGCTGGATAATTTGTAAATTTGGCAATGATATCGGAAATAAAATAAAATGGTGAAAATAAAATAGATAAACCAATGGGATAACGCATTACCCAGCTTCCATTGTCCCATTTTACTGCCTGATAAAATGTTTCACTTGCATGATAAGTGTTTAGTGTTTCAGTAATAATTGAATAATTTTGTATGGTTAAATCATTGTATTTAAAGGCCAATGGCAAATACATATAATATCCAAATACATCATAGCTGAATGTATTATTTGGTAAATAAATAATAACAACAATAGAAATTAAAAAGGCTAATACATAAAAGCTAAAATTTGTTTTTTTAAAGTTTGATGACATAGCTTAATTTAATTACAATGCAATTTCAATTTTTATTTTTTTATTTTTTATTTTTTCGTCTTTAATCAATGAAAGTGTCTGGGCAATTTTACTTTGTTTTATAGCTACAAATGCACTAAAATCTAAAACCTCTATTTTTCCAAGATCTTCTTTTTGTAGTTTTCCTTTTTGTAAAAACATACCTACAATGTCCATCTTATTAATTTTATCTTTTTTTCCAGCACTTAAGTATAAAGTTTGCCATTGGCTAGGTTTTGGTAAAACAAATTTCTTTGGTAGGGTTTCTTCAGTTGGATTGTTTGTTACAAATTTTGGTAAAAAATCTTCTTTGTCTAATAAGTAATATACAGTACCATTAGCATTCATTCTTGCCGTTCTTCCATTTCGGTGAATCATAACATCTTCAGTATACGGTAATTGATAATGAATAACGGTTCCAATTTCAGGAATATCTAATCCACGAGAAGCCAAATCCGTAGTTATTAAAATACGTGTAGTTTCATTTCTTAATTTTATAAGTGTGCGCTCCCTATCTAGTTGTTCTAAGCCACCATGATAAAAGCCGTGTTCAACTTTATGAATATGTAGTTGCTCAGAAATACGATTTACAGCATCTCTGTGATTGCAAAAAACAATTATTGATTGTTTCGTTATGTTTCCTAATAGTAGCATAAGAGCTTCTAATTTATCGTCTTCTTGTACTCTAACAAATTTGGTGATTAAATTATTTTTTTCAGAATCTGTTTGTTTAGGTAAAAAGTTTAATATCACTTCATTCTTAATTCCTACAAAGTTTGGAATTTCTTTTAACTCGGTTGCGGATGTTAAAATGCGTTTTTTAAGATTAGAACAATTTTTTATAATAAATTCCATTTCGTCTTTAAATCCAAATTCTAAAGATTTATCAAATTCATCTAATATTAACGTTTGTGTTTGTGATAGATCTAAATTATTTTTTCTAATATGATGAGCTAATCTTCCTGGCGTGCCTACTAATATTGCAGGTGGCTGAGATAAATTGTGTTCTTCAACCCTTACTTGATGTCCACCATAACAACTGTTAACTTTAAAAGGAGTTCCCATTTGTTTAAATACACTTTCAATTTGTATTGCTAACTCACGAGATGGTACAATTATTAAAACCTGAACACCTAAAAGGTTTTCGTTTAGTAACGGAATTAAGGGCAACAAAAAAGCTAAAGTTTTACCAGTTCCTGTTGGTGAAATTAAAATAACATTATTATTTTTTTCAATACTATCCAATGATTTTTCTTGCATTGGATTTAAAGCAGTGATTGATAAATTTGATAGAATCTGCGGTACTGAAATCATTTTTTGAGTTTTGCTTTTAATTAATTTTTTTATTAAAACTCAAGTGGTAAACTTAAATTCTCACTCCCTCTTTTTATTAGAACACTTGTTTTATCTCCTTTTTTGAAAGTAGATAATGCATTCATATAATCTTTCACATTATTTATTTTTTGTCCTCCAAGTTCAATGATTATATCACCAGTTTTAATACCAGCTTTAAAAGCAGGTTTATTATCGGTTACTCCATCAATTCTCATTCCTGTTCCTTCAAACGTATAATCTGGCATAACTCCTAACGTGATTTTATATTTTGATTTTGTTGAAACAGGAGATGCCGTTTTTGCAAACGTTAATTTAGGCATACTGTTAGTTTCATTTATCAATTCAATAATATATTCTAATACTTTTTTCTCGCCGGCAATATTTATTTTTTCAACATCGTCACTAGGTTTATGATAATCGCTATGTTGCCCAGTAAAAAAATGTAAAACGGGAATATCTTTTAAATAAAAACTGGTTTGATCACTTGGACCAATTCCAGAACTATCTTTTTTTATTGAAAAATATGTATTTGTTTTATCCAATAATGGAACCCAAGTAGGAGATGTTCCAACTCCGTAAACTAGTAATTTTTTTGTGCTATCATTTAATCTTCCTATCATATCCATATTTATCATATAGTTTATTTTAGTTAAATCAATAGTTGGATTATCACACCATTTTTTAGAACCTAATAATCCCAATTCTTCACCACTGAAGCATATAAATAAAAAATTATAATTTTCTTTGATATTGTTTTTTGCGAAATAATTAGCTAATTCCATAACACCAGATGTTCCACTAGCATTGTCATCAGCGCCATTATGTATTTTGTCTTCTGGGTTCGCATCCAAACTATTATGGTCGTGGCCTAATCCAAGATGATCATAATGCGCACCAATCACAATAGTGTTTTCGGCAGCATTATCTAAAAATCCAATTACATTAATTCCTTTTCTTTCGGGTATATTTAATAATGAAGAATCATGCGGATTACTATTTTTTTTGAAAACAAAATTATATAAAAAACCTTCGTTTCCTTTTGGAGTTAATGCACATTTTTTGAATCCTTTTGCAATATATTCAGCCGCTAATTTTTCTTCGGGCGAGGATGTTCCTCTTCCTTTAAGTTTATCAGATGCTAAATATGAAATATCTTTTTTGATTTGTTTTTCGCTAATTTGCGCTTTGCAAATACTCATTGAGCTTGCGATTAGTATGACAGTAGTAAATTTTATCATTTTATTAAAAGTTTAATATTTTTTCTCGCTCAGTAAAATTCATTTTTACTTCTTCCGAATTTGTTTGAGTAATTTTGATTATGTATTCTTGAACAGTAACAAAAATACGATATTCAGGAACACAAGGTGTATTTAATTCAGTTATGGCCCATTTTTTAATATTGAGTTGATTGTAGTCAGCGTTTTTTGTCGCGAAATTCTTTATATAATATGGTAATTTGTTATAAGCATTATCTGACAAAATTAACACGCAATTATGTGTGTTGCCCGAATATAATGAACTAGATAGGTAAGAATCATATTTATTATTAAAACTAAAAATTGGAAAAATGAGCATGAGTGTTATCACAATGTAAAAATAAACCCCTTTAAATAAAATAGAAATGTCGAAAAATCGTTCTTGTTCTATATTTGCAAATAATAGTAAGTTTAAAATAATCATTACAATATTCCAAGGCCAAACTACAGGATTATAATTATTACCAAAAGGCCCAATAAAAATTAATATTAATAGATGCATCAAAATTACAAGTGGAACTGCAAGATAGCGTATGGGCTTTATTAATAATCCAATCCCAATAAAACATTCAAGATAAGGAAATGATTGTCCAATTTTTAAAAATAAATTAATTTGTCGATTCGAAAAATGATTTTCTAATGGGCTAATTACCCATTTCAAAGTATCTTCAATGAAAAATGAATTGAATTTCTGTAAACCGCTAAAAATATAAACTAATGCAACTAAAACTTGAAGGGTAATAAAAATACTGGTGTAATTATTAGATTCGTCAACTCTTTGTTTGTAAAATAGTAATACAAATAAAATTAGGATGTAGTTGTAAAACCAAGGCTGTAGTCTATTTTGGTCGTCAATACATAAAAATAGAGAAAATAAAATTAAAAAAAGAGTAGGTATTTTTGACTGAGATAAAAATGAAATAGAAATAAGTACTAATAAAATTATTAAATACAAATAATCGTATGGTGCTTGTAAACTCTGGAAATTAGAAAATAAATGCACTTTTGGAAAAAAGCGTTGTCCACCCCATAAATTATAACTTAATAAAATGGAACATAGTAAGCCTAATAAAACTGTTATTTTTATAAAATGTAAACGATGAGTTAATCGCATAATTTAAGTCGTAAATCCAATTAAATAGAATTAATTAAAAATAAAAAAAGAGATATGACTATCTCTTCTTAAATTTTATATTTATAAACACTTACTACTTAGTATCCTTTGGTTTTATAGGTGTAATTACTTCTGGTGTTTCGTTTACCATTTTTTTTGTTATTTCTTCTAGTAATTTCATGCCAAGTAAGCCACTTATAGGACCATTAGCGCCATCTGAGCCACTTCCGGAAATTAACACCTCTGGAATTATTTTTATTTTTTCTCTACCAATTGCTTCTGTTACTTTTAATTTAGTAAAGTTATCTCCACCCATTGCTTCAACTGAAAGTTTGTAAGCTTCAGCATTTGATTTACCAATGGCTAAAATTTTAATAGCTTCGGCATTACCTGTTACAGAGATTTTTTCCGCTTCTGCATTTGCTAAGGCTTTAATTTTTTCAGCTTCAGCATTGGCAGTCACTTTTGTTTTTTCAGCATCAGCATTTGCAATAATTTTTAAGCGATCTGCTTCAGCCACTGATGAAATTTTTACTCCAGATGCCTCTCCAGTAGCCTTTTTAACTGCTGCATCGGCAATACGTTCAGCAATTAATACACCTTGGTCTGCTTTTACAATTTCCTTTTGCATATCCGCAACGGCCGTTTCTTTTTCTAACGATTGACGAGTAACTTCAGCTTTTTTCTGAGTTTCAAAAGTCACATTTTGTTCTTCAGCAATCTTACGATCTGTTAATGTTTTCATTAACGATTCAGGTGGAACGATATCTCCAATTAAAGTATCAACGCCAAAAACATTATATTGGTCTAAAACCTTTCCAATATGTAGCTTTGCAGACTCTTGTCTTTCTTTACGAGTTCCTAAAAATGAAATCACGTCATTGTCTTGTGCAGAGTTTCTGAAATAATTTCCTATTGTAGGTTCCAAAACCTGGCTTACTAAATTATTCATATTACCAAAACGTGCAATTACTTTTGGTGCTTCACTTGTTGGGATATGTATAATTTGAGAAACATCTAAATTAAAAGGGAAACCATCTTTTGAACGCACTGTAATGGTTGATAAATGTTTATCTAATTGATGAGCCTCTGTTCTTGCACTTGCCCAGTTTAAAACTAAGTTTGTTGTAGGTACCATTTCAACACGCATAACGTATGGATTAATTGGGTATTTTCCTGGACCTAATGGTTCTGCCCAAACACCTTTTTCTCCTTTGCTTACAATATTACCATGTTTAAATTCTGTTCCACTTAAATCTTTTCCTTCATGACCAACAAACGAAATTACAACACCTACATGCCCAATTGTAATTTCAGTCATTTTTACTTGTTCTGTTTGTATAAACCAAGGATTAAAATAATAAGAACCAGCTAATATTACTTGTTGTTGTAAACCCTTATTACCGCCATTTTGTAAAAAGCTATCTGCATCTTGAAAGTTATTATGACCATCCGTGTGTCTACCTGCAATGTTGCCATCTTCAATCGGATTACCATCAAGTGTTGTTACAATTCCAACCATATTTTCGTGAATGGTTATCATATCTGTTGTTAACACATCAAATAAAAATGTGTTTATTCGATATGTACCAGCAGTAATAATTGATATTTGTCTTCCTTTTCTTCCTCCATTTTTTAAAAATGCAGCGGCATCTTGGTAAGCATCGCATTTTACGGTACGAGCTAAAATCCAACCATTATCAAGTTGTTCACCATCTTTTGCAACAAACAATCCAATTTTTCCTTCAGGTATTACAGTAAGTGGCTGTAGTTTTATTTCATATTGCCAAATCCATTTCCAAAAATAAATTCCAGGAGCAAGAGTTTGAGCTTGGAAACCAGCTTCACCATTTACAGCAATAATGCGTCCTGCAGGTAATTCTTTATTTGCACCAAATAGCACAAATTTTTTGGTAACTAATCCAATTTTATCTTCTGGTACAATAATGATTCCGAATAATCGAAATAAGACCTTATAAAATAATAATAAAACAATAGGAATTAATACCCACCAATAATTCATTAAATAGCTCATGATTTTTATAAATTTAGATTATAAATTTATAAAGGATTCCTTTTCAAAATTGGGATTGTTATGAACTGAAAAATGGCTTTATAAACAAATAATGATTGAATTTTAATCACTTCTTTAATCTATATTTTTAGTGTTTCCAATTCTTCTGGGCTTTTAATTTGGATTTGGGCGTTCCCTTCGGTCAGGCTTTTCGTTGCAATCTTTTTTTCGTTCCTCAAAAAAGGATTTTCACTACAATCCTTAACGCAGGTTTTTGAAAACACCGCTAACTTTAATTAACTACTAAAATTTAGACATCAAATCATAAGGTTTTGAATACTTTTGCCTTCAAAAGTATATTTAAATTAGTTATAAGGATTTGGGCGTTCCCTTCGGTCAGGCTTTTCGTTGCAATCTTTTTTTCGTTCCTCAAAAAAGGATTTTCACTACAATCCTTAACGCAGTTTTTTGGTAACACCGCTAACTTATATTAACTACTAAAATTTAGACATCAATTGTTAGTTTATGATTTTGTGTAGCAATAGCTGTCAAATGAATATGCGAAGATGTGTGGGAAAGAATTCATTTTAGCAGCGGTCCGCAGGAATTGCCTTTCACAAAATCATAAGGTTTTGAATACTTTTGCCTTCAAAAGTATATTTAAATTAGTTATAAGAATTTGGGCGTTCCCTCGCGGGTCAACCTGTCCCGATTTTTTCGGGAGGCTTTTCGTTGCAATCTTTTTTCATTCCTCAAAAAAGGATTTTCACTACAATCCTTACGCAAACTTAAAGTTGTATTTGAAATTTAATGAGCTAACTGTTTAAAATATGATTGAATACTAGTATTGGAATGTTTTTATTAAATATAAAAACTATTTAGTTAACTGTTTAAACACATCTTCTAATTTTTGTTCCTCTTTGTTAATTGTTAAAATGCTGATATCATTGGTAACAGCATAATTAAAAATAGCCTTTCTTACATCATTATCAATATCCGAAATTATTTTCCATGTTTTCCCTTCAATTAAAATTGCATCTTCAACCCCTTCAATTTGTTTAATTAATTTTACGTTTACGTCTTTATCAAACTCAACAGTAATAATTTGTTTGGTTGTATTTTTTTGTAAAGATTGAGTTTGTTCGTTTGCAACAATTTCGCCTTTATTAATAATAATCACTCGGTCGCAGACAGCTTCCACTTCTTGCATAATGTGTGTACTTAACATCACTGTTTTTTCTTTTCCAAGCTTTTTAATCAATTCACGTATTTCTTCTAATTGGTTTGGATCTAAACCTGTTGTTGGTTCATCCATAATCAACACTTTAGGATCATGAATAATAGCTTGTGCTAAGCCTACGCGTTGACGATAACCTTTTGATAACGCACCAATTTTTTTATTTTGTTCTATTTGTAAGCCAGTAGTTTCAATCATTTCCTTAACACGTGCTTTTACATTTTTTACTTTGTAAAGATTACCAATAAATTCTAAAAACTCCTTCACATACATATCTAAGTACAATGGATTATGTTCAGGTAAATATCCAATTTGTTTTCTTACTTCAATACTTTGTTCATTAGTGTCAAATCCACAAACTGTTGCAGAACCTTCAGTAGCTGGAATGTAGCAAGTCAAAATTTTCATCATCGTACTTTTTCCAGCACCATTTGGACCTAAAAAACCAACAATTTCATTTTTACCAATTTCGAATGATACATTATTTAAGGCTTTTTGAGTGCCATATAATTTGGAGACATTTTTTACTATAATTGACATACCTTAAAAATAATTTTTATTTCAATTCAAATTTAATGATTTTATGAGCCTTTTTAAATTTTATATAATAAATTTGCTACATGCAAGGTTTAGTAATGAAATCTACAGGAAGTTGGTATTTGGTGAAAGCTGATAATGGTGCCATTTTAGAATGTAGATTAAAAGGAAAAATAAGATTAGAGGATCGTAAAACCACTAATCCAGTTGCAGTTGGTGATATTGTTGAATTGCAAATGGATGAGGATGGAAGCAATCAAATTGTAACTATTCTTCCGCGTAAAAATTATATTATCCGTAAATCAATCAATTTATCAAAGCAAGCTCACATTATTGCAAGTAATTTAGATCAGGCAATATTAGTAGCAACATTAGTAGCTCCTCGTACTTCTCTTGGTTTTATCGATCGTTTTTTAGTTACAGCAGAAGCATATGGTATTAATGCTAAAATTGTGTTTAATAAGTGCGATGTGTTAGATGAAGAAATGATTGAACTTCAAAACGATATTATTAAATTATATACTGATATTGGTTATCAATGCTATTCTATTAGTTCATTTAACACCGATGATGTAGAAATGATAAAAGGCTTATTAAAAGATAAAACAACACTTTTATCTGGCCATAGTGGAGTAGGCAAGACTACTTTAATAAACGCCATTGATAGTAAATTAGATTTAAGAACAGGAGATATTTCATCAACTCATCTTAAAGGGATGCATACAACAACCTTTGCTGAACTATTTCCACTATCATTTGGTGGAAACATTATTGATTCGCCGGGCATCAAAGAACTAGGATTAGTAGAAATGAAGAAGGAAGAAATTGGACATTATTTTCCTGAAATTAGAGCATTATTAAATCAATGTAAATTTAATAATTGCATTCATGTTAATGAACCACATTGTGCTATTTTAAAAGCGGTAGAGGAAGGGCGTATTTCCGAAGAACGTTATCAAAGCTATTTAGGAATTTTAAATGGTGAAGAAATGGATTGGAAAGAATGGGAAATTAGATAAAAAAAACACCTATTAGATTTCTAATAGGTGTTTTTTATAAAATTAAATTACTACTAAGTTCCTGCTAAAATACTGAAAGATACATTTTCAGGATGCTCTTCAGGTTTAATGCTTAATACAGGTACTTTTGAGTGATGTATAACTTGTAAGGCATAGTTTCCTAAAAAGAAGCCGCTTATTTCATTATCTTGATCTGTCATAATTGCAATTAAATCACCATCAACTTTTTGACAAAAATTTACAGTTTCAACAGCTCTATTTTTTACATTTTCATGCAATTCAGTTTTACAAACAATACCAGCTTTAGTGGCTGCTGTTTCAACTTGATGAAGCATTACTTCCATGGCGGGTTTTTTACTTTCCTCGTCGCCTGATAATAAACCAATTGCATAAATTTGAGAAGTAAATTGTTTTGCTAATTCAATTGCTAAAACAACTTTATGTCTTGTATGTTCTGATGTATCAATTGGTAAAATAATTTTATGATAACCTAAATCGCTTGCAAATTGACTCATTGTTAGCACTGGACAAGGACTTTTAGTAATTACTTTTAATGCATTGCTACCAATGGTTAAATCTTCCCAAGCACTATAACCGTGAGTTCCCATAACAATTAAATCTGCTTTAATTTCTTTTGCAAATTTTACAATTTCAGTTGTTGGATTTCCTGAATTTACAACCGTTGTAATTTTTATACCATATTCTTTTCTAATATCGTTTGCTAATTCTTCTAATTTTTTCTCAACTGCATTTGATGCTTTTTCTACATTTTCTAAAGTGATACTTGGTTCAAATACATTAAATTTTTCCCAATGTTTTGAAATCACGTGCAATAAAAAAACTTCACCTTTAGTAAATTGAGCTAAAAAAGCACCATGCTTAATTGCTAATAAAGATGTTTCCGAAAAATCGGTAGTGATGATAATTTTGTTTGTTTTTAAGTGTATCATAATTGTTTAGTAATTATTTTGTTTTCTAATAGTGGTTTATTGTTATTACTTATTTATTATTTAATGATTAATATGTTCAACTTCTTTTGGATTGTGTTTGTGCTTAAATAATACTGCAAACAAAATAGAAATAATTGCTGAATAAATTGCAAATGCGATCCAAATTCCTTTCCAGTTTAACGAATTGTTTTCCTGTGTAAAAAATGCTTGAATAATGTAACCACTTCCTAAACTTCCCATTACTGCTCCAAAACCATTTGACATCATCATAAATAAACCTTGAGCAGACGAACGGATTTTTGAATCAGTGGTAGTTTCAATAAATAAAGATCCTGAAATATTGAAAAAATCAAATGCCATACCGTAAACAACACATGAGGCAATTATCATCCATAATCCATCAGTTGGATTTCCTAAAGCAAATAATCCAAAACGTAAAACCCAAGCCAACATACTCATTAGCATCACTTGTTTAATACCAAAACGTTTTAAGAAAAATGGAATTGCCAAAATAAATAATGTTTCTGAAATTTGAGATATTGACATGATAATGGTAGAATATTTTACGACAAATGAATCTGTATAAAGTGGATTTTTTTCAAATTCTGATAAATATGTGTCGCCATACATATTTGTAAGTTGCAATGCTGCTCCTAAAAACATTGAAAAAATAAAAAACAATGCCATTTTGTATTTACTGAAAAGTTTAAAAGCATCTAGTCCTAGCTTTTTTGCAAGTGAAGCATTATTTTCAATTAGTTTTTGTGGCTTGCATTGCGGTAATGAAAAAGAGTAAATTCCTAATAAAATGGATGCAAAAGCAGAAATGTAAAACATATTTCCCGACGCCTTATTTCCAGTTAAGTTTGTAATCCACATAGCAACTATAAAACCAATAGTTCCCCAAACTCTAATTGGCGGAAATACTTTAACAACATCATACGCATTGTTTTTAAGAATTGTATAGGCAACTGAATTGGATAATGAAATTGTTGGCATGTAACAAAGCATCGCTACTAAAATTGTCCAATAAAAAGCATTTGGATTTTCTGCTTGCGGCAAACAAGCAACCGCAATACCACCAATAATGTGAAGCATACCATATAGCCGTTCAGCATTTAAAAATCTATCTGCTATAATTCCAGTTATTGCAGGCATTATAATTGAAGCAATACCTAAAGTAGAAAAAATTGCACCAAATTCTGATCCGCTCCATTGTTTTGTCCCAAACCAATAGTTACCAACTGTAATTAGCCAAGCTCCCCAAATAAAAAACTGCAAAAAACTCATTAAAATTAAGCGAATTTTTAAGTGCATATTTTAGTTTTAAAATTTATAATTTTTGTTTTGGTGAATGATTCACATTAGCAAGATATAGAAAAGGATTGATTCATAATAATATTCTGTCACTATTTTTTCAGAAATCATTATACTTTTAAAATCTATAGATTATGAAAGCTAAACCCTTTATTTTCGGAACTGCTTTAGCAGTAATTTGTTTTAATTCAACTTTAGCAAAAACAAAGGTTTCTTTGAAACAAGCTTTTGATAGAAAGTTAATTACTGCAAAATCGATTTGTTCGGGTGGTTTAAAATTAGATTATAATGTTACGAATTTAATTAAAGACTCTTTGAGTATAACTATTCCTGCTGGATGGAGATTTAATTCAGATGCAGGAAAAAATGATTATCAAGATATTTTGATTACTCATGACGTAATTTTAGTACTTCAATCAAAAGAAACAAAAAATTTCCACATAAGTGGTTTTTGTTGTGAGGCAACTAAAGCTGGTCCTCAAAAAGGTGCAAAGTATACATTAGGAAAATTAGCAGATAGTAATTTAGTTGCTTTGGCTCGTTATTTAAAAGTGCATGATATTGACGAAAATACCCAACAATACAGTGTTTGGGCTATAAGTGATAATAAAGAAACGGCAAATATCACAAGTAATAATGATTCAATCGCTTCCATGCTTCGTAGTTTTGTTTCTGGAGTTAAGGGTGAACCACAACCTTGGTATACATTATTAAAAAGAGTAAATGTTAGTCAATTTGGTACTATAAATGATATACCACTTCGATTTAAGGCAACATTTAATTATTCAGTACCAAAAACCTGTTATTCATATTGTTATATTATAGATGATAAGGGAAATAAAGTGTCAGAAATTTTCGGAAAGTGGCTTCACCCCGAAAACATAGATTATAAAGCCGATTTTAATGTAAAAGGATTTAAAAAAGGAGATTATAAACTTGTATTACAAAATGATAAAGGTTCACTTTTTGAAAAAAAATTTAAGATTTAGAATAATCAATTGATTTCCAGCATCTTGATTATGAGTGAGATGTTAAAGAAAATGTTGTATAATTCAATTTATTTTTTATTTTTGCAGAAAAATAAAACAAAGCATTATGTATTGGACACTAGAATTAGCATCATGGTTAGAAGACGCTCCTTGGCCAGCAACTAAGGATGAATTAATTGATTTTGCAATTCGCTCTGGTTCACCAATGGAAGTAATAGAAAACTTACAAGAAATGGAAGACGAAGGAGAAGCTTATGAAACAATTGAAGAAATTTGGCCAGATTACCCAACCAAAGATGATTTCTTCTTTAATGAAGATGAATATTAATTTTCAAATTATATAACATAAAAAAGTCCGATAACTATTTTGTTATCGGACTTTTTTATTTATAAATGCTATGAAATTAATCGTCAGCTGGTTCAGGGGCTTGTTTCATGGCTGCCTTTTTAGGCTTTATTTTTTTAGGCCATAACACATTAATTAATTCTGTATTTACAGTAATCATTGTTTTACTTATACCATTAATGATATATACTTCAGTATTTGATTTATCCTTCCAAGTTCTTTTCACTTCTTCAAATGTACCATCTTCTAATGTAATAAAAAACTTAGTTAATTTTTTTCCTATCACTTCAGCTTTTCCACTAAAACATTTAGAAGTAGCTCCAACACGAGAAGTAATAATTACATCAGTATATACGCCATCTAAAACTTCTTCTGCACCTCTTTCATCAAATTTAATTGACCATTTGTTATAGCAATTTAATTCTTTTGTTTCATCTTTTTGAGCTTTTATCAAAAATGAAGAAGTGAGAATTAAACCCGTTAAAAGTATTTTTTTTATCATATTATTTTTTTTGAAACATAAATATATCATTTATCATTCCTTTTGCCAAATTATTTTTAAAAAGTAGAATATTTAGAGCTCAAATAGATTGCTAAAGCTTAATGTTTGTTGTTATTTTCGACTGAATAATAAATCTTTTTTCAATGGTTTTTACGGTTTCTTTAATTCCTTCATATCTAAATTCTAGTTTATAATTGCCAGGCTGTAAATAAATGATTTCAGTATTTAAATTAGAATTTAAATTACAAACCCATGTCACTTTTTTGCCATCATCTAAATATAAACTTCCAAAGCCAATACCACCTTTCGCTATATAGGCATTACCTGAACTTTGAACATAAATTTTTTGATCCTCACTTTGTTTTATTTCAATATCATACATCTTAATTCGAGGAAGTGTTAAAATCTCAATATCGTATTTCCCAATAAGATACTTTTCAGTTTT
>JBBQKU010000015.1:0-93694 GCA_038327195.1 Bacteroidota bacterium | reverse complement strand
TGTGGCAATTCCCACTTCAGCATTAATTTTTGATAAAAGTAAATATTGGATAATGGTGTTTAAAACAAAAGATAATATTGAAACGCGACAAGTAAAGGTTTATAATCAGGTTGGAGAGACAACTTATATTACTTCTGGAGTTAATGAAGGAGAAACAATTATTTCAAAAAATGGTTTATTAATTTATGATGCACTTAACGATTAATAGCTATGGATAAATTTATTAAAAACATAATTGGATTTTCTTTAAAGAATAAAGCATTTACTTTTTTCTGGGTAGGATTAATCGCAATTGCAGGTATTATCAGTTATGTCAAAATTCCTATTGAAGCATTTCCTGATGTTACAAATACTCAAATTATTATTGTAACTGAATGGAATGGCAGGAGTGCTGAAGAGGTAGAACGCTTTGTTACTACTCCTATCGAAATTGCAATGAACAGCGTTCAACGAAAAACAAATGTTCGTAGTATTACTATGTTTGGATTATCCGTTATCAAAATTATTTTTGATGATGATGTTGAAGATTTTTTTGCCAGACAACAAGTCAATAATCAGTTGCGAAGTGTTCAGTTACCTTTAGATGTAGATCCTGATGTTCAACCACCTTACGGACCAACAGGTGAAATTTATCGTTACGTTTTAAAAAGTGATAAACGTGATACTCGTGATTTACTAACTATTCAAAATTGGGTAATCGACCGTCAGTTAAGAGCTGTACCAGGAGTAGCAGATGTAGTAGCTTTTGGAGGACAAGAAAAAATTTATGAACTATCGGTTGATCCTGTTCGTTTAAAAAAATACAATCTTACTCCATTGCAAGTTTATGAAGCCGTTACAAAAGCAAACTTAAATGTTGGTGGCGATGTGATTGTAAAAAGCGGACAAGCTTATGTAGTAAGAGGATTAGGCTTATTAAATAGTATTAGTGATATTGAAAATACTATCGTAGCTGAATACAATGATAATCCGGTATTAGTTAAAAATATTGCTAAGGTAGAGGAAAGTTCTGCACCAAGAGTTGGGCAAGTTGGATTAAACACTCAAGATGATGTTGTTGAAGGAATTGTAGTAATGCGTAAAGGTGAAAATCCAAGTAATGTATTAGCTGCCTTGAAAAGTAAAATTGAAGAATTAAATACTAAAACACTGCCGTCTGATGTGAAGATGGAGGCTTTTTACGACCGTGATAATTTAATGAGCTATTGTACATCCACTGTAATGCATAATTTATTAGAAGGAATTATTTTAGTTACTGTAATTGTATTTCTTTTTATGGCTGATTGGAGAACAACTTTAATTGTATCCATTATTATTCCTTTAGCATTATTATTTGCTTTTTTATGTTTGAGTTTAAAAGGCATGAGTGCAAATTTACTTTCGCTGGGGGCGATTGATTTTGGTATTATCATAGATGGTGCCGTCGTCATGGTCGAGGGGCTTTTCGTTGCATTAGACCATTTAGCTAAAGAACGTGGAATGTTAGCCTTTAATAAACTCAGTAAATTAGGATTGATTAAAAAATATGGGACACGATTGGGAAAGGCAGTATTCTTTTCTAAATTAATAATTATATCAGCTCTATTACCAATTTTCGCATTTCAAAAAGTAGAAGGCAAAATGTTTTCTCCTTTAGCCTGGACTTTGGGTTTTGCACTTTTAGGCGCTCTACTATTTACATTAACATTAGTTCCATTATTAACATCAATCTTATTGAAGAAAAATGTAAAGGAGAAACACAATCCATTTGTGCTTTTCTTTGATAATATAGTTTTAAAAGGATTTTCAAAAACATTTAGTAATAAAAAAACAAGTGTGATTGTTGCTATTTCAATATTTCTGATTACTATCTTCTCAACCAAGTTTTTAGGTACTGAATTTTTACCTCAATTAAATGAAGGCGCATTATGGGTTGAAGCTAAAATGCCAATGAGTTATTCTTTAGATAAAACCGTTGAAATGGTTTCTACTTTAAGGCAAGAACTGATGACCTTCCCAGAAGTAAATGGAGTTTTATCACAAACAGGTCGAAGTAACGACGGAACTGATCCCAGTGGATTTTATTACGTTCAAATGCAAGTAAATTTAAAACATAAAGACGACTGGAAACGCAAAATCACAATGGATGGTTTAGTTGAAGAAATGGATAAAAAACTAAAAAACTTTCAAGGTATCGTTTACAATTATTCCCAACCTATTATTGATAATGTAGCAGAATCGGTTGCGGGTATAAATGCATCAAATGCAATAAAAATTTATGGAGATGACTTAGCCACTTTGGATGAGTTAGCAAATAAAGTAATTAGCCAGGTAAAAAATATAGAAGGAATTAAAGATGTTGGCATATTAAGAAACCTAGGGCAACCGGAAATCAGCGTTTTGTTTGATGAAGAAAAAATGGCAATTTATGGGGTTCAAAAATCAGAAGCCCAAAGCTTAATTGAAATGGCAATTGGAGGCAAAACAGCTACGCAAAAATATGAAGGTGAAAGAAAATTTGATATTAGAGTACGGTATCAAAAAGATTACCGTAAGAATGAGGAAGACATCATGAATTTAATGGTTCCTACATTAAGAGGAGGTTCTATCCCATTAAAAGAAATTGCATCAGTGAAAACAATTACTGGTCCTGCGTTTATTTATAGAGATAATACAAAGCGCTTCATTGGTGTAAAATTTTCTATTCGTGAAAGAGATTTGGGAAGTACCATTGCAGAAGCTCAACAAAAAATAAATTCTACAATTAAATTACCTGCAGGTTATAGTATAGGCTGGACAGGAGAATTTGAAAATCAGGTAAGAGCAACCAACAGATTAACTGAGGTTGTACCAATTAGTTTAATATTAATATTTGTATTATTATTTATCATGTTTGGTAACGTTAAAGATTCTCTACTTGTTTTAGCTAATGTGCCTTTTGCTTTAATCGGAGGTATTATTGCCTTGCATCTAACAGGCATGAATTTTGGAATTTCAGCCGGAGTAGGATTTATTGCTTTGTTTGGAATATGCATTCAAAATGGAGTTATTTTAATTTCTGAATTTCAAAATAACTTATCAAAGAAAATGCATATTAATAATGCGATCTTAAATGGAGTTAAAACAAGAACGCGACCGGTAATCATGACAGCACTAATGGCAGCCATTGGTTTACTGCCAGCTGCTCTATCCTCTGGAATAGGCTCTGAATCTCAAAAACCATTAGCGATTGTAATTATAGGTGGTTTGGTAACAGCTACGTTATTTACTTTATTGGTTTTTCCAATTTTTTATTACAGAGCCATTAAGAAACAACATTTATCTAACGATTTATAGTAATGGTGACATGAAAACCTAATAGATATTTCTTTTTAAACTTTAAAAAAACAAAGGGTTTAAAGTTCATTTTCATATTAAAAAGATTCTGTGAAAATTTGGATTTGCCTAAACTATTGCCTGTCAATCAACGCTTTTATACTCGATAAAATCTTCAAATCTTCTAACACTTGGTTGGATATTTGGTCAACAGGGATCACTGAATAAACACGAAACCACTTGATTATCAAGTGGTTTCGTGTTTTAAAAAGGTCTGTGGGAAACATAGGGGGAACAATTGGTTTTTTTCTTGTACCTCATGAGGAACACCACTTTACCGGCCTCTCAAAAGAACCAATTAAACCAAAACTTTTAATTTATATATTTATGTGCTTTACTTACCATTTGGAAGTAGGAGATTAAAAAACGCTATACCAAGATGTATAGCATTTTTTGCAACATAAATATTTTTGATTTTACATCAAATTCAATTTTTTGATTTTAGTATCAAACATTTTAGACTTAAAAAATAAAATTTTCTTTCCCGTAAGTTTTTCACTAAGATACTCTAGAGATACTAACCCCATTAAATCAGTACGAGCCGTTTGATAAGCAATTGCAAATTGATTTTGAATTTCTTTGATGCTATATGCTTTATCAGGAAAATTAATTAATTCTTTTAAAATCTCTGCTTGTCTTTCATTTATATTTTCAAATTTTATTAATGAATACACACTTTTCTTTTCATCAATTTTTCTTTTGATATAATTTTGTAAATCTTGCATTGCAATATGCATTGCTCTTAAATTATAATATATAAAATAAGTTAAATCATTATCATCGTATTCAGTATATAAATACGCCTTTGCATACTTAATTGGCGACTTTACTATTATCCTTGAAATACTTAAATATTCAACGAGCCAGTAACCTTTACTAATTAAATACCAATAAAAAATAGCCCTTGCTGTTCTGCCATTACCATCTACAAAAGGATGAATGTAACCAATTAAAAAGTGTAACATAATTGCTTTAACAATTGGATGAATGAATTCATCTTTTGCAGAATTATTATTTGCAAAATCACAAAACGCATCCATCAACTCATCTATCTTCTCAAATGATGGTGGTGTATAAACAATAGTATCAGTAGAACTATCTACTACATTAACTTTATTATTTACGCGCCAAATACCTTCGTTATTTGCATCTTCTAATGTTTCTTTTACAATTGTTGAATGAATTTCTTTAATAAGATCTTTACTCAATTTTTTATCTTTTAAATCAGCAATTTTTTTTATTGTGAGATAATTATTCAAAATCATTTTTTCTGATTGATTCCTTGGCTTTCTCTCAGTTTTTAGCATTTCCTTAGCAACTTCACGTGTTGTAACAGCCCCTTCTAATTGACTACTTGCAATTGCCTCTTCCATAATGGAACTAATCAAAAAACGATTTTTATCTCCAGGAGGAATTATAGCACCCCCTTCTAATAAGCCTCCTAAGTTCATATCAAATTCATGTAAATATTGCAATATTTTAGAGGTAGAACTTACTTTAAATTGAAACGCAGAATCTTTACATATAGATATGTTAACTTGAGATTTTGAACGAAGTAATTTATTATATATCCAAAGTGTTTTTGAGTCTACTTTCCAGTCACCTGTTTTGTATTTAAACTTATCCCAATATGGATAATCCCCTCCATCTAATTGACTTAATTTTTTATTTATATTCGCATTTTTAAATAGCTCTAACATTTTTTCAATTGGTAAAGCGTCGGCTTGTATATTTGGCGGCAATTCTGGTAACTTCATATTTATACTATTAAAAATCTACTAATTATAATACAATTAGTAATAAACATCAAATATACAAAATCTACTAATTATAATACAATTAGTAGATTTTAGTTTATAATCGTGATTAAATAAAATATAAATACTTGGAAATCAGTATTTTAATAATTTAATTATTTGCAATTTTAATTTAAAATGCCTATTTAATTCAATGAGTCAAAGTTAAATAAGAATTAGCTTATTTAACTTTAATGACCTTAAAGTTAAATAGCGAATATTTAACTACCTACATAATATGTTTAGTAATTGGTTCTGCCTGAATTAATAATACGAAAAACTGAGAACTATTTTATGACAGATATACCGAAAAACGGTTCAATTTGCATATAATTGTTTTATTTATAAATTTGTTAAAACCTTAACAAACTCTCCGACAACTCTCATTTCTGGACCATTTTCTTCAGTAATGATAATGCTTTTGTAAGAATCATCGAACGAATTTGGCCGCAATACAATGGAAGTGTGTTGATGACTTTCTTCCGTTATTATTTTTTCACTCGAATATGTTTTAATCGTAAAAGCAGAATTGAAATCTGGGTCTTGGATATCCCTATTTTCTACTAATAGAATTTTTCCATTACGAGTGCCGGCAGTAGGTTTTTTAAATAAGCAAATCGAACCGTTCTTAATTACCCTATTCATAGAGTCTCCAATAATTTTGCATGCAAAATAATCGTTGTTTGTTCCAATATTTTCTGGGCCTTCAATTAAGGTAAAGTTTTTTCCTGATTGCATTTCACTAAAGGTTCCAGCCGCTGCATAAAAATCATAAAGCGGTATAGGATTTCTTAGTCCTTGGTAGCCAACATTTTCATGTATTGATATTATATTGTTTCTTTTTTCTGAAATAGAATTTCTAACCGTTCCCTTCTCCTGTAAATAGTTATAAATTGATACAGAAACGGGAGTTGCTAAATTGAATCTAATCTTAACAACCGGAAGTTGCTTACCATTATTATCAGACATTGTGGTTTGTTCAACCTGATTTAATTGAGGACTTACTTCTCCCATATAGTAAAAGTCCATTCCTTCGTCATTATTTTTTTTGATAAATAATGGCAATCTTATTACTCCATTTTTACCTAAAATAGATTGAACATCATTGCTATCAATTTTCCTATTAGATTTTGACATCCAATCAAATTCTTTATTATTTACTAATTCATCCTCATATTTAGTTGATTCAGAAATATCTTCTTCTTTATGATAATTTACAAAAATAGGACAATGTGCATTATCAGGACTTACTAAATAACCACCAACGTTTTGGGCAACAGGATTCTCTGCGACATTTAATATTCTAAAAACATCTTTACGGGAGTATTTTCTATAAAGGACAAATCCATTCTGCCAATTTTCGGGTTGAAATAATTTGTCGAATTCGTGGATGGAATAATCTGTGGAGTCAATTAAATATTTTCTAAATGTATCATGTTTTAAGAATGAAAGAAATGGGTTTGAAAAGACAATTTTTTCATTTTCAATTTTTAGAATATCCAAATTATAAATCTCTTTTGGTGAAATCATTTTACCATCCTTCTTTTCTCTATTAAATTCGAAATTTAAATTTGAAACACAAGATTTAATGGTTTCGTTAGAAATCGAGTAATGATATTTTTTTAAAATTTTTTCTTTTAGGTCATTTATTGAGAGTTGGCCAGATTCAATTATTAGTTTTATTATTACACTTTCCTCAACCCTTTTAGAGTTATTTATTTCTATAGCAAATAACTCCAAAAGTTTAACTAGTTGTTTTGATAATTCTAAGTTGTGGTCCTTTTCAACTTTGACAATGAAATTATAATAAGAACCTGCATAATTCACATATAAATAAGGGTCTCTAGAACCATGTTCAATAAAATCCATCATCATTGGAATTCTACCTAACTTAAATTTCAACAGGTTGTAATCCTTTTTCAAATCAGAGAACAAATGCATGTTTGCGGAATCTATTGATTGAAATATTTTTTCTTTTGTGATTTCATCAAAATTAATGGTCGAAGAACCTGGAATCATCCTGCTTCCTTCGGTAATTAATTTTCTTAAAGAGTCTTTATTGTAAGTGGTGTCACCGTATAATGCAATTGGGATTAAATAATTGTTTTCATAGTTACCAATGAAGTCAATTACGGTAACATAGCTTTTCCCGTAAACTTTCCTTAACCCTCTTCCTAATTGCTGAATAAAAATAATTGCTGATTCTGTTGGTCGAAGCATAATAATCTGATTGATTTTTGGAATATCAATCCCTTCATTAAAAATATCAACTGTAAAAATGTAATCGAGTTTTTCATTTAAATCATCAGATTCTAATTTTTCAATTGCTTTTCCTCTTTCTTCTTCAGAACTATCCCCTGTTAAGGCAATGGTTTTGTATCCTTTGCGATTTAATAAAGCGGAAAGTTCAATCGCTTCTTTTTTTCTTGAACAAAATATCAATCCTCTTGTTATACCGTTATCACTGCCGTAAAAAGTTGCTTGTTCAATTATCCTGTTAACTCTTTCGGTAGAAACTAATAGGTTAAAATCTGCTTTATTATCAATCTCATTATTATTAATTGATAAATCAGTTACACCATAATAATGAAATGGACTAAGCATTTCCTCTTCCATTGCTTTGTTTAATCTAATCTCATAAGCAATATTGTGGTCAAATAGTTGAAATATATCATTCCCGTCAGTTCTTTCTGGAGTGGCAGTCATTCCTAAAAGAAACTTTGGTTCAAAATAATCTATTAATCGTAAATATGAATCTGCACCTGACCTGTGAGTTTCATCAATGATTATATAATCAAAATGATTTTTAGAGAAAATCTCTAAGTGAGTTGATTTTGAAATTGTTTGAATTGTTGAAAATACGAAATCACATTCTAATTCTCTTTTTTCACCTGAATATAATCCCATCGTTTTATCCTGCCCGAAAACCCTTCGAAACGTATTTAGAGAATCTTTTGCAATAGTTAATCTGTGAACAACAAACAATAATTTTTTTGGATTAAAAGCTTTTGCATCGAAAGCTGACAAATAAGTCTTTCCTGTTCCCGTTGCAGAGATAATTAAAGCTTTGTTCTTTTTATTTTCCCGTAAATTCTTTAAATTTTCCAATGCTTCTATTTGCATTGCATTAGGAATTATAATAGTTTGAGGCTCAGCTAAATTTTCAAGATTGTTTTTTCTATTTAAGAGAAATTGCTTTTGGTATATTTCTTCATAGGCCAAAATAAATTCTGGCGTAACAAGAGTTCCTTTTACAAAATCAGTTTGAAATTCATTGAGTACTTTTTCAACGATGCCGCTTTCATCTAATGCGGAGACTTTAATATTCCACTCTTTGTTAGTTGACAAAGCTTGATCCGTAAGATTGCTACTGCCAACAATTAGATTATAATGTTTTTTATTTTTAAATATGTATCCTTTTGAATGTGCATTTCCTGTTGTTGCAATTCTTAAGTCTATATTTTTGAATTGAGCCAATCTTTTTAACGCTTCTGGCTGAGTAAAGTTTAGATATTGAGAAACCAAAATTTCACCTTTTATTTCTCGATTTTCAAGTTCTTTAAGTTTGTTAATTATAGTTGCAACCCCACTGGTTGTTACAAATGCAACAGAAATATAAAAATGATTACAATTTTCAAGTTCATGAAGAATTGATGTAAGAACTTTTTTTGGTGGATTTTTTTGATTTACAAGTAGCTCTGGTTGATAAACTATGTTAGATAGAATTGATTTGTCAACAAAACCTGTTTGCAAACTACTATTAAAAAACTGACCTAGCTTATCCATTTTCTACTAATTTATCCACGATTGGAATATCTGCTGCTGCCCAATCAAGTTTATTCAATTCACTTAAAGTTAACCACTCAAATGAAATGTGTTCATTAAGTGTGATTTGCTTTGTTTCAACTTCGCATATAAAACTGTGCATTGTTAATTCAAAATCTGGATATTCGTGAACAATAGTTAGAAATAAGGATTTGATATTTATTGGAATATTCAATTCTTCTATCAATTCCCGTTTTAATGCCTCCTCTTTGGTTTCACCATTTTCAATTTTCCCTCCAGGAAATTCAAATTTTTTAGAAATATAGGAGAGTTTATTTTCAGGTCTTTGAACGCATAAAATTTCATTCTCAAAATATATAATTGCTGCTACTACCTCCACTTTTTTCATAACAATTTATTTCTTATTAATTTTATTTTGCATCCATTTAACCTGGTTAAATTTAAGATTTTTTTCGGAATGCTATTTCAAAAAGGCATCTTAATTCACAAATGCAAAGTGCAAACCCTTATATATGAGTTTGCAATTACATCGATGTTAAATTTAGGCTGAAACACTTGATTTTAAAGGGTTTAATTAGAAAGACATTTCTTTGTTTTTAGTACGAGTGCAAAGCGTGTGGTTTAACTCGTTTAACTCAATGACTGTGACGTTGTTTGTAATTCGTTTAAGCGGCTTATGATTGTTCGCATACACAAGCCTAACTCTTCCATCAATAGTTCAAGTAATTCCTAGCGTGGCATTTCTGAGACAAGTATTTGACTTAGTAACTCTAAAGTTTCAGAAAGCGAAGCTTTAAGATTCTTTTTATCTAAAACTGTATGGGTAGTAAATGGGTCAGACATTATTTAATAATTATATTATAAGCCTTTTCATTTAATTAAACTTTTAATTAACTAATTATTTAGAATAATTGAACCTCACTTGGATGTTTGTGATGTCAAACTTTTTACGTTGTGGATTACTAAAAAACAAAACAACTGATTCGCAATTTTCTCTTGTTGGTAGTTTTATTTGGTAGGAAAAAGTTTTTTTATTTGCCATTTCACAATCATTTGGAGTTTCATTAATTAAAAATGCAGTTTGATAAATTGTTGTATTTATTTTGCCTTTCATTTCTATAAATAACTTAGCCTGATTTGATTGATTGGGCGATAGTTCGTCTTTAGTAAAATTTATCTCTATAAATATTACCTTACTCTTTAATTTGTTTTTAATTTCAAATGGTTTAGAAAAATCATTAAAATCAAAATTAACATTCGGTATTAGAAACGTGTCAATACCATTATTTTTATTAAATGAGCTGATGTCATTTATCCCACCTAAACAGTTTTTTGATGCATCATCAATATATAAAAATTGGTATTTGTATTTTTGAAAATTCATATATTCTGAAAGGATAATTCCATTATTATATTGCCAGGTTTGTATTAAATTTAGTGCAACTAGCATAAAGGAAATACTAAAGAATAATACTTTGGTGATTTTATTTTTTAATAATTCAAAAAAATAGGCTAAACCAATTGCTAGTATAGCAAAACAATCAATAAATGCTCTATGTCCAAAACTGTCGCCAAATGGCCAATGCCACCAACACGCTATGCAATAAGTGAAAATTACTAAAGCTACTAAAGCACTTATAATAAACGTTCTATTTGTTCTTAATCCGATAATTAAGCCAATTAAAGATAAAAAGAGAATCGGAGAATAAATAAACAAACCTTTTCTAAAACCAAATAATACATTTATAATTTGTGGGTTTGTCCAATAAAAAATATTCTCAGTTTGGTATGGTTTTAAAAGCCATTCGCCACATTGTAATTTCCATAGTATTATCTGAATAACAAATGAAAACACACATACAAAAAGTGTCCCTATTAATAGTTTATTTTTTTTTAAATATAATGCTTGATAAATAATTAATGGAAGAATTAAAATAAAATCAAATTGACGAATTGCAATTATTAAAAATGTAAAGATGTAAAGTCCATATTCATATTTTTTTAGTTGGGTTTGGTTATAAGACAGCAAACAATAAGTGAAAATTGTAATGCATAGAAACGAATAGAGATGAGACATCATCGGCTCCATAACGCTATAATGCAACAAATTAGTGCCTAAATAAACAGAAATAATAGTTGCTAGTTTTGAGTAGTTAGAAATGTTTAAACGCCCAAGTAATTTCCATAAAAAAGAAAGTGCTATTGAAATGTAAATACTTGCGCATAAGCAAATAAAAAAAGAATTACTTAAAGTTAAATCACTATCATTTCCGCTTTTACTATTTACTAAATTAGCTATAAAATAAAAAGGAGATAGAAGTAATGCAGGCCCATATGAATATTTTAAAACACGTTTCTCTTTAATAGAATACGAATAATCATTTTCGTAATTTATATTCTTATTATTTATTATCCATGGCAAATATTCATAATAACCCTTTGCATCATTCCCCTCTAATATGGTTTTATATTTTTGTGTGGGCTTATCTAATCTATAATTCCAACATAAAATCAAGTTTACGATAAAAACAAAAAGACAAATCAGGATAACTGATTTGTCTTTTATTGTTTTTATTAAATTCAATTTTTTGGTTTTATATTAGTATCCAAATACATCTTTCATTGTTAAATACTTTACAGTGCCATATTTTTCAAGTGTTTTGATATCCAGTAAATCTTTTTTTCCTAAAACTAAAATTGAACTTGGTTTGTTTTTAATTTTTGCATCTTGAAATCCTTTTACGTTTTCAAATGTCATAGATGATACTTTGTCATATATGTCTTTTCTTATATCTACAACTAGTCCAAATTTTTGAGCATTAATATAATCAAATAAAATATCTGCTTTGTTAATTCGTTCAGTTTTTATGCTTTGTAAAATGGCTTCCTTAGCTGCTCCAAACGCAATTTCTGATTTTGGAACATTATTTAATAAATTAAACATTCCAGCTAAAGCTTCGGGTAATTTATCAGCTTGTGATCCAATATAAGAGAAGTTATAATATAGTTGTTTTGGATCTTTTGGTGAACGATATGTCGAATAACATGAATATGCTAGGGCTTTTGATTCTCTTAAATCTTGAAATACAACGGAACTCATTCCGCCGCCAAAATATTCATTATACATTGTAATTAAAGGAACATTAGCAGCGTTGTATTTTTCACCTTCTGTTAAAATTACTATTTCTGCTTGCTTCATATCGTAATCAACTACATATACTGTATTCTCAAATGGTTGTTTTGTAAAATTAATTTCTGTTGGTACAGGCCTTAATCCTGGGGCAGCCACATTATGGTTAGCATTCAGGATTTCTTTAACATCTCCAATTAAATTTGGACCATAATATAATATCTTATGTTCGTATGTCATTAGTGTTTTGATTAAAGCGTCAATCTCCGCTTTTCCTAACATTGATAATTCTTTTTCAGAAGGAATATTTGTTGCAGGATTTACAGCGCCATATTTTGCATAATTTACCATCATTTTTTGTAGGATAGTACGCTTCTCTTGCTTCGCATCGGTTCGTTTTTTTAGAATATCAGAAACCAGATTTTTAAGAGCAACCTCATCAATTTTTGGATCAGAAAAAAGACTTTCAAATAATTGAGTTGCTTTTGTAAAGTTCTCATTTAAACCTGTTAAACTAACCCAAGTTTGATTTTCAGAATTAAATACATTAAATGAACATCCTAATTTGTAAAACTCTTGTTGTACTTCCGCAGGTGTCATTTTCGATGTTCCTAAATAAGGAATATATTCAATGGCAATCGGTAAAAACTTATCATTGTTAGTTCCCATTTCAAAAGTATAATACAAATCAAATAATTGATTTTCTGTATTTTGACTATATAGTAAAGGGATGTTATATTTTAGAGTTGTTTGAGATACATCTTTCGCATAATCAATAAACTTAGGTTCAATTAATTTAGGTGTATTTCCTAAAACATTTTTCACAAAAGGAGACTGATCATCTCTATTAACTTCTACTGGAGTAATTGTTGGTTTTTCAACTTTTTGAATGTTTTTATCTTCGCCAATTCTTTTATATACTACCACGTAGTTTGAATCGTTATAATTTGCATTTACAAAATCCATAACTTCTTGTCTTGTTATTTTTGATAACCGATCAATTGTATTAACCGAATTTTGCCATTTTGTATCATTTACAAATGCATCAACAAATGTGTTAGCTCTACTTTGATTATTTTCGAGATCTTTTGTTTTTTGTAATTTCATGTCTGTAATTACTGCGCCCATTAACCAATTAGGAAATATACCTTGTTTTAAAAATTGCAATTGGTTTTTAAGTAATTTTTCAACTTCTTCAAGAGTTTGTCCTTCTTTTGGTTCAGCAAATAGTATGTGTGTACTATAATCTTTTAAAACGTATGCAAAGCCGCCAGAGTTTAATACTTTTTGTTGTTGGTTTAAATTTAAATCTAATAAACCAGCTCTTCCATTTGATAATAATAAATTAATTAAAGTTATCATATCAGCATCTTTGCTTCCAGCCCCATTAAATCGCCATGCCATCGCTATGTTTGAAGCATCTGGACCAATTACTTCTTTTACTATTTTTTTAGTAATTGGCTTTTCTTTTTCATATTTATAAGCAACCACTGGTTTTGATGGCATTGACCCAAAACTTTTTTCAATTAATTTAATGGTTGCATCAGGATCAAAATCTCCACTTAAACAAATAGCCATATTATTAGGCACATAATTAGCATTGAAGTATTTCATGATTTCCTTCATTGACGGATTTTTTAAATGATCAATGGTGCCAATTGTTGTTTGTGTTCCATACGTATGTTTCTCAAATAATCCTGCAAAAACAGCTTCCCAAAGTTTGCTATTATCACTATCTAAACCTCTGTTTTTTTCTTCATAAACTGCTTCTAATTCTGTGTGAAATAAACGTAATACAGGTTTGCGATATCTTTCTGCTTCAATAGTTAACCAGTTTTCTAATTGATTTGTTGGAATATCATTTACATAAACTGTTTGGTCAAATGATGTATATGCATTTGTTCCTTGTCCGCCAATACCAGCTAACATTTTGTCGTATTCATTTGCAATTGCATATTTTGCAGCAACACCTGAAATACTATCTATTTGATGATAAATAGTTTTGCGTTTTTGATTATCTTTTGTTTGACGGTATGTTTCATATAAATTTTCGATTTTAGTGATTTCAATATTTTCTTTTTCAAAATCTTTAGTTCCAAATTTATCAGTCCCTTTAAAAACCATGTGCTCTAAATAATGAGCTAGGCCAGTTGCATTTGCTGGGTCATTTTTACTTCCTGCTTTTACCGCAATATATGTTTGTATACGAGGTGCATTTTTATAAACGGTCATATATACTTTCAAACCATTTTTTAACGTGTATATGCGGGCTTTAAAAGGGTCGTTTAAAGCGTATTCGAAATTAAGAGAAGGTGTTATCGGAGCGTCCTTTTTTTGCGTATTTGATGCAATCGGTTTTTTTGAAACTGGCGCTTTTGCTTGAGCAGCTGCTACCAAAGATGCTGCTCCTAATAAGATAGTAGCGATTGATTTTAATTGAAACATATATATTGGAATTTATTATTTTGTTAAATATAATTATAAAATACTATTTATTAAAATCAAGTCCATCTTGATTTCCACCATCTTGTCCCATTCCTTTCATTTGTTTGGCACGTTTAAATATTGAAGCGTCCATCTTTCCAAATAAATATGAAACAGAAAATTTCACATAACGTGTTTCTCTTCTTCTTGAAAGATCTTGAATGTAATAGGGTGTTTCGTAATGAGCTCCCATTATACGAGTGTTAAACGCATCACTTAATGTTGCGTTAAATATCCATTTTGATTTATACATATAATTTAATGAAACATCGATTGAATAAATAGGTAGAGAATATCCAAGTAATAATATTTTAGGAGATTCATAATTTCCATTTACTTGTAACGTTATGTTTTTTGGAAATTTATAAGAAATGTTTGCCTTTCCGTTATAGGCGTATCCTTCTGCCTTAACATCTGGTTGACCTTGAACAACAGTTCCTTTTATATAAATATAAAAAGCATTAGCATTTAAAGTTAAATCTAAGTTTTTGAAAAAGGTAAATTTTATAGTGTTTTCAATTCCATATCTAATACTATTTTTTCCATTTACGGTTGTATTGATTAAAACTGTTGATTCTCCAGGTATTGGGCTATAGTATGCAACTTCTGTAATTGGTTGTTCTTCATATCTAAAATATCCTGAGCCTAAGTAACTTCCTTTGCTAAATATTTTGTTATAATTTAATTCAGCAATATTTTTAAACTCAGGTTTTAGTTGTGGATTACCAACTCTTCTGTTTTGATTATCCGCAAACATAACAAATGGCATTAATTGAAAAAAGTTTGGTCGTTGAATTTTTCTACTGAAATTTAATTGGACTTCTTGACTTTTCTTTAATTTTTTTGAAAAATAAATACCAGGAAATAAAGATTTTAAAAGGTCATTTCCGCTCGAAGGATAATTATATGAAAATGCTAAGCCTTTGTCTACAATTTTTCCCGAATAATAAGATTGCTCAAAACGCAAGCCCCCTTGAAATCCAATATCCCAAAATGTTTTTGCTGAATAATTTACATAAGCAGCGTTTATCATATCATCTATTTTATAATGATTACTCATAATCGAATCCTTTGTGTAAACATCTTGTGTTACGCTTGCGTTTGATGTGTTAGCTTCACTATCTGAGTTTTTATAATATGATTTTATGCCTAATTCAATTTTTTTAGTTTCGCTAATAGGATTTACATAATCTGCTTGAAATGTAAATTGACTCGCTAAAGTTCCCCCATTATTTTTTTGATATGAATTTGAACCTGTTTGAGTTCCAGAAATATATGGAGCATATGTAGTAAATAAATATTGATTATGCGAAACAGTATAATTATGATTTAAATCAAACGTTAATTCTTTCCCAACTTTAGGAAATGTTTTTTTGTATAATAGTTGAGTTGAATAGTTGTTAAATTTCGCTGCTTGGTCATTAATTCTATCTCCATTTGCTAATTCAGTTTTATTTGCGTCGGATATGGAGTAGTTTTGTTTATCATAAGTTTTAAATTCACCCGCCATTACCATTTCGGATATTGTAATTGTGTTTCTATTATTAATATTGTAATCTATTCCAATTTTCCCAAAATTGAAACGATTAAACTGTCTAGCAATATTATTTTGATTAAAATATCCTAAGGGATTTCCTGTCACGGTATCCAATTGTTTACGATTTGTATAACCATTATTGTTGTTAATACCTTGATTATAGCTATACATTAGCGAAACATTCCAAGGACCACCTTTTAAATTTAAATTAGCAACACCACCATATCTATCTCCTGTTCCTAAATAAGCCATAACCATTCCATTATATCCTGGCTTTGAATTATGTTTCATGATGATGTTTAAAATTCCGCCTGTAGCACTTGCATCAAATTTAACTGATGGATTAGTGATAATTTCAACACGTTCAATCTGGTCTGCTGGAATTTGTTGTAAAGTTAGCATGGTTGGTCTGCCATCAATAAAAATAGTAGGTGCCTGATTACGTAATTGGGCATTTCCATCTGCATCAACCGTTACTCCTGGCACATTTTTCATCACATCAGCAGCTGTTCCGCCTTTAACTGATATGTCTTTTTCTACATTATAAACTCTTCTGTCAATCCCTAACGTTACAGTGCTTTTTTCGGCTGTAATTTCAACTTCTTTAGTCATTTTTTCATCAACCATTAATTTAATATTTCCCAAATCTTGATCAACTTTATCAGGTGGAGATAAATAAACTTTTTGAATGTAATCTTTGTAGCCAATAAATGATACTTTAACTCGAATTTGGCCAAAGGATGGAAGGCCATCAACTGCGAAATCACCATTAGGTTTTACTAATGAACCACCTAGTAAACTGTCTTTACTATACCATAAAACTTGAATTGAAGCATACTCAACTGGCAATCCTGTAGCATTATCTACAATCTTACCATAAACTCTACCTAATTTTGGATCTTTCATGCCTTTCATTCCGCCCATTCCTGGCATTTGTGCATGTATATAGTGGGCTGATAATAAGCATACTGCAAAAAATAGTAAGTGTTTTTTCATTTATAGAGAAGATTATATTCTTAAACTTTATTTTATTGCATTAAAATTAAGAACTTTTCCTATTAAATGATAAGATTTTGGATGAACGGTAAGTTTATTTTTTGGAATTATTTAATGAATTCATATATTCTTGCCAATTCATGGTTTTAAATTTATCCTCTGCATAATATTTAAGGATAGGTTTTAGTGTTTCCGGACTAACAAACGAATTTAAAGCATCTAAATGATTTAATTTATCATCTAAAACAGCTATACTCGGAAATTGTAAGCGATTATTGGTAACTTTTAAAGCAAAGGTGTTTAATGGATAACCATTTAAAATGGTTTTAAAGCATTTTTCGTTTTTATAAATTAAGGTATCATTACTTTCTGCATCAAAATTCATGACATAAAAATATTTATTTAGATAATTCACAATGCTAGTATCAGTTAATGTGGTGGCATTTTGTACTTTACATGAATTACAAAAACTTGCAAAAATATTTACAATTACTTTTTTTGGTTTCTTTTTTTGAAGCTTTTCTATTTCGGCTAATGAATAAGTTTTAACTCGTTTTTTGACGAACGTTGTATCGTAAAATGTATGATTAAATTGTTCGGAAAATTTCTCATAAGGAGTTGTTTTAAAAATATTTTCTACAACATATATCAAAAGAGGTTCAATTTTTTTGTCTTCTAAAAACCCTTGAGATAATAAGTTATATTCATAATTGTTGGTAACAAAAATAGTTGAAGGATAACTTAAACTTGTTCCTAAAAATTTAATTGCTAGTTCGTGAGGAGTTTTGGGCTCTTTAGATGTTGGCTTATATATTTTTCCATTATAACTAATTGTATCTTTAGTTTCAGCATTAAATTTAATAGGGTAGTAAAACGAATTTATATAATTAGCTATGTTTGGATTTGAGTAGGTTGTTTTCATCATGTGTTTACACCATCCGCACCAATCTGTGTAAATGTCAATTAAAAAAGGTTTTGGTTGTTTTTTATTAAGCTCTTGCGCTTCTTCAAGAGTTAACCATTTTACTAGACCTTCTTCAGATTGTGAAAAAGTTTTCAAGCAAAATATTGAAAAGAAAAGAATAAGGTTTAATGATTTCATAACGTAAAAGTCTATAATTTTTTCTAAATTTATCTAAAAATAAAATTATGACAAAAAAATTACTTTCAATCACTTTTATGCTTACTGTAATTGCAGTAAATGCCCAATCCTTTTCTTTAATGTATCCATTTTCATCAGTTGTTACAAGCTCGGTTGTAAATACAGGAACATTGGACCCAACTCCAACTCCAACAGCAACTGGAATAACTTCTGGCTCATTTACTGCGGTTGGTACACCAACTGGAGTTGCTGCTAGTGGAGTATTTGCATTTTCAGGTTGGGAAACTGGCGCTACAAATGGAAATGATATTTATTCGTCAATGACAGGTACTTTAAATCCTGCAAAATATTATGATATAAGTATTTCTCCAACTGTAGGAATGAGTATTACTTTAACCGACATTACCTTTAATATGTTGCGTTCAAGCACTGGTCCGCGTACGTTTGCATGGAGAAGTAATAAAGACGGATTTGTTGCTAACTTGCCAGCCAGTGTTCTATCAAATACTAATTTGGTTGTGCAACCTGGAAATGTTTTTATGTGGGCTGTAGATTCTTATACCACAAATACTCAGCAAAAAGGAGCAAAAATTTCACTTTCAGGAGCGAATTTTACAAATCAAACGACTCCATATAATTTTAGATTATATATTTATAATGCTGAAGCTGCGCCAGGTACTTTCAGAATCGATACAGTTATTATTAATGGTATTGCATCAATATCTACAGGAATTGGCTCTGTAAATTTCGACTTAAATTCTAACTTCAATGTATATCCTGTTCCCAGCATTGATGGTGTTTTATACATCGAAAACAAAAATGCTACTGAGGTTTCTAAAATTGAATTAATGGATGTTTTAGGAAATATTATTTTAACAAGCCATTCTACTAATGAATCTAAAATTAAATTAAATTTGGCAGATTTACAAAATGGAAATTATTTTGTAAAAATTTCTTCTGGAAAAAATATTACAGTTAAAAAAATTGTTGTGGTTAAATAATTTCTCTTATTTTTCGAAATAAAAAAGGAGCATTCTAATTTAGAATGCTCCTTTTTTTTCATCTCTTAATGGTTAAAATTTAAAATTCAATCCAACCATTACATGAGTTGGTGCAGATGGTGCCAAAAAGTTTTTAGTAAATAGTTTATCTCCTTCGTAATAACTGTAAGTATAGCCGTTAGTTTCGTAACGTGTATTTGAGATGTTGTAGATCATCGCCATTAAATTTATTTCTTTAATTAGCTTCGTGTAAATTGTATAATTTACTCTGAAATCAGTAACAAAATAAGGATTTATTGCTCTGCTACTATTTGATGTATTGTCTAAAAATTGCTGGCCAACATATTTATTTAAAATAGAAATTTCTAAATTTTTAATTGGTTTAAATACAAAATTTGCAGCTGCAATTACATTTGGCGAAAAAGCAATATCTGTTTCTTTATACACTTTTTTATATTGTGTGTAGATGGTATAATTTACATCGCTACTATCAATAAACTCATTAAAGTTTTTGATTTTATTTTGAGATAAAGTTATGTTTCCGTTAAATGTAAAATACTTTGTAATGTTTGCATTGAGTTCAATTTCTGCGCCACGACGGTAACTAACATCAACATTCACACGATTGTAAGAACCAACGTCGTTTATTTTTCCATTTAACACTAATTGATTTTTATATTCCATATCAAACATATTAACTGCGATGTAGCAATTTTTGAATCGCTGTGTTACACCAAATTCTAAATCCATTAATTGTTCGCTTTTCGGACGGCTTTTTGTACTTGATTGAACAAAATCGTCTCTGTTTGGTTCTTTATTGGCAACGCCAAAACTTGCATATACAGTTGTGTTTTTTGCTAGTAAATAATTTATTCCTGCCTTTGGATTAAAAAAACTATAGCTTGCATTTAATGGTTGTGCGTTTACTAGTGAAGTATCAAAACCCATAAAATCGTAACTGACATTACGCATTTGTAAATCTAAAAACACGTTTAGTTTTGTAGTTGGTTTATAATAAGTTTTTAAATAAATATTACCATCTTTTTTAGTTGCTTTATCATCATAATAACGTGGTGTAAAATCATTTGGATTGCTATATTGAGCCCAAACAACATCTCCATAATGTTTGCCATAATAAGTGTTGTAACCTCCTCCAAATATGAAATTAAGTTTTGAGCTTGGTTTATAATCTAAATTTGCAATTGCACCTATAAAATCATTATCTAGCCAAAGTCTTCTAATAATATCTGAATTTGTAATTGTATCATGTGCAGTAATTACATCAGGCATTTTGTATTTACTTAATGATTCTCCTTGTTTAAACTGTTCATAATATCCTTTACCTTTAGTATAATGCCCTGTGACGTTTGCAGTTAGTTTATTTCCAAATGAATGAATTAAATGTAATTGGTAATTATCTTGTTTGTAATTATCAGTTTCATTTTTATAATAGTTTACTTTCCCATTTGCATCAATATACATTCCTGCAGGATTATCTGTCCTATTGCCTTTTTTCAAACTATCTTGGTCAACATAATACCAAGCTTGGTATGTTTTTTCATTGCCGCTATAAGCAATAGCTTTTAAAACTGTTTTTTTTCCATAATACCCAGCAGAAAAATAATAAGAATTCATTTTTGAAAAAGCGCGGTCAATATAACCATCACTATTAATCCGAGAAGCTCTTGCATCAAATGTAAAATGATTATTTATTAATCCTGTTCCAGCCATTATGGTATTTTTAATGGTATTAAACGAACCAATCGAATTATTAATTTGCGCATAAGGCTTTTCATTCAGTGTATTAGTTTGCATGTTAATACTTGCACCAAATGCTCCAGCACCGTTTACTGAGGTTCCAACACCGCGTTGCACTTGTATGTTATTAGTTGAGGATAATAAATCTGGCATGTCAACAAAATAAGTTCCCTGACTTTCAGCATCATTTACCGGCACACCATTTATAGTTACGTTAATACGTGTTCCATCTGTTCCTCTAATTCTTATACCAGTATAACCTACACCATTTCCTGCATCCGAATTAATTACCACTGATGGTATTGAATTTAATGCATATGGTAAATCCTGTCCAATGTTTTGTTTTTTAATATCGTCACTCGTTAAGTTATTATGAGCAAAAACAGAATTGGCATTCATCCTTGTACTATTCACAACAACTTCATCAAGGTTTAAATTATCATCATTTAATTGAATGTTTAATTTTAGATTTTCAGTAATTAAAACTGAATCTGTTTTTGATATAAAACCAAAACAATTAGTAACAACAACATAATTACCTGGTTTTAAATTAGTAAATACATACTCTCCATTTACATTGGCTTGGGTTGTTAAGTAAGTGTTTTTTAAATTAACAATACCAAACGGAATTGGCTTTTGTTCTTTAGAAGTTAGTACTCCGCTCAAATTAAATTGAGATTTTGCAATTTGGCTGCTTCCCAAAATAAGGGTGAGCGCAAAAGTTTTCTTGAATGTGTTCATTCTTGTTTTTTTTAGTGTTAAAAATCATTTTGCAAGGGGATGCAAAACTTTTAATTAACTGTTTCCCTACGCAGGCATTACCCTGATCAGGTGCATATCCATTTAACGCTTTGTCAAATAAATATTGGGTATAATCTCAGCCGTAAACAAAATTGAATAAGGCACCCCTAAAAGATCTGTGCAAATATAAATAAGATTTCAAGAAAACGAAATCTTATTTTTTAAGTTAAAATTTTAATAAGATTATAAGAATCTACTTTAAAATATTTTGATTGATTAATTCAGTGAAGTAATATTTTTCACCTTTATATATTGCAATAATAAAGGCATCTTTAGTTCCATTCTTTTTAACTTTAGTGAGCATTTCCTCAACTTCGTTTAATGTTTTATATTTTCCTAAAATAAATCGAGTGATATTATCCGAAAAAATTTTCCGTTCAACTTTTGGTAATCCTATTAATTTAGAGTAATTGAAGTTTTCTGGAATTTTAAAGGCTCCAATTTGTATGTAATAATAGAGATCTTCAATAACTGTGTTTCCATATTTAGTTAATAATTGATCATATGATAAACTTAAATTAGAAAAGTCGTTTGATTTATAGGCCAAAGAATCTGTAATTAAATTGTTTAATTCCGAAAGTAAATCCACATCAATTTCTATTTTGGCGAATGAATCTATTTTTGCAGTTGAAATTGATTTAGTTATAGTTACATCTTTATAATGATATATAATTTCATATTCGTTTCCTGCTGGCAGGTTTACAAGATATTTGCCCGTATTAGAATTTGAAAAAAACAATCCTGAAAAATCTTTTTTATTTAATTTCGATCGTACGCTAATTTTTGCACTAATTGGTGAATCACTGTATGTAACCATTCCAAGAACCATAACAAGTGCAGTTGGTTTTCCAAATAAGCCTGGTTCAACTATATAAATATCTTGTTCGCCTAAGCCAGTTTTTTTTTCAGAAGAATAATACCCCCTTTCTCCATCATTAGATACAACGTAATATTTATCATCTTCAGATGAATTTACTGGTTTGCCAACATTATAAGGCGTTGTCCATTTTCCTTGTTTTAATTCACTTTTAAAAATATCATAACCTCCCATTGTGTTATGGCCAGTAGAAGAAAAAAACAATGTTTTACCATCAGAATGCATAAAAGGTGAATCTTCATCATATTCAGTATTTATTTCTGATCCTAAGTTTTTTACATTTCCCCAACTGCCATCAACTAAAAGTTGAGCAAAATAAATATCTCTTTTACCTTTTCCACCAGGGCGTTCTGAAGAAAAATAAAGTGTTTTTTCATCCGGTGAAAGGCAAATGCTTCCTTCCCAAAAATTTGAATTAATTCCTTTAATTTTTTCTGGCACACTCCAATTCAGCCCTTCCAATTTGCTCATAAAAATATCCCCACTTCCAACACCTATATTTCTATAAATAAATAATTTTTGCCCGTCTCGAGAAATATAAACTACAGCATCATGTCCTGTTGTGTTGATTGTGTTGATTGGTTTTGGTTCTGTCCAATTATTTTTTTCATCCTTATAAGAAATCATAACATCTTCAAAATATATACCGTTTTTTTCATCGGGTACATTTGGCGACTTTTGTTTCCCTCCTAAAGAGCGTTCTCCTCGGTAGGTAAATACCATAAAGCTTTCATTTGAGGATAATACAGGAGTGTATTCAGACCCTGAACTGTTAATTGGCGCACCTATATTTGTTATTTTAGTAACTGCTGATTTATTATATAATGAAATAGCGCTTTTGCAAATAGATATTTGATGATCTACTTCTGCTTTTTTTTCTTTTGAAAGTGAATTTAATTTATATTTTTCAAATTGTTCAATTGCTTCAGCAAACTTATCATTTACTAAATAGGCTTTTCCCAAATAATAATCATAATCTTTAAGTTTTGACTTTAATGCAACTGCAGCTTTAATTAATGATTCTGAATTGACTTGATGTCGAGAGTCGTAAATACTGCATGTTCCTAATAAATAACTAATGTATTCGTTAGTTTTATGTTTTTTATATAAACTATCATAAATTGGTCTTGCGAAAAGATATTCTTCATTACTAAAATAATTGTCAGCAAAGTTTAGCTTTTTTATATCGCTTAGTGTCCAATTATTTGTAATGTCTTCTTCTAAATCAAGATTGATTTGGCTATAAAATGAGTACGATAGCGTTAATGAGACAATTAAAAATATTGTTTTCATGCAATTGTGTTTATTTTATAAGCTATGTTTTATTAATATGATTTAGGTCTAAGGTTTAGTGAATTTAATATTATTTATCTATAAAACATAAGATATTGTTTAATAATATAACAACTCCTATTTAATACACTTTTGTAACTCTTACAATTTTGAGAAAACGTACTTTATAATAGGGCGATTCTTTAAAAGTAGATAGTTTTACGCCGCCATGTTTTGTATTAGAGGAGCTATGTATAAATTGCAATTCTTCTCCTAATTTGGAAACTATAATTCCTACATGGCCTGGCTTTCGGTTTTTAGCATTTGTTCCAGTAAAAACGATTACATCTCCAATTTTACAAGAGTCTATTGGAATTGTCTTTCCATAGTTTGAATAATCTATTGATGAACGAGGTACTTTTATATTAAAATGATTAAAAACGAAATAAACAAATCCCGAACAATCAAATCCCGATTTTGGATTACAGCTTCCATGCTGATAATTAGTGCCGAGATACATTTTACTAAATAAAACTAAACTATCTGCATTAATACTGTCTTTGGGATTTCTGAACTTGCTATTACTTTTACCAACAACTGATAAAATTAGAAATAGTATAAATAATAGTTTTTTCATCCATTATAAAGGTATTGTAAAATAGTTTGTAAACTTAAGAACTCTGTTGTTAAATGAGTCTTTAAAACCTTCGTTTTTCTAAATGAATGAAAATCAATACTTTAATTATTTTTATTTTACAGATAATTCCTTATTTTTGCAACCCTTATTTATAAAATATAATATGAACGAATCAGTAATTTATTTGGTACCTGCATTAGGAATTGTAGGATTAATAGTAATGGCAGTAAAATCTGCTTGGGTTAGCAAGCAAGATGCTGGCGACAAAACAATGCAAGAATTAGCAGGTTATATTGCTGATGGTGCTATGGCTTTCTTAAAAGCTGAATGGAAAGTGTTAAGTATTTTTGTTGTTTTTGCAGCAGCTTTATTAGCTTATTCTGGAACAATACACGAAGTTAATGGTAAAGAGATTCACGGAAGTTGGATTATCTCTATTGCTTTTATTATAGGTGCTGTGTTTTCTGCAACTGCAGGATATATTGGTATGAAAGTAGCAACTAAAGCTAATGTTCGTACTACACAAGCTGCTCGTACAAGTTTAAAACAAGCATTAAGAGTTTCTTTTACTGGTGGTACAGTTATGGGATTAGGTGTGGCTGGTTTAGCAGTATTTGGTTTAGGTGGTTTATTCATCGTTTTCTTAAAAATGTTTCATGTTGTTGAAGTAAATAGCAATGAAATGAAAACAGCTATCGAAGTTTTAACTGGTTTCTCTTTAGGAGCTGAGTCTATCGCTTTGTTTGCTCGTGTTGGTGGTGGAATTTATACTAAAGCTGCCGATGTTGGAGCTGATTTAGTTGGTAAAGTTGAAGCTGGTATTCCTGAAGATGATGTTCGTAATCCTGCAACAATTGCGGATAACGTAGGAGATAACGTAGGTGATGTTGCTGGTATGGGTGCTGATTTATTTGGTTCTTATGTAGCAACTATTTTAGCTACAATGGTATTAGGACAAGAAATTGTTATCGAAAAAATAAACGGAATTTATGCTGATGGTTTTAATGGATTCTCTCCAGTATTATTACCAATGGTAATTTGTGGTTTAGGTATTTTATTCTCAATAGTTGGTACTTGGTTTGTTCGTATTAAAGATGATAAATCAAATGTTCAAATGGCTTTAAATATGGGTAACTGGGCTTCAATGGCTCTAACAGTTATAGCTTCATATTTTATTGTAATGTATATGTTGCCTGAAGGGGTAATTTCTTTACGTGGTGTAGAGTTTACTAAAATGGGCGTATTTGGTGCTATTTTAGTTGGAACCGTGGTTGGTGCTGTTATGAGTATTGTTACGGAGTATTACACAGCAATGGGAAAACCTCCTGTTATGTCTATCATTCAACAATCTTCTACAGGACATGCTACTAACATTATTGGTGGTTTAGCAGTTGGTATGAAATCTACTGTAATTCCTATTTTAACGTTAGCTGCTGGTATTATGGGTTCATATTACTGCGCTGGTTTATATGGTGTTGCTATTGCTGCTGCAGGTATGATGGCAACAACAGCTATGCAATTAGCAATTGATGCTTTTGGTCCAATTGCTGATAACGCTGGTGGTATTGCTGAAATGAGTCAATTACCTCCTGAAGTTCGTGAGCGTACTGATAATTTAGATGCTGTTGGTAACACAACTGCTGCAACTGGAAAAGGATTTGCGATCGCTTCTGCTGCTTTAACATCGTTAGCTTTATTTGCTGCCTTTGTTGGTATCGCAGGTATTGATGCTATTGATATTTACAAAGCACCAGTTTTAGCTGGTTTATTTGTTGGTGGTATGATTCCATTTATTTTCTCTGCATTATGTATTCAAGCGGTTGGTAAAGCGGCAATGGACATGGTTCAAGAAGTTCGTCGTCAGTTTCGCGAAATTCCGGGAATTATGGAATACACAGCTAAACCTGAATATGATAAATGTGTAGCTATTTCTACAAAAGCTTCTATTCGTGAAATGATGTTGCCTGGTGCAATTGCTTTAATAACTCCAATTTTAGTTGGTTTCGTATTTGGGCCAGAAGTATTAGGTGGTTTATTAGCAGGTGTAACGGTATCAGGTGTGTTAATGGGTATTTTCCAGTCTAACGCTGGTGGTGCTTGGGATAATGCTAAAAAATCGTTCGAAAAAGGTGTTTTAATTAATGGTGAAATGTTTTACAAAAAATCTGAACCACATAAAGCATCTGTAACTGGTGATACTGTTGGAGATCCTTTTAAAGATACGTCAGGTCCTTCAATGAATATCTTAATTAAATTAATGTCAATCGTTTCTTTAGTGATTGCTCCATATATTGTTGGTATTGGTGGTTCAAGTTCTAAAGCATGTTGCTCAAACGAAATGATGACTGAAGATGTATTTAAATGTAACATTAATGGTGTTGAAACTATTTGCTCAAGTAAAGCTCAATGCGATAGCACAATGGCTGCTAACATTAAAGATATAGCTGAAGTAAAAGGTAATTATATGGTTGACGGTGCACATTCATCAGTTTCTTTTAGCATCAAGCACATTATTAGTAATACAAAAGGAAGTATTAACGTGGATAGTGGTTATGTAAATTTAGATAACGCTACAGGTTCTAAAATCTATATTCGTTTAGATATGAAATCTATCAATACTCAAAACAATATGCGCGATGATCATTTAAAAAACAAACCTGAGTTTTTTGATGTTGCAAAACATACAAAAGCAATTTTTGAAGCTTCTGAAGTTATTAAAAATGAAGGAGGAATGTTTGCATACACAGCTAAAGGTAAATTAACAATAAAAGGCGTTACTAAAGATGTTGATTTAAACTTTAACTATGTTGGAACTAAAGAAGGTTCTGATTGGTCAACAGGAAAAGAAATGCCAGCAAACGTTATTGGTTTTGATGGTGAAACAATTATTAACCGAACTCAATTTGGAATTGGTGAAGGTGGTGGTTTAGGTGAAGATGTAAAAATTGACATCACATTAGAAGCGATTCAACCTAAATAAGATTTAAAAATTCATTTTTCAAAAAAAGGCTCATCTTTATTAAAGATGAGCCTTTTTTATTTTTGTCTATTTTTATTTACAATTTCTGTCGTAATATTTTAAAAACATTTTTATTATATTTGATTAAGAGACTTTAAGTGTAAATTAAATTATTAATATGAAAATTTATCTTTATTTATTATTGAGTTTATTTGTTGTTAAGTTTTTAAGTTCTCAATGTGCTTTACCAACTAATTTATTATTTCAATCTGATATTCCTGTCCCTATGCCATTATTGCAGCATAACATGACTGCGCATAGAGATACTGCGGCATCTAAGCCATTTTTGTATGTTGCAGGAAAGGAAAGGGGTTTAGTTGTTTACAACATTTCAAATACTCTTTCTCCAATATTAACATCATCTATATTGCCATCATCTATGTTAAATCTAGATGTAATGAACTTAACCCAAGCTGGTAATTATTTATATTTAGCATTAGGAGATCATTTTAATGCGAGTGCTCAAAAATCAGGAATGGCTATTGTAGATATTACTAATCCCATTGCACCTGTTTTAAAATCTACGTATTCATTTACCGCAAATAGTGGAGCGGGTCATGTTGCAGTTGAAGGTAATTACGCCTATTTGAGTGCAATGCAAAACGGAATTTTAGTTTTTGATGTAACCATTAAAACAAGTATTGTATTAGTCTCAGTATTTAAACCAACAATTAATTTTCCTAAGGTTGGCCCAACTCCTTCAGAATTACAAAAAATAAACGTAAGAAATATTGTTGCAAAAAATAATATTCTATATACTTGTTATGATGCTGGTGGTGTTAGAATAATAAACGCGACAAATAAATTGAATTTAGTTGAAACAGGTAAATATTCAAATCCATTATTAAATACTAAAGCAAGAGCTTATAATAATTTAGTTTTAAAAGATTCATTGATATTTGTTGCAGCTGATTATTGTGGTATGGAAATATTAAATGTAAAGGATACATCAAATATTGTAAAAATAGGTTGGTGGAATCCCTGGAAATGCGAAACGCCAAGCAATACTTGGTTTAATAGTACCGGACATGCAAACGAAATTGAGTATGATCCAATTTGTAAGTTAGTTTTTTTAAGTACAGGTAAAAGTGATATGCATGTTGTTAATGTTTCAAATCCATTGCTTCCTGATTCGTGTTCTCGTTTTGGAAATACTATAGACAGTTTGGGGTCTTGGGGTTTAGGGCGTTATAATAACGAAATCTATTTGGCTTATATTTCAACATGGCCTTTATATATACCTTTTGCTGGAAAAGCAAGTAGCATTAAAATAATTACGTATAATAATGCTTGCACTATTTTAAATATTAAAGAATCACATAGTGATTTAAAGATTTTGGCTTACCCTAATCCAAATAATGGATTATTTGAAGTTGAATTAAGTTCATCTACCCAAGTTATTGTAACAAACAACTTAGGTCAAATTTTAATAAATGAAACTATGAATATTGGCAAACAAAGCATTGATATCCAAAACCAAGCAAGCGGAATTTATTTCGTTAAATTCACTCAAAATGGAAATCCGCAAACTATCAAATTAATTAAAAAATAAGTTTCAGTAATTAATTAACCAACAGCTCCCGATTGAATTTACAATCGGGAGCTGTTGATTTTTATGGGTTTAAAAATCACTTTGAATTGCTATTCATCGAAAATAATCTTGCTATTGCTGAGGAGTTTTTATTGTTTGAAAATACGCCATATTCAAGACTTTTTACATCTTCAATGGTATAAAATGCTTTTGGCGCATGTTGGTGTATTAATTCAATAATTTCAAATTTATCTGCTCGTTTTACAATGGTAAAAATGAGTTTAACTGGTCCAATGGCGCCTTGCCCATCTACTATTGTAATCCCTTGATTTTTAGTTTTTAAAGCCGCAATTAATTCGGTTATGTTATCACCTGTAATTACTCGTATTATTTGTGTCCCAATGGCAAGTTTTTCATCTATTAGCATTCCTAAATAGGTACCTGCACTAAAACCTAATGCCCATGCAATAAAACAGGCTATGTTATCTAAATGACTAAATACCTGACGCATAGCTATTAACCAAATTAAAACTTCAAAAAAACCTAAAATGGGAACTATTTTTTTAAAGCCTTTTGATATAAAAATATGCCTCAGCGTAGCCATAGTTACATCACCTAAGCGTGCTAAAAAAATGAGCAATGGTAATATTACCCAACTAAAATAATCAAATTCCATGTATTAAAAGTATACTACTTTTTGTTCTTTATTTTGATTGATAAATTTAATTATGAAGAGTTTATTGTTATAAATGGCAATGCAAAAAATAAGTAAATAAATGCCCTTTATTTTTAAACAATTTAAGCTTAAAAAAAATAGACGGAATATTTGATGTTTTGGTTTTAAATAGTTAATCTTACCATTCAATATTTAAGAATAGACTATGCAATCTACACCAACACCCTTAGATTATTTACCAATTGTATTAATGTTTCTTGTTGCTCTTGGCTTTGTAATTACTACCATGATAGCATCACATTGGTTAGGCCCAAAACGTAAAACAAAAATTAAATTAGATTCTTTTGAATGTGGTATTGAAGCACAGGGAAACGCTCGTTTACCTTTTGCAATTAAATATTTTTTAGTGGCTATTTTATTCGTGTTGTTCGATATTGAGGTAATTTTTATGTACCCATGGGCAGTTAACTTCAAAGAATTAGGGATGACTGGTGTTATTGAAGTATTTTCTTTTATCATTTTATTACTTATTGGATTCTATTACATGTTGTCCAAAAAAGCATTAAACTGGGAAGAGTAAAAAGAATTATTAGTGTTGAGTTATTAGTTTTTAATAAAAAAAAGACAAAATAAATTAGAAAGATATTAAATACCAGAACATAGTTTAGATTTTAACTTTATTAAGAACTAAACATTTAAAACTTAAAACTATACAAAGTATGAAGGAAATTACAAAACGTACAAAAGTAGAAATCGCTAAAAGTCCTGATGGGCTTGAAGGTCCAGGTTTTTTTGCAACGAAGTTAGAAGATGTAGTAGGGATGGCTCGTAAAAATTCGTTATGGCCTTTACCATTTGCAACTTCATGTTGTGGTATAGAATTTATGGCTACAATGGCAAGTCATTATGATTTAGGGCGTTTTGGTTCAGAACGTTTAAGTTTTTCGCCTCGTCAAGCTGATATGTTGATGGTTATGGGAACTATTTCAAAAAAAATGGGGCCAATTTTACGTCAGGTTTACGAACAAATGGCTGAGCCTCGATGGGTTTTATCTGTAGGTGCTTGTGCAAGTAGTGGTGGTATTTTTGATACTTATAGCGTTTTACAAGGAATAGATAAAATTATTCCTGTTGATGTATACGTGCCAGGTTGCCCTCCACGTCCTGAACAAATATTAGAAGGCGTATTAAAAATACAAGAAATGGCTCAAAACGAATCTTTTAGAAGAAGAGAATCAGAAGAGTATAAAAAAATGTTAAACAGTTACGGAATAGAATAAACTAAACCTTACAATGGAAGAATTATTAAATAAAGTAAACGAAAAATTGAAAGTACATTTTCATGGAGATATTGTATCTGCTGAATTACTTTATGACTATCCCGTTTTTACAATTCAAAAAGACAGAATACATGATGTTCTTAAATTTTTAAAAGAAGATGAAGAATTAAATTTTCATTTCTTAACTGACTTATGTGGCATGCAAACGGCTGACGAAAAACATTTAGGTGTAATTTATCATCTACATAACATGCCAAAAAATTTCCGTATTCGTGTTAAAACATTTTTTGATATAAATAAGCCTGAAATTGCTACAGCTACCGATTTATGGCCTGCAGCAAATTGGATGGAACGTGAAACGTATGATTTTTTTGGTGTGAAATTCAAAGGACATCCTAACTTAAAACGTATTTTAAATATGGATGAAATGGATATTTTTCCAATGAGAAAAGAATATCCATTGGAAGATCAAACAAGAACAGATAAGAATGATAGCATGTTTGGACGTTAAAAAACTAATTGACTAATGAGTAAACAAGAAAGTATAAACAAAGAAGTTTTTGAAGAAAAAGAATATTCTATTCTTAACCTTGGGCCAACACATCCGGCTACGCATGGTATTTTTCAAAATGTATTAAAAATGGATGGTGAAATTATCAAAGAAGCTACTCCAACAATTGGATATATTCATCGTGCTTTTGAGAAATTAGCTGAACACCGTCCTTACGCGCAAATTACGCCAATAACAGATCGTTTAAATTACTGTTCTTCTCCAATCAATAATATGGGTTGGTATATGACCGTTGAAAAATTATTGGGTGCTAAAATTCCAAAGCGTGCCGAATACCATCGAGTTATCATTATGGAATTATCGCGTATTGCAGATCATATTATTTGTAATTCGGTAATTGGTGTTGATACTGGTGCAATGACAGGTTTCTTATATATTTTTCAATGGAGAGAAAAAATTTACGAAATTTTTGAAGAAATTTGTGGAGCTCGTTTAACTACTAATATTGGTCGTATTGGAGGTTTTGACCAAGAGTGGAATAAAAAAACATGGGACTTAATCGATACATTCTTAAAAGAATTTCCTAAAGGCTTACAAGAGTTTGCAAACTTATTAGAGCGTAATAAAATTTTTATGGATCGTACTATTAACTGTGGACCAATTACTGCAGAAATGGCGTTGAGTTATAGTTTTGTTGGACCAAATTTACGTGCAGCTGGTGTTGATTATGATGTACGTGTTATGAATCCATACTCGTCTTATGAAGATTTTACATTTACGGTTCCTGTAGGAACAAGTGGTGATACTTACGATCGTTTCATGGTTCGTCAACACGAAATGTGGCAATCATTAAGCATCATCGAACAAGCAATTAAAAAAATGCCAGAAGGACCAATGCATGCTGATATCCCTGATTTCTTTTTACCACCAAAAGAGCAAGTTTACAATAACATGGAAGCCTTAATTTATCACTTTAAAATTGTGATGGGCGAAACAGATATTCCAAAAGGCGAAGTTTACCATTGTGTAGAAGGTGGAAATGGTGAGTTAGGATTTTATTTAATTAGTGATGGTGGAAGAACACCATTTCGTTTACATTTCCGCAGACCATGCTTTATTTATTATCAAGCATATCCAGAAATGGTAAAAGGAATTATGTTAAGTGATGCAATCTTAACAATGAGTAGTATGAATGTTATTGCAGGAGAATTAGACGCATAAAGAAGTTTTAAATGATTAATGTTTAGTTTTTAATAGAAAAAAATAAAAAATATAGTAACGAGTTAATAAATTAAGAACTAAAAACTCAACACTAAAAACTAATAAGAAATGAGTAGTCAAGTACACGGAGCACAAAAGTTTGATAACGCTAAACGCAGTGAAACTGTTTTTAGCGAAGATGCTATGAAAACTGTTCAAACCATTATTTCACGCTATCCAGCTGATAAAATAAAATCTGCTTTATTGCCAGTTTTACATGTGGCACAAGCTGAATTTGGTGGTTGGTTAAGTCCTGAAACAATGGATTACGTTGCATCAGTTTTAAAAATAAAACCAGTTGAGGTTTTTGAAGTGGCATCTTTTTATACGATGTATAATTTAAAACCAATGGGTAAATGTGTTTTAGAAGTTTGCCAAACGAGTTCTTGTTGGTTAAACGGCGCAGAAGATATTGTAAAATATATTGAGAAAAAATTAAACATCAAAGTTGGTGAAACAACTAAAGATGGCATGTTTTCATTAAAAGTAGCAGAATGTTTAGGCTCTTGCGGAACTGCACCAATGTTACAATGCGGAGCAAGTTATCACGAAAATTTAACTTACGAAAAAGTAGATTCTATTTTAGAGAATTATAAAGCTGAAGGAAAATTAAAAAGTTACACAGACTTAGATTATAAAAATACACTTTAATATTTTGACATCAAGTTTGTCATTTCGAGCGAAGTCGAGAAACGAGAAGCTAAAAACAAAAAGAATTAAAAATGGGAAGAAAATTATTAATACATAACGACAAAGTGCCTAACATTCATACGTTAGCAGTTTATCGTGCAAATGGAGGTTATGCTTCTGTTGAAAAAGCATTAAAAACAATGCAGCCAGATCAAGTTACTGATGAGGTAAAAAAATCAGGCTTGCGAGGCCGTGGTGGAGCAGGTTTCCCTACAGGAATGAAGTGGAGCTTTTTAGCAAAACCAGAAGGCGTTAATCGTTATTTAGTTTGTAATGCTGACGAATCAGAACCTGGAACTTTTAAGGATCGTTATTTAATGGAGAAAATTCCTCATGCTTTAATTGAAGGAATGATTACCTCTTCTTATGCACTTGGTGCAAAAACTTCATACATATATATACGTGGCGAATATTTTTATGTTGCTCGTATTGTTGAAGCTGCCATTGCTGAAGCTTATGCTGCAGGTTGGTTAGGTAAAAATATTTTAGGTACTGATTTCTCTCACGATTGTTATGTGCAAGTTGGTGGTGGAGCTTATATTTGTGGAGAAGAAACTGCACTATTAGAATCATTAGAAGGTAAGCGTGGTAATCCACGTATTAAACCACCATTTCCTGCTGTTGCTGGTTTATGGGGTTGCCCAACGGTTGTAAATAATGTGGAAACTATTGCGGCTGTTGTTCCAATCGTTAATATGGGTGGTGAAGAATATGCTAAAATTGGAGTAGGGAAATCTACTGGTACAAAATTAATTTCAGCATCAGGTCATATTAATAAACCAGGTGTTTATGAAATTGAATTGGGTATAACGGTTGAGGACTTTATTTATAGTGATGAATATTGTGGTGGCATTCGTAATGGAAAAAAATTAAAAGCAATTGTAGCTGGTGGTTCATCGGTTCCCATTTTACCTGCTGCTTTAGCTATAACTACTGCTAAAGGCGAGCCTCGTTTAATGACATACGAAAGTTTATCTGATGGTGGATTTTTAACTGGAACCATGTTAGGTTCAGGTGGTTTTATTGCAATGGATGAAGACACAAGCATCGTTAAAAATTTATTTACATTCTCTCGTTTTTATCATCATGAAAGTTGTGGACAATGTTCACCTTGCCGAGAAGGAACTGGTTGGATGGAAAAAATATTACAAAAGTTTTTAAACGGAACAGCAAACGAAAGTGATGTTGATTTGTTATGGGACATTCAAAGTAAAATTGAAGGTAAAACAATTTGTCCATTAGGTGAAGCAGCTGCCTGGCCTGTAGCGGCAGCTATTCGTCACTTCAAACATGAATTTATTGAAATAGCACAAAAGAAAAAATTTGTAGATATTTCTCATTATGATAGATTGAATAAATTAGTAAAAGCGTAAAATTTGGTATCACATTTTGTTATACCATTAATAAATATAAAGCATGTCATCACAATTTGTGATAACATCTAAAAATTAAAAAGAGTGCTTATAAAAAACATACATACTAAAATCTACGAAATCCGTAACCAAAAAGTTATGTTGGATTTTGATTTGGCTAGTATGTATGAAATTGAAACTAGGGTATTAAACCAAGCCGTAAAGAGAAACTTGGATAGATTTCCAGATGATTTTATGTTTCAATTAACTAAAGATGAGTTTCAAGTTTTGATATCACAATCTGTGATATCAAAAACAGAAAAAAGAGGAGGGACGCAAAAAATGCCTTTTGCCTTTACCGAACAAGGTGTAGCAATGCTTTCGAGTGTATTAAAAAGCAAAAAAGCAGTGCAAGTTAATATTAGCATTATGCGCGTATTTGTTGCGGTAAAGCAAATGATAGTTGGAAATACCGAATTATCTAAAAAATTAGAAGAATTGGAGTCTAAATACAACAAGCAATTTTCTGATGTATATGAAGCCTTAAATTATTTAATGGATATTAAGAAAGCAGGCGATAAAATTAAAAAAAGAACAAAAATTGGATATAAAGCATAACATGAAAAAAATTAGTTACATATTATTATTAATCAGTATACTTTTCACTTCAAAAGTAAGTCATGCTCAAGCATGCGCAAGTGCTATTAATATTTATACGTTTACAGCTGCTGGTATAAATTATGAAATCGTAAAAGAATTAAAAACTTGGGCTTTGGCTTCTGCTTGTGCAGTTTCTCGTGGTGGTTATTTGGTTCATATTGATAATTTAGCTGAGCAAACTGCTGTGTATAATGCAATTGTTGCTTCTGGTATTTCTTCAAGTTACCATCCAGTTTCTGATGGTGGTGGTTCATCTTATGTTTGGATTGGCGCAACTGATAAAAACACAGAAGGCGTTTGGCTTTGGGACGGAAACAATGATAATGTTGGAACTAACTTTTGGAATGGACAAGGTTTAGCAGGTGCAGGTACAGGAAGTGTAGTTGGATCAAACTATGTAAACTTTGGTGGTAAAAGTGTTTCGGGAATTAATGAACCAGATGATTATATGTCGAATCAAGATTGTGCTGGTATTTGTTTAGGTTCTTGGCCTTATGGTATTGCAGGCGAATGGAATGATATTGCAGCAACAAATACCTTGTATTATATTATTGAATATGCACCTGTAGCAACAAGTATTTCGGAACCTACTAATAAATTAGAAATTAATGCTTACCCGAACCCTGTTTCTAGTCAGCTTACTATTGAAGGTCGTTTTTCGGCCGTTACGCTTACGAACATTGATGGTAAAAGAGTAAATGTAGCTATTCTAAAAGCTGATAATAAAATGTTGGTTGATATGAGTCACTTACCAAGCGGTACCTATTTTTTAAAATGTACTGATTTATTAAATAATGAACTAACTAAACAAATAGTACTTAATAACCCTGAGCATAAATAAGAATTGAAATTAGCAGCATACATATTTATTTTTCTTTTTGTGAATTCTTCATTCGCTCAAGCTGATTTTACAGATACAACTTGGTTTGAATCACATTGGAAGGAATCTAGTAAAGCTGTGGCAGATTATTATAGAGTTTACAAAAAAACAGATAAAGGTTATTTGGTTTATGATAAATTTATCAATCATAAAATCCAAATGATAGCTGAGGTAACTGAAATTAAACCAGAATTAATTCAGAATGGATATAGCATATATTATAATGCAGATGGAAGTATTAGTAGCCATGGATATAGCAAGTTTGATAGCAGGATTGGAGATTGGATAATTTATGATAATAATGGGAAAGACTCATCTATATCTGAATACAAAGATGGTTTAGTGATTGCGAAAAAAGGACTCAGTATTCCATCAGAAAGAATCTTTGTTCTTACTGATATTATGCCTGAGTATCAAGGTGGCGTTCACGAAATGATGTCATTTATTGGCAGAAAAATTAATTATCCTAAAGAGGCTAGAAAAAATGCATGGGAAGGTAAAACATACGTTAGAATAATTATTGATGCAAGGGGAAAAGTAATAAATCCAAAAGTTATTAAGTCTTCTGGATATGAGGTTTTAGATAAAGAAGCGATTCGGGTAGTTGAATTAATGCCATTTTGGAAGCCAGGAAAACAAGATCACAAAACCGTTCCTGTCGAAGTTAATTTGCCATTTAATTTTTCATTAACTAATTAAGGAAGTAATAAATATTTTGAATATATAAAATGAAAGTAACAATAGACGGAATAGAAATAGACGTGCCAAAAGGTACCACTATACTTGAAGCAGCACGAATGATTGGGCCGGATGTAGCTCCTCCAACTATGTGCTACCACTCTAAATTAAAAACGAGTGGTGGTTATTGCCGAACTTGTATTGTAAAAGTAACGCAAGGTAGTACTGCAAACCCTACACCAATGCCTAAACCTGTGGCAAGTTGCCGTACAGAAGTGATGGATGGAATGGTTGTAGAAAATACAACTAACAAAGATATTTTAGAGGCTCGTAAAGGAGTTGTTGAATTCCTATTAATGAATCATCCTTTGGATTGCCCTGTTTGTGACCAAGCTGGTGAATGTCATTTACAAGATTTAGGTTATTCTCATGGCGCAGCTACAACACGTTATGAATTTCCTCGTAGAGAATTTGAAAAAATTGATATTGGTAAATATGTTCAGTTACACATGACGCGTTGCATTATGTGTTTCCGTTGCGTAAAAGTTGCTGATCAATTAACAGATAATCGCGTTCATGGTGTTATGCACCGTGGAGATGCAGCTGAGATTTCTACTTACATAGAAAATGTGATTGAAAATGAAATGTCTGGTAATGTGATAGATGTTTGCCCAGTTGGTGCTTTAACCGATAAAACATTCCGTTTTAAATCTCGTGTATGGTTTACAAAACCTGTTGAAGCGAGTTGTGATTGCAAAAAATGTTCGGGTAAAGTTCGCTTATGGATGAAAGGTGAAGAGGTATTACGTGTTACGGCTCGTAAAGACCAATGGGGAGAAGCCATTGATTTTATTTACAACGAATGTCGTTTCGAAAAAAAGAACACAGCTGATTGGAAAGTTGAAGGGCCATCACCAATTCACAAAAGCAGCGTGATTTCTCAAAACCATTACGAAAATTTAAATGAATTAAAAGTGCAGGTTATGAAACAACAAAAAGCACTTGGATTTATGGATATTAATAAAAGACCTTAATTAAAATTATGACAGCATTTATAATATACAAAGCAATAATGTGCGCAGCAGTTTTCCTATTATGCTTAGGAGCCGCAGCTTATGCAACATTATGGGAAAGAAAGTTTGCCGCTTTTTTACAAGACAGAAAAGGACCAAGCAGAGCAGGTTGGGGTGGTTTGTTACAACCACTAGCAGATGGTGTGAAAATGTTTATGAAAGAAGAAATTATTCCAAACGTTTCTAACCGTTCCTTATTTATTTTAGGACCATGTTTATTTATGGTAACCTCAGTTATCACGAGTTCTGTAATTCCTTGGGCAAAACCGGTTATCATTAATGGAACAACTTATGATATGCAAATTACCGATATTAATATTGGTGTTATTTATTTATTAGGAGTTGCCTCTATTGGTGTGTATGGTATTATGATTGGTGGTTGGGCATCAAATAATAAATTTGCATTACTAGGTGCAGTGCGTGCATCATCACAAATGATTAGTTATGAAATCCCTATGGGCATTGCATTAATTGCCGTAATTATTTCTTCGGGTGGTTCATTAAGTTTAAAAGAAATTGTTGAAGGACAAGACGCAGGTTGGGCAAATATAGTTTGGCAACCACTTGGTTTTTTAATATTTTTTATCTGTGCTTTAGCAGAAACGAATCGTGCACCATTTGATTTACCTGAATGTGAAACAGAATTAGTTGGTGGTTACCATACCGAATATTCTTCAATGAAATTAGGACTGTTTTTATTTGCAGAATACATCAACATGTTTATTTCATCAGCAGTTTTAGCAACAATTTATTTTGGTGGATATAATTTTCCATTTGCTCACGAACTATATGCTAAGCTTGGTTTAGCAGATGGTTCTGTATGGATTTCATTAATTGGTTTTGGTGCTTTAATTACAAAAATATTTGGCTTCATTTGTTTATTCATGTGGATTCGTTGGACATTACCTCGTTTCCGTTATGATCAATTAATGAACCTTGGCTGGAAATCATTATTGCCATTATCATTATTGAATTTAGCAATTACAGTTGTAGTTGAATATTTTAGAGGGAATATTAAATTTTAAAAGTTTACATAGATGCAATTAACTAACAGAAAAGTAGTCGTTTCAAATAAAGTGCAAAGTTTTGCTGAGCGCATTTATTTACCTGCCATTGCAAAGGGTATGGTAATTACAGCAAGCCACTTATTTAAAAAGCCACCAACCATCCACTATCCAGAGCAAAAGCGTCCGATAGCTCCAGTTTATCGTGGGCAACATGTTTTAAAACGTGATGATGCAGGAGCAGAACGTTGTACCTCTTGTGGTATGTGCGCAGTAGCTTGTCCGGCGGAAGCAATTACTATGACAAGTGGCGAACGTAAAAAAGGAGAAGAACATTTGTATCGCGAAGAAAAATACGCAGCTACTTATGAGATTGACATGTTACGTTGTATTTTTTGTGGTTTATGCGAAGAGGCTTGTCCAAAAGAAGCTATCTTTTTAACGGATCGTTTAGTGGATGCACAATTTGAACGTAAAGATTTTGTTTACGGAAAAGATAAATTAGTTGAAAAAATGAATGAGCGTATTGATGTTACCAAACGTCAAACTGCTGCTGTTTTAGAATTCAAAAAAACATTAGGTTTAAAACACAACGAATTATTTGACGATAAAAAATTAAATAAAGGAAAACACTAATTAGATAATTTAAAAAACAATATTAATTCGGTTTTTAAGGATAGCTCAAAAAACTAAAAACTAAAAACTAAAAACTAAAAACTAAAAAATGTTAGGATACACAATTACACAATGGCTTTTTGGAGTGTTATCATTAATGGCAATTATGTTTGCGTTAATGGTTGTTTTTACTCGTAACCCAGTTAACTCAGTTTTATATTTAGTATTAACATTCTTTTGTATAGCAGGGCATTACTTATTATTAAATGCACAATTTTTAGCAGTGGTACATATAGTAGTTTATGCTGGCGCAATCATGGTATTGTTTTTATTCATTATCATGCTCATGAATTTAGATGCCGATTCGGAACCACGTAAACATATTGTAACACGCGTTATTGCTGGTTGTATTGGAGGTGTTTTGTTATTTGTAATGGTTGGTGCTTTAAAAGGAGCTGAGCAATTACAATTAGTTCAAAGCGGTTCATCTCAAATAGGATTAGTGAAAAATTTAGGTAAAGTTTTATTTACCGAATTTTTATTCCCATTTGAAATTGCATCTGTATTATTATTAGCTGCACTAGTAGGTGCCATTATGATTGGTAAAAGAGAAAAAACAATTGAAGAAATAGAAAACTAAAATATTAAAAAAATAAAAATAAAATTATGCTAAACGGAATTCCAATTAATTATTACATCATGCTTTGCGCCGTATTATTTATCATAGGCGTTGTAGGTGTTATGGCTCGTAGAAATGCCATTATTGTATTTATGTGTATCGAATTAATGTTAAATGCTGTGAACTTATTATTAGTCGCATTTTCTACATTGCATAACGACGCTTCAGGTCAAGTATTTGTATTCTTTATTATGGCTGTTGCAGCTGCTGAGGTTGCAGTTGGTTTAGCTATTTTATCAATGGTTTACCGTAATTTCAAAAGTATTGACATCGATTTATTAAGCAGAATAAAAAATTAATTATATGATTAAATTAGTAGCACTCATTCCATTATTTCCTTTACTAGGATTTATTATTAATGGATTTTTCGGTAAAAAAATAAGCAAAGGCTTATCTGGTACCATTGCAAGTTTAGCTGTTTTAGCTTCTTTCATTGTTTCTGTTCTCATCTTTATAGATTTGAAAGAACATCATGAAATTACATCGCATGCTGTAAATTTATTTGCTTGGATTAATTCTGATACATTACATATTCCTTTCGAATTTTTAGTGGATCCCTTATCATCTTGGTTTTTATTAATCATTACAGGAATTGGATTTTTAATTCACATTTATTCAATTGGGTATATGCATGATGATGAAGGTTTTTCTCGCTTCTTCACTTACTTAAACTTATTTGTATTTTTCATGCTATTATTAGTATTAGGAAACAACTACTTAATTATGTTTGTTGGTTGGGAAGGTGTTGGTTTATGTTCTTATTTATTAATTGGTTTCTGGTTTAAAAACACGGCTTATAATAATGCTGCTAAAAAAGCTTTCATTATGAATCGTGTTGGTGATTTAGGATTTTTATTAGGAATCATTTTAATTTTTGTAACATTTGGTAGCATTACATATAGCGAAGTATTTGCAGCAGCAGGTAGCGGAAGTAGTTCTACTGTTACCGCAATTGCTTTATTATTATTTGTTGGTGCTATGGGTAAATCAGCACAATTACCATTATACACTTGGTTGCCAGATGCGATGGCTGGTCCAACTCCTGTATCGGCATTAATACATGCAGCTACAATGGTAACAGCAGGTATTTATATGATTGTTCGTTCAAACGTATTTTATTCAATGTCTGATGTTGCTTCGGAGGTAGTTGCAGTTGTTGGTGTAACAACCGCTTTATTTGCAGCAACAATTGGCTTGTTTCAAAATGATATTAAAAAGGTATTAGCTTATTCAACTGTATCACAATTAGGTTTAATGTTTTTAGGCTTAGGAGTTGGGGCTTACAGTTCTTCTGTATTTCACGTAACAACACACGCATTCTTTAAAGCTTTATTATTCTTAGGAGCTGGTTCTGTTATTCATGCAATGGGTGGCGAACAAGATATGCGTAAAATGGGTGGTTTGAAAAAAGCATTACCAATTACATTTGTTACGATGTTAATAGGAACCATTGCAATTAGTGGTATTCCTCCATTCTCTGGTTTCTTTTCAAAAGACGAAATATTAGCACACGCTTATGAGCATAGTCCAACGCTTTGGTTTTTTGGCCAGGTCGCATCTATACTCACTGTATTTTATATGTTCCGTTTATTGTATTTAACATTCTATCGTAAATTCAGAGGAACACATGAACAAGAACATCATTTACATGAATCTCCAAAATCAATGACAATTCCATTAATAGTTTTAGCAGTATTAGCTGTTGTTGGTGGTGTTTTAGGTTTACCAGAATTTTGGGGAGCTTCAAATTGGATGCATCATCATTTAGATTCAATTATTTTACATAAAAATCCGAGTATATTAAATCATACAAAAGAATGGACTTTGATGGGAATTGCAGTTATTTCGGCTGTTGTAACAATCTACTTTGCTTATATGATTTATATTAAAAATCAAATTTTGCCTGAAGCAAAAGATGAAAAATTAACAGGAATTAAAAAATTGATTTACAATAAATATTATGTTGACGAAATTTATGACATGATTATTACCAAACCTTTAAATGCAATTTCTGAATTGTTTTATAAGTTTTTTGATAAGCAAGTTGTGGATGGTTTGGTAAATGGAGTAGGTAGTGCTGTTATTGGAATTAGCTCTGTAGTTCGTAAAGCACAAACTGGGCATATTGGAGTTTACATTTTTAGTATGGTATTAGGTATTATTTTAATACTGTTTTATAGTTTTATTAAATAATAATGCAATTGCAAAAAGTTCAAAATAAAATACATGAAGTGCGTGGCCAAAAGGTGATGCTTGATTTTGATTTGGCAGCGTTGTACGAAGTTGAAACTAAAGTGTTAAATCAAGCTGTTAAACGCAATATTGAAAGGTTTCCTGAAGATTTTATGTTTCAGCTTTCAAAAGAAGAATTTGATTCTCTAAGGTCACAAATTGTGACCTTAGAGAATGGACGAGGAAAATATCCAAAATATTTACCTTATGCTTTTACAGAACAAGGTTTAGCGATGTTAAGTGGAATTTTAAAATCTAAAAAAGCAATTGAAGTAAATATTTCTATTATGCGTGCTTTTGTTTTTTTAAGAACGTATGCATTAACACATAAGGATTTAACAGAAAAATTGAATGATTTAGAAAAGAAATATAACAAGCAATTTAAAGATGTGTACGAGGCGATTGGCTATTTAATCGACAAAGATAAAGTAATTGAAAAACAAAAAACACGCAAACAAATAGGATATAAAACAAAATAAAGTACATTATTTCAAATTGAAATAATGTGAAAATAAAAAACAAAAAATAAAATATGTTAGTTGGATTATTAATTATTGTACCACTTATTGCCGGTTTACTGGTATTTGGCACTAAAGGAAAAGCAAGTCGTAATATTGCTTTAGGGTTTTCACTTGTTGAATTTGCACTTTCGTTAGTAGCATTGTTTCAATACAAACACAATCCAGCAAGTGCTGATTTGGTTTTAAATTGCACTTGGGTTGAATCGTTAGGCATTCATTTTGCAGTTGGCTTAGATGCTTTATCATTATTGTTGGTTTTATTAACTACGTTTTTAATTCCATTAATTATTTTATCCTCGTTTAAAAACGAATATGATAAACCAAATTCGTTTTACGGATTAATATTAATCATGCAAATGGCATTAGTTGGTGTTTTTACAGCTAACGATGGTTTTTTATTTTATGTGTTTTGGGAATTAGCATTAATCCCAATTTATTTTATTTGTTTATTATGGGGCGGAGAAAACAGAGGTGCTATTACCTTTAAGTTTTTTGTTTATACTTTATTAGGTTCTTTATTTATGTTAGTTGGTTTAATCTATGTTTACAGCCACACAGGTTTCGACACAGGAATTAAATCATGGGCAATTGCTGATTTATATCAAGCAGGCAGAGCGTTAGATGTTAACCAACAGTCATTTGTATTTTGGTGTATCTTTTTAGCATTCGGTATTAAGATGCCAATTTTTCCACTTCACACTTGGCAACCTGATACTTATGTAAATGCTCCAACTCAAGGTACAATGTTGCTTTCGGGTATTATGTTGAAAATGGGAACCTTTGGTTTAATTAAATGGTTATTACCATTAACACCTTTAGCTTTAGAAAAATGGGGTGGTGTAGCAATTGGTTTATCTGTTTTCGGAATTATTTATGCTTCGTGTATAGCAATCGTTCAAAAAGATTACAAACGCTTAATTGCTTATTCTTCTATTGCTCACGTTGGCTTAATTGCAGCAGGTATTTTATCGTGTAATCAACAAGGCATACAAGGTGGTGTGATGCAAATGTTAGCACATGGAGTTAATGTGGTTGGTTTATTTTTAATTGCAGATATATTATTACGTCACACAGGTACACGCGAAATTGATAAATTAGGAGGCATCAGAAGTATGAATGGAAACTTTGCCGTTTTATTTTTAATTGTGATGTTAGGTTCAGTTGCACTTCCATTAACTAATGGCTTTGTTGGCGAATTTTTATTAATTAATGGTGTATATCAATATAGTGCAATTGCAGCTGCATTTGCAGGCTTAACAGTTGTGTTAGGAGCAGTTTATATGTTACGTAGTTATCAAAATATAATGTTAGGAGAGCGTAAAGATTCTGCCATTGCATTTGGTTCATTAGCAGGTTCTGATAAATTAGTATTGTACATTGTATGTTTTGTAATTGTTGCATTTGGTGTTTATCCTTCACCATTAAATGATTTAGCAGAAGAAGGAACAAAATTAATAATGTTGAATTTGAAATAATAAATTTTAAATAAATCTCTATTCAAACAAACACATTTAACATTCAAAATTTAACATTTATAATTATTTAAAAAATGAAAGGACTATTAATAATAAGCGGATTAGGAATTTTAGCCATGTTAGCCGAAATCTTCAAATTCAAAAAAGTGTTGTACCCATTAGTATTAATTGGAATATTAGCGGCGTATGCTTTAGGCTTTACAGAATGGAATGCAAACTATAACATTGAAGTATTTAGTAACATGATACGTTTTGATAACGTAGCTTTAGCATTTAGTGGTGTAATATTAGCAACTGCTTTTTTCTGGTTTATATTGGCAAATGATTATTTTGAAAAAGACCATGTAACCGATCATTTTGCTTTAGTGTTATTTGCATTAGTTGGAGCATTAATGTTAACGGCATTTAGTAATATGACTACTTTATTTTTAGGTATCGAAATATTATCAATTCCTATGTATGTTTTAGCTGCAAGTCGTAAACGTGATTTAGCTTCAAACGAAGCAGGATTCAAATATTTAATTATGGGTTCATTTGCTTCAGGATTTTTATTATTTGGTATTGCTTTAATATACGGCGCAACAGGTAGTTTTGATTTAATGGCAATTCGTGCATACATTTCTCATAACGGTGCCGATCTTCCTGCATTTTTTTACGCAGGAGTTTTATTAGTATTAGTAGCCATGTTATTTAAAGTAAGTGCTGCACCTTTCCATTTTTGGGCTCCCGATGTTTACGAAGGTTCACCAACTGTTATCACCGCTTTAATGAGTACGATAGTTAAAACAGCTGCATTTGCTGCGTTCATGCGTTTATTTTTAGTAACATTTGGCGGCGTAAATGAAACATGGGGAATTGTGTTAGCAGTTGTTATTGCTTTATCATTAGTTGTTTCAAATATTACAGCAGCCACACAGCAAAGTGTAAAACGCATGTTAGCATACTCTAGTATTAGCCACGCTGCATTTATGTTAATGGCTATTTTAGCTAATAACCGTGGTATGGCAAGTGTGAGCGCCATTTTATATTATTCGTTGGCTTATTCAATTGGTTCAATTGCAGCTTTTACGGTTGTGTATCATGTATCAAAACAAGAAAGTGGAAGTTCAAATATTGAAGCATTTAATGGTTTAGCAAAACGCCATCCTTTAATGGCTGTTTGCATGACAGTTGCCATGCTTTCTTTAGCTGGTATACCAGTTACTTCAGGTTTCTTTGCTAAATATTTTGTGTTCTCTTTATTAATTGGAACATCATATAACTGGTTAATTATTTTAGCAATATTAACATCAGCGGTTGGTGTATATTATTATTTTAAAGTAATTATTGCCATGTATTTTAAAGCTCCAACAAAAGAAGATGGCATTACAATTGATTCATCTCACGTGGTTTTATTATTATTAACCACTTTGTTTACCATTGCTTTAGGCTTAGTTCCTAATTTTGTGATTGAGATATTTGGCTAGTAATATTTCATTAGTACATTAACACCAGTCAGGTTTTTAAAACCTGACTGGTGGTTTTTTAATAGCTTGTAAAGTAGTATGTATATTTTTAGTAAGCTCAATATATTTTTGATTATGAAAAAAATTGTATCAATTAGTATAATCATAATAGCATCAGCGTTGAATGTATTTGCTCAAGATCCCCAATTTTCGCAAACATCATTAGGCAATATTAATTTAAACCCCGCATTAGCTGGCAATGATAGTTGTGCCCGACTTGGAGTAAATTACCGGAATCAATGGCCAAATATTAGTGCAAATTACGTGACGATGTCTGCAAATTTTTATCAATACATTCCAAAGTTGAATGCCTATGCTGGCGTTAATTATTTAAATGATGATATCTGTAAAGGAACATTAAAAACGAATATTATCTCCATTTTTTATTCTCAAAATATTAATGTAAAAAATGTTTTAGTGAGACCATCAATTGAATTTTGTTATGGAGAGAAAAAAGTAGATACAAGCAAATTACTTTTTGGTGATATGATTGACCCACGATTAAGCAATGTTTGGAGTAATGGGAATTATAATTTTATTCAAAAAAAAGAATTTATAGATTTTAACTTAGGTACAATTGTCTATTATAAAAATTTCTTACTTGGACTTTCAACTCATCATATTACAGAGCCAGACGAAGGCTTATTTGGCCCTTCTAAATTGCTAAGGAGATATGGAGTACAATTTGGATATACTTTACAATTTAAAAAGATAAGTATTTCTCCTTTTATGTATTATGTTCAACAACAAAATTTTTTGCTTATGACGGAAGGTGTTAGCGTTCTGTTTTTTAAACATTTAAACATTGCACTTTCTTATAGAAACAATGACGCTATTGTTTTAAATTTCGGCTATAAAAATAAACTGATAGCAATCAATTATTCGTATGATGTAACAGTTAGTAGGCTTTCAGGAAATACTGCTGGTTCGCACGAAGTTGGTTTAGCATTTAAGTTTTGGAGAGTAAAAACCAAAAAAAGATTCATTGGAGTTAATAGCATATATTCCTAAATATATTAGGCATAATAGCCCTGATTGCAGTGAAAATCCTTTTTTGGTTTCCTTAAAAAAAAAAAAGATTGCAACGGAAAGCAGGAATTAGCTCCAAAAAAACAAAAATATTCTAGGTATTTACGCCGTTGTTGGTGTTATCATCAAAAAAATGGAGAGATAAACTTTATTAGTTTTAAAATTTCAAACGTCCAACAATATTGTATCTTTAACTAAATATTCGGCAGACATCAGTTCCAATATGGCCTGAAACAAACCGCGAAAACATTACCTGCAAACTGAGGCCAACACTAATTCGACAAACAAAATGGTAAAGAATATTTTAAAAATAATTTTAATTTTATTTGGAACCATACTTGTGATTTTCATAGGTTATATCGTTATGATTATTTTTGCTTTTGGTGGTTTTGACAAAGATTACTCAGTGACAGAACTAAAGGAAAACTTTGAAAAAAACAAAACAGAAATTTACGAATTAAAAAAATATTTCAATGAAATAGTACCTAAAAATAGATTTGTTGAAATTGAGTTTGACAACGACAACACATTGACAAGATTTGGAATTAAACCATTAGCCTATACACCAGGTGACCAAAACGGATTTATATTTTTAGATTGGGACTTGAAAATTAATACTGAAAGAATAGACAACATTATTAAACCTCTGGGTTGGACTAGAGAAACCTTAAAAACTCTAAAGGAAAAATTGGACAACGCAAATTGCATACAAATAGAAAGTGGAGAACCTACTAAAATTGGTTTTCAAAGAAGCGGAATGGGAATGTATTCATTCCACGTTTTTGACAACCCAATTCCAGACAGTTTGCGAAAAAATTATAATGACGGTTGTATTTATATAATGGCTTCGGAAAAACTTGTTTTAGAATATGGTGGTGGAGCAGTTGGAAGTCAATGTTTTTATGATAAAAAATGAGAAAGGTAGCAGCAAAAACACGTATTATTCAATTTATTCAATTTGGATAGGCAACAAAGCTATTGCAAAATTTTCGGTAAACAGTAGGTTTTTCATTTTTGCAAAAGCAACAAACAATTGTATCTTTAAACAAAGATTCGGTAAGCACTTTTTCAAAATTAAACTAAGTCTGCTAGCAAAGTGTTAGAAGCCATTTTACTCATACACAAAATGAAGAATAGACATCAAATAGAGATTCCAAATCCTTGTCAAGCAGACTGGGACAAAATGATTCCAAATAAAACAGGCAGATACTGTAACGCATGCAGTAAGACAGTCGTAGACTTTACAGAAATGACTTCAGAAGAAATTTCTAACTATTTTAAAAAGAACCCCGACAAAAAAACATGTGGACATTTCTACAAGGGACAACTTAAGTTGGACAAAAATAGACTTCAGACAATTTTGGTAGACCTATACTGCAATGCTTATTTGAATATTAAAACTAAAGTTGTGAGAGTTTCGGTTCTATTACTTATAAGCGGACTACTTACCTTGACAGGATGCAATACTCCGACGGAAGGAGAAGTAATAGAAAAGCAACAAGTATTAACTGGTGACTCAATAGGTCCTGTGACAGTAGACTCAATATCAACAGATACAATTAAAAACGGCTTATAACCTGCTGCGAAAGACCCAAAAATTAAACCAACATATTGACAAAAAACTTATATTTGACAGAATTAAATTAAAAACATATGGCAAAATTTTTAGACACAACGGGAGTTTCATATCATTTGCAACAATTAATAAATAAAGCAAATGAAAAATTAATTTTAATCAGTCCTTATCTGAAAATTAATGAACGCATAAAGGAATCCCTTGAAGACAAGAACCGCCTAAAAATAGACATAAGAGTTATTTATGGTAAGAATGAATTACAACCAGATGAAAATAATTGGCTAAAATCCCAAACTAGTATTCGCTCAAGTTTCTGTAAAGACCTGCATGCAAAATGTTATTTGAACGAAAATGAAGCTATTATAACTTCAATGAATTTATACGAGTTCTCTCAAGTAAATAATAATGAAATGGGTATTTATGTTACCAAAGAATCTGACCCAACATTATACAGTGAAATATATGAGGAAGTGAAAAGACTAATTCGTATAAGTGACGAATTAATTGTTTCAGTTGAAAAAGCGCCTGTTAAACCCGCACCTGTAAAAGAATCTAAACACGAACCTGTTGCTGAGAAAACAGTACCGTATGACGGAAAATTTCTTTCTGCAACAGCCTTATCAAAAGAGATAGGCGTTTCTGCAAAAGACCTTCAGCATAAATTTGAAAAATTAAAATGGATTGAAAAGAGAAATGATGAATGGGTTTTGACAAATATTGGAAAAAGTAAAGGTGCACAAATGAAAAAAGGTCAGTATGGCGAATATATAGCGTATCCCGAAATATTAGTAATTGAACTAGGCAAAGGCGACCTACCTTTTTAATAATTATAATTTTAGACACTAAGTACATCAGTCAATCCATAAGAATCAAATATAATGAATTGAAACAGAATTGAGATTTTTCCACCATTGTTGCTGTTATCGCCAACAAAAATGGAGAGATAAAAACTTTATTAGTTTTAAAATTTCAAACGTCCAACAATATTGTATCTTTATGCTATAACATTTAGCAGAAGTGTAATTCAAAACCCAAACTGAAATAAGCAGAAAATACGTTAGTATCAAATTTAGACAAAAAGAATAATGAAAAAATTCCTTTTCATTTTAGCATGTATCGGCTGGACAATTTCATTGCTATTCCATTTAATAGCATTACTTGTCGACTACAACATTTCAGAACAATTTCCTTTTGTGTGGTTATTGCATATTGGAATCTTTGTTGTTTGGCTTCCAACTGTTTTGAGTTTAAAAAACAATATTGAATTGAAAGGCCTAAGACAAAACAATACTCTAGGTTTTGCTAAACACAAAAACTTCTTTAAAACAATTTTCAGACACACACCAACTTGGCTGACAATTATTGCAGCCATTGGCTTTATTCATGCTTTGTTTAATTTTATAATTATTATTGCAATACAACCTTATACGGCCGAAATAAAGAATGGAGCATATATTTTGCAAAATCACGGACACACAATAAAAACAATTACAGAAATGGAATACAATCATTATTCTGCTCTTCAACTAATGTTGTTTTCTGGGCATTGGATTGCATTCTATGGAATTGCAGCAGCAGTTCTTTATCCATATAAGGTAAGCAAACAGGTAATAGAGAAATAAAATATATGGCTCAGTCAATTTCCGCCGTTGTTGGTGTTATAATCAACAAAAATGGAGAGATAAAACTTTAGTAGTTTTAAAATTTAAAGATGCTATTCAATATAATTGTAGAAAGTCTTTTACTAAAATTGAATTTAGTGTTACCCGTGACGCTAAAGACATTAAAGCAAGTTCATTACCAATATTGACACCTAAAGAAGCTGTAACATTAATTGAAAGTATCATTAGGTAATATAAGGTTTGCCCTCTCTCTCTTGATTGCTAGCGTAATAGAAGACGAGACGGACTGTTTTCTATTTTATTAGAGTAATAAGCAAAAAAAATAAAAGTAAAAATAAGTGAAGCTTTTAACTTATTTTTAGCCCATGAAACTTAAGACTAGATTTTTTACTTTATTTATAATTTCATTTTTCATGTATGGTTGTGGAAGTGATGGGGAAAAAGTTGAAGAGATAACTGTTGTGCCAGATACCATAAAAAAAATTGAGCCTAAATCAGACATACTGATTGAAAAAGACACAATTGTAAGTTTAAAGGGTGAAAATCTTACTTATCTCCAGTCTTATGATAAAGCATTAACCCTTTGGCAAATACCATTATTAGAAAAGTACATAAAAACCAGTTATGGCAATGCTCATGTTATTATTACAGGTCCTGAAAATGGCGAACCTCTTGTTTTATTGCATGGAATGAATGCGAGCTCAACGATGTGGTATCCAAATATTAAATCATATTCTGAAAAATATAGGGTGTATGCCATTGATTTTTTTTTGGAACCAGGAAAATCTCTTTGTACAGGAGATCCTTCTGAAACGTCTGAAATAGTGAAATGGTATTATGAAATATTTGACCAACTAAATCTTAAAAAATTTAGTTTAATAGGCGCTTCCCGAGGTGGTTGGCTGGCAATGAATATTGCGCTTCATGATAAAACTCGAATAAATAAAATTGTATTATTGAGTCCTGCACAAACATTTATATGGATAAGACCAGGAATAAAGATTATCAATAATATTGAATATTCACTTTTTCCAAAAAGAAAACGATTGAGGAATGTTTTGGAAACAATGACTTTTAATGTGGATAAGATAAGTCAGATATTTATTAATCAGTATTTCATTGCTACAAAAAAAGCAACTATAAGTAAATGTTTTTTACAAATGAGGCCTTTTTCAGATACACAACTAAAATCACTGAAAATGCCAATACTTTTGTTAATTGGCGATCAAGATATTATTAATAATACCAAAAGTATGAATAGGGCAAAAAATTTATTTCCTAATATTAAAACTGTAAAAATTACGAATGCTGGACATTTTTTATCAATAGATCAACCTGAAATTGTCAATAAAAAAATTCTTGATTTTTTAAATGAGGTAAGCGATTCACAAGTTCTGAAATAATAGAAAACACTATTGATAAAGGAATACAATTTTTTCACCCTTTTTGTATCTATCCCCAAAAAAACAGTAAGCTAAATTTTTAGTTTTAATTGGCTTTAGATTATGGTATTTGTCGGAAAATTCTTGGATATTTAAACATAAATTAAATAATTTTACGTCCATAAACATATTACCTTCTTTTTTGTTATTGATATATGATAGGCTTTCGATTTACTAACTATACCAAACCATTTCAAACTCCCTTTGATAAGTTATTTGATATATTTAAGCAATTAATAACCTTTACTAGTGGCGATTTTGATGAAGCCATTAATTGGCTAACTGAATTAGATAAAGAATATAAATTAACGGATGAAAATTATACAATCCCTGATTTTATCAATGATTTAAAAGATAAAGGCTATATAAAATACGATGCTCCAAACTCTGGAAACATCATCATCACTTCCAAAACCGAACAAGCTATTAGAGAGCAAGCACTCGAAAAAATATTTGGTAAACTTAAAAAAGGAACATCCGGAAATCATAGCACCAAATTTAAAGGGAATGGAACCGATATTACAAACGATACACGTCCTTACCAATTTGGTGATGCCTTAGATCAAATATCGATGCTCGATTCTTTAAAAAATGCGCAGATAAATAATGGTGCTGGCGATTTTAAATTAACGGAAAATGATTTAGCGGTTTACGAAAAAGAACATAAAACTCAAACTTCAACGGTGTTGATGATTGATATTTCGCACTCCATGATATTATATGGAGAGGATAGAATTACACCTGCTAAAAATGTGGCCATGGCCTTAGCCGAATTGATTAAACGAAAATATCCGAAAGATACGCTTGATATTATTGTGTTTGGAAATGATGCTTGGCAAATTGAAGTGAAAGATTTACCATATCTTCAAGTTGGGCCTTACCACACTAACACCGTTGCAGGTTTAGAACTGGCTATGGATTTGCTACGAAGACGGAAAAATTTAAATAAACAAATATTTATGATAACCGATGGCAAGCCAACTTGCTTAAAAGAAAATGGTGGTTATTATAAAAACAGTAATGGCTTAGATACTAAAATAGTTAACAAGTGTTTAACCTTAGCACAAAGTTGTCGGTTTTTGAAAATACCCATTACAACCTTTATGGTTGCTAATGATCCGTACCTTCAAGAGTTTGTTCATAATTTTACAGAAGCCAACAATGGCAAGGCTTTCTATACCTCATTACAAGGACTTGGCAACTTTATTTTTGAAGATTTTGAACGCAATAAAAAAAGAAATTTCTAATAAACATTTTACATTTAAATTATGCAAGCAATAAAAACACTAGGAGAATTAAAAAAATCGGGATACATTTTTAAAACCATTAAAGATGAATTAAGAGATAATTTAATTTCTAAATTACAGAAAAAAGAAAATGTATTTAAAGGCATATTAGGTTACGAAGAAACTGTAATTCCTGATATTGAAAGAGCTATTTTATCTCGCCACAATATGAATTTATTGGGTTTAAGAGGACAAGCAAAAACACGTATAGCACGTCAGCTTATTGATTTATTGGATGAATACATTCCATTTGTTACAGGTAGCGAATTAAACGACGACCCTTTAAAACCCATTTCTAATTTCTCTAAACAATTAATTGCAACTATGGGCGATGAAACGCCTATTACATGGTTGCACCGAAGTGAACGCTATATTGAAAAATTAGCAACACCCGATGTTTCTGTGTCTGATTTAATTGGTGATGTAGATCCGATTAAAGCTGCAAATTTAAAATTGAATTATGCTGATGAGCGTGTAATACATTATGGCATTATTCCTCGTAGTAACCGTTGTATTTTTGTGATTAATGAATTACCCGATTTGCAAGCTCGTATACAAGTTGCTTTATTTAATATTTTGCAAGAAGGCGATATTCAAATACGTGGTTTTAAAATACGCATACCATTAGATATTGAATTTATTTTTACAGCTAACCCCGAAGATTATACCAATAGAGGAAGTATAGTTACGCCATTAAAAGATAGAATTGGAAGTCAAATTTTAACGCATTATCCAAAGGAAATAAACATATCAAAACAAATTACTGCACAAGAAGCAAAATTGAGTCAGTCTCAAAAAGAAACTATTTTTGTGCCAGATTTATTAGCAACGCTTGTTGAACGAATTGCTTTTGAAGCCAGAGAAAGTGAGTTTGTAGATGCTAAGAGTGGCGTTTCGGCGAGGTTAACTATTTCTGCTTACGAAAATTTATTAAGTACAGCAGAGCGACGCATGTTTAAAAACGGTGAAACAAAAACAATAGCACGTGTGAGCGATTTAAGTGGCGTGATACCTGCTGTAATTGGAAAGATAGAACTGGTATATGAAGGCGAACAAGAAGGCCCTGCAATAGTTGCGCAAAACTTATTAGGGAAAGCCATTCAAAATCAGTTTTCAGAACTTTTTCCAAGTCCAGCAAAACTAAAAAAGAAAAAAGATGACAGTCCGTATCAAGCTATTGTTAATTGGTTTGAAGAAGGCAATATGATTGATGTATTACTTTTAGAAGACGAAAAAAATTATAAAAAAACCTTAGATAGTATTCCAACACTTTCTGATTTAGTAAATATCTATCACCCAAAATTAACGAAACAAGAAAAATATGTGATGATGGAATTTGTTTTATTTGGAATGGCCGAACATACTTTACTAACTAAAAACAGATTAGAATATGGCGTACAATTCACAGATGTTGCAAGTTCTATTTTTTCGCAAAAAGATTTTTTTAATGATGATTTAAATTAAAAAGGTATTTTTTTTAAATAAAGTATCATTGGTTTTTGAAAGTCTTAATCATACGCTTAATGAGAACTATGCAGAAGCTCCAAGATATAGATTATGAGGGTTTAGAAGAAAATAGTAATGAGGTTTTTTATATTCATAATTTAGATTAATAAGTTAATTATGTAACAAATTTGAAGAAATATGTAACAAAAACTATTTGTAGTTTGTCATCTTTGTAACTCTAATGCATATGATTAAACTCAATAAAGTAGGTATTCTACTTAAAATTACTTCTAAAAATTGGCATAATTTAAATTCATTGAGTGAAGGTTTAATTGTTTTCATATATCCCTATTTTCCCTTTGTTAAATTTAATTTTATTAACTGTTAAGTTAATACGGTATTTTTTTATAAAGAATTCACTATGATATATTCCAATTATAACAATAAATAAATACCTACTTCAACATTGCAATTAAAAAAATAAATTATGATTGATAACAATTCATCCATTCCGTTTTATCTTAAACTCGCTCAAATTACTATAGGATTAATTGGGTTAACTTATATTATGTATGTGGGGCAAGAAATTATTGTACCTCTTTTATTCTCACTTATCATTGCTATACTATTAAATCCTTTTGTAAATTTTCTAATTCGTAAACGATGTAATCGAGTTATTGCAATTAGTTTATCAGTTTTATTTGCTACGATATTTACTTTAGGTTTGCTCTATTTTATTGGATCTCAAATGGCAATGTTTAGTGATGCGCTTCCGGAGCTTAAGCAAAAATTTAATACAATGTTTAACGATTCAGTTTTATGGATTTCTCAAAATTTTAATATTAGCACTGCTAAAATTAAAAGATGGATTGAAACACAAAAAAAAGAAGGAATGACTAATTCTACTGCAGTTATTGGCCAAACCCTAACTTCAATTAGTGGCGTATTAATGCTTGTACTTCTTATTCCTGTTTATATTTTTCTGTTCTTGTTTTATAAACCACTTTTACTGGATTTTATAAATAAAATATTCTCAGAAAGCAAAAATGGAACTGTAAAAGAAGTATTAACCGAAACCAAATTACTTATTCAAAATTATTTAGTTGGGTTACTCATTGAAGCAGGTATTGTTACAGCTTTAAACACAGCCGTACTTTTGATGCTTGGCATTGATTATGCTTTACTTATTGGTATCATTGGAGCTTTACTCAATCTTATTCCTTATATAGGTGGTATAATTGCTATCGCAATCCCTATGTTATTAGCCATAGCAACAAAAGAACCTATCTATAGCTTATATGTACTAATTGGTTATTTGGTAGTGCAATTAATTGATAATAATTTTATTGTACCAAAAATTGTAGCCTCTAAAGTTAAAATTAATGCGCTTGCCTCTATCGTTGCGGTTTTAATTGGTGGTGCTTTATGGGGAGTTGCCGGAATGTTTTTGTCATTACCAATAACTGCAATTTTCAAAGTAATTTTTGATCGTATTGAATCATTAAAACCATTGGGCTTTTTAGTTGGCGATAGTATGCCAGCCATTACAATTTTTAATATTAAACCATCTAAAAAAAACAGAAGTTCTTGAACAATCTTAGATAGATAATTGTAACGAATAAGATTGATTTTTATCAGTGAAAACCAACTAAGTTAACAGCTAAATTTTATTATAGAATTACCAAACATTAGTTTAATAATAACTTACAAATTCAGGTCGTGAAACCGTAAAAGCTCTTACACGCAACGTAAAACTTGTTACCGGATTATAAATAAATTGAAAATTTCCTCCATCAGGAAAAAAAGGATACATGCCAACTGAAAACTGAAAAGTACTATTTAATAAATTTTCATTTCTTAGCATTAGCCCAATTGAGTAGCCTTGATACAATCTACTTTTATAAATTTTAGTTGTAACATCGCCAAGCAATCCAATACCAATTTGCACTACAGGAGCAAATCTAAATCCAATAAGTGTATAAGGTAAATAAGCAACTGTTTCAGAATTTAGAATCATTTTTGTTTTACCTTGCAATGACTGATTATTAAATCCGTATAATTCACTATTATTTAAAGCAATTGATTCGTTATTAATTTTATGTGTTCCATACACCCAATTATAATTTAAGAATTGTCTAAATATCCATCTTTCTTTTTTGTAAAGGTTACTAAAATAATAGAGTTTATAATTTGTAGTAATGTCATTAGTTATATTTTTATTGAAAAATAATCCTACAGAAACTGTGCTTGTAATGTATCCAAATTTAAAATGCTTTGCTCGAGCTACTTCAGCGCCAATATAATACCTAACTTTAAAAAATTCAGGTTTTATAAATCCATAAACGAATTGTGCAATTAATCCTTCTGGCACATCCTCGTTAGCCCCAAACCGATAAATGTATTGATCTTTATAATATTGTTGTACTGCAAATCCTAAATTCCCAAGGAATGCAGTATTATTACTATTCGTTTTTTTTGTATCTATATTAAAACTTGGCCTATCTAAAAATATATTTTTGTAATGTCTTACTCCCACCAAAATATTTGTACTCTGGTTAAATATAGTAATATCCTTATTTAATTTTAGAGTTCTACCTAACCATACATCGTAACTAAAATTAGCTAATTTAACATAGCGTTGTATACTATCAATCGAATCAGTAAATATAGTTTTTGACCAAATATTATTAAAACTAGTAGACCAGGCATACTTTGCTAAAGGTGAATAAAAGGGTTGATCTACATTTAAACTTACTTGTTTATAATCTTTATTTATTTCGTAATTAATTCTACTTACAATAAATCTGTCACTTACGTTATCTATATTATATAAGCCCTTATAATTTAACAAATTTGATTTACTGTAACTAATGTATTGTTTAAATTGCTGTCCCCAACCAAATAAATTATCATTAATAAATGTAGCATTTCCCGATGATTCTGTTGTTAACTCCGCAGGTACAATTACAGTCCATCTATCCATTACAATTACATTTACATCCACACTATCTTTACTATTGGTTTTAGTTATAAAAATTCTTGCATCGTTTACGAAAATTGCAGTACGCATTATTCGCTCGCTTTCGCTTAATTTAAGTGGATTAATTGAATCATTTTCTTTAAACAATAATCGGTTTCGGATAACCCAATGTCGTGTTTTAATATGTAATTTATTTGCTGCAGTTCTTAGTTTATCAATTTTTCCAGCTATAGTATCATTTATATTATGGCCAAAAGGATCCAAAACTGTTATTATAACATGCCTTATTATTTTTTTATCATATTTTATGTAAGGGTTGATTTGTTTTACAACTTTAAGTGTTGGTGCAGTAGGATATTCTATTGGTTGAGGATCAATAAATACAGCATTGTAAACCCAACGTGTAAAACCATGTTTAAAGGCTGCTTTTTTTATTTTTTTATATAAGCGTAATGAATCATTAGTTTGTATAGTATCATTATTTTGAGAATAACAATTTGTACAAAAAAAAACTATTAAAACTAAAATAAATCTTTTCCATTTACATGTAGAAAGATATTCGTGGTGCATTAACAATTCAATTATTTATATAGAAACTACTTTTTTAATAAACAAAATTGTATTTATTTTAAGTTTAATTGTTACATAATTTAGTCTAATAGTTACACGTTTCGGATATACGTGAAATATGTAAGGTTTTAATATATCTATGTAAATCTAAATGGTAAAAGCTATTCATCTTTGTCATTTACATTAAAATTGTGATAACTTCTTTACCACCAAAAAACATTTTTTCAAAATCCATAGATAATTATTTTATTGGTGTTTATAAAGCTTATAAGTTTGTAATTCGTTTTTTTAAATTACTGTTTCATCCACCATTTCATTTTAATGAAACGATTAATCAGTGTTGCGAAATTGGAACTGCAGAAAGATCAGAAATTTATGAAAAAAACCAAGCCAAAGTCATTATGAATATTAATAGAGAGTCAAAACAATATATTCGTAAAGATACCAAAGTAAAAATCAGTACTGATGGTTTAATCGGAATTAAAACTTTAATTATCTATGTAGGTTCAGAATTAACTCTTGCGGTTGAACAAAATGATGCTCTTGCAAACGAAAAATGCTTTAAGTACTTAAAAACAAACTAAATAAAAATGAAAAGTAAAATTAAAAAAATCAGCATCATTTTATTTACATTGTTAATTTTCACAGGTGCATTGGTTTTTATATTTCGTAAAAAAATAATTGAACATATTATTCCAGAAGTAATACAGGCAGGTGAAATACATATTAAAATAATAAATGATACCTCGTTTATTAATACAAGGTTAATAATAAAAAACAAAACATTTCTTAAAATTAATATTGATACTATTAAATATCAAGTAAGTCTATTTAATAAAACCTATATGCAAAGCCAGAAATTTTTAGGCATAGTTCTTCCAGGTTATGGAAATGATTCAATTGATTTGGATCTTAAAATTCCATACGCTATTATTTTAAAAGAAATAAAATCTCAACGTAAAACAGAAGATAGCGCTAACTATTCTATTAATGTATCATTACAATATTCTACTAGTTTTTGGAAATCAGAAATGCCTATTAATAAATCAGGAAAAATAAAAATACCTGAGCCTCCTGAAATAAAAATTGAAGATATAAAATGGAAAAAAATACGAGCAAAATCCATTTTAGCTGATGTTAAAATAAAAATCATTAATCATACTAATATCACTTTATTAATGGAAGATGTAAATTATTCATTAAACATTTCAAATCGCGGAAAATTAAAAGGAAATTATAAAAATCCCACTAAAATTAAACCCAAAGGGGTAACTTATATCACAATTCCTATCACAATTCATACAAAAAATATTGGCAAAACAGTCTTTGATGTCATCATTAATAGAGATAAATACGATTATTCTTTAACATTAAAAGCTACAGTAAAATCTACAAACCCTCAACAAAAATATTTTTCACTTGATATTACTAAGAGTGGGAAAATGGAATTGAGAAAGTAGATTTTTATTCTAATAATAATGTGTGAGTTATGTAAATTTTTTATTATAATATATAATGTATTTAAAACTAGCAATCTCATCTTTGTAGATATTAATATTTAATTTGTTTAGTAGGGCGATACTTTAAACTAATTTTTTTATGTATAAATAAGGTTTATAAAAAAAATGAGTTAAGCTGAATTGAAAATCTAGTTTTTTTAAAGTTGGAATTGGCAATCGATAAAGCATCACACTATGTCAGGTTGGCGTAACGGGTATCAAGAATACGGTAATTTTCCCACCTTCTTATCGTAACCAACGAAATGGTAGGCGAGCTTGTAGGACGTTTAGGAAAAGTGATAGTAAGTCCCGCTAAACAAATTATTTATAAAATTAACACAATGAGCAAATTTATTTCTAAAAAACTGTAATTTAGCTTCATACACCAATATAAGTTGTTGGATTGACACTACTTTAATAAGTTATATATACAGTTTATTAAGAGAAGATTTTGAAACCAACGCGGTTATAGTTATTGGTAGAATTGCAGTAATAACATCACGTATTGTTTGGCATGTTTGAAAAAAAATAATAGTTGTGGAAGATGGTATAATTGGAAGCGGATAAACTTTAATAACAACTGCATAAATTGTTACAGCACCTGAAAATAGGTAATCTGAGATGGGGAAATTTTCGGAATAGAAACAACTAAGCTAATTGCTAAAAGCTATAGAATGTCAATTAATCTTATTTTAGTATTAAAAAAGGTTTCATAAAATTATTTTTGGACCTATAAATAAAAATTTAAAATTGTTTAACGAAATAGATAGTGAAACCTTTTAAGAACAGAAAATAAAAATAATTCGAATTGGAAACAAATATTAAAAAAACAGTTGTAGTGGTTGGCGGAGGTTTCGCGGGCATTAATTTTATTAAGAGTATAGCAAAGAATAAAAATTTTAATGTGGTGCTAGTTGATACTAATAATTATCACTTTTTTCCACCACTGTTGTATCAGGTAGCTACTGCTTTTATTGAACCATCAAATATCAGCTATCCTTTTAGGAGAATGTTTCAGCAAAAAGAAAACATTCGCTTTCATTTAGGATCTCTCATTCGAATTAATACAGAAAATAACAACATTGAAACGAACACAGGAAAAATAATCTATGATTATTTAGTATTAGCGATTGGCACGGAGCCTAATTATTTTGGAATGGAAAATGTAAAACAAAAAGCCTTACCAATGAAAACTATAAATGATGCGCTCAACCTTCGCAATCATTTATTAATTAATATGGAAACTGCTGTTCGTGAAAGTATAATATTAGAAAGAGAAAAGCATTTAAATATTGTTATCGCTGGTGGTGGTCCTACTGGAGTAGAGATAGCAGGAGTGCTTGCGGAGATGGAAAATTATATTTCAGAAAAAGAATATCCTGAAATTAAGAATTTAAAAGGTCATATTTATTTAATTGATGCCGCTAATGTATTGCTTGGTCCAATGAGTAAAACAGCGCAACAAGAAGCCGAAAAAGTATTAACCAATTTAGGAGTCAATATAAAATTAAATGTTGGTGTAAAAGATTACCTAGAAGGAAAAGTTTTATTAAGCAATGGTGAATCTATTTTTACCAATACCTTAATATGGACATCTGGTGTAACTGGTATAGAAATTATTGGTTTGCCTTTGGAAAGTATAGGGAAAGGCAAAAGAGTTTTAGTAGATCCTTACAACAAAGTAATAAATACAAAAAATATATTTGCCATTGGAGATATATCTTATCAAACAAGTGATCCTAATTATCCGAATGGCCACCCTCAATTGGCTCAGGTGGCAATTCAACAAGGTAAATTGTTAGCCGAAAATTTACCAAATATTGTTGATGCAAAACTTTTAAAAGAATTTAAGTATAATGATAGAGGAAGTATGGCTATCATATCTAAATACAAAGCCGTAGCCGATTTACCTAAGTTTTCGTTCAAAGGTTATTTTGCGTGGCTAATATGGTTGTTCATTCACATTATGCCGATTGCAAGTTTTAGAAATAAAATAAAATTGGCATTTAACTGGTTTTGGGCTTTTATTTCCAACAACCCTACATTGCGATTAATAATAAGACCTCTAAAAAAAGACTAACCTCATAATCGCAACAATTAAAATAACTACTATTGATAGTAATACAATAAAATTATTGCGGCTTACATTTTATTTTTTAAAATGCCCGTTTTATTTTTTTCGTTTAGCCAAGTCGCGGAAGTAAATTGGACAAGCGCTATACTTCGTTTTTTATTTTCGCATTTATTTACCCATCTATCAATGGTTATAATAGTTATATTGTCGTATTTCAAAAAGTGAATGAAGACATATATTTTATGTGTTATTTTACTAATTCACAAAATTTAATAGATAATGGAAACGATACAAATGAAATGGAAAAAATGTATTGATGCAAATCTTTCAATCGGAATTCTATAAAATTTCCAACTTTAGCTTACAAATTAATTGCAAGCACACACAGAAAAAGTTTTTAATATTAATTATGGCTTAAATAATTTATTCTAGATCTCCTTTTTCTCCTTCAATCCATCTATTCAACATAACTCTTTCTTCAACACTTTGATGAGTGCCACCTGCTAGTATATCTAGAAAATTATCCCATAAGTTTTTCTTTTGTGAGAATTCTTTTTTAACATCTTCTAATGCTATTAAATAATCTTTTTCATATTTTTTAACCTCTTCAATCGTATAATTATTTGGAAGTTGAGCCAAAATATTAGTTGCAATTTGATCTATTTCTAAAAAAGTAAATTCTTTATTTTTTTCTAAAGCCAAATGCAGATTTTTGATTACGACTGATGCCCTTAGTTTCGGGCTAATTTCATTAGGATTTGACATAAAATGTTTATTTTAAAAATTGTAAATGAGTTTTAAGTATTTAGCAAAGTTGAGGCTATTTTTAAAAAAAACATTACAAAAAATTAGTGATATGTTATAAGATTCACTTATTGCACTAATGCCATAGTATTTTTTTTGATACTTTGGTAAACACAATAACAACCAAATAGAAATCAATTCGTATGGAATGGATTTGTAAATGAATTAAATAAATTCAGTTATTTTGTTTCTAGATTTAAACTTTTTTAATTTGCGAAGATGTTTTAATTAGCTCAACTATTTTATCATATAAAATGGTTTCATCAACTGGTTTTGAAACATAATCGTTCATTCCTGACGCTTTGCATTTTTCAACATCAACTGTTGTTACATCTGCCGTTAAGGCAATAATTGGAATTTGAGAATTCATTTTTTTTCTTATGTATTCTGTAGCTTCAAAGCCATTCATGATAGGCATCTGCAAGTCCATTAAAATTATATCGTAATCATTTTCTTCCATTTTTTCAATAGCAATTTTCCCATTGTTTGCAATGTCGTACTTAAATCCAAAATCGTCTAAAAGTGTTTTCATTAATAATTGATTTAGTGGCATATCCTCAACTACTAAAACCTTTATGTTTTTTATATCATCATCAGTTTTAAAAACTTTTGGTTGAGTTTCAATTTCTTTCTTTGTTTTATGAAAATCTAATATGAAACTAAAAGTAGCGCCTTCATTTATTTTGCTCTTTACACTAATCGTTCCATGTTGTGCTTCCACCAATTGTTTTACAATAGCAAGTCCCAAACCTGTTCCGCCATATAAACTCGAAGTGGCGTTTGTAGCTTGTTCAAATTTTTCAAAAATGGTATCAATTGTATTTACAGGTATTCCAATTCCCGAATCCTTAACTTCAAACTTAATGGTTACGATCTTTTCATTTTCGCTGATTAAATTTATACTTACACTAATTTTTCCTTTAGAGGTAAACTTAACGGCATTACTTACTAAATTTAAAATAATTTGATTTAAACGAACTGAATCGCCCAATAATATATCTGGAATTTGGTTATCATATTCCTTAACAAACTCTATATTTTTTTCTTGAATTTTTGAGTCAAATAACTGAAGCACAGAAGAAATTGAAGACTTCATTTTAAAAGGACTTTTCATAAATGTCATTTTACCTGCATCCACTTTTGCTAAATCAAGTATATCGTTTATGAGCACTATTAATGCATCTCCGCTAGTTTTAATTGCTTGTATATATTCTGTTTGTTTTTCAGTTAACCCTGTTTTTAAAACCACTTTTGTAAAACCAATAATTGCATTCATCGGTGTTCGAATTTCGTGGCTCATATTTGATAAAAATTGCTGTTTTGCGTGCATTGCACTTTCTGCAACAAAAGTGGCGCTTTCGGCTTTTTCTTTTGCTTTTTCTGCTGCATTGGCTAGTATTTTCCTTTCGGTTATATCCTCCATTGCCAAAAGAATGAGTTGCTCTTTATTTTTTTTATTAATGATATGGCGACCATTCAGAAGCAGTGTGCATTCGCCCATATGAGGAAGGTTAATGCATATTTCATAATCATTTAGCTCAGTGTTTTTTGGTAAAATTTTTTCGAGTAAAGAACGAAGTTGAGCATTTTCAAAAAGATTATTTTGGATTTCGTAAATTAATTTACCTATTGCATCATCCTCGGTAATATTAAATTTTTTACAAAATGATGTATTAATACTCTTTATAATCAAGTCTTTATTCATAACTACTAGAGGCTCTCTGATAGTTGCAATAATTGCTTCGGCGTACTTTCTACTTGAATTAATCTCCTCCTGTTTATCCAACATTTCTTGATTAATAATAATCAATTCTTCATTGGTGGATTGGAGTTCTTCTTTTGATGTTTCTAATTCTTCATTCAAGCTTTGTAATTCTTCACTACTACTTAACAGTTCCTCATTAGCACTTTGTAGTTCTTCGTTTGCAATTTCTTGGTCTTCGGTAATGGCACGCATATCCTCTCGAGTAAGCGTAATTTCATTTTCTAACTGCTCAATTCTTCGATGAGCTTCATCATTCAATTTTTTTTGAGACGATGAAGTTCCGACACTTTTTTCTTTTTTTTCTGAATGCGTTACCTTATGAAAAAGTATTAAATAGTGCGGTTCAATATTATTTACTAAAGGAACAACCTCTATGTTTACTTGTAAAATCTTTCCATCACTTTTAACCAATACGCCTTCTTTAATAACGGCTGCATTAGAGGCTTTTGCTTTATGCAATGTATTACGCAATTCAAAAGCTAAACCTTCACGCGCCATTTTCAGTAAATTAAATGTTGGCTTACCTTGTGGCGCTTCTAAAAATGGATTTATTAATCCGTTAATATGTACAACATCCATTTGTTCATTTACGACAACACTTGGAGGTGTGTATTTTGAAATCAAAACTGATTCAGCAGATTTACGAAAATCATTTTGTTGTATTTCGGGCTTTGTTGCTTTTTTAAATTTTTCAGTTAATTGATTATCCTTACGTTCAATGGTTTGATGCATAAAACGACTGGGAACAGATTTGCGAGAATATATTTTTTCATCTTTTGCAAAAGTTGTAAATAATTCGGCTGCAGGGCCAGTAGTTTCAGATTTACCAAGTACTAAAAATCCATTTTCTTTTAATGCATAATGAAAGGTACTAATTGCTTTTTTTTGCAAGAATGTATCCATATAAATTAAAACGTTACGGCAGCTTATTAAGTCCATTTTAGCAAATGGTGGATCCTTAATAAAATCGTGTATAGCAAATACACACATATCACGAATTTCTTTATTTACTTGATAACAATCACCATTTTTAGTGAAATAACTTTCCAATATCGAATTAGGAATGTTTTTTAAATCTACATTTCTATAAATACCTATTCTTGCTTTTGCAATAGCGGATTCCGAAATGTCGGAAGCAAATATTTGAATTTGTCTTCCTGAAAGTTTTTCTAGAAACTGATGAAGCGAAATGGCATAAGAATAAACTTCCTCTCCAGTTGAACATCCTGCAACCCAAATGCGTAACGGGTCACTAACAGATTTATGATGGAGCAGTGAAGGGAATACATTTTCCTTTATAGTTTGAAAAATTTTAGGATCTCTAAAAAAAGACGTCACTGGTATTAGCATATCGTGAAAAAGAGCATCTTGTTCCTTTTTATCTGCATTTAACAAATTTAAATAATCAATCAATTTATCTTTTCCGCACATTACCATTCTTCTAGCAATGCGTCTTCGCACAGTGGTTTGTTTGTAATAAGTAAAATCAACACCACTTCTTTGGCGAAGAATTAAAATTATTTGATTAAAAAGGGCTTCATTATCTTTTGGCAACTTTTCGTCATCTCCATCACCACCTACATTAAACGTATGCATAATCTGCAATAATTTTTCAGGAATTTTGTCAGGAGGCAAAACAAAATCCACAACCCCAGCATCTATTGCATTTTGAGGCATTCCGTTGAAGGATGCCGTTTGATCTTGGGCAAAAGTAACCCCACCATAATCTTTAATAGCCTTTAATCCTAAGGTGCCATCAGTGGCTGTACCTGATAATATTATACCGACAGCTAAACTTTGATGAACCTCGGCAAGGGAAGTAAAAAAAACATCGATAGCTGCGTTCTTTTTTATTTTATTTCGTGGCGAAAGCTTAAGCACACCATCAGTTGAAGTTAATATTTGATTTTCGGGAATAACGTAAATGTGATTGGGAGCAAGATGAATGTCATCTGTAATTTCGAGCACTGGAATTTCAGTTACTTTGGCAAGTATTTCAGGCAATATACTTTCGTGGGTTGGATCTAAATGTTGCACTAGCACATAAGCCATCCCTGAATCAATTGTAATAGCTTTTAGAAATATTTTAAATGCTTCTAAACCACCTGCCGACGCACCTATTCCAACTATTGGAAAATCTTGTTCAGTTTTAGGAGGTGTAATAAAGTTATTTTCTTTTTTTGATGTCATAACTTCGAATATAAATGTTTAATAAATGTAGTCATAATTAATTGGGTACTCAGTATTATTATTAAGTGTTCGAATTGTTAATTATATGGGTGAAATATACCTTTGCAAGGTTTTATAACTAGTAAACATTTTAAAATTAGACTCTATAAACAAATTATAAGATTAGAAATTCTTTTCAGGGCGCTCTTTAATAAACTCAAGTAGGTCTGCGTTAAGTTGATTCTTATGTGTTTCAGCTAGACCATGTGAGCCACCTTGATAAATTTTTAGTATCGAATTTTTTATTAATTTAACTACAACCATTGATGTCGTGGCAATTGGTACAATTTGATCATCATCGCCATGAATAATTAAAGTTGGTATATCAATTTTTTTTATATCATCAGTAAAATCAGTTTCCGAAAACGCTTTGATACATTCTAATTGATTCCATAATCCTCCCTGCATGGCTTGAAACCAAAACGCATCTTTTACTCCTTTGGTTATGTTGCTTCCATTTCTGTTTTCACCAAAAAATTTAATACTCAAGTCTTTATAAAATTGGGATCTGTCAGCTTTGATTTTCTCTCTTGTTTCATCAAAATTTGCTTTAGGTGTTCCTTCTGGATTTGCTTCTGTTTTTAATCTTATCGGCGTTACAGAACCCATCAGAATAACTTTTGAAAGTCGAGAAGTCCCATAATTTCCAATATACCTTGCTACTTCTCCACCACCAGTTGAATGGCCAGCTAGCGTTACTTCTTTTAAATTAAGTAATTCAATTAATTCAGCTAAATCAGATGCATAAGTATCCATATCATTTCCTATCCAAGGTTGGCTCGATCGTCCATGCCCACGTCTATCATGAGCAATACAACGATAACCATTTGATGCTAAAAAAACCATTTGCGACTCCCAAGCATCTGCGCTTAACGGCCAACCGTGACAGAAAACTACTGGAATACCTTTGCCCCAATCTTTATAATAAATTTCGGTACCGTCTTTTGTTTTAAATACACTCATGTTGTTCTTTTTTAACTGATTATTTATTTATTTATTAAATTATATTTATGATTGATTGGTATGATGCATTTGATTGACGATGTTTTCCACATCTACGTCTAATCCTTTTGCTACAGCCATTCCTAATTTCATGTCGGCACGAAAAAAATGACAAAGTTGACGATTAATAATTTCATCTTTTTTATGAGTTGAAATGCCTTTCATTGATTCAACAATATTTGAAACTAAATTATGTCTATCAAAATCATTCATTGCTTTATTGAAAAGCCAACCTGGTTGGGTGTAATGATCATTATCGTTTGAACCGTTTCTGTCAAACCAATCTCCTAAATCACTTTCTAAAGCAACTGGCAATTCTTGATACGCCTCATCAACATAAACATCATCAAAACTATTGGGGGAATAATTTGGTGAATCTTCTCCGTTTCCATCCATTCTCATAGCCCCATCTCTTTGGTAATTGGTTACTTGATAAGGACATTTGTTTACAAAAATCTGTTCATAATTAACACCTAATCGATATCGATGAGCATCTGGATAAGAAAGGATTCGGCCTTGCAACATTTTGTCGGGAGAATATCCAATGCCATCAACAATGTTAGTTGGAGAAAAAGCACTTTGTTCAACATCAGCAAAATAATTTTTCGGAATTTGATTTAGTTCCATAATACCAACTTCTATTAATGGATACTCATGATGAGGCCATATTTTTGTAACATCAAAAGGATTAAATGAAAAGTCATTGGCTTGTTCCTTTGTCATAATTTGAATAGACAAAACCCATTTTGGAAAATCTTTTTTATCAATGGCATCAACCAAATCTCGTTGGGCAAAATCTAAGTCTATTCCTTTCATTTGATTAGCTTCATCACTTGTGAAATTTTTAATACCTTGAGAAGTTTTAAAATGAAATTTTACCCAAACACTTTCATTCTTGGCATTTATCAAACTAAACGTATGCGAACCAAAACCGTGCATGTGTCTGTATCCATAAGGCGTTCCTCTATCACTCATCAAAATTAATACCTGATGTAAACTTTCAGGATTTAAACTAAAAAAATCCCACATCATAGTTGGACTTTTACAATTAGTTCTTGGGTCCCTTTTTTGTGTATGAATAAAATCAGAAAATTTTTTGGCATCTTTTATAAAAAAAACGGGAGTGTTGTTACCTACAAGATCCCAATTTCCATCTTCGGTATAAAATTTTACGGCGAAACCTCTTGGATCTCTTTCAGTGTCAGCTCCACCTTTTTCGCCACCAACGAGTGAGAATCGAGCGAATAGTTTAGTTTGTTTTCCTATGTTATTAAATATTTTTGCTTTTGTGTATTGACTAATATCATTTGTTACGGTAAATGTTCCAAATGCAGCAGAGCCTTTTGCATGAACAACTCTTTCAGGAATTCGTTCACGATTAAAATGAGCCATTTTTTCATGAAGAATAAAATCTTGTAATAATAATGGGCCTCGCGAACCAGCACTCATTGTATTTTCGTTTTCAACATATGGCTTGCCTGACGCAGACGTCAGTTTTTTACCAACATGCTTTTCCAACAAACTTTTTAGGGAATTATAATATTCTTTCAAATTAGAAATATTAATTGATGGATTTTTTTCATCAGGAATTGTAAGTGGCATTTCATTTAGAAATTCTAATAATTCTGGATGGCTATCCTTTATTTTATTAGTGATAGCCATTATTTTGTCGTTTAATTCGTGTTTTGTTTCCATGTTTTTTTTAATTCAGTAGATGAAAATTTATTGGTGATTTAAATCTTATTTTTTTTAAATAATTTATGAAATTTAATTACCTAATATTTCGAATTTTAATACGAAATATCTTATACAATCTTAAAAAAAAGTTTCATTATTCACTGATTTTTGATAATAGAACTGACTGAAATCTTACTGACTTTTGTTAAAAAGTGTACGATAATTCTAGTATTGTATGAAGAAATGAAACATGTTGATAATAACTTGTCTAATTTATCATGTTAGCAGCTTTGCATTTTACTTAAGAATCGGAATAAAAGTAATATTTATGATTTTGCTATAAACTAGAAGCAATACTTTTTGAACCGTTTAAGGTTATAAGTTTTTATCCATTTCTTTATAGTAGATCAAAAATAAAATGATAAACAATAAGGAATAAAAAATATTAAAGAAAAAACGGAAATCAAAATTTTAGTGGATTATAGTTTAAGATATTTTAAACTTTAGTCGTTATATTAATAAGTTTAATGCTTCTTTAGGGTAGTTAATTATTGTAGCATATATTAAAAAACATAATTATTTAATGTTTACAAATCTATTTTTCATAAGCTTATAGGTTAGCTTATTAATAGTAATTTCTTGGCCATCTGTCATTTTCCAAATGTTTAAATAATCCTCATCTTTAGTATGTAGTGAACCTTTAGTTTTCCAGGCTAAATATAAATGTGTTGGGTTAATATAAGTGCGACTACTACCTAAAATTATTTTCACAGGAATTCCACTATTTAATTTTTCTAATAAATCAATATCTTGGATAGGAGCATCGGTATCAACTATCATGATTACTTCTTTATAGGGCGATGCTTTTCTTGTTGCTTCAATTAAAGCTTCTGTGTTATTTTGGGCCCAAGTGTTTGCGATATGCATTGATTGAACCGAGCCTACTAGACTAATTAAACTATCAATGTTTTTGCATTTTGAATAATAAACTCTACCTGTTGTATTACCTTTTTGATTGCTTTTAAAAGTTGATTGATTTGCTGTATTGAAAAATGTGAACTGTGTATTCGGCTCTTTTAAATAATTTAACTTATACCAAATCACTAACTGAGCAGCATACTCATGCATACAAGGTGTTACAATATCACAAACTATTAATTTATCTTTCCATTGTTTATTTCTATCAAAAACAATTGAAACAACGTTCCCCTCACTAAAGCTTCCTTTACCTTCTTTTGCATCTTTTAATTCCTTTTTTATATTGTCTAAACGTGTTTTTAGATAGGCTTCATTTTCTTTTTCTTGTTTAGCAAATCTTTTCTTTTCTTCAATAACTAGTAATTCATTTTCTTTTTTTATACGCTCTATTTCTTTCGAACCAATATAGTTAATTTGTATAGTCGCATCTTCTAATCCTAGTACGGCATTTATTTCTTTTACTTCAAAATTTTTATCATAATTAAATGAAATATCATACATATCTCCTTTTGGTAATATAAACTGAGCAGAACCAATACTATTTGAGATTCCTTTAAAACTTTTTTTATACTTCCTGCCAGATATTATAATAGTTTCGGATTGTAAAGGTTTTTTATTCATGTCGAATAAGGTTATTACTAAGCTTGTAAAATTTTGATTTTGAACTATATTATATTTATAATTTTTGTCAGTATTTATTGTGTCTGGAAAAGCTTTTACACTATTTTCTAATTCTTTAAGTTGTTGATTGGTCATTTTATATTTTTCCGCAAATGCAACATCATTTTTGCTATAATTCATTGTGCTTTTCATCATGCTTAGGCGTTGTATTGGAATAGTTATAAATTGCTTTTCTGAGAAATTTTGAATTATATATTCGTATGTATTACCGCACGAAAGTAAAATTTTTACAATGCCATTAGCATCCGATATAGCTTTACTTACACTTCCATCATTAGTATTTTTAAAAACAACTCCTTGGTTAGCAAACACGCCACCTTCTATACATTTTAAATAAAGATTTAATTCTGTTTGAGAATTAGCTATTTGAGCCGATGAATTAGTAATATTTAGAATAAATAGGAGAAATAATATTTTCATAATTTATTATTTAAACTTTATAATTGATAAATTAGTTTTAAGTTACACTGTTTTTTTAATTTTAAATTATTTGAATTCCTATATAGCCCTGATTGTAGTGTAAGTCCTTTTTTGTTTTCTTTCAAAACAAAAAAGATTGCAATGGAAAGCTGGAAATAGCTTCAGAACATTTTAATAAATTATTGCGCTACAAGTTTTTATCCATTTCTTTATAGTAGATCAAAAAGAAAATGATAAACAACAAGGAATAAAAAATATTAAAGAAAAAACGGAAATCAAAAACTTCTAATAACATAAACGTTACTACCCTTATGGTAAACATGGCAATAAATAATTGCACGCCCCATTGTTTCATATGCCAAATTCCGATTACAGAAATGAATTGAAGCGTAATAATAATACCAATCGTCATAGGAATAAAATCGCCCATTCGTTTTATAGAAGGCATAAACAACATTGGAAATGCCAATAAAATCAATATAATGGCAGTTATAGTGATGATGCTTATTATTTTTGGTCGATGTACTTGTGCCATTTTTTAATTTGTTCGTATTGCTTCTACAGGGTCTAATTGCGAGGCTCCATATGCAGGTATAAATCCTGAAATAATTCCAATTAAAACGGAAACCGATAATCCTAAAATAATATTGGAACGTGTTAATGTAATTTCCATATCAATAACGGCATGTAAGCCAAGTGTGAGTAGGTAAATTAATATGAGGCCAATAATGCCACCAATTAAGGATAGAAAAACGGCTTCAAATAAAAATTGGGATAAAATAAAATAATTTTTTGCACCCAATGATTTTTGAATACCAATAATATTAGTTCGTTCTCTTACCGAAACAAACATAATATTTGCAATACCAAAGCCACCAACTAATATTGAAAAACCGCCAATGATGGCGCCGGCAATACTAACCATATCAAATAAGCCGTCAAAATTTTTACTTAATAAATTTGTTTCATTTAATGCAAAATCATCATCAGCCATTGGTTTCAATCCTCTAATTTCTCGCATTACGCCAGTGATTTCATCTTTTAATTGAGCATTTGTTACACCGGGTTTTGCTTTTGCGGCAATAAATGGGTCGCTGTTTTCTGATTTTACATCCATTAATAATCGTCCAAAATTATAAGGTACAACGGCTTGGTTATCCATTGTGTTGCCTAACATACTTTCGCCTTCTTTTTTTATAAGACCAATTACTTTGCAATTTTTGCCTGCAACTTTAATTGTTTTTCCAACAGCACTTTCATCATTTGGAAATAAACCTTGTGCAATACTATATCCTAAAATCACAACATTGTAGCCACCTTCAGCTTCATCTTCTCTAAAATAGCGACCATCAACAATGTCAAAAGCTTTTATTTTGCTGTATTCAAATGACCAGCCAGAAACGATTGCATTTTCGACGGTATTATTATTATGTTTTAATGTTTTACGAGCACCAATTCTAAATCCTAAAGCATCGGCACCTTTTATTTTTCGTTGTAATTCAGCAAGTTCACTATAAACAGGAACCGGACGATTCATGTATTTCCACCACGGATAATCTGGACCAAATGTCCATGGCCATTTCATTACAAATACTACGTTTTCGCCAAGGCTTTGAACGCTGCCACGGATGTTACGTTCCAAACTATCAACTATAGTAAATACAGTGATGATGGCAAAAATACCGATGGTGATGCCTAATAAACTTAAAAATGTACGTAGTTTATTAGATACAAGGGCTTGCCATGCAAATACAATACTTTCTTTTAATAACGATATTACCACAGTTTAAATATAAATGATATTCTTTAATTTTTGTGCAATATTGTTTCAATGGTATTAGCTCGTGATGATTGGAATTTTAGTTAGGATTTGCATTTTGATAATGCTTTTAATTTGGGCGTGCCCTAAAAGGGTCGGGCTTTACGTTACAATCTTTTTTCGTGCCTCAAAAGGATTTTCACTCCAATCCCTCACGCTGTTTAAACATCCGTTGTAAATTATAATTTCACTCGAACTATAACTTGTGAGAGGGATGCAAGAGAAAAGCTTTTTTAAATGCTTGCATTTAAAAAACTTGTAGCGACAGCCCGTTCTGGCTCCCGCCAGACTCGCCCATGTTATTATTATTATTATTATTATTATTATTATTTGGGCGTGCCTCAAAAGGGTCGGGCTTTACGTTACAATCTTTTTTCGTTCCTCAAAAAGGATTTTCACTCCAATCCCTCACGCGGTTTAAACATCCGTTGTAAATTATAATTTTACTCGAACTATAACTTGCGAGAGGGATGCAAGCGAAAAACTTTTTTAAATGAGGTCGTTGAGGTGGTTCCTGAGCTTGTCGAATGGACTCTCGAAACGCTGAATTTAAAAAACTTGTAGCGACAGCCCGTTCTGGCTCCCGCCAGACTCGCCCATATTATTATTATTATTATTTGGGCGTGCCCCAAAAGGGTCGGGCTTTACGTTACAATCTTTTTTCGTACATCAAAAAGGATTTTCACTGCAATCCCTCACGCGGTTTAAACATCCGTTGTAAATTATAATTTTACTCGAACTATAACTTGCGAGAGGGATGCAAGCGAAAATCTTTTTTAAATGAGGTCGTTGAGGCACTCGAAACGCCGAATTTAAAAAACTTGTAGCGACAGCCCGTTCTGGCTCCCGCCAGACTCGCCCATGTTATTTTTATTATTATTATTTGGGCGTGCCCCAAAAAGGTCGGGCTTTACGTTACAATCTTTTTTCGTGCTTCAAAAAGGATTTTCACTGCAATCCCTCACGCGAGATTTACTTCATAATCTCATTTCGAATCGGCGTTTAGAGTGCCTCAACGACCTCATTCTATAAAAAGTTTTACTCCAATCCCTCACGCGGGTGAAACATAATACCAAAAAAACGTTAATCGTATTTAGCATTATTTAAATTTATAAATTAATAGTAAATTTGGATAAACATTAATAGTAGTAATTTATGAAATCAGTATCTTTTTTAATTGGCTTTGTTGCCTTAACCATTTATATTTCATCTTGTAAAAACAGCAACCAATATGCTAAGCAAATTAAGGAACTCGATAGTTTAAAAGTTGTATTGCAAGAAGCCATTTCTAATTTCAATACCATTGATTCTGCTAAGTGTTATCAGGCCTATGCAGAACAATTTACCTATTCAACATTTATTAATGCAAATTTGCGAGACACTGTATCGAAAGAAACGGCAGAAAACCTTCAATTGTTTTACGCAGTTGGTAAAAACTTAGTGAATTATTTAGCCATGAGTCCTAAATGGAAAGAAGAAGCAAAAAAATCCATCCAACAATTAACGGATTTAAGTCACGATTTAAAAAATGGAAGTGTAGAAGATGAAGAAGTTGTTGAGTTTTTGTCGGAAGAAAAAATTGAGGCAGATAAAATTATTGAAGAATTAAAATCAAATACAGAATTGATGCGTTATAGTTTAGAATCTTTTTCTAAATCATTGCCAACCGCACAAGAAACGGTTAAAAAATTAAATGGAGGTTCGTTACCTGAATTGGTAAAACCTAAAATAAAAGCTCAAGTAGAAAACGATTAATTGAAAAAATTAAGATTCATATTTAGTTTATTATTTTTTGGTATTTTATGCCATGCACAAAAAAACAATGATGATAAACTCGCGATGCAATTTTATGATCATAAAGAATACGACAAGGCAGTTGTATATTTTGATAAACTATATGACAAAATTCCAGACGCTTACTATACTTACTATTATAAATGTTTAATAGAAACAAAAGATTATCTTAAAGCAGAAAAAATTACAAAAAAACAAATTAAACGAAGCGATGGCAATGTTTATTTGTATGTTCGACTTGGTAACGTATATAAGTTACAAGGAAATTTAGATAAAGAAAAAGAGCAATATAACAAAGCCATCAAAGAAGTTATTCCGGAGCAAAATACAATTTTCACTTTAGCACATGCCTTTGAAGATGAAGAATTATATGATTATGCCATTGAAGTTTATAAAAAAGGTAGAAAGCAAACATCAGATACTTATCCTTATTATTATGAAATAGCAGATTTATATAAGAAGAAAGGTGATTTAAAAGCAATGGTTAATGAGTATTTAGATGCCATTGAATTTAGAGAAAGTGAGTTATATACGGCTCAAGCTAACCTTCAACAATCATTAGGTTATGATGAAAAAAATGGAGGTTTTAATAATCCAATTTTAAAGCAAGAATTGCAAAAACGTATACAGCAATCGCCCGATAAACTTATTTTTTCTGAATTCTTAATATTTTTACAAACTCAACAAAAAGATTTTGAAGGAGCTTTTATTCAAAGTCGCGCTATTGATAAACGTCAAAAAGGAGATGGAACACGTGTTATGGATTTGGCAAAATTATGTGTGAGTAATGAAAATTATGTAGTAGCTGAAAAGTGCTATCAATATGTAATTGCAAAAGGAAAAGATAATGGGTATTACGATTTTGCTATCATAGAAAGACTTAACGCTAAATATTTACAATTAACGTCTCAACAAAACGTGCCAATAACTGAAATTGAAGTTTTAAATACTGAAATTGAAAATGCATTATCTCAATATGGATTTAGCAATTCAAGTTTACCATTATTAAAAAAATCAGCATTGTTAAAGGCTTATTATTTAAATAAACCTAATGACGCAATTAAATTATTGGAAGATGCAATGGCGCAATACACATTTGACAAAAATGCAATGGCCGAAATTAAATTAGATTTAGGTGATATGCATTTATTAGTTGGTGATATTTGGGACGCCTCGTTACTTTATTCTCAAGTTGAAAAAGATTTTAAGTATGAAATTGTTGGACAAAATGCAAAATTCAGAAATGCAAAATTGAGTTATTATGCATCAGATTTTAAATGGGCAAAATCGCAATGCGATGTGCTAAAGGGTTCCACTACCAAAACCATAGCAAATGATGCTCTTGATTTGTCTTTAGTAATTTCTGATGCAATTGGTGTTGATACAAACGACGCGCCCTTAAGCATGTTTGCCTCAGCCGATTTACTTATCTTACAACATCAGTATCAAAACGCTTTACTTAAATTAGACAGTATTAATAATTTATTTCCTGAGCATACACTTGGGGATGATATTTATTATAAAAAAGCTGAAATATATAAACTCACAAACCGCTATGCTGAGGCAGCTAAAATGTATGCAAATATTATTGAGTTTTATCCTAACGAATTATATGGGGATGATGCTATGTTTAAACAAGCTGAAATATATGATCGTTTCTTACTAGATAAAGAAAAAGCAAAAACCTTATATAAAGACTTACTTGATAATTATCCAGGAAGTATTTATGTGGTTGAAGCTCGTAAGCGTTACCGAGAATTACGAGGCGATATTGTAAATTAGTTTTATTAACAATAAGGGCGTTGCCTTCGGCCAGGCTTTCCGTTGCAATCTTTTTTTCGTGCCTCAAAAAGGATTTACACTTCAATCCTTAACGCAAGCTTACATTTAGTTACGAAGTTTAAGCATCAAATGTTAGGCTATGATTTTGTGCAGCAATAGCTGTAAAATGAATATGCGAAGATATGTGAGAAAGGATTCATTTTAGCAGCGGTCCTTAGGAATTGCCTATCACAAAATCATAAGGTTTTGAATACTTTTGCCTTCAAAAGTATTTAAAGAATATTAATAAGAATATTTAGGGCGTTCCCTTCGGGCAGGCTTTCCGTTGCAATCTTTTTTGAATCGGCGTTTCGAGAACCTCAACGACCTCAATCAAAAAAGGATTTACACTTCAATCCTTAACGCAAACTTACATTTAGTTACGAAGTTTAAGCATTAAATGTTAGGCTATGATTTTGCGCAGCAATAGCTGTAAAATGAATATGCGAAGATATGTGAGAAAGGATTCATTTTAGCAGCGGTCCTTAGGAATTGCCTATCATAAAATCATAAGGTTTTGAATACTTTTTGCCTTCAAAAGAATATTAATAAGAATATTTAGGGCGTTCCCTTCGGGTCAACCTGTCCCGATTTTTTCGGGAGGCTTTCGCTTCAATCTTTTTATTAATGCCTCATAAAAAAGGATTTACACTTCAATCCTTAACGCTATGCTTCTTCTTTTTTCATATCTTTCATGAGCTTCCAACTAAATAAACCAATAGCAATTACCCCGATAAATATACAAGCCCATAAAAATAATTTTGTTTCATAAAATTGTTTTTCTTTTACAATTTCATTTTTAGGCGTTTCAATATTTTCAAAAGCTGTTAAAGTTGCTTGAGGTAATAATTGTGGACTTTCATTCACAAAATTAATGATGTCATAAATTGGCTTATGAAGTTTAGTATCTCCACATTTAATACAATAATTAGTACTGTTTACACAATCAAAAACCATATAACTAGCTAGTTGATTGCAAATTAGAGAGTCAATTTGTAGAACTTGATTATCATTATTTTCAATTTCTATGTAAATCTCTTTGTTATTCGTTGCAGGAATATCAAATATTAAGGGCTTTTCAGAATTTAGTTCAAAGTCAAATATGGTATTTTTATAGTAAGCAATTTTTTTAGTTTTTAGCTTTTCTTCTTCTAATACATAAATTTTTGCTGCACGTAAAAAAAGACGAGGCTTGCTAATTTTAAAACTAAGCTGATTTACGGTTTGGTTATTTCCAAATACTAATTTGATAATTGTTTTTTTAGTAACTACATCATTAGATATTTCTTTTTTAAAAGATACAGGATTAAGTTTTCCTGATAAGTAAGAGTTTTTAAAATAGCCAGCTGAATTTACTTTAAACGGGGAAGGAGCCATCCAATCTATAGAAGGTGAATGCCAATCGTCAATTAACAATCTAAAGTAAGCATAATCGTTTAGTGGAAAATAAATACATTTATATTGATTGGTGTAATTTTCATTATACGTTAATCCTAAAGATTGTAATGCACTTACACTATACCATTGTTTTAAATCATTACTGCCTTCTATTGAACAATATTTAAGAGCATCTGAATTATTTATGTTAAAAGCAATATTACTTATTTTGTCATGATTTTTATTATCAATCACTATTTCCGTATAGTTTCTGAAATGTTTTTGAGATAAAATTGAATATTCTATAAAATCTGTTTTTGATTTCAGCATTGGCTCGCATAAAATAATATAAGGTATTTCAACTTTTGAGGAATCAAAAATTCTTACATCATGAAAATCGGAACACATGAGTTGTTGGTATGCCGGAGTAATTTCAATTTTATGCAAACCCATTTTAGAGTTCGTGTTTATTTTTGAACTCCTTGTAAATGTTTGAGAATTACTCGTCAAATAAATAAACGCAAAGAGTAATATTAAATTTATTTTTTTCATAAGGTTAGATTATTTATTTTCTGAATTTTTTTCTTTTTCGTCAATTAATAAAGCTTTGATTTTTTGATACATAAATGAAATAATCAGTAAAACCAAGCCAAGGATTATAAATGCAATGATTTTACCAGCTTCAGAAGCATTACTAATATCATACGTAAATAACTTCACTAACGTTATTGCTAATAAGGCAAGTGCAATAATTCGAAATGATTTGTTTTGTTTTTTCATTCCAAAAAATAAAAATATAAATGCGAGCATTCCCCATAATATTGGAAATCCTACTTTAATCACATGAATTTTTGTTTCAGTAAATTCATTCATTTTAAGATAATTCAGGTCACCAAATGATAATTCCAATGGTTTGATTAGAAGTTTAGATACGTGTAATACTAATTCGGCACTTGAAACATAAATTATTGCTATTGAACATAAAATTGTGTTCAGTACATTCATATTTATAATAGGAGAATCTTTTTGGTTTCTTAACTTATACATTCGGTAAGCCATAAATATGCTAGCAGCAATAGAAATATAATGCGTTATAAATCCAATTTGAGTTGGGTAATTAGACCATAAGTTTTCTTTAAAATCCGAAATGGGAACTATTGAAAATGCTAATACAAATAACGCACAGTTTACATAATTTAAAATAAAATTAGTTATTATCATAGATTTAGGACTGTCAGATCTTACTAATAGATTTAGAATTGAGAAAAATACCATATGATAAGCAACTGCAATTATGATTACTGTATTTGTTTCTAAATATTTTCCAAATTGATATACTAATTCTATCATTCCGGTTAAATATAAAACTCCAATAAAACCAATTTTTAAAACCAAAGAATAATTTTGTGGATGAAAAGGAATTCCTAAATATTTTACAGTTTCTGTTTCTTTTCGCAATAATAAAACAACTGCTAATAATGATAAACTCGAAACAATTCCTGTAATGAATGCTTTATTAAGAATAATGGAGGCATCAGTTCCATAACCATAAACATTTACCCAATCCATCATTAAACTAATTCCCATTAATAATGTGATGATCACAGAAACTAAACGATATAACACAATTCCTGATTTTTGCGCTAACCAAATTAATAAAACAGATTCTAAAGCCCAAAATAAAGTAATGTAATTTCCATGTAATTGAATTGGAGCTGCAAGTGTTATAAATGTTAAGGTTAAGCCAATCATTAGGTAAACTAATTTTTCATCTGCCTTAAATTTCTTAAACAATAACCAAGAACATATTAAGTTGAATAGCCCCATTAAAATACTATATAAACCTTGAAGCTCTGGATGATAGCAACTTAAAATTTGCATACCAGTTCCGTAAAATACAAATGTATTGCTTATTAAGATTGATAATTCTAATGTCCCAAATTTTCTTTTTTCTTTAATATTATTTAGAACATTCATGATGATGAAAACAAAATAAAAAATTGAACCAAATATAAATGCACCTTTATAAGGAGCATTAGGTTCGTGTATTACTTTACTTTGCAACCAACCAACATATAATACAATAGTAAATAAATAAGCTAATACATTTACGATGTTCCATTTTCGTAAATAAGCGAGTACTAACATTCCAATATCTAATATTAAAACATATACAAATAAAGTAACGTAATTTCCTTCTCCAGTGCTCAACATAAATGGCGTAGCAAATCCTCCAATTAATGATAGAGCTGCTAATTCTACTCGGTCATATAAAACAGATGTAAACACACTAAAGCTTGTTATAAATAACATGATTACAAATGCCGTGGTTTGATTAAATATATGGTATTGGTGAAAAGCAATTCCAATTGTAAAATAAAAAATGGAAATCCCTCCAGCCACTAAAACCGAACTAAATGCTTGATACTTTGCATGTAATTTATGTGCAAATCCTAACACAATAACACCACACAATACACCAATTCCAACTCTTGCTATTTCATTAATCCATTCTTTATCAATTGCAAATTTTACAAAAAATGCAATGCCTATAACTAAAATAGCGATACCAATTTTACTCACTAAATTTTCGCCAATAAATTTTTCTAAATCAGGATTGTTTTTTCTAAACTTTTCATACCATGATTCTTTTGGTACATAGTGTTTTTCTGGTTGAGGAATTATATTTTGTTTCGGAGCTTCCGAAATCTTAATTTCCGGTTTAATATCATTGATTTTAGTTTCGTCAATTTTAACTTCATTAATTATTGGAGTAATAATTGGTTGAACAGGTGGTGTGATTACTTCAGGTTTAATTTCTGAAGGATTAACCATAATGGGTTTAATAGATGATTCCCATTTTTCAGCTATCTCTGTTTTTTTAATAATAGGATTTTGATCTGCATTAACTTTTAATGATTTTAAATAATCTTCTAACTTATTAAGTTTCGTTTGAAGTAAATGAAGTTTTGTGTTTTGGTTTAAGTAGAATATCACTACAAGTAAAATCAAAACTAGAATCAAAAATATTTCCATAATTATTTTTTAAAAGATTAAATGTAGATTCCAAATACCGTAGGTTGTTTTATAAAATCAGGTTCATCCGTTTTTTTCCAATCCTGAACTGATTTTACCAAAATACTTTCGTTTTCGAGGGTAATGTTTGTAGCAACTAGTAATAAGGAATTAGGATTTAATGTTTTTAATAAATCTTCATAGATGCTAATATTCCGATAAGGTGTTTCAATAAAAAATTGTGCTTGTTTTTGTTTGCTTGCAATTTGTTCCAAATCTTTAATACGTTTACTGCGTTCTATTTTGTCAATTGGCAAATAACCTACAAAGGCAAAATTTTGTCCATTAAATCCACTAGCCATAATTGATAATACTATGGAACTTGGACCGACTAATGGAACTACTTTTATTTTCTTTTTATGAGCTTGTTTAATTATCTCTGCTCCTGGATCTGCAATGCCAGGGCAACCCGCATCACTCATTAGGCCCATATTATGCCCACTTTTAATTGGCAATAAATATTCGTTTAATTCTTCAATTTTAGTATGTTGATTTATTAACTGAATATCGGCTCTGCTAATTTCTTTGTAATTGCATTGTTTTAAAAATGCTCTACCTTCTTTTGCATTTTCAGCAATAAAATAATTAAGATTATTTATTATTTCAAAATTATGTTTGGGAATTACCTTTTCTAAATCACACGCTCCTAGTGCAACTGGTAATAAATATAAAATTCCTTGTTCTTGCATTATAATTTTATTTCAAAGATAGGTATTTATCAGTATTTATAGTTAACACTTCATCATCTATCATGATGTTTATTGCTTCTGTAATTTTTTTAGAATTAATATGTTTCAACTTTAAAATTAATTCATCAATTGTAACTATTTTTGAACCTAATTCTTTTTTAATCGCATCCATAATCTCAGAGTGTGAATCTAAATGTGCTTTATGTTTTTTAATACAAACGTCGCAATACATGCAATCACTAAAGTTTGTTTCGTCAAAGTAGGCTAGTAGTAATCTGCTTCTACAAATGTTTTCTTCTTTTACATAATTTATGACCGTATTTATTTTATATAATGTTTTTTGTTTTAAAATAGGATAATTAATAAGCTTAATATCTTCAAATTTTAAATTAATTCTGTTTTGTAAAAAAATTAATTTTGGTAACGTAGTTTGTGGCAAATAAGTTAAAACACCTTGTTGATTTAAAATAGTTAATTGACTTAATAATTCTACATCTGAAATTTTCGAGCGATAAGCTACATCTTTTTCTTTTATTTGAACATATCCTTCAAATAATCCTCCATAACTGCGAAGTAATACTTTAATCAAAGGATCGTATTTTGGAAATTTTACTTGAAAACTATACAAATCATTTTTCTGCATTTTGAACATCACTTTCGCTGGTTCAAAATTACTGTCTAAATAACTGATGTACCCTTCTTTTTCTAAACACTTAATTGAATTATATAATGTCAGTATTTTTATATTGTAGTTGCGTGCAATTTCTTCAATATCAAATGTTATTGTTAATCCTTCGCCTGTTTCAACAGCTATTTGAAAATAATTGAATATTGCCTGATAGCATTGCTTTATTTCATCAACACTCGGGGTGTTTTTTACATAAAATTCTGTTAACGAATCGATGTCTGCTTCATTACATAAAATAGTAGCATAAGCAGTTTTTTCATCTCTTCCTGCTCTTCCTGCTTCTTGGAAATAAGCTTCTAAACTATCTGGTAAATCAACATGTACCACAAAACGAACATCTGGCTTGTCAATTCCCATTCCAAAAGCATTAGTCGCAACAATGACTTGTATATGATTGTCTATCCATTTTTGTTGTTGAATGTCCCTTTCTGCTGGTTTTAAACCTGCGTGATAAAATCCTGAAGAAATTTTTTGTTGTACTAACCATTTACTTATCTCTTCCGTTTTTTTTCGATTACGTACATATATAATTCCAGAACCTCCAATGTTGTGAATAATTTTTAGTAACCGTTCGTATTTATTTTCTTCAAGCTGAACAACATATCTTATGTTCTTTCTTACGAACGATTGTCTAAAAACTTTTTGATTTTTAAAATTTAATTTATCTTGAATATCATCAACAACATCTTTTGTTGCACTTGCCGTTAATGCAATTATATTAATTGATGGAAAATAAGCTCTTAATTCAGCAATTTTTAAATAGCTTGGTCTAAAATCATAACCCCATTGCGAAACACAATGCGCTTCATCCACGGCTATTAAATTAATGGGAAGATAAGAAAGTTGTTGTCTAAAATTTTCATTTTCAATCCGCTCAGGCGATACATATAAAAATTGCACATGACCTAAGGCAGCATTATTTAAAGCAATTTCAATTTCTTTGAAGTTCATTGCAGATGTGATTGCTACCGCACTAATTCCTTTATTTCTTAAGTTTGTTACTTGATCGTTCATCAATGCAATTAATGGCGATATAACCAAACAAGTTCCTCCACGAGCTAAACCTGGTATTTGAAAGCATAATGATTTTCCACCACCAGTTGGTAATAATGCTAATGTATCAGTGTTGTTTAAAGCTGAAAGAATAATTTCTTCTTGCAAAGGACGAAACGTATCGTAACCCCAATATTTTTTGAGATAGAAATATATGTCTTCTTGTGCAGGCAATTCTTAGTTATTTTTTAAGAATCTAATTTACCCTTTTTTTTTAATCAAAAATATGTTCATTTTTTAAACAACATTTGACTTTTACTGTTGTTAGTGGTATATTAGAGATTAATTAAAAGAATTTTACTTATGGAATTTGTAAATCCTATTGATAAAGATAAAGTTGCTGAAAATCCTGGATTATTACCTTATTCCCATCATGTTGGAAGTATTGTTATTAACCCTGAAGATACTGGTAAAATAAAGTCACGTGCATTAACTGCTATGCGTGAACAAACTAATATTCAAATGAATCAAATACAAAAGCAGGTTGAGCTTTTGGTAAAACAAGCTAATGATTTAAAAGAACGTGTTGAAATGTCGGAACAGATTTACCAAGCTGATTTACCTTTTGAACCTATTATTAGTCAAATTTATCATTTATATAAAAAAGAAGAACAATTTAAATTATTATTAATTGGCCCTGAAGATTGGGGGAAAATGCCTGCTTCATTAACATATATTGGTACGGTGAAAATGTTAGGTGATCATACTTGGGATATACTTAATAAAAATAGTGATATTTGATTTTTGAAATAAATATGGAAACTAATTATTTAGATAGCGTCATAAAACAATTTGAGTATTATAAAATGCTTGGAGATAAATCTTTTGATCAAGTTAATGAAGAAAAATTGTTTTTTCAATTTAACGATGATAGTAATAGCATGGCTACAATCGTAAAACATTTGCATGGAAATATGCTATCTCGGTGGACGAATTTTTTAACAACTGATGGAGAAAAGGAATTTCGAAATCGAGATGCGGAATTTGAAAATGATACTAAAACAAAAACTGAAGTATTGATTTTATGGAATGAAGGTTGGAATTGTTTTTTAACAACACTTAAGGCTTTAAAAGTTGAAGATTTGGATAAAATTATTTATATCAGAAATCAAGGACATACTGTTTTGGAAGCTATAAATAGGCAATTAGCACATTACCCGTATCATGTAGGTCAATTAGTTTTTATTGCAAAAATGGTGAGCCATTCAAATTGGGTTTCGTTATCCATACCAAAAGGAAATTCTCAAAACTATAATAATGAAAAATTTTCTAAGCCAAAGGAACAACAACATTTTACTGACGAGTTTCTAAATAAAAAACCATAATCGGATATCTAAAAATGATTTTTATAAAAAATAAACTGTTTTATTTCGTTTTGCTAATAATACTATTAAGCTTTAGTTCTTGCATGTTATTTCAGCCATCAGCAAATAAATTAACACGTAGAGCTTTGTTTGAACATAAGCAATATGATGCGATTATTGTGCCCGGCGTGCCATTTGTTGATTCAGTTTGGGATATGACAATGCAAATGCGTGTTTTATGGGGAATTCATTTATATAAAAATGGCTCAGCAAAAAAAATCATCATGAGTGGAAGTGCTGTGTATAGCCCTTATGTAGAAGCAAAAATAATGAAGTTGTATGCCATTGCTCATGGTGTGCCGGAAGAAGATATTATTGTTGAAGATAGGGCTCAACATAGTACAGAAAATGCTTGGTACGGATATAAATTGGCTAAAAAATTAGGACTTCAACATATTGCATTAGCAACAGATCCTTTTCAAACACGCATGTTGTATCGCTTTGGAAAAAAGAGATTGAAAGATTTGAAATACTTACCTGTTTTGTTTGATACTTTAAAAACACTACCACATTCAAATCCTGAAATAGATTATTTGGCGATAAAAATACCAGAATTTATTCCGATTACTGAAACTCAAAGTTTTTGGTATCGCTTAAGAGGTACAGCTGGAAAACATATTAATTTTAAGGAATAGAAATAATAATTACTAAATTATTCTCCTAATTCTAATAATTTAATATCTCCTATTGCATTACCTGCAATACCTTTTACAGAACCATAAAAATTAGTGGTATTCAATAAAACTTTTTCTAATTGTTTTTCGCGTTCTTTCCAAATTTTTTGCATGGCATTTTTTTCTTTTTGAATGCCATCTTGTAATTCAGTAAATCCTTCTACAATTGCCTCTATTTGTTGCCTAAATTCAGTTCCTGTTAAATAAGAGTAAAGCATACTCATTTTGTCACCTTTGTTTTCCTGACTGGCAACTGCACTGTTTATTTTTATTAAACTATCTCTTAATACAAACGCTAAAGATTTTATTTGAGTAAATGTACAAACCCAAACGCCATCCTTCATTCCAAAACTATCCATATCTTTTGGCATGGTTTCAGTAACAATTACAGCAATATCCGCCTGAGTATGTCGCATATCATGTTTTAATTTATCAATCCAATCGCCACCAAATGCTTTCGTATTTTTGCTTTCATAAATTATTTTACCGCATGCATTTCCTAAATTATTTCTAACAGTTTGTATGGCATCTGCCCCTCGCACGCCTTTTCCAACTTCTTCTATTAAATCAAACGGAAATGTAGCTTTTAATAAATCCTCTAAAGCCAATTCGTGAACCTCACCTTGCAATTGCATGGAGCCTTGCCCTTGTTTACGAACCATTTCTTCAGTTAATTTTTTTTGATCATCTAATTGCTTTTGTAATTCAAGCATTTTCATTTGATGGTCTTTATCCTTAAGAATATTTTTTTCTTGTTCTTGTTTTTTTATAATTTCCGAAAATTGTTCTCTTTCTGCTTGTAATTTTTTTTGAATTGTAATTTCAAGTTCAGCTTCTTTATTTTTTATCTCTTTTTCTTTTAATAAAAATTCAAGTTCCTTTGCTTGACTTTCCTTTAATTTATGGGCTTTTTCAGTTAATTCTTTATTTAATAATTCTAATTGCATTTGCATTTCTGAAGCCGCTTTTTTTGTAGCTTCTTCTTCTAAAACACTTTTCTGAAGTTTAACTTTATCTGCAATAATTTGCGCTTGATTTTCCTCTTGCTTTTTTAATTGCTCAATTTTTAATTCAAATTCTTTTTCTTTATCAGCAATTATTTTTTGATCTTTATTGTAACGCTCCAAATAACGTGCTTTAATAGCTGTTTCAATTTCGGATGATATTGCTTCGCCTAATTGAAATTCGTGTTTACAATTTGGACATTTTATAGTTGATGGAGAGCTCATTTATTTGATTCAGTTAACTTTTCAAAAAGAATTTTCATTCCATTTGAAGCGGTTGTTTTTAAATGCGTTAAGTTTTTTAAATGTTCTAATTTAAAATCATTTGGGTCAATTAAATATTTTGGAATAGAGGATTGAGCTACATGAATTAAGTTAGCAGCTGGATAAACATTTAAAGAAGTGCCAATTGTTACAAATATATCAGCCGTTTCTGCAATTGCTGTGGCGTTATCCATTTCAGGAACATCTTCGCCAAACCATACTATGTGTGGTCTCAATTGAGAATCTTTTTCACATAGCTCACCCATTTGTAATTCCCATTTTTTTATTGGGTAAATCAAACTTGAATCAACTGTGCTTTTAACTTTCATAATTTCGCCATGTAAATGCAAAACATTTTTGCTACCAGCACGTTCGTGTAAATCATCTATATTTTGGGTAATAACAATTACATCAAAGTATTTTTGAAGTTGAGCTACTAATTCATGGGCCAAATTTGGATTGGCTTCCATTACTTGCTTTCGGCGTGTATTATAAAATTGCTGAACAGTTTCGGTATTTTTTTGCCAAGCAGCTAAAGTTGCTACATCTTCAATGTTATATTCTTCCCATAGCCCATCACTAGCCCTAAATGTTTTTAATCCACTTTCTGCACTAATTCCAGCACCACTAAATACAACAATTTTCTTCTTTTTCATTTAATTAAAAAAATGTAAACAATCTACAAACATTACTTTGTAGTAAATTGCTTATGCCTAAATTTACAAAAAAAACAAATAATACTATGAAATTTTTTATTGACACTGCAAATTTAGACCAAATTAAAGAAGCGCAAGATTTAGGCGTTTTAGATGGTGTAACAACTAACCCAAGTTTAATGGCTAAAGAAGGCATTAAAGGACAAAATAATATATTAAAACATTATGTTGATATCTGTAATATTACGACGGGCGATGTTAGTGCTGAAGTAATTGCCACAGATTTTGATGGAATGGTTAGAGAAGGTGAGATTTTAGCCGATTTACATGAACGTATAGTTGTAAAAATCCCAATGATTAAAGATGGTATTAAAGCAATTAAATATTTTAGCGATAAAGGAATTAAAACAAATTGTACATTAGTATTTTCTGCAGGACAAGCGTTATTAGCCGCAAAAGCTGGTGCAACTTATGTATCTCCATTTGTTGGTCGTTTGGATGATGTAAGTACTGATGGTATGAGATTAATTGAAGAAATACGAGTTATTTTTGATAATTACGCCTACGAAACCCAAATTCTAGCAGCCTCTGTTCGTCACCCAATGCATATTATTCAATGTGCACAAATTGGTGCTGATGTTATTACAGCTCCTTTAGGTGCAATTATGTCATTATTAAATCATCCTTTAACTGATAAAGGTTTAGCTCAGTTTTTAGAGGACGCAAAAAAATAAATTTTAATAAATATTTAAAGAAAAGCGATAATTGATATCAATTCAATTATCGCTTTTTTGTTAGTTCAAATCTTCTTTAAGGCAATCAATTGCAATTTTTGCTGAGTTTAAAGCTAATGGAATCCCACCGCCAGGATGAACTGTAACGCCTACAAAATAAAGACCTTTAATATCTTTACTAAAATTTGCATGACGATAAAAAGTGGCGTATTTATTATTAGATGCATTACCATATATTGAACCTGATTTTCCGGAGTATTTTTGTTCAATTGTTCCAGGATGCATCACTTCTTCGTAAGTGATATAGTTTTCTATGTTTGTATTTAAAGTTTTATTTATTTTATTTATAAAAACTTGACGTACTTTTTTCACTTCTTCTTCCCAGTTTTGACCTGTGTTAATTGTTGAATTTGTCATTACAAACCAATTTTCACATCCTTCAGGTGCATCTGTTTTTATTTCTTTTGAAGTTATATTAATATAAATAGTTGGATCATTGTTTTGAATTTTACTAATAAAAATATCTTCATATTCTTTTTTATAATCTGCAGAAAATAAAATATTATGCACTCCCAATTCTTTAAATTCTTTTTTTATTCCCCAGTAAAAAACGATAGCTGAACTCGATTTTTCTTGTCCTAATGTTTTTATTGGTTTTTTTATTTCTGGCATTAATTTTTCATAAGTAAATGTCACATCCATATTACTAAAGACTACATCCGTACTATATTTTCCATGACTTGTAGTTACCCCTCTTATTTGTTTATTTTCAATGTTAATTTTTGTTACCGGTTCATTTAATTTAAATTCCACACCTTTTTTTATAGCTAAATCATAAATTGCATTCACAATTTGAACCATTCCTTTTTCAGGTAAAAATGCACCAACATTTAATTCCAAATGTTGAATCATATTAAGCATAGCAGGTGCTTGATATGGATTACTACCGTTGTAGGATGCAAATCGATTAAATAATTGAATAGTTTTCGGATTTTTAAAAGTACTCCTATTTTCCTCATCCATTGTACTATTCAGTTTGTACTTCGGAATGTTTAATAAGGCTTTAATTAATTTTTTATTTAATAAATGTTTTGGACGATGTAATGATGTCTCGATAAATAATGGTGAAATTGCTTCGTAATTTTCTTCTCCTTTTTTTAAATAATTTTGTAAAACTGTTTTATCTTCATTTAGATTTTCAGAAAGTTGATTTAACAGTATTTCTTTATTAGAGGATAAATGAAAATTTAATCCATCTGGATAAAAATAATTAAATGTATGCGAAAGTTTTTGATATTTAAATTCCGAAAAATCTTCGCCACATAAATCATATAATTCTTTGATATATTCTGGCCCAGTAAAAACAGATGGTCCCATATCAAATCGATAACCATTTACGCTTTTACTATTTATCTTTCCGCCAATAAAATTATTAGCTTCAAATACAGTAACTTTGTATCCGCCACAAGCTAATCTTACTGCTGCTGCTAATCCAGCAACTCCAGCACCTATTACGATTGCATTTTTGTCCATAGAGTATTATTATAAGGTAAAATTAATCAATCCAATACACAAATTTCAAAACCAATGCTTTATTTTTTTGATTAAAATTATCAGAAACATAGTTGTCAGAATAAACAATAAATACATCACTCATTGGATTAAAACGATATTGTAACCGGGCATTAATATTGAAGTTTTTTATTTGACTATTATATTGCAAAAAGGTTGTGAAAAACACACTTCTCGAAAATGATAACTCAATTCTTGGCCCAATTAAATCTAAAATTATTTTATTTTTTAAGTAGGGCATTACTAGTTCGTTGTGTGTGTAACTTAAGCCGATGATGACGTAGGGTTGTTTTCTAAAGGCTATTTCGGCATTATAAGATAATTTTGATCCAGTAAAATAACTTCCATAAGTGCCACCAATAGTCGCGTTCAATGTTTTTCGTTGGTTACTTTTCATGCTCAACACTATCTCACGATAATTATATGCTTCAATTGGTAATGGAGCATTCCCTGAAAATGTAACATCAGTTGGGTATATTAATTTTGTATAATAAGTGTTATAATCTAAAGATAAGCCAGCAGTGCTTGTTAAGTTAATGTCATAGCCAACTTGCGCTAAAATATCCGTAGTAGTATAATTACTATTGGCATAATAGTCCATATATAAGCTTGGCCCCATTTTATTAATAATTGAATTTTTTGGGTAGAAATAGTAATTAATACTAGGCTCTAATCGCCAATATGTATTTCTTGTTGTTATACCTTTGCTTACATCAGTTTGAAATAGGCGAGGAGTAAAGCCAGTTTCTGCATTGTAATTTTTATTCATGTACTCATGATTCCACATGACTGAAATTTTTTGAGTATTATAACTCAACCAACTTGCATGCGAATAAGCATCATTATTATTTTTATTAGAAAGCGAATGATGAAAGAAAAATTTACCGTTCCATTTATTATTACCACTTGCTAAGTTATAGTCTAAACCAACTACTCTGTTAAAATTAGTATCAGAATATTTGCTGGTATCAAACTGCTGACGATTCACAAATAACATTGCAATGTTCGAACGTTTAAATACATTACGTTGAACAGCTCCAACCATATAATTTTGAGCGTATACATCAATATTATTGTCCTTTGCTTTTGCAGTTTGAATATCCATAAATCCAACTCGCCAATTTTTATTTGGCTTCCCACTTAAACGAGCCCCTGCTATTATTGGTATCGGATTAGTTGTTCCAATTCCAATTCTTCGCGAAAAAAATGGACGCATTTGTCTAAATCCAAAACTTGCAAACAAATCACTATTTTCTGTAAAAAACTGCCGCTGTTCCGGAAAAACTAAACTAAAACGCGTAAGGTTTGTAATCTGTCTATCAACATCTACTTGAGAAAAATCTGGGTTTACGGTCACGTCCAAATTCATAGATGATGATAATGCAATTTTAGCATCAGCTCCAATATTCCCTTCATATTTAGTGTCTGTTTTTGCAACAAAATCTTTACTTACTTTACCAATTGCGTATGGAATAACAGCAATATTTCCTCCTGCTTTTTTAGGAGGATTATCCCAAATTAAATCTCCTGAAAAAGCAAGTGTAGCAATATTAAATTGACGAGGTACTTTATTCCATGTCGAATTTTCATTCCGTTTTAAATCATTTCTAGCAAAATTTATATTCCATGTTGTTAAATTTGGTTTATAACGTATTGATTTAAAATGTATCTCCATTTCTACAGTCCAGTTTCCTTTATTTCTTTTTACTTCAGCATGCCATTTATTATCCCAATTTGTAGTAACTCCTTGTCCGCCGCCATTTGACACAAGTCCTTCTCGTTGCACTCCATATGGATTTACTCCAAAACTAAAGCCATTTTGTTTATCCGAAAATGGATCAATAGTTACTACAAACGCATCGCTTACCGGATAAGAAAAATCTCGCTTTAAGGATTGAATAATAAAATTTCCTGGCAGTGAATCGTAGCAAATTGCTGCTATAAAAATTGACTTATCATTATAAGTCATATATACTTCTGTTTTTGATTTAGCTAAACACGTGTCGTATGGAAAATTTTGCCAGAAATTAGAAGCAAGTTCACATTGTTTCCAAACTTGCTCATCTAATATACCATCAATAGTAATTTTTTCGCTCGTCTTTTTAATTGACAGTTTTTTTTCTTCTTGCGAAAAAAAAGTGAAGTTACAGAGTAACAAAAAAAGTATAAATAATTTTTTCAAGAGTTTGTAAATTTAAAAATCTATTTTATTTTCTTGAAAAATATAATGAGTAATTAGCGCTTTAGTCTTTATAGAATTTTATTTTAGTTGATTTTCTTTAGAAATCTAAATGAATTTTTCAATTAAAAATTTTATATTTAGTCTTTATAAAATTGTCTTTTGAAATCATCAAGTTCTAAAATATCTTCATCTAATACTGTAAAAGATGTAAAATTGAATGCTTTGTTGGAAATGACAAAGGCAATTAATAATAATCTAACAACGCCTCAGTTATTAGATATTTATCAAGATATCCTCGAAAACAGATTAAAAGTTGGTAAGCTTGTTTTGTTTAGCTTCTCAACTGAATGGACTTGTATTTTAAAGTACGGCGTTGATAAATCCTATAATCATTTGTTATTTGAAACGGAGTTGTTAGATATTAAAGAAATTGAAACAATATCTTATTCTAAAGGTAATTTGAGTCAAAAATTTGAAATTGTTATTCCAGTTTATCATAAAAATACCCCATTAGCATTCGTACTTCTAGGTGATATAGATGAAGTAAAGTTAGAAATGAGTTCCGCAATCAAGCATCTCCCGTTTATTCAAACACTTACTAATGTTATGATTGTGGCTATTGAGAACAAGAAATTATATAAAACTTCTATACAAAAAGCCGCAATTCAAAAAGAGTTAGAATTGGCTCAGGGAATGCAAAAATTATTATTTCCATCAAAACTTCCTAACAATAAGCATATTGAAATTCATGCGATTTACCTGCCACACCAACAAATTGGAGGAGATTATTATGATGTTATTTGGATTAATGAGCACGAGTGTGTGTTTTGTTTAGCTGATGTTTCAGGTAAAGGGTTAGCTGCAGCCTTGTTAATGAGTAATCTTCAAGCTGCCTTACATGTATTAGTTAAGTATACGCAAAACTTAACTCAAATTGTAGTTGATCTCAATCAATTGATTTGTGAAAATGCAAAAACTGAAAAGTTTATTTCATTATTTATTGGAAAATATAACACCAAAACAAATACGCTTTCATATATAAATGCTGGCCATCACGCACCATTATTAGTTTCTGGAAATAAATGTATTCCGCTTATAAAAGGATGCACGCTTTTGGGAATTACAAACCCAATGCAATTTATAGAGTCAGATACTATTGTTGTTTCAAAAAATTCTATTTTATTTGCTTACACAGATGGCTTAACAGATACTGTTAACAATCTTGATGTTTCAATTTCACAAACAGAAATCGAAAATATTTTACTTAAAAATAAATTATCTAGTTGTGAATTTATTAATAAGGCGATTTTATTTTATATAGAAGAATTTAAATCCGAAATGCCTTTTATTGATGATATTGCCATGTTAACTTGTAAGTTTAAGTAATTTTATTTTTTAATTTCAACTATCTTAATGCTTGATTTATTTATAAAACACTGTTTTTCAGTTCAATAAGAAATTATTGATATTTTATTTAATTTACTCATTAGATTTTCAGTTAAAATTCTTTAAAAAAATAGTAAAAAAAAGTTTGTGAATAGGAAATAAATAGTACATTTGCATCCCGTTATTTGAGTTACAAGAATTTAGAAACAGAAAAAGATTTTTTTTTAAAAAAAGATTAAATATTTTGAAAATAAATTTGGAGGAGTGAAAAAGGTTTTATACTTTTGCAC
>JBBQKU010000014.1:0-93993 GCA_038327195.1 Bacteroidota bacterium | reverse complement strand
AACAAAACATTACCGGAAAATTATCCAATTTTATAAGTAGTTAATTAGTATTATCTTTTTCTATTGTAAAATATTATGATTTCTAATAAAGAAATATATCAGAAAAAATAAAAAGCCCGCTATTGACGGGCTTTTCAGCGGAGAGGGCGGGATTCGAACCCGCGGTACAGTTTCCCGTACGCATGTTTAGCAAACATGTCCTTTCGGCCACTCAGGCACCTCTCCAACTCTCAATTTAATAAGAGGTTGTAAATGTAAGGATTTTTTTATTGGAATTTAACTAAAATAAAAATATTTTTTTTAATCCGACTTTTATTAATTTAGAAGCATGAAGAGTCTATTTCTTAACGTTTTTATTGGATGTTTAGTTTTTTTATATTCTTGTAAAAAAGAACAAACAAATAATACGATGGTTGTTCATATTCTGAGTGAACCTGATGATTTACATCCTAGTAATGGTAATTCGGCATTAAGGTCAGAAATTAATCTTTATACACATATTAGTCTTTTAAAGGTTGATTTTAAAACAGGCCTATTAATTCCTTGTTTAGTAAAAGAATTACCCATTGTTAGTAACAATGGTTTAGATTATAGCTACGAAGTTAAAGACAATCTAAAATGGGACGATAATAGTCCAATTACTGCTTTAGATGTTGTTTTTACTTCTAAAGCAAATAAGTGCTTATTAACTAATAATCCAGCTTTAAAATCATTTTGGGACAATGTAGGAAATATTGAAATTGATAAAGAGAATCCTAAGAAATTTAAAATTATGATGAATAAACCATATATTTTAAATACTTGGTTTTGGACAGATTTTCCAATAATTGAAGAAGCTTTTTACGATAAAAAGAAAACGCTAAGCAAATTCTCTTTTTCTCAGTTAATGGATTCAAATTTTGTACATCAAAATAGCGACATCAAACAATGGGCAGACACATTCAATAGTCCTAAGTATTATCATGATCCAAATTTTATTAATGGCGCTGGCCCTTATAAAATTACTAAATGGGACAAAGGAATAAGTGTAACCCTTGAAAAAAAGAAAAACCATTGGGCCGAAAACTGCAATGATAACTGGTACTGCCAAGCGAATGCAGATAAAATTATTTTTAAAATAAATGCAAATAATTCTTCAACAAATTTAGAGCTTAAAAATGGATTAATTGATGTTTCAACAATGGTTGATTTTTCTACCTATACGGAGCTCAGTAATGATACTGAGTTTACTAAAAGTTATTTTACAACTTTGGCTGAAACCTACAATTACTTGTACGTTGCAATGAATATGAAGCCAGATGGAAAAAATCATAAAAGGTTATTTGATGATGTTTTGGTAAGGAAAGCAATGGCTTTATTAACTCCATATGATCAAATAAATAAAATTATTTATAATGACAAATGTAAAAGAATGGTTGGTCCAATTTCAAGAATTAAACCAGATTTTAACTCAAAATTAATTCCAATAGAATTTAATTTAAAAAAAGCACAAGAATTATTAACTCGAGCTGGTTGGGCTGATACAGATAACGACCAAGTTTTGGATAAAATGATTGATGGTGAAAAAGTTAATTTTGAGTTTAATATTAATTTTATGGCAACTCAAAAACAATGGGAAGATTTAGCAAAGCAAATTGCGGAAAGTTTAAGCAAAGTTAATATATATGCCAAATTAAATCCGGTTGATTATAATGGATTTGTTGGTGCTGCAATGAATCATGATTTTGATATGAGTATTGGTGCGTGGCAGAGTAGCGCTCAGCCTGAAGATTTCTCTCAGTTATGGCATTCATCTTCTTGGAAAAATAATGGATTAAATTTCACAGGCTTTGGAAATAATTATACCGATTCATTAATCGAAAAAATAAACAGGAGTGTAAATGAGATTAATCGTATTAAATTATCAAAACAATTTCAACAGATTGTTTATGATGAACAACCTTATATATTTTTATTTGCTCAAATGAGAAGAGTTATCATAAATAAAAGATGGCAAAATATTGAAGTTTATAACGAATATCCTGGAGTTTTACTTAATACACTAAAACTTAAAAATTAATGTTTAAGTATATAATCAAACGTATATTTTGGTTTATACCAACTCTTTTTTTTGTTACTATTATATCCTTTATTTTACTGAAAAATTCTTCTGGAGATGCCGTAAATATGTTAGTTAATACGAGTAGTTCTGGTGGAAGTGCAAATGTTGAAGAGCAAAAAAAATATTGGGAGAATAAATTAGGCTTGAATTTGCCCTTATTTTATTTTAGCATCAATTGTTTATCTGAAGTAAATGATACATCTATAATCCGAAATAAAGATCAATCGTTTAATATAAAAGAATATATTCCTTATTTTAAATGGCATGGTATACAAAATCAGTATAATGGATGGTTATTCGGATTTAAGGATTCTAAAGGAATATTACGTGGCGATTTTGGTATTTCATATATTACAAAGCAACCTGTAATTTCTATCATAAAAGATAAAATTGGATGGACATTATTTTTTTCAATCCTTTCAATTCTATTAGCATATATGATTAGTATTCCCATTGGAATAAAACTTGTAGAATCACCAAATAAACTTTCCTCAAAATGGACTGAATCAACATTGTTTTTATTGTATTCTTTTCCTTCTTTTTTTATTGGCGTTTTATTATTAATGTTATTTGCAAACCCAAGAGTATTAGCAATTTTTCCCCCTTCGGGAATTAAACCGATTGGAGGATATAGTGATCATGCAACATTTTTTAATAGAGTAGGAGAGTCATTTCCATATGTAATATTACCGTTAATTACTTATACTTATTCATCAATTGCTTTTTTATCTAAATTAACTACAGCATCCGTCACAAATCAATTAACTTTTGATTACATCAAAACAGCCAAAGCCAAGGGATTAACTGACCGTAAAGTTATTTGGAAACATGCTCTTAAAAATGGCGCAATTCCTCTTATAACAGTTTTTTCATCCATTTTTCCGACAGTAATTGGTGGCTCAGTAATTATTGAAAGTATTTTTACAATACCTGGTATGGGTAATGAAATTATTAAATCTATCATTGCTCATGATTATCCTATTGTTATTGCTTTTGTAACGTTAACTACTTTTTTTACAGTTATTTCTTATTTAATTTCTGATATTTTAAATGCTTTAATAGATCCAAGAATTAGGATATGAGTATACAAGATTATCATTTATATATAAAACTGATGAGATTTCAACCTAAAAATATAGCGTTGAAATGGCCAATACGTATTTTTATTGCATTTGTAATTTTAGCATTTTTATCACCATTTATTGCCAATGACAAGCCTCTTGTTTGCAAATACAAGGGAGAATGGATGTTTCCAGCATTTTCGTTTCAAAATAAATCAATCATTTTAGCTAATAATAAACTGGAAACAATTAATTACAATATGGGAAAGGAATGGAAATTATTAGAAACTTCATTTGCTATTTTTCCGCCTTGCGCTTATTCTCCTAATACAATTGATGCTGATAATGCACCACTTAAAAGCCCTTTTGAAAAACAATTTATTACAATTAATAACTCATCAGTTACTTTACCAATTAAATATCGTCATTGGTTTGGAACCACTCAAAATGGAAATGATGTACTGTCCGCAATAATTCATGGCACAAAAATATCGTTAAGTGTAGGTATTTTCGGTATGTTGCTTGCTTCTATTCTAGGAATTAGTTTAGGCGCTATCGCTGGTTATTACCAAAATAATACGTTTAAAATTGGCTATTTTCAATTTGGATTAATATTATTTAGTTTGATAATTGCTTGGTTTTATAGTATTAAAATAAGGCAAGATGAACTTATCAATTCCTTTAATAATGGAGGATTAAGCGTAATATTTCAATTATTGTTTTCTGTCATTATATTTTCATCAATAGTTTATTTGTTCAGCGGGATAGGAAAAAAAATAGATAACTTAATTAATAAGAATGCTAAAATATATTTCCCTTTTGATACAATAATTTCAAAATTGATTGAGATTTTAAATTCAATCCCAGTTTTATTGTTAATCATTTCGATTGCAGCTATTGCAAAACCATCCTATTTATTTTTGATTTTAATTTTGGGTTTTTTAAGTTGGACTAATCTAGCACGAATTGTTAGAGCTGAATTTATTAAAGCTAAGCATTTAGATTATGTAATGGCTTGTAAAGCAATAGGGATTTCAAATTCAAGAATTATTATTAAACACATATTACCTAATATTTTACCAGTCATTTTTGTTCAAATTGTATTTGGAATGGCTGGTGCTGTATTAATAGAATCATCATTATCATTTATTGGAGTAGGAGTGCCCTTAAATGTTATATCTTGGGGGAGTTTATTAAATGAAGGACAAAATAGTTTTTCTTCTTGGTGGTTAATTATTTTCCCAGGTGTTTGTGTTTTTACACTGATTTTAATTTACAATAAAATCGCAACTCATTTATCAAAAAAATAAACTAATAAAACTAAAATTTTGAAATGGAATTTGATATATTCATTTCCCATTCAATTAATTTTAAACCATCTATTATTGCAGAATCAAGTATTTCAAAATAGGAAGGAGTAATATTTGGTAAATAATCAATCAGGAACTCATCTGAAAATACTTGTCCTTTATACTTATCAAATTTTAAAAAATCAGAAGTTCTTCCTTGTAAAAAAAAGAAGTTTTGCATGTAATAATATTCAATTATTTGTTTTTTATTTTGTTTTGATGGTAGGTTTTTAACATTTGCCAATAAAACTTTATAGTCACTAATTGATTTTGCTAAATGCGTAAAATCATAAGCTGTAAATGGATTGTCGTAAATTGTGATTACTGGAAAATCTTTATATGAAAACTCTGCAGCCGCAGTTCCATATGCTGTAATTATCGCCTTAGGTTTAGAATGAATAATTTGTAATTGCGATGTTTTTTTGTCTATAAATTTTATTTTTGTTCCATTATATTTTTTTCTGAATTCCTCAAAAATTTCATCGTTTTGAGGTAATCCATTTGGATGTTGTTTTACCAAAATTGTTAATTCATTTTGCAATAATAATTCATCTAAGGTAAATGTTAACCAATCATGAAAATCAGGAAAAAGTAAATCTCTATATATATGAGGGGAATCAAAAAAACAATGAGCTAATACAACAACTGTGTTCGACCAATCCAATCCATCTAATTCAGAATTAATTTTTGAGGAAAATGCAGATTGTTTCATATAACTGGTTGCACTATCAATTTCGCCTTGGAAGCGTTTTTCAAATAGTTGGGTATATTTATCAATTATTTCATTCTTATTTTCTAATTTTTCGAAAAGTTTATTAAATAAAAAATGGTTATTTGCATGACTTGGGAATTCATTTAATACTTGATGAACTAATGAATAATAAGCTCCAACCGTATATACAGGTATTTTCTTATGCAAACAAAGTCGAACAACAATGCCGTGGTATATATATGTTGTATAGCTACTTACTAATGAAACAACATTATATTGTTCCATTTTTTGTTTAGTAACAAAAAAGATATTAAAGGTTTGGGTTATAAGGGTTTTTAGAAAAGGATCAGATACATCAACCTCAGGTTTATTAGCGTATCGTAAATATGTATCATAAATTAAATCACCAACTTTAACACCATCAATCTCAATTGTTAATACATCATTTTTATTTTTCAATTTTGAAAAAAGCTCATTTGATAACTCAGTAATCAATTTTTGGTTCTCAAATTTTTGGTTATTTCTATACAACAATTTACTTGCAAAAGAGAAAAATATGTTATCAAGATTAGTTTTAATTGGCTTTTTAGATATGTAATTTAAAAACGAATTATTAAATGGTTGTGTGTATTCTGCTGAATAAAAGGCAATATTTGCTTTTTGTGATTTAGCTAGTGAATAGCTTGTAGCTGCAATTTGTAAACACATTTGATAATCAGAAACTGATTGCACCAAAATAATATTTTTGTTTTCCGAGTTCCATTTAACTTTATACTTATTAAGATGTTTGATAAAAGTTTTTTGAAGGTTGGAAGAGCTACTATACATCTTTAAAAATGAACTATTGTTGTGTATTTTTGGTAAAACACTATAACGATAGAATTTAGAAGGATTTTTTAAAAATTTTAATAGTAATCGTATCATCTTTTATAATTTAATGCCTATTCAGTTATTTTGGTTTTAAATTGAATCTAAAGCATCATTTGTAAGTGGACTTCCTTTTAAGAAGTTTTTAGTTGATTTTTTACCTAAAAGTGAAAAATAATACCTCGTATGTAAGCCATTACCTGGTCGGATTATTTTTAAATTTTTATCAGTAAAAACATCTCCTTCTTTAATATCATCTGAAACATAAATAGACCGTTTAAAAAAAACACTCTTTGTTTCTATTTCTTGAACTCCAAATTGAACTTTTCCTAAAGATAAAAATGCTCGTTCGGTTTCTATCACTAACTCTTTAAGTTCAGTAGGTTCTAATGAAAATGCTGAATCTACGCCACCATCAGCTCTATTCAAAGTAAAGTGCTTTTCTATAATTCTAGCCCCTAATGCAACTGCTGCTACCGAAGCGCCAATTCCCATTGTATGATCAGATAACCCTACAATACAATTATATTTTTCTGATAAATGAGGTATTGTATTTAAATTTGTGTTTTCGGGACTTGCAGGGTATGTACTTGTACATTTCAGCAAAATTAAATTTTTACATCCTGCATTTTTTAAAACATTTACGCTTTCTTCAATGTCTTCTTGAGAAGATACACCAGTTGAAACAATTACAGGCTTCCCAGTTTTAGCAACTTTAATTAGCAAAGGATGATGAGTGTTTTCGAAAGATGCAATTTTATATAGAGGTACTTTCAAAGTTTCTAAAAAATCAACTGCGGATTCATCAAAGGGAGAACTAAAAGCAATCATGCCTTTTTCTTTAGCTCTATCAAAAATTGCTTTGTGCCATTCCCATGGAGTATAAGCTTCTTTATAAAGATCATGCAACTCTTTGCCATTCCATAATGAATTTGAGTCATTAATCGTATAAGCCCCTTTCATAGTAATTGTATCCGCAGTGTATGTTTGCAATTTAAGTGCATGGGCACCTGCATCAGCAGCAGCATCAACTAATTTCAATGCTCTTTCTAATGATTGATTATGATTTCCACTCATTTCAGCTATCACAAAGGGCTTGTGATTAACTCCTATAGTAATATGTCCTATTTTAATATCGTTCATATGTTTTTTTAAACTTTAAACATCTACAACCTTCAACATCAAGATCTTCTATTTTAATAAATCCTGCCTTTTTAAATAGATTAATTGATGCGACATTAGCTTCTTTAATGTAAGCATTAATTTCTGTTGATGGAAAAATCGATAAAAAAGAGTTACAGGCAAGATTAATCATTTTTATTCCATAATCCATTCCTCTATATTTTTCATCAATAGATATTCCAATTATTGTTTCTCTGAAATCTTTATTAATTCTTACCTGACCAACAGGCTCATTATTTTCATTTTCAAAGATATAAAACATATAGTTTTCATCATTTATTTTAGATTTAAACCATTTTACATGATCGTTATATTCAATTAAATCTTGTTTAAATGAATATTTGCGAACCAATGAATCATTTGCCCATTTAAAATATAAATCTACGTCTTTAATAGTTGCCAATCTCATTGATAATTTATTAAAGTAAATACTATGTATAACTACATCTTTCAATTCTCCATTTATTTCAATATTATTTTTAATTCTTTCAGATTCTTTAAATCCTGAATTTTTAAGAGCTATATATAGATTTGGTCTAATATCATATGCATAGGTGAATATGAAATTAAAATTTAAATAGTTATTTGCAATTTGTTTTATTAGTGTTAAATAATTGCCCCAATCATTTATAAACACATCCTGATCTTTATTGCGACTAGTTTCTGTTAAAAATGAAATTTCAGCAGATTTTGTTTTCCAATCTATGTGGACTAGACCTCCGTAACCAATTAATTTACCATTTAATAAAAATGACCAAAGCAATTGTTTTGGATAATCAATTTCAAATAATTGAGCAATAATTGTATTAAAGTATAAGTCTTGTTTTTCTACTGTTAAAGGTGATTCTTGTCTTAATATGTCAATTTGAGAATTACGCCAATTTAAAATTTCATATCGGTCTTCATCTCTAATTGGAACTAAAGAATAGTTTCCATTAAAAAAAACAGGTTGATTTAAACATTTATAATGACGCATTAGAATAATAATTTATTTATTTAATGGAAATAGTAATGAATATTTCAATTCAGCAAGTTTCCAGTCAGTTTCGTTGTCAATATCTTGAACATGTAATTCATCTAAAATTATTGAACCAGAATTGCTTGTAAACACTTTTTTTTCTTTTAAAAAGCGCTCTATATTCATCCAGTAAAACTGACCGGCATCATGGTATCTCGCTTCTAAATCTTGAGAACGTTTGTTTAAATTTTCAGGATTAACCATGCTAGTTTTAGAATGATTAATTTCTAAAGCTCTTTGAATAGGGTATGAAAATGGACATACTGGAAATACACTATCAAATTTTTGTTCAATTAATAATTTGTGGGCTTCTTCTAAGTTTTGTTTTGAAATAAAAGGTGCTGTAGGATAAATGCAGCAAGCGTTATCAAATTGATTTCCTATTTTTTGTAAATCATTTATAACCTCAATCACGACATCTGCAGTTCCTGTAAAATCATCTGATGTTTGTTTACTTCTCATAAACGGAACCTGGGCCCCATGTTTTTTTGCTACTGCAGCAATTTCATCATCGTCAGTAGAAACCATTACATAATCAAATAAACCGGCATTTAATGCCGTTTCTATTGAATAGGCAATCATAGGTTTTCCACGAAACAACTTAATGTTTTTTCTTGGAATACGTTTACTTCCACCGCGAGCAGTTATGATTGCAACATTAGTCATTTAAAAAAGTGTTTATTGTTTCAATTACAAATAATTGTTCAGTTTTAGAAAGAGTAGGATACATAGGTAAACTTAAACATCTCTTATAATAATTTTCTGCAATTGATAAATTTTCATTTTTCAAACATAAATTTTTATAATAGGGTAGGGTGTGAACAGGAATGTAATGTACTTGACAAAAAATATCTTTTGATCTTAAATAATCGTATAATTCTTTTCTGTTTTCAACTTCAATTATATATAAATGATAGGCATGCCCCTCAATAACTCCAGATTGCCCAATAATTTTTTTATTATTTTTAAAGGATTCAAAATAGATTTTTGCAATTTCTTTTCTTCTAGCTAAGCCTGAATCTGCTCGTTTTAATTGAGATAAGCCCAACGCCGCTTGAAAATCAGTAATTCTGTAATTAAAACCTAATTCCTGCATTTCATAATACCAACCGCCATCATTATTTTGCATTAAGTTTGGGTCTTTGGTTATTCCATGAGTTCTTAGTTTGATAAGTCTATTATATAATTTCTCATCATTTGTTGTAATCATTCCACCTTCACCACAAGCAATATGTTTAACTGGATGAAAAGAAAAAATAGCTAAATCCGCAAATTGACTATTACCACAATTTTGTTTAATCCCTTTGCTATCTATAAAATAACCACCAGGAGCATGGCAAGCGTCTTCTATTATCCAGCATCCAAATTCATTTGCTAATTTTCTAAACTCTTCTAAATTAACTGCATTACCAGCAAAATCAATCGGAATTATACCTTGAAAATATCCTTTAGGATGTTTAGAAAGTAACTCTCGAACTTTATTAATATCTAATAAATATGTTTTTTCGTCAATATCTGTAAAATGAACTTCGCCATCACAATACCGAATACAATTTGCTGAAGCTGCAAAAGTAATTGGACTAGTAATAACCCTTGATGATTTATTTACATTTAAGGCTAAAGCACATAAATGTAAGGCCGCTGTTCCATTTGAAACTGCTACCGCATATTTGGAACCGATGTAAGTTGCAAAAGAATTTTCAAACTCAGCTATTTTAGGGCCTTGGGTTAAAAAATCCGATTTAAGTGCGTCAACTACAGCGCTTATATCTTCTTCTGTAATATGTTGTCTACCGTATGGAATCATCTAATTTAAGGTATAAATGTTGGATCAACATGTTCTATTATTTGAGAACGTAAGGATTCTATTGTTTCCCATTCAGTATTGTTTTCTGACGTGTAATGAAATCCTTGAGAAACCAATTTAGCATTAAAATTTTTAATGTATTCGTTTAGATTAAAATTAGGAACTTGAGGCAAAATAACATAATATTTTCCAAGATCATAGGTTGTAAACGAATCAGAGCTTGTAATCATTTCTTCATGAATTTTTTCACCTGGACGAATACCACTAATTTTATGTTCGCAATTTGGACCTATTGCATTAGCAACGTCTAAAATTTTATATGAAGGAATTTTAGGAACAAATAATTCTCCTCCCCAAGCTGTTTCTAAAGCATGTAAAACCATGTCGACACCACCTTTTAAAGTTATGTTAAAGCGAGTCATAGAGGCGTCAGTAATAGGTAATATTCCCTCTTTTTTCTTATTTAAAAAGAATGGAATAACTGAACCGTTTGAACCCATTACATTTCCATATCTAACAACTGAGAATCGTAAATCTTTTTTTCCACGAATATTATTAGCTGCAATAAATAATTTATCTGACGTTAATTTAGTTGCACCATACAGATTAATTGGTGCGCAGGCTTTATCTGTTGATAATGCAACAACTTTACTTACAGTTGTTTCTAAACATGCTTTAATTACATTATCAGCTCCACCAATATTAGTTTTAACGCATTCATCAGGATTATATTCTGCTATATGAACATGTTTCATAGCTGCCGCATGAATTACATAATCAATACCCATTAAGGCCCTTTTTAATCTATCTAAATCTCTCACATCGCCAATAAAATAACGAATTGCAGCATATTTTGATACTGGGAATTCTTGTTCCATTTGAAATTGTTTTTGCTCATCTCTTGAATAGATCACTAAACGTTTTACATCAGGCCAATTTTTTAAAATTGTTTTTGTTAATTCTTTTCCTAATGAGCCAGTGCCACCAGTAATTAATATTGATTTATTATTTAACATAAATATAAATTGCTATTTTTTAAATGTAAAGTTAGTTGCATAAATACTATTATTATCACAAAACTGTTTAAATTCTTGGGAGGCCTCTTCTACAATAAATTTAGGATAATTTGCTCCAAACATTGAACTTGTATATTCGAATTCTAAAACTAAACGATGTCCAGATTTTAGTGGCGTTCCTTTGTGCCAACATTTAGTATCTTCAGCAAACATTGAACCTGCCTCTCCTAAAACTACTTCGAAATTTTCAGATTTGTAGTGGTGCACAATATCTTCATCCGGAATACGAGCATATCCTCTTTTTAGTAATTTTTTTGGTTTAGCACCAGGAAGATGTGAGCCTTTAATGAGCCTATGTGGCCCATTTTCATCCGTCACATCATTCAAATAAATAAATATTTTCAGCCATTTTATCCTATCTAAATCAAAATGATACAACTGGGCTGCCTCACCTGATGCTTCCTTCAGAAATGAAGTAGACCACCACATAGCTGGAAAATCAAATATTGGTTCGCATCCTAAATAATTGCGAGCAATATTTATTAAAACCGGATCCATAATTAATTGTTGAATATCTTTATTGTTAATTAAATCATTTTGTTGAAAACGATAAATTTCTGACTTAGGATTAATTGGATCGTATATAACGTTTTTATCATATAAAGGAGCAATTAAGGCATTAGTTTTTAAAGCAAAATTGGATATGTTGGATACTAATTCAGAATTTGCTTTTTTTGAAAAACTAACATAACCATCTTTGTTTAGTATTTTATTTATGTTAGAAAATTCTTCAGAATTAATTTCCCCAATTACACCAGTTAATTTCTCAGTAATTTTTTTTGGAGGGTTATTTTTAATAATTTCATTATGAAGTTCTTCATTTAATTTTCCGTTAGTTGAACAATATAAATTCAGAAATGACATATACGCCTCAGTAGAGGTTTTTCCAGTTTTTTGAAATTGAAGATAACCTTCATCAAATATTTTGCGATGATTAACTTTTCTTTTAAATAAAGCCTTAATTCGTTGTCTTTTTTGATATAAAAAATTTCTCATCTTTTTTTAATTTAAAATTTCTATACTTTCTATTAGTAAAAACTTCGATTTTTTATCAATTTCATTTTTAATTGAAAAATGATGATAGTAAACTTGGTCGGCATTAAATGATAAAGTTTCATAGCCATTATTTTTGAGTTCAATCTCTTGATTATTATAAAGTAGAATTAAGTTGGCAGAAGGTATTTTTTTAATTTTCAAAATCAATTTATTACCATTATTAATCATATAAAAGGAAAATTTTGATGAAGAAAATATGCCATTCTCAAATCTTGATTCTTTTAGATTTTTTAAATCAACAAAAAGGCCACTATAAAAATTTGGGAGATCATTGTCATTATCAAATCTTAAAAAAGACTTAGGTATAAAATCCAATCGCTTTTTTAATAATTTAGCAGGTGCGCCTGTCATAACTGAAAAGGGTTCTACATTTTTTGTAACCACTGCGTTTGCTCCAATAACGGAACCTCTTCCAATTGTTACTCCTGACATTATAACGGAATTTATTCCAAGCCAACAATCATCTCCAATAATAACTTTTTTAGAATGTTCTTTTGAACGAACTTTATCATTTGAATTTAATTCGTCTTGATCTTTAATATAATAATTAGGTATAAAATCATAATAATGTCGTCCTGAACTAATATATATATTTGGAGCAAAGGTGCAAAAGTTACCAATTTCAACATCACCCAAAATGATTGAGCGATCTTGAATACTAGTATTTGTTCCAAATTCGATTAAACCTTCAGTTCCAATTTCTACATTTCTACCAATATAATTATTACCACTAAATATGATTTTAGCATTTTTTGCTGCAAATATTAATGATGAAGGATCAATTGAACAATTTTCACCTATTACAACATTATTTGGAGTAATGGAAGGGGCTTTTCTAGGAAAAATTTTTCTATAAATCTTTCTAATCACTATTTTATTTATTAATTTTTATAGAATATGGAATAGAAAATTTGCCGGCATTATAATGTGGATCCATATCAATAGGGGTAATATTTAATGAAGGCAGGTTAATGTTATTATCTACCACATCATACCATTTTTTGTAATTAGCATCTCCAATTGCAAAATATAAAAGATATTGACCAATTCTTAACGTTTTTGAAGGGATAGTTACATTAAAAGACAATTTTTCCCCTTTAACTATTTCACTTTGTTTTATAACTACTTTAAAATTAGTCAAAATATCAGTAGACAATGGATCTAGTAGTGCCATATAAAATAGTAGGCCTTCTGAATTATCTCTTGCCTCACATTCAATCATAAAATTAATGTCTTCATCAAATCTAAAATCCCAGGTTTTTTTATCACCTAAATATGCTTGGATACTTGAAAAAAGAATATTTCCATTACTTTGTGAACGATTGAGTCTATCTTTAATACTAACGGTTCCAATCATAGATTCTCCAAACGCACCATTGTATTTTTTAATACAGGTATTGATATCACTAGACTCTTCAATTAAACCATTTTTTAATAAAATCCCAGTCTTGCAAATACTAGACATTGCTTGCATATTATGACTAACAAATAAGACAGTTCTTCCTTCACCAGCAACATTTTTTATTTTCCCCATACATTTTTTTTGAAATTCAGCATCACCAACTGCTAAAACTTCATCAACTATTAATATTTCGGGTTCAAGGTGAGCGGCAACGGCAAAACCTAATCTTACCATCATTCCAGATGAATAACGTTTTACAGGAGTATCTATATATTTTTCAACACCACTAAAATCAACAATTTCATCAAATTTACTAATGATTTCGGGCTTTGTCATTCCTAAGATTGCACCATTTAAAAATATGTTTTCACGTCCAGTTAATTCTGGATGAAAGCCAGTACCAACCTCTAATAATGCGGCAACACGCCCTCTAATTTTTACTTTACCAGTAGTAGCAGAAGTTACTTGCGATAATATTTTTAATAAGGTCGATTTTCCTGCACCATTTTTTCCAATAATTCCTAATACATCACCTTGTCTCACATCAAAGCTGATGTCTTTTAGTGACCATACGTAATCGCTATTTCCTTTTATGCTTCTATCATTTGTATCACCGATTTGTAAATAAGGATCTTCTTTGCCCCTTGCTCTATGCCACCAACGATTTAAATCATGTGAAATAGTTCCTGTACCAAGTTGGCCCAGACGATATTGTTTTGAAATATTTTCAGCTTTTAAAACTATTCTACTCATTATAAATTTCTTTAAACCGTATCCATGAATGATTTTTCTACTTTATTGAATACGACTAGACCAATAAAAAATAAAATTACAGTAAATAAAACACTGTACCCTAAATAAAATACATTAAACTCTCCAACTCCTAAAAAGGCATATTTAAAAGCTTCTACAATACTAGTTATTGGATTTGCTAATAATATTAATTTAAATTGAGGATATTTTTCTCTCACTAATGATAATGGGAAAATTATAGGTGAGGCATACATCAACAATTGAATAGCGAAGCTAACTAAGAATTTTAAATCTCTGTATTTGGTTGTCATCGAAGTAATGATAATACCAAACCCAAGTCCTAAAAATCCCATTAATAGTATTAAAAATGGAATAAAAACAATTGTGTAATTTGGATGAATATTAGGGTCAATAATTAAATAATAAATCCAAACCACTAAAAAAAGAAAAAATTGAATCCCCAACTTTATCATATTTGATAAAACAACAGATAAAGGCACTATCATTCTAGGGAAATAAACCTTACCGAAAATACCAGAATTAGCAGTAAATGTGTCTGACGTTTTTGATAATGTTTCGGAAAAATAATTCCATAAGGTGATTCCACACATGTAAAAAAGTAATGGGGGCATACCTTCAGTTGATATATCGGCTAATGCCCCAAAAATAATTGCATAAGTTATTGCTGTTATAATTGGTTGAATAAAAAACCAAATAGGGCCCAATATGGTTTGCTTGTAAATAGAAACAAAATCACGTCGAACAAATAAAAATAATAAGTCTTTAAAACGAAATATTTTTGATAAACCTAAAGAATACCATTTATTGTTTGGTTCTAATACCAAATCCCAAGGCTCATTATCTTCTTCTATGTTAGAATTTGACATTTATATTTTGCTATTAAATTAAAAATTAACGAATTCAAAGAATTTTTATAGAACCGCAATTTAATATGCAAATTTAGCAGAATTAATGAATAATTTCCCACTTTTTAATCCAATAAAATCTTAATAAAAAACTATTAAATAAATCAATTTATTCGTAAAAAAAAGAATATTTTAAAAATAAGTAAAAGTTCTAATTGATAAATTACTATATCCTTAAATATTCAAAAAACACAAATCAATAAACTAATATTTAACCTATATATTAATAGGAGAAACAATCCTTTTTTATACCTTTAGGCCAAAAAATATTAATCTGTTTTATTTACAAATTAGTTTTAAAAACAGTATTTTTTTTTGAAATTTATTAAAAGTAATAATCTTAGTAATATGAAATAATGAAAATTTGCTTCTTGACTTCATATTACCCACCTTTTCTGACAAATTTTTTTAATGAATGTGAAAATGTGAATGATCTAACTTATAGTGAATTAAAGAATAAATTATTAAGTTGTTTTTTTGCAGATACTGGTTCTTTATGTTACTATACTGAATTAGCTGGAAATGAGACATTTATGATAATTTCTAATTGCGAAATTTTACAAAAAAAATGGGCTACAGAAAACAATTTTAAATATTCAGACAATTGGTTTTACGAAATTTCATTTGAACAAATTAAAACATTTCAACCTGATATATTTTATTTAGAATATGTTACCGAATTTTTTGGTGATTTTGTTAAATCAGTAAGTCCTTATTGCAAAAAAATTGTTTCTTGGATATCCTCTCCGTTAAATCCAAATTCAAAATTAAATAATATTGATTTGGTTTTTTCATCAACACCTGATTTCGTAAAAACTTTTATTAATCAAGGATTGTTAGCTGAATATATGCATCCTGCTTTCGATATAAGGATTTTAAATAAAATAAATAATCCTCAACCTAAAACAATTCCTTTCTCATTTGTTGGAGGATGGAGTGATGTTCATATTAATAGAAAGATAGCCTTGAAAAAGCTTGTTAAATTAACTCCAATTCAATTATGGGGTTATAATTATAAAAAAAATTACAGTAAACGCGAATTAATTTATTATAAAAACCTTTTCATTAAGAAAAATGCTGATATCTTAAAGGTTTACAACGGTGAAGCTTGGGGACTAGAAATGTTTGATATTATTCAAAAATCACTTATAACCTTTAATATTCATGAAAGTTTATTAAAAGGTTATGTTGGTAATATGCGTATGTTTGAAGCAACTGGTGTAGGGACTATGATCTTAAATGATGAAGGAACAAATTTATCATCATTATTTGTTCCTGGAAAGGAAATTGAAACCTATAAAACAATTGATGAGGCAATTGAAAAAGTAAATTATTATATCGCAAATCCGCAAAAAGCTATTGAAATTGGTAAAAATGCGCAACATAAAACTGTCAGTGAATATAATTATGAAAATTACGTTCAGATTTTATTTTCTCACTTAAATAAATTATTTTAATAAAAAAACAAATATGGAGAAACTGCCTTATATAAATTTAGGATGTGGCTTTACGTTTAATGAAAACTGGGTAAATGTTGATTTTATTTCTACAGGTAAAGATGTAATTGCACATAACCTAACTAAAGGAATTCCATTTAAAGATAATTCATTTAAAGCGGCCTATCATTCTCATGTTTTAGAACATTTCATGAAAGTGGATGCTGAAAAGTTTATTTCGGAATGTTACCGGATTCTTCAGCCCAAAGGAGTGTTGCGAGTTGCAATCCCTGATTTAGAAGCAATTGCTCGAAATTATATTAAGTATTTAGAAGCTTCTTTAGCAAATGATACTTCTGCTAAGGAAAAATATAATTGGACTATGTTAGAGATGTATGATCAAGTTGTTAGAGCAAAGGGTGGTGGAGAAATGATTGATTACATTAAAGATATTTCTAAACAAAATGATGATTTTTTGATAGAAAGAAATGGAAATGAGACTAAGCAATTAATTGAAAATTTTAGAAATATAAAAAAAAGTACATCTGTTGTGAATAAAGATAGTTTCAGTTTCTCTAAATTTAAATCACGTGTTAAAAATAAATTAATTCATTTATTGTTAAAGGATGATATAAAAGCACTTAATATTGGGCGATTTAGACTTGGTGGTGAAATTCATCAATGGATGTATGATAGGTATTCTTTGTCTGAATTATTAAAAAAACATGGGTTTGTAAATGTAAAAGTTGTTACTGCAACAGAAAGCCAAATACCAGATTGGAATAATTATAATCTTGATTTGATTGAAGGGAAAGTTAGAAAGCCGGATTCTTTATTTATTGAAGCACAAAAAATGTAACCTATGTTGAATTTTGTGACCTTATTTAATTCTAATTACTTATCGAGAGGCATAGTAATGTATGAGTCTTTGATTAAATATTGTACTGAGTTTCATTTATATGTAATTGCGTTTGATGATGATACGTTTAATTATTTTCAAAAAAATCCACATAAAAATTTAACTGTAATTTCGTTGACTCAATTTGAAGATGAGAAATTAAAGTCGGTTAAAAACACACGTAGTGCGGCAGAGTATTGTTGGACATCAACACCATCAACTATTTTATATTGCATAAATAATTTCAATTTAACTAGTTGCACTTATATTGATGCCGATTTGTTGTTTTATTCAAATCCTAATGTTTTAATAGATGAAATGGGGGATAAATCAGTTTTAATTACTGATCATAGATATTCTCCAATGTACGATCAATCTATTACAAGTGGGAAATATTGTGTTCAATTTGTAACTTTTAAAAATTCGAAAGAAGGTTTAGAAGTTTTAAATTGGTGGAGAGAAGCATGTATAGATTGGTGTTATGCAAAACATGAAGATGGTAAGTTTGGAGATCAAAAATATTTAGATAATTGGCCTTCAACTTTTGTTGGTATTCATGAATTAAATCATTTAGGAGGTGGAATTGCTCCGTGGAATGTGCAACAGTATACTTTTAATAGTAATAAAAGTCAAATTATCGGGACAGAAAAAAGTACTGGAAAGCAATTTTCCGCAGTCTTTTTTCATTTTCATAGCTTAAAACTCTATGCAAATGATATGGTTAGTCTAACAGATTCTGGGTACGCAATAAGTAAAAATATTATTGATGTATTTTATAAACCATATGTATTACTTTTAGCTAATGCGAAACGAAAAATCAATATAATTGATAACACGATTAATTGTGATGGTGCTATTAATAATTCTCCTTATGGAATTTTGAATTTTTTCACGTTAAAACAATATTATTTTGAAGGCTTAAAAAGTTCTAAATTTAATATTTTAGGAATTAAATTATTGGATAAAATCAAACATCATTATTATTTTAAAATATCTAAGTTATAATTTTATTAAATTTAGAACTTATAAGATTATGGCACACATTATAGATTTAAAAACATTTACAGACTCTCGTGGTAATTTAACAGTAGTAGAAAAAGTATTACCTTTTGATATTAAACGTGTGTTTTATATTTATGGAGTTGATGACTCTAAAAGAGGAGGTCATAGGCACCATAAAACAATACAAGCTGCTATTTGTATTAAAGGAGAATGTAAAATTTACAACAATGATAATAATACAGAGCAAATTTTCGAATTAAATAAGCCAAGTAAATGTTTGATAATTAATCCAGAGGACTGGCATTCGATGTATGATTTTTCGAACGATGCTATTTTAATGGTATTTGCTTCAGAATTTTTTGATGCAAATGATTATATTTTCGAACCATATAAAAAATGATAGAATACGAAAATTTAAATAATCTTAATAAACCATTATTTAATGAGTATAAAATTGCATTTAATGAAGTTTTAGAAAGTGGCTGGTATATACTAGGTTCAAAAGTAAAAGAATTTGAAAATCAATTTGCAACATACTGCGGAACTACAAATTGTGTAGGTGTTGCAAATGGATTAGACGCACTTAGTTTGTCACTTAATGCATTTGATTTTGAAAAGGGTAGTGAGGTAATTGTCCCATCTAACACATATATTGCAACTATATTATCAATAATAAATAATGGCCTACAACCAATTTTAGTAGAACCGAATATAGAAACGTATAATATTGATCCAAGATTAATAGAGAAAGCGATAACAGCAAAAACAAAAGTAATCATGGTTGTTCACCTATATGGAAAAGTTTGTGAAATGGATACCATATTAGCTATAGCTCAAAAATATAATCTAAAAGTAATTGAAGATTGTGCGCAATCTCATGGGGCAAAATTTAAAGAACAATTATCAGGTAGTTTTGGTGATTTTGCAGCTCATAGTTTTTATCCGACAAAAAATTTAGGAGCAATAGGTGATGCCGGTGCTGTTACAACGAATAATGAGGAGTTAGCAAATAAAATTAAGATTCTTAGAAATTACGGTTCTGAAAAAAAATATTATAATGATGTGGTTGGAATAAATTCAAGATTAGATGAATTACAGGCAGCATTATTATTGGTTAAATTAAAATATATGGATAAAATTACAAATCATAAACGTAATTTAGCCAGCATTTATTTAGAAAATTTAAGTTCAGATTTTATTAAGCCACAAGTAAATTCAGATTATTTTGATGTTTTTCATATTTTCAATATACGTCACCAAAAAAGAAATGAATTAAAAGAATATTTATTTAAAAAAAATATAAAAACTGAAATTCATTATCCTATTGCACCTAATAAACAAAAAGCAATGATTGGAATTATAGATAAGCAACAAACACCAATAGCAGAAGAAATACATAATACAACTTTAAGTTTACCTATTTCATTTTATCATACAATTAAAGATGTAACTAAAGTAATAGAAGTCATGAATTCATTTTAAAATGTCTAAAATTTCTATTATAACTATCAATTACAATAATGAAAATGGTTTAAAAAAAACTATTAATAGTGTAGTTAACCAAACTTTTCAAGATTTTCAATTTATAGTAATAGATGGAGGTTCAGAGGATACTAGCGTTGATAACATTAAACAGACTCCTAGAATAAATTATTGGGTGAGTGAAAAAGATTTAGGGGTTTATGATGCGCAAAATAAGGGAATAAATAAAGCTTTTGGGGACTATTTAGTTTTTTTAAATTCAGGCGATAGTTTTTATGATTTTAATGTGCTAGAAAAATTTAATGATTTTGTCGGACATCTTCAAAACAAAATTATTTATGGTAATTCCAACCTTATTAGTACAAATAATAATGATGAAGTTTTATTTCCACCTGAAAATTTTAATTTAAGTTATTTTTTCAAGAATAACATTAACCATCAAGCATGTTTTATACATAAAAATTTATTTTCAAAATATGGAATATATAATTTAAATTATAAAATTTGTGCTGATTTTGATTTCTTCTTTAAAATTTTCATAAAAGAACCAGAAGCCTATGTGTATTTTAACAAAACTGTTTGTAATTATGAATTAGGTGGATTAAGCTCTAATAAAGAAAATTATGATATAGTAGTTTCAGAAAAACAATCAATTTTAAAATTTTATTTGCCATTTAAAATTTATAAAAATTATTATAAAGAATCAAGGAAAGAAATACCTTTAAAATATAGAATTCTTGAATTTATTTATAAAACACCTCTTTTAGATTGGGTTTTTAAAAAAGTTTATAATAGCTTTAAAAACAATGAATAATCAACTATTAAATATTACATTTTTTACCCCAACACTTCAAAAAACTGGGTCAGAAATGGTATTATTTAATTTGATTAAATATTTACCAAATCATTTTAACGCTACTATTGTATCAAAATACAAAGGCATATTATATGATGATATTCCAATTAAAATAAATAAAGATTTTATTTTTAAATACCAAAATCCAAGTAATTTATTATTAAAAATTTATTATAAAATTTTCAGAAAACGAATTCTGCAAAAAAAATTAAAATTATATAAAGATTCTGTTTGGTATATTAATACGATTGTTTTACCTGAAATTATTGATTTTGCAGTTCAAAATAAAATTAAAATAATTGTTCATGTTCATGAATTGTCGGAAATGTATAAGATTTTGTCAAACGTTCAATTGGAACAATTGATTAATTATCCAAAAATGATAATTGCAAATTCAAATGCAAGTAAATCTGTTTTATTAGAATTTAAATCAAAAGCAGATATTAGAGTTTGCTATCCCGCAATTAATACAAATACAATTAAATATAATAAAATTGATTATAACTATATTCGGAAATCATTGAACATAAATGAAAATGAATTTGTATGGACAATGGTTGGTTCAATTGACGAAAATAAAAACCCTAAATTATTTATTGATATTGCTGTACAACTTAAAAAACACACTAATAATTTTAAATTAATGTGGATTGGTAGTTCTAATCAGGGAATCGAAAATGAAAGAGTGTATCTCAAATATGCTGTTGATAATCATGTTTCTGATTTTATAATTTGGGCAACTAACAAAGATATTGATTATTTAAAATATTTTAATTGTGCGGATGGATTTTTACTTACATCAAAATTAGAATCATTTTCTTTGGTGACTTTAGAAGCAATGTTATTAGAATTGCCTGTTGTTGCTAATAATTGTATTGGAGTAAATGAAGTATTGGGTAATGATTATGGAAAAATAATTGACAATTCTGATGCGAAAAAAATGAGTCAGGAAATGCTTACGATAATGAATAAACCTAAACAAAGGGAAAGTGAAATTGCGACTGTAAAGGCGAGTAAATTTGATATTTCTATATGGAATAACATCTGGTTAAATTATTTAAATGATTTTATAAAGAAATAAAATGAAAACAATTTGTTTTTTTGCTTCATATTTTCAAACAAATAATATCCCATATTATATAACTGTCTATTTAAAAGAATTAAATAAGCATTTTGATGAAGTGGTATTTTTAACTTCCCAAAAAAGCATAACCGATAAGAGTATTAATTTTTTAAAAAGTGAAAATATTAAACTTCAAATTGAAGAAAATGAAGGTTTTGATTTCGGCTTATGGTATCATGCCTTTTTAAAGCATAATATTGATTTATATAGTAAAATTGCATTAGTGAATGATTCATGCATATTGTTTAAATCTTTAGATGATTTTGTTTTATGGTCAAATAATAATTTGGCTGATTTTCAAGGAATGACAAATTCTAATGCTATTTCTCCACACATTCAATCATATTTTATTGTTCTTAATAAAAATGCAATAAAAATTACGAAAGAATATTTTAATAAACACAAACTATTACAAAATATTTCTGATGTTATTATGACTTACGAAGTTGGATTAAGTGAATTTTTATTATCAAAAGGTTTATCAATGTCTTCGTTTGTTGATAATAACAACTATAATGGTGAGTTTAGCCCTTATTATTATTGCATTAATTATCATTTGGAGAAAGGAATACCCTTAATTAAGAAAAAAATTTTATTTTGTACTTATCGAAAAGATGAACTGTTTACATTAGCTCGAATGAACTTTAACATCAATGTTGATTTCTACATTCGATTGATTAAAAAGTATAATTCAAATTTATTTTTTAGATTCGAAGACGTATTAATAACAGAGAATAACACACTTACTTTTATTGATAGATTTAAATATAATATAACAAGAATTCTAATTAATTTTTACCGTAAATTTAAACGTGATTAAACAACTACCTTTAGTAAGTATTTGCATTCCAACCTACAATGGAGCTGCTTATCTTAAAAAATGCATCGAAAGTGCTATTGGGCAAACTTATGATAAACTCGAATTAATTATTAATGATGATGTTTCATCAGATGAAACTGAAATAATTATTAATGAGTATATTAAAAAAGATAATCGAATAAAATTTACTAAAAATTCATTAAACTTAGGACTAGTTGAAAATTGGAATAAAACATTGAATCTAGCTTCTGGTGAATATATAAAATGGTTGTTTCAGGATGATTATCTTGAAAAAAATGCAATTGAAGAATTTGTTAATGCTGCAAGTAATGGTTATGATTTCATTATTTCTAAACGCAGTTTTGAATTACCACTGACTGTTTCAAAAAAAGATAAGGATTATTATGAGTACCAAGTTGAAAAATTAGAAAATCAATTTGAAGAAAATGATAAAAGCCATTATTTCTCGCCTAAACGTATTGCAGAGCTTTCAACAAAATATATTGCGCTTAATTTTATTGCTGAACCAAGTTTAATTTTCTTTAAAAAGAATTTAATAGAAAAAGTAGGCTATTATGATAAACTTTTACATCAAATTTGTGATTTGGAATATAATTTAAGACTAACATCCGAAGTAGGCGTTTTTGTTATTAATAAATCTTTGTGTCATTTTGTTATACATCCAAATTCGACAACAAACAATAATCTTAATGACAAATACTTTCAACTAAGATATATTGAACAAGCTTATTATGCCTATAAAATTGTTAACAATCATGTGTTTAGCTCATTAAGAAGTTATTTGTCATTAAACCAGAAAATTATTCTGTTTGTTTATTACAAATATCGCTTATTTGAAGCTAATATTTATTTAAAGAAAAATCCAAATATTTCATTATTAAATGATTTCAATAAAAATTATCCTTTTTTAAAAAGTAAATTTTTAGATAAAATAATATTTAAACCGTTATTTATGTTATTAAATATTATCAAACCAAATAAATAATATTAAATCTATCTATTTTTATTTTGATAATATTTCCAAAACCTTATTACTATATTTTTCCCAATTAAAATCTTCCACTATGTCATGTGCATTATTCATAATATTCAAATATTTTTCATTTGAAATATTTAAAATGCGATCAATATTTAATAATAATTCTAATTTTGAATCGTTATTAATATAATAACCGAATGAAATGTCATTACCATAGGTTTCAGTAAATTCAGAATATGGAGCAGTAATTATTGGGGTATAAAAATACATGGCCTCTGTCATAGCTGAAAACGCTCCCCAATCAGGATTTGTATTTATGATTGCTTTTGCGTCAGAAATTAATTTATAATATAATTCATTTTCTTTACTTATTCCTTTATTTAAATAACCATAATAAAATAAATTGGGCAAATTTACATTAACTTCTTCTTCTTTTAAGCCAATGATATGTAATTCAATATTCTTATTTGAAAGTTCTTTAAAGGCATTTATTAAATCTAACGCACCTTTTAAATATTTTTCATTACCAATAAATAATAGTTTATTACTTACTAATTTTTTAGTGATAAGATCAACCTTATTTAATTTGTAATTGCTATTAATTACGTTTCCTAAATAATATAAATTTAAGTTTTTATAATTTGAAGCGTTAAATTTATTTGATTTTGGAAATAAGCTAATAACAGCATCAGATGACTCTATATGTTTTTCTTCGCGTTTTAAAGTTTTTTTTTCAAACCAAAATGGTTTTCTATTTAAAAATGTATTTAAATAATATAAATAACTCCAATCACTAAATAGAACAGTTTTTTTTGAAGAATAATTTTTGGAACAAAAACTATATGTCAAAAACAAATGCGCATCAGATTTATTGTATTTTTTTATTGCATTTCTAATTTTTAGATTTGTTAAATAATAGTTTAATCCTGATCTGAAATAAGTGTGGTTTGAGTTTTTATAAAATAATTTGAGAAATGCAAAAATTGAATATTTATAAATAATACTTAAAACATAATTCTCATCAATATTTACTCTGTTTATTTTAATTTGATTATCCTCTAAACTCTTTGTGAAAAAATATGGAACATTTGACCATGTTTTTAACTCAAGTGAATCACCAATAGAAAAAACGATTATTTCCTTTATTTTGGACAATTAAGAGATTTATATTTCTTTTATAATGCTAAAATGATTTAAACTAAAATGTTAAATTTACACTATATTTTAATAATTTACTCTTTTGAATAATATAAAATTTTCAATTATAGTTCCATCTTTTAATCAAGACCAATTTATTGATCTTACTTTAAAGAATTTAGCTGAAATTAAAAAACAATCATTAGGAAAGGGCATAGATATTGAAATTTTAGTTTTTGATTCAGAATCAAATCCTAAAGTTCAAAAAATTATTAATGAGTATAAAAACATAATTGATTATATTGAAATTAAGAAAGATAATGGTCAGTATGATGCAATAAATAAAGGAATATTAAAATGTTCTGGTGATTATTGGACATGGTTAAACACAGATGATCTATTAGATATAAATGGTTTTTTTAAGTTAGTTCATACTTTAAAGTATGATTCTTCTATTGATTATATTTATGGTGCTATAACTTACATTAATGAAACTGGGGATGAATTAAAAACAATAAACACTTGGAAATTAGATTTTAAACAATTAACAACTAAAGAACCAGCTATTTTTCAACCTGGTTCATTTTTCAAGAAAAATTTTACTAATAAAATTGGGTTATTAAAATCATATCAATGCTGTTTTGATTATGAATATATTTTAAGATGTTTAAAAAATAACGCCAATATATATCAATGTAATTTTTCAGTTTCTCAATTTAGATACTATAAAACTTCAAAAACGGGAAGTATTACCACTATTTTCATAAAAGAACAATTATTGATTAGCAAAGATTATGGAAGAAAATGGTATCATTATTTGACCAGTTTTTCTAAATTGAGGTTATTAAAACACTTTATATTTCCACGTAAATGAGAATTTTGTTATTATCTGATACATATTCTGAACATACTGAAAAGTGGGCGTTAGGTCTAGCTGATCAAGGTATAGAAGTTGGATTGTTTAGTTTCAATAAAGCTTCATATTCTTGGTATAAAAACAAACATAACATTACTCTTCTTTTTGAACCTGAAAATAAGTTAGATACGGATAACGTTTCAAGCAAGCTATCTTATTTGAAATTTGTAACACCTCTAAAAAAAGCAATTCAATTATTTAAACCAGATGTTGTTCATGCACATTATGCTACTAGTTATGGATTAATTGGTGCATTAAGCCGATTTCACCCATTTGTTATTTCTGCTTGGGGTACTGACGTTATGAAGTTTCCACAAAAGAATATAATTAATAAAACCATTTTAAAATATAATTTACGTAAAGCGGATGCTATTTGTGCAACTTCAAATACCATTAAAGAGTTTTTAAAACCTGTTACTGATAAAAAGATTCACATTATTCCGTTCGGTGTAGATGTTAATGATTTTAAGAAAAAAGAGGTAAAAAGTATATTTAATGCTAGTTCATTTGTAATTGGTAGTATTAAGCCTCTAGAGAAATTATATAATACGGATGTATTAATTAATGCATTTTCAAATCTTAAGAATAAACATTCTGAAAAATCTTTAAAATTATTAATAATTGGTGAGGGTTCGCAATTGGAGTTTTTAAAGAAATTGGTAATAGAGTTGAAAATTGAAAATGATGTAATTTTTACTGGAAGAATTTCATTTTCTGAAGTATCTAACTATTTTAATATGTTGGATGTTTTAGTAAATATAAGTGATTATGAAAGTTTTGGTGTTTCAGTAATTGAGGCTATGGCTTGCGAAAAACCTGTAGTTGCAACTAATACTGGTGGATTAAAAGAAATCATAGAAAATAGTAACTTTGGAAGTCTAGTAGAGGTTGGTAATATTGAGCAAACTGCATCTGAAATTGAAAAGTATTTGTTAGATGATAATTTAAAACAGAAAGTTGGAAAATTAGCAAGAGAAAAAGTAATTGAAAAATATAATTGGAATAATAATATTAAGCAAATGATTGAAGTATATAATCAATTATTAAACAGAAATAGATAAAAGTGATTTTAAAACCTATAAATAATCTAGATGTTTTTTGTGAAAAAGCAGAACCCTTAATAGGCGTGTTTGCAAGCAAAAAATGGTTATCTATTTATGCTGAAACTCTAACTATAATTGGAATTTATAAAGATGAACATCAATTAATTGGAGGATTTTATTATTTAAATACAAAAAAATACGGATTTACATTTATTAAATTACCACCATATACTCCTCATTGTGGTTTATTTTTTAATTCGGATGGTAAAAATAATTCTTCTGTAAATAATTTCTCAAAAGAAATAATGACAGAAATTTGTAATTATTTCTTGAACCAAAAAAGTGCACTAACCGTTCTGGCATTTCCCTCTAACATTATTGATTTTCAACCATTTATTTGGAATAAATACAAGGTAATTCCAAATTATACATACCGAATTAATCTTGAAAGTTCGATAGAAAACATTAAATCTAATTTCGACTCAAAAAATAGAAATGCAATTAATAAGGCTATAAAAGAGGAAGTTATAGTTTCAGAAAATGCTTTATCTAAAGATGAATTATTTCAATTTTTCATGAATTCATTGAATACAACAGATGCTAACATTTATGAAATTGAATTAAAAAATGTATTTATGAAATTTGCAGACGATACAAATTCATTTAGCGTTGTTGCCAAAAAAGAAAACAATTTATTAGGTGTGGTTTTTTGTGTTTTTGATAAAAATACATGCTATTACTTACTGGGTGGCGTTGAAAAAAAATCTGGCGTTCAAGGAATTAATAATTTTTTAGTTCAAAAAAGTATTGAAAAAGCAAAAGATTTAGGTTGTAAAACATTTGATTTTGAAGGATCTATGCTAAAAGGTGTTGAGAAATTTTTTAGAAGTTTTGGGCCAGAATTAGTACCTTATTTTACTATAAATAAAGCAAAACTGCCTTTAGAGATTTTATTGAAATTTAAGAAAAGAGAATTATTTTAAATTATACCATTGAGAAAATTTCTGCTTTATATTTTGCCTAAAAGCATTATTGATTTTTACAAAAACAGTAAAAAACGGCAGCGCTTAAAATTAAGAGAACAATTAATTAGTGAAAATAAAATTGTAACCAAAGAAAATATAATTAATCAATTAGAAAGCATTGGAATTAATAAGGGAGATTCAATTTTACTTCATTCAAGTTTAAGTAAAATTGGATTTGTTGAAAATGGTCCACATGCACTAATAAACGCGTTTATTGACGTTATAGGAAGTAAAGGAACATTAATGATGCCTGCTTTTCCAGGAATGGGATTTAATTACGATTTTTTAAAAACAAACCCAGTTTTTGATATTAAACATACACCTTCAAAAATGGGAATAGTTACTGAAGAATTCCGAAAAATGAAAAACGTAAAACGTAGTTTTCATCCTACAGATTCAGTTTGTGCTTTAGGTTTTCACGCTGAAGACATTACAAATTCACATTTCAATCAACTAACACCCTATAATATCAATAGTCCATTTTTTAAACTTTGTCAGTTAAATGGAAAAATTGTATTAATAGGAGTGGATTTAAACAGTTTAACTAATTTTCATACATTGGAAGATGCCGTTGAAAATTTTAAATTTCCTATATATCACAAGGAATTGTTTCAAACTCAATTAGTTGATGAAAATGGTGTAATGAAAACTATGCAGACAAAAGTTCATAATCCCGAATGGTCGAAAAAAAGAAAATGTAACGATTTTATTAAATTATTTGAAAAGTCTGGATTCTTAAAACATTTTATAATAGGAAATGCGCATTGTATGATTATTAATGCAAGAGAAATGCACTTTTGGATGATAGAAAATTATAATTCGAAAGGAGTTTCTTTATATACACCACAAGGAAGTTAATTATGAAAATTCACATTAGTTTTGATTATGAATTATTTTTCGGAAAATCTTCTGGTAGTGCACAAAAATGCATTCTTGAACCAACTCAAAAATTAATAGATATAGCCGAAAAACACAAAGTGCCTTTTGTTTTTTTTATAGATGCTGGCTATTTAGTTCAATTAAAAAAGTACATAAATAACCCAGTTTGTAAATCAGATTATGACGCTATTTCTGAGCAATTACGATTATTAGTATCATTAGGTCATGAAATTGGATTACATATTCATCCTCATTGGGAAGATTGTAAGTTTGAAAATAATCAATGGCAAATAAATACAAATCGTTATAAATTAGCTTGTTTTAATGAATTTGAAATAGAAGAAATTATAACAAACTATCATCAGGCAATAATTGACATCATTCAAAAACCGTGTCAAACATATCGCGCAGGTGGTTGGTGTGTTCAACCATTTGAATTAATTAAAAGAGCATTAATTAAAAATAATATTTTAATAGATAGTTCTGTTTATTATAAAGGATTTCATGATTCTGAAGCTCATTCTTATAATTTTTTGAATGCTCCTAATAAATCAAGTTGGCAGTTCGAAAATGAACCAAGCATAGAAAATCCAAATGGTCAATTTAAAGAAATAGCTATTTCTTATGATAAAATTCCTCCAATCTTTTATTGGAATTTATATTATAAAATGAGAGCAAATCCATTAGTTTATAAACCTTTTGGTGATGGAAATTGGTTAGTTGACAAAAAAAGAATTTATAAGCATTTTTATACATCAACCAATCATTTTGCTTGTGCTGATGGCTTTTTTGCTTCACGTTTGCCAAATATTTTAAATAAATTAGAAAAGCAAAGCCAAGATAAAATGATGATTTTAAGTCATCCAAAATCGATGGCAAGTTATTCATTTGAAGCCCTTGATAACTTTATTACTTTGGCGAAAAATATAGGGCACCAAATATGTAAAATTGTATAGAATACAATGGACATAAAGCATTTAAAACATAGTGATATTGATTTTGTAAAATGGGATAAAACAATTTTATCATCATCATTTCCCTTAGTTTTTGCACAATCCTTTTATTTAAATTCAACTTGCCCAAACTGGGAAGCCTTAATAATTGGCGATTACGACAGCGTTTTTCCTTTAACACAGCATAAAAAATTTGGAATTCCATATTTAGCTCAGCCCTCGTTTACCCCACAATTAGGAGTATATGGGATTGTAAATACTCAAATTGAAGAAGCCATTTATAATACGATTTGTTCAAAATATAAGCTTATAGAAATTGAATTAAACGCGAGTAATAAGTTTGAGACTAATTTTCATTCCAAAAAAAGCACTTATTTTATTGAATACGACAAAGAATACAAGCAAAATCAAAATACAAAGAGGAATATTGCTAAAGCCATTGAAAACGGTTTACAGTTTGAAGCGATAAATTATTCTGATGTGATTAATCTTTCTACAATTTATTTAAATCCTTTTCTTTCCAAAACCTTGCATTTATCACCAAACACAATTTCAAAATTTAATGTGTTATTAAACAGTGCAATGGAAAACAAAAGTTTGTATTCTTTCAAAGTTATTGATTCAAAAAATAATGTAAAAGCATTAGCTCATTTTATTAGTAATGGAAAACATACTGTTTATTTAAAAGGAACAAATTTTGATAAATCTGAAAACTCTGGAAGTATGCATTTTTTAACAAATAATGCCATTCAGTTTTTTGAAACAAGAAGTCTGTTTTTTGATTTTGGTGGCGGTTCAAAAGAGAGTTTAGCTAAATTTTATAAAGGATTTGGCGCATTACCTATAAGCTATAATACTCTTAAAATTAATAAATTACCATGGTTAATTAAACTTTTTAAAAAATAATTTAGTATATCTTAGCATTGTAATTTTATAAATAATAAATGAAAGCCATAGTTTCTCATGATATTGACCATTTAACTCTTTCGGAACATTATCTGAAAGATTTAATTGTGCCCAAATATTTTGTGAGAAGTTATATTGAATTATTTTCTGGAAAAATTTCGATTACCGAAATGTTTCATCGTTATGGTGATGTGTTTTCAAATCAATGGCAACATATTGAATCTTTACATCAATTCAATTGTACTAATAATGTTCCAACAACTTATTTTATTGGAGTAAATAAAGGAGTAGGCTTATCATATTCAAAACAAAAAGCAGAATTTTGGATACATAAGATGTTACAAATGGGTTGCGAAATTGGTGTTCATGGAATTGAATTTGAAAGTTTCGAAAAAATTGAAAATGAATATTTATTATTTAAAGACCTTTCAAAACAAAATAATTTTGGAACTCGTATGCATTATATTAGAACCAATGAACATACTTTTGCAAATATGGCAAAAGCTGGTTATCAGTTTGATAGCAGTGAAATGAGTTTTAAGGCGCCTTATAAAATTGGTACAATGTGGGAATTTCCATTTCAAATTATGGATGGTTACATCATTGAGAAACCAAAACAATGGCAAAGTAAAAATTTGATAGAGAGTTGCGACGAAACAAAAAAAATAATTGATAAAGTTGTTGATTTAAATCTGCCATATTTAGGAATTGATTTTCACGATCGCTATTTTTCTGATGCTCACAAAACCTGGAAAGATTGGTATATGTGGTTGATTGAATATTTAGCTTCACAACAGATTGAATTTGTTAATTTTATACAAGCAATAAAAGAATTAGAAAAATAAACAGAAATTGAAACTATTAATTCTCACACAATACTTTCCACCAGAAGTTGGTGCTCCTCAAAATCGTTTATTTGAATTAGCAGTACGTTTAAAAAAATTAGGCGTTGATGTTTCTGTATTAACCGCTATGCCTAATTATCCTCAAATGAAAATTTATGCTGGGTATGAAGGCAAAAATTATATTTATGAGGAAATAGAAGGTATTCCAGTTCATAGAGCTTCAATTTTTTTACCAAAAAGTAAATCTATCATCCAGCGTTTATTAAATTATTTTTCATTTGTTTATTCTTCCGCTAAGGTTGGTAATAGTAAAGTTGGAGATGTTGATGTAATAATGTGCGAATCGCCACCTTTATTTTTAGGGTATTCAGCACTTTATTTAAAACGTAAAAAAAAAGCAAAACTAATTTTTAATGTATCTGATTTATGGCCTGAGAGCGCTGAAAAATTAGGAGTTGTATCAAATAAATGGATGTTAAAATTAGCTTATCGTTTGGAGGAAAAGCTATACAAAAAGTCAATTTTAGTAACTGGCCAAACTCAAGGGATTTGTAACAATATTAATGCACGTTTTCCAAAAGTAAAAACATTTTGGTTGCCAAATGGAGTTGATATTTCTTATTATAATCCAACCACTGTTTCTGGTAATTGGAGGAAAGAAAATGGTTTTTCGGAAAGTGATATACTATACTTATATGCAGGAATAATAGGTTTAGCTCAAGGCTTAGAAATTATTTTAAATGCAGCTGAGCAATTAAAATCGAAATCAGAGATTAAGTTTGTTTTATTAGGTAGTGGCCCCGAAAAAGAAAAATTAGTAACCTTAAAATCTGAAAAAAAACTATCTAATGTTTATTTTTTTGATGCCGTTTCAAAATTACAAATGCCCAACATCGTTCAAGCGTCAGATATCTCTATAATTCCTTTACGTAAATTAGACTTGTTTTTAGGAGCTATTCCTTCCAAAATATTTGAAAATTTAGCTATGGAAAAACCTGTCATATTAGCTGTTGATGGCGAAGCGCGTGAGTTATTTGTTAATCAAGGGAAGTGCGCCTTATTCTCAGAACCTGAAAACTCTGAAGATTTAGTAAAGAACATTTTACTTTTAGCAAATGACAAAGAATTAAGAAAACAACTAGGTGAAAAAGGGAGAATTTATGTTGAGCAAAATTTTAATAGAGATACCATTGCTCAAAATTTTTATAGTACATTAGTAAACCATGTTAGCTAAGCTTAAAAATACATATTTAAAGTTTGGATATAATCTACCTCTTCTTATTGCCTTTTTTTTACCATTTGGAATAAATTATGCGATCATTATTTTGATTTGGACGATTTGTTTCTTTTCATTTGATGATCTGAAAATTGGTTTAAAAAAAATAGTTAGTAATAAATGGAGTTATATTTTATTAGGTTTTTTTCTAATTCATTTAGTTGGTTATTTTTATTCTTTAGATAAGAAAGAAGCTCTTTCTGTTATTGAAATCAAACTTTGTTTTTTAGCTTTTCCGATTTTGTTTTTCGCTTCAAACTTTAAGACCGAACAAATAAAAAAAATAATCATTTCCTTTGTTACTGGCTGTGTTTTAGCTTCTATTTTATGTATTTTCAGAGCATTTTTTCTTTGGATATTTGAAGACACAAATGCATTTTTTTATTCAGATTTTACTTATTTTATTCATCCGAGTTACATGGCAATGTATTTAGTGTTTGCTCAATTAATAGTACTTTTGTTTTATCCAAATTGGTTATCACATCTAAGTTATTTGAAATTTAAAATAGGATTTATTTCTTTGGTATTTTTAATAACTATCTTTTTATGTTCTTCAAAAATGGGTTTAATTACTTCTGTTTTATTAATTCCTTCTACATTTTGTTTTATATTATATCAAAATGGGTATCATAAAATTATATTCGGTTTAATTTTAACTTTATTCTTAGGAATTGGAGTTGTTTATAAAACATTTCCAGCGCCATTCGAACGATTTAAAACTGCTATTAATGTTACTTCTTCCATTGAAACTATAGACAAAACGGATGCTGAAAGTACAGCAGTTCGTGTTTTGGTTTGGAAAGAGTCTATAAAAATCATTAAACAAAATATTTGGATTGGAACAAGTCCGGCTGATGCTAACCAAAATCTATATAAAGCTTACGAGCAAAATGGTTTAACAGGTGCATTAGCAAAAAAATTAAATGCTCATAACCAATATTTACAAACCTTTATAGGAACTGGAATAATTGGTTTTGTATTGTTGCTAATAATGACTTTTGGGTTAATTATCTATAGTTTGTTTAAAAAGAATTACATACTTATGTTATTTGGTATTTTAATTTCTTTTAATTTTATGGTTGAATCCATGCTTCAATCACAAGCTGGCTTTACTTTTTTTACCTTTTTTGTTTGTTTGTTTTTACAATATAAACTACTAAATTCTAAACAGGCGCCAGCATTAACTAATCACTAGTCTCTAATCACTCAAAAAAATGATTCCTTTTTCTCCTCCACGTATTGATGATAAAATTATTGCAGAAGTTACTGCAGCCCTAAAATCTGGTTGGATAACTACTGGGCCACGAACCAAATTATTTGAAAAAAAAATAACTGAGTATTGTGGAAATAAATCAACTTTATGTCTAAACTCAGCTACTGCAGGTTTAGAAATAATATTGCGTTGGTATGGAGTAGGGCAAGGAGATGAAGTTATATTGCCAGCTTACACTTATTCTGCTACAGCTAATGTCATCATTCATTGTGGTGCAATTCCAGTTTTTGTTGATGTTAATAGTGAAGATTTTAATATCAATGTTTCAAATATTGAAAAAGCGATTACTTCAAAAACAAAAGTTATTATGCCAGTTGACTTTGCTGGTTTTCCTTGTGATTATAATGAAATAAATTCTTTAGTTTTAAAACATAAACAGACATTTGTTGCAACTTCTGAAAATCAAAAAAAGTTGGGTCGAATTTTGGTATTGTCAGATTCAGCTCATTCATTTGGAGGAATATATTATGGAAAAAAATGTGGATCATTAACTGATGTTTCTGTATTTTCTTTTCATGCAGTAAAAAACCTTACAACTGCCGAAGGTGGTGCTGTTGCTTTAAATTTACCTGAACCATTTGATAATACAGAAGTCTATAATTATCTGTGTATGTATACATTACACGGACAAAACAAAGACGCCCTCGCTAAAACTCAAAAAGGAAATTGGAAATATGACATAATTGAAGCAGGTTATAAATGCAATATGACTGATTTATCTGCTGCAATTGGCCTAATCGAAATTGAAAGATATGATAATGATACGCAAATAAAACGCAAAGAAATTTTTGAATCGTATGATAATTCTTTTTCTAAAGATAATCGTTTTCAAATTCCAACACACGTAACTCAAACAAAAAATGGATGTTATCACTTATATCCACTTCGCATAAAAAATATTTCAGAAATTCAACGTGATGCCATCATGAAAGAAATTTTTGATTGTGATGTGTCTGTAAATGTGCATTTTATGCCAGTTCCTGCTATGACGTATTATAAAAAATTAGGTTACAATATGAAGAATTATCCAGTAACTTATGATAATTACAGTAGAGAAATTTCTTTACCAATTTATTATAATCTTACAAAAGAACAAGTTCAAACAGTTATTAATGCAGTTATTCAGTCAGTAAATAAAGTTTTGTGTTAAAAAGAATTTTTGATATATTTTTTTCTTTAATTGGTATTATCATTTTAATTCCGGTATTCATAATTATTATAATTATTCAAGTTTTTAGTTCTGGATTTCCCATTTTTTATTTGCAATCAAGAGTTGGAAAAAATAATAATGATTTTGTATTGTATAAATTCCGAACCATGAATTTAAATGCCGATAAACAAGGATTATTAACAGTTGGAGGTCGTGACCCAAGAGTTACAAAATTAGGTTTTTACCTTAGAAAGTATAAACTAGACGAACTTCCTCAATTATTTAATGTACTTTTTGGATCTATGAGTTTGGTTGGTCCTCGACCCGAAGTTAGAAAATATGTTGATATGTATAATGAACAACAAATCAATGTATTATCAGTAAAACCAGGTATTACTGATTATGCTTCGTTAGAATTTATGAATGAAAACGAATTATTAGCTCAATCTATTGAGCCTGAAAAAACATATATAAATGAAATTATGCCTAAAAAATTAGCTTTAAATTTGAAGTATATTAAAGATCAAAATTTGCTGGTTGATTTTAAAATTATAATAAAAACTATCTTAAAAATTGCTAAATAGCTTCATTATTTTTTAATCATTGCTTATATTTAACATCTCTAAAAGAATTTGAAAATGAAAAATCTGTCTCTTATTATTAATGGAATTTTAGCAATTGCCGTAGCTATATTATTTTATCAAGTTAATACTCTAAAAAATAATGGAGATTCTTCTGAAACAACTGAAAATAATTCTGATACTAAAAGCCCACTTATTGTAACAAGTGCTTCCAATTTGGCTGATGCAAAAATTGCATATATTAACACCGATAGTATAAATGAACATTACGCTTACATTGCAGATTTTACTAAAGTTTTAAAATCGAAAAAAAGTTCTATCGAAAGTCAAATGCAATCATTAACTGCTAAATTTCAGCAAGAATATGAAGCGTTTCAACAATCGGCTCAAGCTGGCATTGCCTCCGAATCAGATTTAATGAAACAAAAAACGAGTTTAGAAAGACAACAGCAAGAAATTGCCAATAAGGAACTTCAAATGCAAAACTTAGGAATTGAATTAGAGGAAAAAAACATTGAACTCAATAAAAATGTTAAAGACTTTTTAGCAAAATATAATAATGGTAAATTTGATTATGTGTTGTCATATTCTGATATGATGCCTACAATTTTATTGGTAAATCCTAAATTGGATATTACCAATGATATTTTAAAAGGAATTAACGAAGAGTATAAAAATAAAAAATCTAAAAAATAATGGAACATAAAAAACCTTTGTTTGATAAGATTATGGATGTTCATCATTTTCATGAAACATTTAAAATTGGAAATGCTGACGAGCCAACATTAATTGATGAAAAAGATTACACCCTTCGTTATAATTTAATAAAAGAAGAAAACGATGAGTATCTAGAAGCTTGCCAGAATGGTGATTTAGTTGAAATAGCTGATGCTATTGGCGACCAATTGTATATCTTATTTGGAACTATTTGTAAACATGGTTTACAACATAAAATTGAAGAAGTATTTAATGAAATTCAATTAAGTAATTTAAGTAAGCTTGATGAAGACGGAAATCCAATTTTTAGAGAAGATGGAAAAATTTTAAAAAGCAATTTGTATTTCCGCCCAAATATTAAGGATATTCTTAAGTAATTAGATCTAATTACTTATATTTTAGGTCTGATTGACTTTTTTCATAGATTAAATAATTAGTTTAACAAATTAGTTTATTTTTTTTATTTAAATTAGTGCTTATAAATAAGCCTAAAAAAATGAAAAAAATCATTACTTTATTTTTTGTATTTGTTTTAACAACAGTATACTCTCAATCGCCATTAGGTATAAATTATCAATCAATTATTCGAAATTCTGGAGGTGCAGTTCTTCCTTCCACTTCTGTTTTAGTTGAATTTAAGCTTTATAGTGGTTTATCTGGCCCTTTAGTGTATTTTGAAAACCATAATGTAGTTACAAATTCCTTTGGCATGGCAAATTTAATTATTGGTCAAGGCACTCCAATTACTGGTTCTTTTAATACTATAAATTGGGTAAACGGTATAGCTTATGAAGTTTATGTAAACTCAAGTTTAGTTGGCACAAAGCAATTATTTATGAGTGTTCCTTATGCGTTATTTTCTTCAACTCCGCCATTAAATTTATCTGGTAGTGTATTATCTTCTGGCCCCCTTTCAAACTCTGTTACTTTAAATTCGGGAACTACTTATACAAATGGCGCTGGTATATCAATAACCTCTGGAACAATAATTTCGAATTCTTCTCCAAATCAAACGGTTACATTAATTCCTGGTAATTCAAATGTTTCAATTGGAGGTTCTTATCCAAACTATTCTGTTTCGTCAACCTCTACACTTTCTTTGGCAGGTACATCTTTAAGTATTAGTAATGGAAATACAGTACTTCTTCCAAATCCAGCGGCTTCAACAACCATAACTCCTTCATCATTTCCAAATAATAATATTTCAATAATAGGCGCATCTCCATCCTATACAATCGGAGCTCCAAGCTATTCATTAACCAATCCATTTAGTAATAATTTAGTTTTAACTAATGGTGTTAATACTTCTACATTAGCATACAATCCAATATTAACTGGTGATGCAATAGGCCCAATTAATTCTACAACTGTAGTAAGCATTCAAGGAGAACCTATTTCTTCCATGAACCCATTGCCTGGCCAAATTTTGCAATATATTGGTAGTACATGGACTCCAACCACTTTAACTACACCTACCACAACAATTATAAATGGAAACAATATTATCTTAAATCAGTTGGGTACAACTTATACAGTTTCCTCACCAAGTTATACCATAACAAACCCAAGTACTACAAATAATTTAGTAATTAATAATGGTTTAAATTCTTCTACAGTTTCAATGCCATCTCCAACTATAGGTTTAACAAGCGGAACTTTAACTGTTGGCACAAATACAATTAATTTATTAAATCCAATCAATGGTTTTTGGGGTATAAAAGGAAATGCTGGAACTGTTGCTGGATCAAATTTTATTGGTACTTCAGATGCCGTTGATTTAAATTTCAGAACGAGTGGTATTAATCGTATGGTTATTAAAAGTGGAACTGGTAATTTAGGTATAGGAATAAATACTCCATCAAATATATTTGCAATTGGAAATGGAGTTTTAGAAAAATTTAATATTTCTTCTACAAACGGAAGTATGAATTTTTTAGACGATCAAGCCTCAATTACTTTTCCTGCTACTGGTGCGGCTCCATTACCAATGATTCAAATGTTTGCTAGTGGCACACTTAATTCCTCTAGAATGGTAATTTCTCATAGTGCTGCTTATCCTACCTATGGACTCCAATATGATGACACTAATGATCGCTTTAACTTTCTTGGTAATGGAAGTCAGGCTTTAACTGTAGATTTAGCAGGTTTAAAAGTTGGTGTTGGAACTTATACACCTCAAGCTCAATTAGAAGTTGTAGGTGAAACCAGGATTTCAGGAGCTTCTGGGAAAATATTTTTTAAAGATCAAACAGGATCTGCTTTTACATATGAAAGTTATGTGAATAGTGGAAATTTTTTTATTAAATATAGCCCAATAGCCCCAAACTTTAGGTTAAGTGGAGCTAATTGTTACATAGGTGAAGGTTTTGCAAGTTCTGGAACTAGATTAACAGTTGGAACTTCAGGTGATGGATCGAATGCCATTGCAAATGCTTGGACAGTATTTTCTGATAGAAGATTTAAAGATAATATCGAAACTATAACTAATCCATTAGGAACTATTCAAGCATTAAGAGGTGTAACATATAACTGGAAATCATCAGGTTTAAAAGATATTGGATTTATTGCTCAGGAAGTTGAAGATGTTGTTCCTGCGTTAGTTTATACAAATGAAGAAACTGGATATAAATCGGTAGATTATTCTAGAATGACTTCTATTTTAATTGAAGCTGTTAAAGAGCAACAAAAAATGATAGAAGAGTTGAAAAATAAACAAACAAAACTTGAATTGGAAATAAAAAGCCTTAAGAATAAATAATTTTTTAGAATATTAAAAATTAAATTGAAATTCTAAATCACCTTTTCTTTAATTATATTTTAAGTAGAAACTGATTAATTAATTTCATAAATAATACCTTCTAAATATCTCCAACTATAAATGCTTTGGAATACTTTAAAGCCATTGGTATCAAATACTTTTTTATATTTTGGATTTAAATAAATACAATAAATAGTACGAGGATTTTGTATTAAACTTTCCTTAATATTATTAATTACAAATTGAAGTATATTTTCTCCAAAAGGATTAAAGAAATAAAAAACTTCTGCATTAATTGGTATAACATATTTTGTGGCATCTTCAAACAAAAAACTAAACTGACTTTTTTCATTTTTTTTAGAATAAATAAATTGATTTGATTTTGCATCTTCAATTAATTCTTTAGCAATATCAACTCCAATTAAATTTGTAAATCCACACTGTTCAGCAACAAATAAAGCCCTGCCTTTACCACAACCATAATCAATTAATGGTTTACTTTTTAAATGTTGTGGCAATATATTAAAGACTTTAAATAAAATATAATAACTCGCTCCTTGGTAATGATGGTTTTCTTCAGAAGCAATACCAGCTAATGTCAACTTATCTAAATTAACGATGGAATGCGTTTTTATACCAAGCTGTTTTTCATATTTTCCCTCATAAGTCAATAATTTAAAGGTGTTTAATGGACCCCGATACCAAATTGATCGAAAAAAGTAATATATGTATTGAACAAACTTCATTTTTTTCAAAAGTAAGTTTTATTCTTTACTATTCACAACCTACTACCAACAACTTATAGCAAACTGCTATTTATATTTTGAATTTTAAATCTTACATTGCATACACAGAACTATACTATGGAAATTGATTTAGTTGCCGAAAAAAAAGAAATTTTAAGTAGGTATAAAAATTTAATAAATGCTTGTAAACGTCGCCTTGAACCAGGTGATAAGGAAATTATTCGTAAAGCTTTTGAAGTTTCAGTAAATGCTCATAAAGAAATGCGTCGCAAATCCGGCGAGCCATACATTTATCACCCAATTGCTGTTGCTCAAATTTGCGCCGAAGAAATTGGTCTTGGTACAACAGCTATTGTTTGCGCATTATTACACGATACCGTTGAAGATACTGATATGACTCTTGATGATATCAAGGGTATGTTTGGAGATAAAGTTTGTCAAATCATTGATGGGCTTACAAAAATTTCAGGTGTCTTTGATCAAACATCTTCGATACAAGCAGAGAATTTTAGGAAAATGTTATTGACGCTTTCTGAGGATGTTCGAGTAATCTTAATCAAATTAGCAGATAGACTTCATAATATGCGTACGCTCGATCACATGAAACGTGATAAGCAAATGAAAATTGCAGGTGAGACTTTATATTTATATGCACCTTTAGCTCACCGTTTAGGCTTAAATACAATTAAATCTGAACTAGAAGATCTAGGATTAAAATATACAGATGAAGATTGGTTTAATGAGGTAACTAAAAAATTAGCTGAAACAGAACCAGTTCGGAAAAAATTCATTAAAAATTTTATTGATCCAATTAATGATATTTTAAAAGAACAAGGTTTTAAATTTAAAATATTTGGTCGCCCAAAATCAATTTATTCCATTTACAATAAAATTAAAAACAAAGGTGTTTTATTTGAAGAGATATATGATTTGTTTGCCATACGAATTGTTATTGATTCGCCTTTAGATAGAGAAAAAGCGGATTGTTGGAAGATATATTCAATCATTACAGATTTTTATCATCCAAATCCTGATCGGTTACGCGATTGGATTTCAACTCCAAAAAGTAATGGATACGAAAGTTTGCACACTACAGTAATGGGCCCCGAAGGTAAGTGGGTTGAAGTTCAAATTCGTACAACTCGTATGGACGAACTTGCTGAAATGGGTTATGCTGCTCACTGGAAATACAAAGAGGCCGCTGTAGAAAAAGAAAATAATTTAGAAATTTGGTTGCGTCGCATTAGAGAAATGTTGGATAATCCTGATCCAAATGCTCTTGAATTTATCGATGATTTTAAACTCAATTTATTTGCTGACGAGATTTTTGTATTTACACCAAAAGGTGAAATGAAAAATTTGCCATCAACTGCTACAGCCCTAGATTTTGCCTTTGAAATACATACTAAAGTTGGCGAACAGTGCATTGGTGCTAAAGTAAATCATAAGTTAGTTCCATTAAGTTATCAGTTAAAAAGTGGTGAACAAGTTGAAATTTTAACTTCATCCAAACAAGTTCCTAAAGATGATTGGATTAATTATGTTGTAACTGCACGTGCAAAATCTAAAATAAAAAGTGCTTTAAAAGAAAATAGAAGACGTACGTCAGAAGATGGAAAAGGAATTTTAGAAAAGAAATTTTATAAATGTAAATTAGATTACACACTTCAAAATGTGAACGAATTTGTTACATTTTTAAAATTACCTTCGTCTTCTGAACTTTTTTACAGAAGCGCTCTTGGAAATGTAGATCTTAAAGAAATTAAAGAATTTGTTGATTTTAAACTTCATCCAGAAAAATACAAACCAAAAAAGAAAGAAAATAAAATTGAAGAGTTAGTAACAACTGTTAGAGGTAGTTCTGATATGTTAGTAATTGGTGATGATATGCAAAAGTTAGATTATGGTCTTTCTGCTTGTTGTTCTCCAATACCTGGTGATGATGTTTTTGGTTTTGTAACTGTTAATGAAGGAATTAAAATACATCGAGTAAATTGTCCAAATGCTGTTAAATTACTTTCTAATTATGCTTATAGAGTTGTTAAAGCAAAATGGAATAATGATCATTTAATTTCATTTTTGGCTGGTATAAAAATTATGGGTACCGATGAAATGGGATTAGTTAATAATATTACAAAAGTAATTTCAAGCCAATTAAATATTAATATGCGTTCCATTAAATTTGACACAGAAGATGGTATATTTGAAGGAACAATTATGGTGTTTGTTCATGATGCCAAACATTTAAATCATTTGATTGAAAGCATGAAAAAAGTAAAAGGTGTTACTAATGTAACTCGAATTGATACAAATTAATACACAAAATGACTAACGAAACAAAAGAAGCAGTCGCAAAAATTTTAACGGATTATCTTGAAAAAAATAAACACCGTAAAACATCAGAGCGCTTTGCTATACTTAATGAAATTTATTCACATGATGGGCATTTCGATATCGAAGGGCTTTATGTGATGATGAAAAATAAAAAATACCGCGTTAGTAGAGCTACACTGTACAACAATATTGAGCTACTTTTAGATGCTGGTTTAGTTACAAAACACCAATTTGGAAAAAACTTAGCTCAATTTGAAAAAGCTTATAAATTCAAACAACACGACCATTTAATATGCAGTGATTGCGAAAAGGTTTTCGAATTTTGTGATCCTCGTATCATGCAAATACAAAAAATGGCAGAAGATATGCTTAACTTCGATGTATTCCATCATTCTCTTAACTTTTTTGCAAAGTGCAGAAATTTAAAAGAGCATGGTGTTTGTGAACATAAAAAAAATAAAATTTAAACAGTTTCAAAAAAATAAATAATGGTATTAGATTTTAATATATCCGAAGAAAACGACATTAACATATTAACACTTAGTGGCGAATTAATTGATAAAAATCAAGCAACTCCAGTATTAAATGCTGTTGATGAACTTGTTGAGGCTGGTAATAATAAATTGATTATTGATATCAAAGATTTGAAATATATGAATAGTAGTGGGTTAAATGTTCTTATTCAATTATTGACTAAAACTAGAAATAACGGCGGAGAAAGTGTTATTTATAACGTTAATAAAAAAATTACTGAACTTTTAATTATCACAAAATTAAATACACTATTCAAAGTTGCTGAAACGAAAGATGAAGCGATTAAAATGTTGAGTTAATTTTTTCAGTAAACTATTTTTTTACATAATAATAAACAAATGAAATGTTTTTATTTAATAGCCTTAAATAGTTTAGTTCCTCTGTTTATGAGTGCTTCGGATAGCTTAAAACGTTTCCCTATTTTTATGCTAGATGTAATGTATAACCATAATAAAATGGTAAATGGTTATTTTAAATGGGTAGAATATGGGAATAGTAGTGTAATAGTAAATGAATATGATTTGAAACTTAATTATTCAATATCTTCTAATTATAATTATTTAATTACTAAAAATAATAAAACGCCACATGCTTTATATATTGGCTTAGGTTTAAATTTTGACCAATATAATATATCGCATTATTTAGGTAATCATTCTTTATATAATTATCATACTTCAAGCGGTTATTTAGTTTACAGTCAAAATTATTTTAATTATAAGCTATATTCTTTAAGCATTTTGCCACAAATAACTTATCATATTTTTTTTAAGAATCTTGTAATTACTAATAAATTTGGGTGTTACCTTAATCAAAATTTCACATCTAATCAAGTATATAATTATAATACGGTAGAACACACATCTGGACTCTGTCAAAGCTTAGCATACGTTACCGCTACAAATCCAGAAGGTTGGTATACTTGTAATAGGCAAACAAATCCGCAATATTATGAAGATAAGCTATTCCAATCTTTTACCTATAGTTTTTTTTATAGTAACGGGTTAGGATTTAAAATAAAAAAAGTAATGCCATTTATAAATTGGGAGCTAACTAATAAAAAAATGAATGTTAACAAACCAAATGATCCAAAAAAAGTAGTACAATTTGTTTATTATAAAATACAATTGGGTATAACCTATTTATTTTAATTATTTGTTCAAAAATTCCCTAATTGTTAATTTGTTATTTCCAGTTTATTTAAGGTTAATTGTAAATTTGAAGGCTTTCAAAACAAAACAATAAGCACTAAAAATAATGAATAAAGCAGACGTATTATTAGGCCTTCAATGGGGCGATGAAGGAAAAGGTAAAATTGTTGACGTATTAACTCCTAAATACGACATTATTGCTCGTTTTCAAGGTGGACCAAATGCTGGCCATACACTTGAATTTAACGGTATAAAACACGTTTTGCATACAATTCCAAGTGGTATTTTTCATCCTACAGCTTTAAATGTAGTTGGTAATGGTGTTGTAATAGATCCTGTAATTTTCAAAAAAGAAATTGATGCTTTAGTTGGAATGGGTGTTGATGTTAGCAAAAAATTAGTGATTAGTAAACGTGCCCATTTAATTTTACCAACTCATCGTTTAATTGATGCAGCTAGTGAAGCGTCTAAAGGAAAAGATAAAATTGGTTCAACTTTAAAAGGTATTGGACCAACTTATATGGATAAAACTGGACGTAATGGATTACGTATTGGTGATATTGAAGGAGCTAATTTTAGAGAGAAATATAATGCATTGGTTGAAAAACATAAACAAATTTTAGAATTTCATAAATTTGAATATAACCTTGCTGAATTAGAACCAGCTTGGTTTGCAGCGATTGAAGAATTAAAGAACTTAACTTTTATTGATAGTGAACATTTTATTAATGATGCTATTAAAAAAGGAAAAAAAATATTAGCAGAAGGCGCTCAAGGTTCTTTATTAGATATTGATTTTGGATCTTATCCTTTTGTTACTTCATCAAACACAATTTGTGCAGGTGCTTGTAACGGATTAGGTATTGCCCCAAATCGCATTGGTAATGTAATTGGTATTTTTAAAGCTTATTGTACACGCGTTGGTAGTGGACCATTTCCAACTGAATTAGATAATGAAGTAGGGGAGAAGATGCGTCAAATTGGTCGTGAGTTTGGTGCTACTACGGGTCGCCCACGCCGTTGTGGATGGTTAGATATTCCAGCTTTAAAATATGCAATTGCTATTAATGGTGTAACCGAATTAATGATGATGAAAGCAGATATTTTATCTGATTTCGATACATTAGAAATTTGTACGCATTACATGCATAAAGGTGAAAAAATTGATTATTTACCATACAGTATTGAGCCTAGCGACGTTACGCCAGTATACGAAACTGTAAAGGGTTGGAACGTTGATTTAACTAAAATGACTCAAAAAAGCGAATTACCAAAAGAATTAATAGATTATATTAAATACATCGAAAAATTAGTAGAGGTGCCAATTAGCATCACTTCTATTGGCCCAGACAGAACACAAACAATATTTATGTAACCAAATCTTCCACCTGAAAATGGTGGAAGATGGGTATAAATTAACTGGTAATAAATTATATTTCTTAGATTTAAAAAAAATAATTACTTTTAAAAAATTAAAATCTGTGAAACCAAGAGTTCTATTAGAAAATAAACAATTAGAAGTTACTCTTACTCGCCTTTGCTATCAATTAATAGAAGTTCACAACGATTTTAGTAATTCAGTTATTATTGGACTACAACCACGAGGCATTTATTTAGCTCATCGATTGCATGTTTTACTCGAAAAAATTTTAAAAACAAAAATTAATTGTGGTGATTTAGATATTACATTTTATCGTGACGATTTTCGTAAAAAAGAATTAAAACCAAATAAAACAAATATCGATTTCATAATTGAAGATAAAAATGTCATTTTAGTTGATGATGTTTTATATACAGGAAGAACTATTCGCGCTGGCTTAGACGCCATGTTAGCGTTTGGAAGACCTGATGATGTAGAACTTCTTGTTTTAGTTGATAGACGATTTAGTCGACATGTTCCTATTCAAGCAAAATATACTGGATTAATTATTGATTCTATTCAATCCCAAAATGTGAAAGTGGACTGGAAAGAAACAGACGGAAAAGATTGTGTAACCCTTATTGATAAATAAAATGAGACCAAATAAAAAAGATTATCCTGAATATTTTGAAAAATATATAAGTCTAATTGAAGAAGGTGATGTTATTTCTGCCTTAAAAACAAATCACCAATCTGTTTTAGATTTTATCGAAGAAATTCCTAGACTAAAACAAACGTATTTTTATGATGAAGGTAAATGGACTGTTAAACAAGTGATTAATCATATAGTAGATACTGAACGAATTTTAGGATATAGAGCATTACGATTTGCAAGAGGTGATAACCAACAACCTTTAAGTTTTGATGAAAATTTATATGCTAAAAATGCAAATTTAAGTAATACAAATATGCAAATGTTAGTTGATGAGTTTGATTCAATTAGATTATCTAATATTTTATTATTCAAGCAATTATCTGAAAAAGAATTAGTGCTAAAAGGTAAAACAGGAGCTGGAGAAGTTAGTGTTTTAGCATTAGGTTATTTTATGTGCGGACACGCTCAACATCATGTAAACATTATTAAAGAAAGATATTTATAAAACCATGAGCCAATTAAGCGTTAATCATTTATTAGGAATAAAAGATATCACTAAAACTGATATTGAATTAATATTAGATACCGCTTTAAACTTTAAGGAAGTAATTAACCGACCAATAAAAAAAGTTCCATCGTTAAGAGATGTAACCATTGCAAACTTATTTTTCGAAAATTCTACCCGAACTCGTTTATCCTTTGAATTGGCTCAAAAACGTTTAAGTGCTGACACAGTAAATTTTTCAGCATCTTCGTCATCCGTAAAAAAAGGTGAAACATTAACTGACACCGTGAACAACATCTTGGCCATGAAGGTTGATATGATTGTTATGAGGCATTCAAGTCCTGGTGCCGCAGTTTATTTATCAAATAAAGTTAAAGCAAAAATTATTAACGCTGGTGATGGTGCACACGAACATCCAACACAAGCTTTATTAGATGCATTTTCTCTACAAGAAAAATTAGGGGATTTAAAAGGTAAAAAAATCGCCATTATCGGAGATATACTTCACTCACGAGTTGCTTTATCAAATATATTTTGTCTACAAAAATTAGGCGCTCAAGTAAAAGTGTGTGGCCCTAAAACTTTAATTCCTAAATACATCGAGAGTTTAGGCGTAACTGTTGAAACAGATTTAAGAAAAACGTTAGAATGGTGTGATGCTGCAAATATGTTACGCATTCAATTAGAGAGACAAGACATTAAGTTCTTTCCCTCTATCAGAGAATACACCATGTTATATGGTTTAAATAAAACAATGCTAGATTCTTTATCTAAAAAAATTGTGATTATGCATCCTGGCCCTATAAATCGTGGGGTTGAAATTACAAGCGATGTTGCTGATGGAAGTCAATCTATAATTTTAGACCAAGTAGAAAATGGAGTAGCTGTGCGAATGGCTGTTATGTTTTTATTGGCTGGAAAATAGGATTAATTATTTCTCTCATTAATAATCTTCAAAAAATAATTTAATCTATTTATGGAATTAAGTAATTAATTGCGTCTAAATGATAGACCCGCAATTTATTAATCATTTAAATCCATAGTTATGTTAAAAATTTCATTATTAGCTTTTACCTTAATAAGCTTATTTAGTAATGCGCAACAAGCACCAAAAACTTCAACTAATACGTGTTCCATTTATGGGAAAATAGTTGATTCTTCAAATTCTGAAATAATTCCATTTGTATCTGTTTCCTTATTTAAAAATGATTCAATAAAAATTGGAACTACTGCAAGTGATTTAAATGGTGAATATTGTTTTAAAAAATTAAAACCAGGAAGCTATAAACTAGTTTCATCCTACTTAGGATATGCTAAAAGTATAAATAGAAAAATTAGTGTTCAAAATAATATACCAACACAATTTAATATTAAGTTAAAATCAAATTTAAAGAATTTGGATGAAGTTTTAATAGTTCAGTATGCTACCCCAATAATAGCAGAAGATGTTAAATCTGGCAATACTGTAACAAGAGAAGAATATAGAAATTTAGGTGCCAAAAATATTAATTCTGTTGCTGGTAAATCAACCTCTTACTACCATGAAAAAAAGACTAAAGATAAGTCTCAATATAATAATTCAAATCAAGATTTTAATACTGAAGAATACAGCAGAATTTATGATAATGAATTTAAAGATTCTAAAAAAGATCCACTTTCAACATTTAGTATTGATGTAGATAAAGCTTCTTATAGCAATGTGAGAAGATTTTTAACTCAAGGTCAATTGCCCCAGGCTGATGCTGTCAGAATAGAAGAAATGGTTAATTACTTTAGTTACAATTATCCAAAACCTAAAAATAATGAACCATTTTCAATAACTACAGAATATACTGAATGTCCATGGAATAAAGGGCATCAATTAATACATATTGGTTTACAAGGAAAACAAATTGAAATAGAAAATTTACCGGCAAATAATTTAGTTTTTTTATTAGATGTTTCAGGCTCCATGAATTCAGAAGATAAACTGCCTTTATTAAAATCAGGATTAAGATTGTTAGTTGAACAAATGCGTCCACAAGACAATGTTGCTATTGTAGTTTACGCAGGAGCAGCTGGTGTTGTTTTACCTTCTACTTCTGGAAAAAATAAAGAAAAAATTTATGATGCTTTAGAAAAATTAGAAGCAGGTGGTTCAACTGCAGGTGGTGAAGGAATTTTATTAGCTTACAAAACAGCTAAAGAAAACTTTTTAAATAAAGGTAATAACCGAATTATTTTGGCAACAGATGGAGATTTTAACGTTGGCGTTAGTAGTGATGGTGAATTAACTCGTTTGATTGAAAAAGAAAGAGAAGATGGTGTGTTTTTAAGTGTGTTGGGTTTTGGGTCAGGTAATTACAAAGATTCTAAAATGGAACAATTAGCTGATAAAGGAAATGGAAATTACGCTTATATCGATAATATTTTAGAAGCAAAAAAAGTATTAGTTAAGGAAATGGGAGGAACTTTATTAACTATTGCTAAAGATGTAAAACTGCAAATAGAATTTAATCCATCAAAAGTGAAAGGTTACCGTTTGGTTGGTTATGAAAATCGTTTATTGAATAATGAAGATTTTAATGACGATAAAAAAGACGCTGGAGAATTAGGCTCTGGACATACAGTAACAGCAATTTATGAAATTATTCCTGCTGGTTCAGATGAATTAATTGCTTCAATTGATAATTTGAAATATCAAGAAACAAAACATCAAAAAGAAAATGAAAGTAACGAAGTTATGACCATTAAATTCAGATATAAAGAACCTAAGGAATCTACTTCTCAATTAATAACGCATATTGTTTTGGATAAAAAAAATCAATTTGATGAAACATCTGAAAATTGTCGATTTTCGATTGCTGTGGCTGAATTTGGAATGTTATTAAGAGATTCAAAATTTAAAGGGAATTCAAACTTTAAAACCATCATTGCATTAGCAAAAGAATCAAAAGGAAAAGATGATGAAGGTTATAGAGCCGAATTTATTAGATTAGTAGAAATGGCAGAACTTTTGAAAAAATAAGTTCAAATAAAAACTCCCGAAATTAAGCAATCGGGAGTTTTTATTTAATAATCTTATCTACTAATAAATTCACAACTTCAACTAAAATTAATAGGATTACAATCCATTCGAGTAAAGTACTTTTTTTGTATTGCATTAAATCTTTAAATAACTCTAAGTTTTCTTTTATAATTTGTAAATCTTCCTGAATATTTCTATATCGAATTTGAAGATCAAAAGTTTTTTTTAACCCAATATCGATTTTATTCAAATTCTCATCCTCCCAAGTTTCGGGTGGTGAATCAAAAATATACAAGTTTTGCGAAATTTTATTTTTTAAATTTAAAGTTCTTCCAATATAACGTCTCAAATTTTTACCTGAAATGTTTAGCTTACCTTCATTTTCGAGAAATTGAATTTGATGATTGGTTCCTTCTAACAAAACATCGCTTTGTTCCGAATAAAAATCAAGCGCCACACTATGAGAAACGTTAAGCATAATTAACCTTAAGGTTTCGCTATCCGAATTTATAATTTCAATTTTGTTGTATCCAAATGAATTTTGTTTACAATCCGTTTCAATTAAAAACTCCTCAGCTAATTTATTCTCAAATTGATTTTTTGTATACTGAGTCATTAATTTGAAAAATTCAGCAATTTTTACTGCATCATAATTTAAAAAACAAATCACACCATATTTAAAAACGTAAACATAATCGTTCTGACTTCCTTTATAAAAAAGTTCATCAGGACTCGAATATTTTAAATCTGCAGTAAAATTGGATTTAAAAGACTTAACATCAATGCTTTCCGAATATTGATAGGCATGGACTTTTAGCATAATTTTAGTTTTGTTTCGTTTTACAAAGGTACTTATAATACATCAAATTCAATCTTAAATTATTGTAATCATTATCACTTTAAAAACTATATTAGCATAATAATTTTTAATCAATTTGAACCAGCTATTTAAAATAATTACATTTTTAGGATTACTAATCTTTTATATTTCCTGTAATTCACAATCCGATTTGCAACAAATTCGTCCATTTGGCACAAATCCAGGTAACTTAAAATTAATGTTTTTTGACCCAAATAACATTACCGAAAAGGCTCCTTTAGTAATTGTTTTACATGGTTGCACACAAACAGCAAAAATTTGTGCCGAGCAAACTGGCTGGAATAAATTAGCAAAGAAACACCAATTTTATGTTTTATATCCCGAACAAATCATCATTAATAATGTCGAAAATTGCTTTAATTGGTATCGAGAAAATGATCAGGTAAGGGATAAAGGTGAACCTGCCTCCATAATACAAATGGTTGAATACCTTAAGAAAAATAAAAACATTGATTCTACTAAAATATTTATTATTGGTTTAAGTGCTGGTGCAGCAATGAGTTCAATAATGCTTTCTGTATATCCTGAAGTTTTTAATAAAGGAAGTGTAATGGCGGGCGGCCCTTATAAATCTGCCGAATCAGTAATAAAAGCTAGTCAGGCAATGTTAGGTATGGTTTCTAAATCGCCTGAAGATTGGGGAGATTTAGTACGAAAACAAAATCCAAATTTCAAAGGTAAATATCCTGAACTATTAATCTTTCATGGAGGAATTGATCCTGTTGTTAGTTCAAATAATGCTAATCAACTTATTAAACAATGGGTAAACGTTCATCATTCTGACTACGAAGAAGATGAGCACTTTGAGCAATATCAAAACAATGAAGATATTGAACTGACTATTTATAAAAATAATCAGCACCAAGATATTGTCCATTATTATCGAATTAGAGGTTTGGGACATGCTGTTCCGCTAGATACAGGAAGTTGTGACACCCAAGGCGGAAAAACTGGAATGTTTGCAGTTGACAAAGATTTTAATAGTACGTTTTGTGCTGCTCAATTTTTTGGAATTATAAAAACACCCTATGAAATTACAGGAAAACAAATCGTTATGGCTAATGAAACAGATTTAAATTATTCGGTTCCTAATACAGATGGTTCAATATATAATTGGAACATGCCCGCCGGCTTTTGGATAAATAGTGAAACGAAAACAAATTCTATCAATTTAAGCGTTCATTACAAAAGTGGCTACATCATCGTTACAGAAAAAACAAAAGATGGTTGTTTATTAGAACCAGTAAAAATTTGGATTGAAGTAAAAGAGTAGGGACTTTAATTCTTCCACTTAAAGGTTTTAATCATTTGTAAAATATCTAACCTTAAATAATCCACAACAATTTTTAAAGAATCTATATTTGGGACTGAATTAAAATATAAAGCTCCACGCATAAAATGATGTGTGCTATCCGTTAAATAAAATTGAACATTTGAAGCTGAATTACCACTTATATCATAAACTAAACCATAAACTTTAGCACTATCTCTTATAATAACTGTTTCATCAATCCCTGTTGATTTTACTTGATGCTTAACAACAAAATCTCTGCTTTGACTAAATAATGAATCAATATTATTAGTTACTACTTTATAACTTAAATGAATTTGAGCATTATATTTTGGGAAATTAATATTTAACCAACATGGGTCGGCTCCTAAATGTTTATCATTATTAATAAATGCATAAGTGGGAATTTCAAAAGAATAGGGGCAAAGACTGTCGTAAACACGGTACTCTTTTTTAGGGAAGTCAATTCTAAAATAGCCTTTTGGTTTTGGAATAAATACTTCATCTTCATCATCTTTGCAAGAAGTGACCACTAAAAAACTTAAGAAAATAAAAATGAGTTTTGAAAATTTCATAAAGTAAATATATTAATTAAAAAGGTAAACTATCTTTTTTATCCATATCGTCAGAAGGTGTATTTGGAAATTGATTTTGTGAAGGATTTGCAATTTCTTTTTTCTGTAAAATTTGATAAGACTCAACAATAATTTCAGTTATGTTTTTTTTAATACCTTGCTTATCATTCCAATCACGTGTTTGAATTTTACCTTCCAAATAAATTTGCATTCCTTTCTTTAATATTTTTTCAGCACTTTCTGCCAAACCTCCCCACAATACAATATGATGCCATTCGGTATGTTCAACCTTATTTCCGTTTTTATCTTTATAATGTTCACTCGTAGCTAAGCTAAATTTAACCTTAGCTAAATTTCCTTCTAAATATCTGATTTCAGGATCTTTACCTAAGTTACCTATAAGTATTACTTTATTTACACCTGCCATTTTTTATAACTCTAATTTAATTTTTTAGATTTTGCTGAACTAATAAGTTTCCATTAAGCGTTCAATTCCAATTTCGGGATCTTCAATTTCATCAAGTCTTTCGCTTGCCACCTTGGCTAACCATAATTTAAATGGCTCTGCTTTAGGTGATGGAACGGATTGTATTAAACGAAATAATTGTTCGGTATCTGCGATATCAGTTAATCGTAATTTACCATCATCAGCTTTCATTTTCAACTGTCCGATTTTTTCGGACAGTTCACTTCCTTCTTGTTTTAATTTACTTTTTAAATCGCTCCAATATTTACGGGCTCTATCAGAAGTGGTTAGAACTCCAATAACATCAACTACCGAAAAATACCATTTTTCTTGCTCATCATCCCAATGCGAACGAATTTGAGCATGCTCAAATAGTTTAATGTTGCTCATTATTAGTTATTTATAAGCGTTACTTTATTCAATCTCAAAATAGTTTGTTTAAAATACAAAAATATCAATTCCTTTTCTTAACAAAATATATTTCAAAAAATGATATTAACAAATCAATCATAAAACTGGTTTATACTTACATTTGCATTAAATGAGCGAGTATTTAAACGAACTAAATCCAGTGCAGCGTTTGGCTGCTGAAACTACTGACGGACCTGTAATGATTATAGCTGGCGCTGGTTCTGGTAAAACACGCGTACTAACATACCGTATTGCGCATATCATGACAAAAGGTGTTGATGCCTTTAATATTTTATCATTAACATTTACTAATAAAGCAGCTCGAGAAATGAAAGCTCGTATTGCAAAAATAGTAGGCGATAAGGAAGCTAAAAATTTATGGATGGGAACTTTTCACTCCATTTTTGCTAAAATATTACGTTTTGAAGCAGAGAAATTAGGATACCCAAGCAATTTTACCATTTATGATACGGATGACAGTAAAGGTGTTATCAAAAGTATTTTGAAACAAATGAACCTTGATGAAAAAGTTTACAAACCTTCGTTGGTTTTAAATAGAATTTCATCAGCCAAAAACTCTCTAATTTCTCCTCAACAATATCTTAATAATCCATCAAACCAAGCAGACGATAGAGCATCTAATAAACCAGCCATTGGTCAAATATATTTAGCATATCAAAAAAGAAATTTTCAATCAGGAGCAATGGATTTTGACGATTTACTTTTTAATACCAATGTATTATTGAGAGATTTTCCAGATATGTTATTAAAATACCAAAGTAAATTTAGATACATTTTAGTAGATGAGTACCAGGATACAAACTTTTCTCAATACGTTATTGTGAAACAATTAGCAGCACGTTTTCAAAATATTTGTGTAGTTGGTGATGATGCGCAAAGTATTTATTCATTCAGAGGAGCTAACATTCAAAATATTTTAAACTTCGAAAAAGATTATCCTGATTTAAAAACCTTTAAACTTGAAGAGAATTACAGAAGCACTCAAAATATTGTAAAAGCGGCAAGTGCTGTTATTGCGAAAAACAAAGATCAGTTTAAAAAAAATATTTTCACATCAAACGAAGATGGCGAATTAATTCGAATCATTAAATCTAATACGGATAACGAAGAAGGACAAAAAGTAGCTTCATGTATTTATGAAACTCACTTTACACAACAAGCTCGTTTTAAAGACTTTGCAATTTTATATAGAACCAATGCGCAATCACGTTCCTTTGAGGAAGCTTTACGTAAATTAAATATTCCGTATAAAATTTATGGTGGTTTATCATTTTATCAACGTAAGGAAATTAAAGATATTTTAGCGTACATCCGTTTAACTATTAATCATAATGATGATGAATCATTAAAACGAATTATTAATTATCCAACTCGTGGTATTGGACAAACAACTTTAGATAAAGTAATGATTGCTGCCATGGAACATGACACGAGTATGTGGCATGTTTTGGCAAATTTAAAAGATTTTAATACTGGAATTAATAGCGGAACGGCAGCTAAAATTGAAGAATTTACAACATCCATAAAAACGTATGCTATGATGTTGCCTTATAAAGATGCCTTTGAAAGCGCGAATCATATTGCAATTACGAGTGGAATTTTAAAAGATTTATACGTTGATAAAACGCCTGAAGGTGTAAGCCGTTACGAAAATATACAAGAACTTTTAAATGGTATTAAGGATTTTGTGGAACAACCACGAACGCCACAAGAAGAAGAATTGAAGGAAGCTATTTTTAATTCAACAGATGAACCAAATCCTGTAGAATTATTTGACGCCACCGAAAAGACATCTGATTTAAAAACATTGGATGAATTTATGCAGGAAATTTCTTTGTTGACGGATGTAGATAAAGAAAGTGAAGATGATAAAAATTCGGACAAAATATCGATGATGACGATTCATGCATCAAAAGGTTTGGAATTTCCCTATGTGCATATTGTTGGCTTAGAAGAAAATTTATTTCCATCGCAAATGGCATTAAATAGCAGAAGCGAATTGGAAGAAGAGCGTCGCTTGTTTTATGTAGCTATTACTAGAGCTGAGAAAAAAGCAACCATAAGTTTTGCAACCACACGTTACCGTTTTGGAAATGTGATATATTGTGAGCCAAGCCGATTTATAGATGAATTGGATCCAAATTGCATTGATTATCCGCAGGAATCTTCGAGTAATAAATTTAGCGATAATGCATTTGGCGAATACCGTAAAAAACCATTTAACAGTCCTGGGAAATCATTTGATTTTAAAACTAAGCCAAACGAAAATACAACTAACGAACCAAGTCATATTAATTTTGCCGCACCAAAAAAATTAATTCCTTTAGCTAAACGCATGGCTTTGAATAATTCTTTAACTGATAATAGCGCCAATGCAAATTTAAGAATTGGAAGTATTGTGGAACACGAAAAATTTGGAATAGGGGAAGTTACAAAAATTGAAGGCTCGTATCCAGAATCAAAAGCATTAATTATGTTTAAAGATGCAGGGGAAAAGAACTTATTATTGAAATACGCTAAACTCAAAACTGTTTTATAAGAATGCATGAATGGCTTTAAAATAGGGCCTTTTAAAATACCTATTTAACATAATGTATAGTTTGAATATTAAGATTATCAATATACTGTTTTATTTTATTCATTTGAATAAAACAATCGGCAATTGATGACGCAAGTTTTGAAATTCTACGAGAACAATGCCACAACTGACACTTCAATTCTCCATCATTTTTAGAAACATATTTAGCTAAGTATTGACCGACAGCATTAACACCGCCTTTAATTTTATCAGCTTTAACTGGCTGAGCTGATGCGCCAGTTGAAGTAAAACGACTACAGCCTTGATTTTCTAAACAAGTTAACCATAAGTCTTGAATATCTTTAACATTATAAAAGCGGTCTAATACCATGTGATAATGAATATTATTAGTAGGGGTAAGAGCTTTATCTGTAAACTCTTGATAACGTTTTTTATAATAATCGGAATGTTCTCCAGCTTTTTGATACATTTTAAAATACGATTCGGCATTCATAGCTGAACGTTTACCGCTCTGGAGTTCAGCAACCCACAAATAGTTCACGGGATTACCTTTAACTCTGTATTTACGTCCGAAATTTACTATAAAATTGTTCCAAGCTCTGACAGTTTTCTCATGTGAAAAATTTTTAGTTGGAATAGTAAAAGTAAAAAAATAAAAATGCGTACTTTCTTTGCCTAACTGCTCAACATTAGTAGAATGCCACTGTCTCATTTTACTTTCAATTTTTGAACGAGTTCGAACACTCATTTTTTTAAATTCCCTTTCTTCATAAGGAACTTTTACTTTTACTTGTGATATTTTTATTAATGTATCTTGCATTATTTTTGGCAGAAATTTAAATTGGTCGTTTGTCCAATAAAAATAAGTAGGTTCTATTAATATCCAAACTCTTTTAACATTTTTAACAATCTTTTTTACTTCAGAATAATCATAAAGATATTTATATTTTATTGGAACTTCAAAAACAGTAAATTGTAATTCATGATGAACGCCTTTTGAAATGTAAATGAAAGGTTCTTTTAACTGCCATATTTTGGTAAGTTCAGAAGTATTAGGTAAATTAATAGTCATTGACTTATACAAATGGTTATAAAGAATAGGTTCAGTTTCTAAATTATCAGGCAATGTATATTTTGAACCTTTAATTTGTTTTAATTCTGGAATTTTACGAGTTAAAGCAGAACCGCAAATTTGACCAGTTTTTAACACTCCATATTCAACTGGATTCCGATGTAAGTCGATAGAGACTACCTTATTTTGTGAGATAAAATTTAAATTGCCTACGTTCATATTAAAATTATAGTGTTCTGTATGTGTCTGTATTGATTAAAAAAAGGTACTTTAATCTTTTATGTTGCAAATCTATCAAGTACATTAATACTAAACAATGCTAAGTTTTTAAAGATATTAACAAAAAAAAAGTTGATACCTAGAAGATATCAACCTTTTTAATCAGCAAGAAAACCCATAACTTACTAATAAACAAACATTTAGATTAATTTTTATTTTTAAGTAATGTTTTAATAGTTTCGGGATAAATGCCTTTTGCGTGATTAGCAAAATAATTTTTTACTATTTCAGCTGAATTGAGTGGAAATGGATTTATTAGTTCTTCTACTTCTTTTTGTTGTAATAATTTTTTTTTAGCCATGATTTTATTTGTTTTTATTTGTTTTTATTTGTTTTTATTTATTAATGATTTAATTGATAAGGAATTTCAATAAATTGACATATTAAAACCAATTTAGACATATTGTTAATATATGTACGTCCTGAGCGTAGAACCGAAGAATCCTGTTCACAATCATTAAACATGTTCATCATTGTATAGATATCCCCACTGGAATAAATCATATCTAAAAATCTAGAATCTGATAAAGTTGAAAATGTTACAATATTACGAGCAAAATTGACATTTATGCCTGATATACTATGTAACATGCTACAGATTAAATACTTGCCCTCTGGTTGAATATATGAATTTAAACCGTCAGATTCAACTTGTATGTTTTTAAATATTTTTTTATAATAATTCATATTATCTATTTTTTCCGAATGTAGCCACTAACATGCGCCAGTAAGCTGATGAGTTATAATCTGCACAATCTTGAAACGAAAGGGAAAGAGATTTAGGCGTATTAAAACCAGTCCCAAACTTTCTAAGACCGTAAGCTTTTGTTAGCATTAAGACGTCAACATTTGAATGCAATTTTTGTAAAATTGGACGTATATCTTCATAATCTGCTTTATCTACTAATCCAAAATTGCTATACAATTGGTCAGCCAAATCCATATATGCAGATTCTTTGTAACTTGCTTTTAAACCTTTTTTTAATTCTGTTTTTATATCACTATCAACCGCGTAAATTTGAAGCTTGTTTGTATTCTCTTGCTCCCCTAAAATATCAGCTTTTGATTTAAAAAAAGTCAAATAAAGCGAACGAATAATAAAAAACAAAAAAATTCCAGTAAATACAATCAAAAGAACTTTAATTATAGTAATTAAATTCATTGCTTTATTGTTGTTTTTTATAGCCTCTAACATTATTTATTATTTTTATCGTTATTCTTTGTTTTGGTATCTCTATAATCTTTATAAAGGAGTACTATAGTATATAATTGACTTACTGCAATACAGCCTTTAGTCATTACTAAGATATAATAATCCATTATTTTTTATTTTATTTGTAGATGTTTTTTATTTCTACGTCTTTTAATTGAAGTATAAATTCCGCCTATAATCAAAGCACCAAGAGCATGAAAAATGCCATTCGGAACACCTTGTACCCAGTCAGCACCACCATTTTGAGCGTTACCAATATTAAATGCTATATCGGCTATATTTTGAACAAACAAACTATCCGATTGAGCAGTTAATACAACTGTTGAAACTAGCAGATAGGTAATTAATAGTAATTTTTTCATGATGATTGATTTTAAGGTTAAAAAATAAATTTATTGTTTATGTGTAATGATATTGTAATAATTTTGTTATAGGTACTTTTGAAATCCGTAGTAAAAATTTAATGTTTCATTTATCCAACCGTTTAAAAATACTTTATTTTTAGGCTTTGTTTTGGCTAAATTTTCAAAAAACTTGATACGGTATAGAATTAAATTAGCAAATAGTAAATTTTTATCTTCTTTATATAATTGGTTTAATGTTTTATTTTCAATCTTAAGAAAGGCGTTTAATAAATTCTTTTCACCACCAACACCTGAACCCCAACTCCAAGAACCAAGATAATAATCTATTAATTCACTTCCTGAGTTTTCAGCATATGCGTCAGAATATTTTATTTTAAATAACTTAAATGGCAAGTCATTGGGCATGTTAAAAAAACCGTCAATTGTTGGATTATATCCTAAAGTTTTAGAACTATCTAAATACGTTCGATAGGTTACACCTTTATTTGTGTGCCATGTTGAACTAGTATGTTGTTTACCATGTTTTAATTTGGTATATGTTCCGGGAACGGGAAAACTACTGGCTGAATCATTTAAAGAATCTGTTAAACCGCCCTCTTTTAATCTTATCCATTCGGCTAAATCCTTAATCATAATATTGGTTGTTTTTAAACCTTTATCATGATAATATTTAACTTTATACTCGTCGATTTTTTGGTTCATTTTATGCGATATAAGAGATAATCCGTTTTTTGTTTTTTTAGAAAAGAAACTAAATTTTGAAGCTTTTGAACCGTCAACATCAAGACCGAACAATATTTTTACCTGAGTTTTTGCACCAAACCAATCAAAGCCTAACATCATTAGAAAAAACACGAGGAATAAACCTAACACGACGATTAATAGCAATTTTATATTTGTAAGCTTCTTTAACATATCCTAAAGGGTTAATTATTGTTATCAGTAAATCAATTAATAAATAGCTTAAATAAATAGCAAAAAATACAAGTGCTAAGCAGATTATTATTATTGATGCTAGTACGACAACTATTATTAATAACCAATTATAGTTTTTCGGTTGCATCTTTTCGGGTTTCTAAATAAATCTTTAATTGTTCTATATTCCGACCGAGCAACTCATCATTACATGCCTTTATACCTACACTTAACGCTTTAGATATTTTAGCGATAAAGTTTAAATTTGAAAAGAAATTTTCAACTTTTTGAAATCCTTTTTGTATCGATTCAATATATTTCATTTTTTAGGTTTTTTAAAATTTTTAGAATTATAATGTTTTTGCATACGAAAAGACAAAACACGAGAATCATTTTTTAAAAGTGTTAATTGTAAAAGCTGATTATAAGGTAATGGCGTGAGCATTGGAAAAACAGTACAAAACATTTTTTTAGGTTTTAATTTTTTATTTAAATAGCGTTCTATATTTCAAAAACGCTATTTATTATTTATTTTTATTGACCTTTGCCAATTTCAGCAACAACGCCACCTTTACCGCCTTTTGGATTCAAAACGATGCCTAAGTCTTGAATTATTACTTTGCCAGTTCTCTTGTCCATCAGGCCCCAAGACAATGTTTTGGTCATTAGTTTTTTATTAGTAATCGTACAAGCTATAGAAGTTATCCAGTCAACACCATTTTCAGAACGCACAACACGACTCTTTGACGTTGGAGCGCAAAATATTGAAATGATGCCAATTCCTTTACTTGCCTTCCAACCTTGTGTATATGGTTTATCCTCAGCCTTTACAATTTCGCCCGTTTCTTTGTTAGTATACTCTTTATTCGTATAACGTCCAGTTTTACAGCCTGATTTTTTAACGTATGTTTTTGGGTCGAATTCTTTCTTTTGATAAGAATTTGAATTAAAAATGTTTGAAGATTGGGACGATTTTTTAGCTAATAAATCGGCTAAAAGCTTTTCCTGTGCTGATGATAAACTCATAATATTTAGTTTTTTTAATTAAATTATTTTATTGATAGACTAATACTTTTTTGTAGCTTTTGGTTTGTTAGAAAATTTATTTTTTAACCATTTAACTAATTTAAAAACATAGTAAAACAAGCCAAAAACAAGCACTAACAATGCGGGTATAATATACAATGGCTTTTGCATTATTAAACGTGAAAACCAAGCAAAGTAACTTTCTAAATCTGTTTTTTTCCAACTGAAAGACATTGGATTAACTGGTTCAACTGTAGATTTACGATTATTAGCATTATCATATAAGGCGTTATGTTCTGCCTCAGATAAACCAGTTTCATCATCTAAACCGTCAACATCTTTATCAGTAAAATCATGATGTTTAAAAGGTGTTCCACCAGATTGTGAATATAGTTCAGAAGCATGATTAGATAAATACATTTTATCGTCTGGATTAGGCATAACAGATACACCGTCAGAACCCTCAAATGAACCATCAGCATTCATAAAACCACTTTCAACTTCTTGACCTTGTTGTTTACGTCCAACGAATTGGTTTACAATTGGTCCGACTTTTTCAATAAATGAGCCAAAAGTTGTAGCTTTGTTTGCACGACGTAAGGCGATTGTTTCAAGTTTTTTAGAATGTTTGTCTGCTCTTACTTTATCTCGACGCTCTTTTCTGACAGCTTTACGACCATGATGTCTATCTCCAGCATTAGAACGTGTGCGAACCTTGTCCCCTCCATGAATTAACGATTTTTTTAACTTCTTAAACATTTTTTTATTTTTTTAGAATGAATATTTTAAAGAAACTACTAACTATTTTACAGCTAGTAGTTAATTTTTTAATTTTTTAATCGTTTAATACTTGCGTTCTTAAAGCAATTACACGAATAGAGGGTGTAATACCGATTACCGAATCAATATTTAATTGCACATAACTTACACGCTCATCAATCGGTATAACCCAATTACGACGAGGCTCTTTTTCAACTTTTGTCAAAAAGTCAATTCCAGTTGATGTGTAATAAACTAAATTAGTTTCATAGCAATCCCCAAATGAATCATAAGTATCAAGTTGTAAATCAGTTGGAGTATATTTAATATTCGTACCGTCTTTAAAACCAACCTCGACAGAATTAAATTGGGCATGTTTTTCGATTGCTAGACGTTCTACGCCTTTTAAATCTGTTAATTTGCTTGTCGCTTCTTGTTTAGTGCTTAGTAACTCGTATTTATAACCCTGAACTTTAACACGAATTACATTTCCGTTAACATCTTTTAAATTCACATCATCTTCCTCAACAGCGTAAACGTTGTATGTAGTCAATGGATTTAATTCTGATAACTCGATCGTTACATCGTCACCGTCTAATGGTTGAATTCCGTTAACACCGTCAGTTAAATCAACTTGTAAACGTGCAGACGTTACAATGTTGTCAAATAGTGCGCCTGGTTTTGGTATAGTAACTGGAACCATTAACCCACCTAATGTAATACATCTTTGACGGTGCATAGTTCCAAATTCAGCCAAATCAACAATTGATGTTTTTTCTGTAAATGTTTTTGCTTTTGCTTTGTTAATATTTGAGGTATAAATAACAATTTTAGGAGTATCAATATCAACAGCATATCCACCGTCGCCAGATATAGCTATAATTTGAACAGCACTAACATTTTTACGAAATGTAAACGTTTTTTCAGTAAGACCGACGATTGAAATGATTTTTGACATAATATAGTTTTTATAGTTTATAATTTTTTATGATACAAATGTAAAGAGACATTCTGTGATGTGCTAATTTGTCACTGACAAGGTTACTGTTAACGTAAAAAGCAACTGACTTAATGTCAGCAAATTAGAATAATGATAAATAGGCTAATATTTATTATTTTAAAATGAAATTATAGGGGGTAATGAGCTATTTCAAAGGTTACAAATTAATGAAACGATATATAAAGACGTTTAAAAAATAAAACCCCTTAAATTGAACAAACTTTATTTTAAAGGTTAAAAAAAAATAGTAAACGAGAAAAGCCACAATAATGTGGCTTTTTACTTTATAAATAGATTCTATCTGGGATAAGGTTCAATAAATTCAAACTCTTTATACTGCCTGAGTTTTTTCCCTCCACGCCTTACAAATACATTAACAAAATTAAATGAACCATGTAAGCGTTTAACGTCCTGACAAGCTTTAAATACATTGTGAACATAACGCCACTTAATCGGTTGACGGTTGGAAAAAAACCATATACAACTATAATCGTTATCATTTTTAAATTCCATATTTTTAATTAATTAAAGTTTGTAAGATTATAGAAATTCCTATAATACAAAAGGAAATTATACCGACAAGTAACAAAAGAGCAAAAACAAGTTTAAAGAAGTCAAATTTTGGAGTTTCATTGTTCATAAGTTAAAAGAATTTATATTGTTAACAATAGCATATTTACGATTTAAAAAGACATTTAATTTGATATTATAATCAGAAATAATTATATAGTTCAATCTTGTTTGTGACATATTTAATATACGGAGTTTTAGTTCTATTATCCGTATAATCTTGACATTTAAGCTTGATATTTTTTTTAGTTTTTTAATTTGTGTTTGATTCATGATAGAGTTTAAATATTCGGTTAAAAACAATTGATTAGTACGTAATTTAGTTAATGATTTTTGTAATTGTATATTAATAAATACGAGAAAAGAGACGGTTTAAAAAAAATGAAAATAGTTTTTAAGGAACCGTTTTTTTTATAATATTTTAAAACCATTTTTTTTAATATTGCTATCATAAAAAATATCTTTTACCTGATACGTTTTGATGTACATATAATTGTCGAGCCTGAGAGTCTGACTCAATTTTTATATAAACTCTTTGCCATTTATCTAAAAAATAAAAACGGTAAAATATACTCTTACCTAAATTGTTTAAAAACCATTGTAAAGTATGTTTAACAAAAGTTATTTGTTTTTTTTGTAATACTGATTTTTTTCTTAATTGTCGCATATTTATTTTTTTAAAATGTTTAAAATTTGTTGAATTTTTGACGGTTTTTTTAGTTTTTTAATTTGCTGATTTTGTTGTATAATATTTAATTTAATTTGCAAAAGTTCTTTTTGAATTTGTAAAGTTTTACAAACTTCACATTGAAGAACACATTGATTTTTTAATCCTAAATCGGCAGTAAAACACCTATTTAATTTATAAGTTATTCGTGTACGTTTTTTACTTACAAATCTGATTTTACCAAGACGCAAATATTCATTTATTAGATTAATATTTGCTTTAAATTCGTAACTCTGATTATTGACAGAATAGGTAAACTGATTATGTACATTAAACCTTTTTTCAAATAATGACACTAGCATTTTTTATATTTTTTAGTTATAGATTAATTTGAATTGTATTAGTTTTTTTATTGATGTAAAAGTCATAGTTTGGAAATTTTTTTTGTAAAATATCAGTCACATAATGCTCTTTAGTTTCAACTTCAGGATGAAGATAAAAACCATAATTTACCATTTTTAAGAAGTCGGATATGATAATCAAAATTTGATTTTTTGATAGTTCTGATTTTGTTATTTTTAGTTTTCTGATTGTAAATACTCTCAATTGTTTATTCATAGTTTTTGGGTTTTTAGGGATTTAATTATTATTTGCTTCTTTGATGAGTAAATTTTTAATAAAATCGTTTTGAGATTTTAATCTGATAACGTTCTGCATCACTATTAAAAATTTTCGATCTGACTTTGAACCGTTAAGATTTAAATAAACGTGAGGTAGATTAGGAAATGTTAAATTTTGCATATTATTATAATTATAACTACTCATTTAGTGACAATTTTGCAGGATTTCGGACTAAATTTTTAAAAAAGGGGTCGAGTAGGGGAGCAAATAAAACCTTGACATTAAATTCAATTAAAGGCTGACACAGTTTTTTAAGCCATTTAGGAGTGCTTTTAAAATAGGTAATCATGTTACCACTTTCAAGAATTTTATAATAGCAATAGTCAGATGAACGCTTCCATTTGTCTAATTCTGATTTAACATAATGTATATTATAGATAATATATATATAATTAAAAGCCGAGTAAAATTAAGCTTTAATGCAAATATTGGCTTTAATAGTTATACATTTATAAAAGAATAAAACTAAAATTAGAATTATTCATTATTAAATATGAGAAATTTAATTACTACACTTTTCATAATTACTGCAATTCAAGGTTATTCACAGTCACCAAACTGGAAACTTTTTAATCATACAAATACTCCATTTGTTTCTGATAGTATAACTTGGGTTGAAGTCGATACCAGTAATGTAAAATGGGTTGGCACTTGTAATGGTTTGTACAGTTTTTATAATAACATTTGGACTGTTTATAACACTTCTAACTCTGGCATTCCTAATAATCGAATAGATAAATTTAAAATAGCTTATGATAATACCATTTGGTTTTTAAACCATAATAATGGATTTATAAAATTTAAAAGCAATGTATTTACTTTAATTAATAAAGGAAATACACCAAGTATGAATACAGACAGCCTAATTGGACTTACAATTGATAGTAATGATGTGTTTTTATGGAGTGCTAATAATGGCATTGTTAAATATAATGCAACTACTAGTAGTGTATTAAATATTAATACTTCCAATTCTTGTTTAAGAAAAATTAAAACCTTGCAGTATCATAATAATCACATTATTTATGGTTTAGCAACACCAGTAACATATACCACATATTCATTGCCTCCAGTAAATAAGGCAGATAGCATTGAACACTTACAAGATTTTGTTATAATTAATACATCTTTATTAACTTTTAATTATTGTTTTGCTGCACCATTTTTTTATTGTAATTATTATGAATTATATTCAGATAAATTTCAAAATAGAGAAGAACAATATACACCGATTAGTGGATCCGGTTTATATATGAGGCACTTTGATAAAAATAACGCGTTAATAAGTAATAATGTGATTTCTACAGACCCTGGTTATCAGAGGCTTTTTGCTCCAACAGGATTTTACAAATTAATACATAATAGTATTGATGAAATATACACACCATTTGGCAATTTTAATCAGTTAAATTCAATTATTCCAAGTTTTAAGATAATTAATATGGATATTGATAAACAAAACAATATTTGGATAGCAACACAAAATGGTTTAGTGGCCTATAATAATGCAGGAGTAATTACAGGTAATGAAAAAAAGGATAAAGATTATTTTCAAATATATCCTAATCCCGTTAATTCATCTGTTAATATTGAGTTTGTAAATTTTAATAACGATTCCTATTTAATTGAAATTTTAAATGAATTAAATCAAATAATTTTGTCAGAGAAAATTACAACTGCTAATTATAAAATAGTGACTGAAAATATCTTAAACGGTATGTATTATTTTATTATTAGTACCAAAAATAGCAAAATAACTAAAAAAATAGTAATTCAACATTAACATAATATCTGAAGTTTAAGCTGTCCAATAAATACTTAAGCCATAAGAGTCTGCATTATTAGAATCTTTTTCTATAATAATTTCAACTTCATAACCATACTCAATCAATTCATTGGCAATAGTTAAAACCACACAATAATGAACATCTGATAAGAAAATATAATCCAAACTATATTCACCATCTTCGGCTGCATTTTGCATTTCTATAAAAATTGGACCTAATGGATCTCTATCCATATAAGAAGAAATGATTGGTTCATTTACATTATCAGCAATTTCTTTTAATTCTTTAGGTGACATAATTGTATTTTTTAGGTTGTGATAAATCTAATCAAAAAATATGTAGTCAATTAAAAATAATACGAATGTGTATAAATTTACTTTCTATCTTAATATTCAGTATTAAATTTTTTAGAGACTTTAATTATTGAAACTAAAAAGTAGTCTTCACGGACAAAATCTCGAACCAATTACTGAAGGATATTGAGATGATGGCTAACCTAAATAATTACATTTCAACTCATTAGATTCTGTATAGACTACATTTATCAAATCTATTTTGCGAAAATATGAATTATCGTGAAATTTAACAAAAGTAAAAGGTTGGCAGTTCTAACCTTTTACTTTTTATCCACCAATTTCTTAAAATTAAAAAATACCCTATCCATTACTGAAATATTTTTAGTAATAATGTCAGCAGTACCTTTCATTTCTTCCTTATAGGATAAAGTTTTATTGTAAGATGTTACTAATCCATTATTCAATTTAACATCAATAGCGTAGGTATCTTTATTTGGCACTTCTGATATATTGGTAACAATACCTTGTAATATTCCTATTTCATTAGATGGGTAATTATCTAATTTAATATTTACGTTTTGTCCAACTTGCAATTTACCCGTATTTAAAATAGGTAAAATACATTTACCTATAAACTCTTGTTTTTGTGTTGGAATAACCGAAAATAATTCATCGCCTTGTTTAATGTTTTGATTAATTGCCCACACATTAAAAAATGAAATTCTGCCGTTGGTTGGGCTTTGTATTAAATACAATTGTTTCCACTTCGTAATTTCGGATGAAAGTGTTTTTATGTTTTGAGATAAATCGTTTTTATGTTTTGCTTGTTCTTGATAATCTTGTATTTGTAATTGTAAGATATTTTTTTCAATAGCATTAATTTGTATCAATGCATTTGAAACTGTTATTTTTACTTGTTCATTACTATTTAAAGCACCTAAATATTCTTTCTTTTTGTTCTCATATTCACGAGCCGAAATAGCACTACTTTCATATAAAGTTTTATCACGGTTATAATCTGTCTCTACTAAGGTTAATTGCTCTTTATTAATCCCCTCTTGCTTTCTGTATTTAGTGAGTAAATCAGTGTAGCTTATTAAATCTTTTTGGAATAATGATATTTGACGTTTAAAAGGATTAACCGTTTTATACAAATTAGCATCTTTTATTGACTTTAAAAATTGGAGGTAGTAAGGGATTAACTCGCCAACTTTTACACTATCTTTTAAAGTAATGGTTGGTATAGAATCTATTAATTTTAATCTATCTAATAATTCGTTGCTTATCTTATCTAAATACAATACATCGACATAATTAGCTGTATTTTCAATAACAGCAATAGTTTGATTAACTTTTAATTGCTCGTTATTTTTAACTAATAAGTATGTGAGTTTCCCGTTACTTTTGGAGAGTAATGTTACTGGCGGATTAAGCGTTGTTAGTGTTATATTGGCAGTTAATACATCGGGGTACTTAATAAAATAGGATAGTCCAACTGCTACAATTATTAAAATAAATATCACAGAAATACCCCAACGATATAGCCATTTTGGGGCTGATGTTAGAATCTCATTTACCTCTTCGGTACGGATAATTATTTCTTTTTCTTCGCTCACTAATTCCCTAATTCTAATTGATTTTTCACTAACTCATAATACGCTCCTCGCTTTGCGGTAAGTTCGGTATGATTACCCTGTTCTATAATATATCCCTTATCTAATACAATAATTTGGTCGGCATTTTTCACGGTGCTTAAACGATGAGCAACAACAACAACTGTTTTGCCTTTAAAAAACTCATTTAAGTTATTCATAATAACCTTTTCGTTATTGGCATCAAGCGCACTTGTAGCTTCGTCAAAAAACAAATAATCAGGGTTTTTATAAACAGCTCTAGCAATTAATAAGCGTTGTTTTTGCCCTGTACTAATGCCAATACCCTCCATACCTATTTTAGTATTATAACCTAAAGGTAAAGTATCAATAAATTCTTTAATGTTGGCAACGGTTACAGCGTGCTTTAGTTTCTCTTTATCTACAATATCTTCGCCAACGGCTATGTTATTGGCTATTGTATCACTAAATATATACCCCTCTTGCATCACTACGCCACACTTATCTCGCCATGCCGTTGCAGAAATATGTTTTAAATTTTGTGTTCCTAAATTAATGTCTCCCGTTGTAGCATCATAAAATTTCAATAATAATTTCATCAACGTTGTTTTACCGCTACCACTACTACCAACAATAGCTGTTATTTTATTTGCAGGTATTTCAACCGTTAATTTTTCTATCACTAAACTGTTTCCTACACCAACATATTGAAACGATACATCTTTAATATGAAATCCCGAATTTGGTTCAATATCATTTATAATTTCTTTACCGTAAGGCTCTTCGTCTTCTTTATTATGAATTTCACTCAAACGTTGTAAACTTAATTTGGCATCTTGCCAATGTTGTATAAACTGTACTAACTCAATAATAGGCGCATTTAATGAGCCAGTGATATAACTTACTGATAGCATCATGCCTAATGTAATTTGCCCATCTAATACGAGTTTAGCAGTCAAAAAAGTAATTAAAATATTTTTTAATTCATTGATGACTGATGAGCCTGAATTTTGCCATTGCGATAAGGCTAATCCTTCGATATTTATTTTAAATAATTTGACTTGTAAATTTTCCCATTGCCATCGTTTTTGGCGCTCGGCATTATGCAATTTAATCTCTTGCATACCGTTAATCAATTCCATCACCTTACTTTGGTTTTTACTATTTTGATTAAAGCGTTTAAAATCTAAATCGGCACGGCGTTTTAAAAAGAATAAAATCCACACTACATAAAGAACAGAGCCAAACATAAACACTAAAAATATAGTGATGTTATACCACGCCAAAACACCACTAAATACAATCAAATTAAACATACTAAACAATACATTGAGGGAACTTCCCGTTAAAAAACTTTCAATGCGGTAATGGTCTTGTATGCGTTGCATAATATCGCCTGTTAGTTTACTATCAAAATAGGCAATAGGTAGTTTCATTAATTTAACAAAGAAATCAGAAACTAACGAAATATTAATACGACTACTAATATGTAATAAAATCCAATTACGAATAATATCAATAGTGGTTCGCCCGAAAAACACCATGAGTTGTGCAAACAGAATTAAGTAAATAAAATTAACATCACGATTTTGAATACCAATATCAACAATACTTTGTGTAAGAAAAGGAAAGATTAATTGCAATAAAGAGCCTGCACCAAGTCCTATAATGAGCTGTATAATTAAACGCTTGTGTTTAAATAAATATTGGTATAAAAATGAGAAGCCTTTTGTTTTTTTATCTTGATTTATACCCTCTATTGGCTCGTCTTCATAAAATTTTGGGGTTGGTTCTAATAATAAAGCGACCCCCTCATCTTTACCATCACTCACCCAAAGTTTACAAAATTCTTTTTCGGTATAAGTTAATAAATCATGGGCGGGGTCTGCAACGTAAACAGTGTTTTTAGTTATTTTATAAACAACAACAAAATGATTTTGATTCCAATGGGCGATAAAAGGTAAAGGAACATCGTCTAATAATTGTGAAAAAGCAACTTTAATTCCTAAAGTTCTAAAACCAATTTTTTCCGCAGCATTTGCTAAGCCTAATAAATTAGCACCCTCTCGTGTGGTTTGTGTAGCTTGTCGTAAATCAGGTAAGCTATATGTTTTACCGTAATGTTTTGCCACCATGCGCAAACAGGTTGCTCCACAGTCCATTTCATCGGGTTGTTTGTAGTGCGCAAATGCCATTAAGATGTTATCGTACTTGGTTGTTTTTTTGTTCGTGCTATTGATGATTTATAATGCCTCGCTAATAAATCATATACAACAAATTCATTAGTACGTTGTTTTGCCATAAATAACCTATTTAACATCATGTGTATAAAGCTACTCAATAAATCGTTCATATTTATTTGTAGATTATTTGATTGTTGTAGAACAAGCAATTTATTACTAATTGGGTGGTTGTTTTTGCTGCGAACATTTAAAAAATCAATGAGTTCAATTATTTCTTTTTCCTCATCAGTTGTTCTATCTAATACTTGCTCAACATCTTTTCTTAATTTTCGGAATTTGTCATCTAATTGTAATTTCAATTCTTTTTTACCACCGTGTTCACGAAAAAAACCTTGACTTAATCTTTCCATAAAGTCGTATTTTTCTTGAGTATTAAATCCAACATCTTCTAAAAACTGGTCGGCTGTTCTAAGGGCAAATAACCAACGTATTTTATTACCTTCTTCTGCATCTAATAAACTCAGCGTATTTGCACAACAGATACTATCATAATAAAATAATGATTCTGCTAACTCAATAGTATTATCACCATATCGGTCTAATTCTCTATCATAAGTATCAGTTTGAATTTTAAAAATAACACCTTGTTGTACTAATGGTTCAAGTTCTTCATTTATGAGTGTTACTATTGTTTGGTAGTGTGTTAAATCCGTTAGGTGTAACCTAAAACGCAAATGAGTTTCGGGGTCATTATATCGTATAAAAAACCATTTATCTATGCAGTTATTTTCAATCAAATAGTCAGTAATTGGCTTTAATTTTTCTGTTAAAATATAATCAGCTGATTTTACACCGCTATAAAATTTATAATAAAGCCATTCACTCCCAATAGAAAATTGTTTTTTAGATTGATGTATTTTAGGTTCGCTTAATGTTATATTGGGTAACTTACTACCATCATTCAAAATAATTGCAATACACTCATTGGTAAAACCATTGCCGTCAGTATCTTTTACTAATGGGCTATCTGTATCAAATAAAAATTCTTCTAGTGTAATATTTTGCCTATTTTTCAAAGAATCAACAAAGGTTAATATAGCTATTGTTTGTTTTGTATCAATTAATAATTCGTTATCGCCATCAACAATTAAAAATAAATTGGGTAGCTTGTATTTTTCTTTAAGTTCAGAAAACAATTTAACAGCCGCTTCTTCTGTTTTAGTCTTCAATAACTGTTCAAATTCACTTTTTTGTAAAAGCCATTTAGCAGGACTTAACACCACATTTTGATATTCTACACGAGGTAAAAAAGAATATTGATTAGCTAACACGCCCCAATTAAATGAAAGATACGGTTTAGCAAAATATTGAATTTGTAAATCACATAAAAAATGGTAAACAGGTAATGCGCTTGAGCTAAAATTATGAGCATTGCCCAAGCGAGGAATAATTTGTTGATTCAAACGCTTACTTCGCAAAATGATATTATCCCCTTTTAAAGAAATACATAAATCAGAAGCATCTAATTGAAAATCCTTATCCACAGCAGATTTAGCAAGGTAAGGAATTTCATATTTTCTGAAAGATGGACGAGCTAAAATATTACCGACTCGGCTTTCGGGTAAATGTGCTATTTCAGCTAAAATAGCATTACCGCATTGTTTCTCTTCATGTTCAACAATACTCGTTACTACACTTAAAACATCTTTACTGCCGTGCGCAAAACGTCCTAATAAATTAATAGCACTAGAGCCGCCTGCACTGCTAAAGGCTATTTTATGAGTAGTTGCGTTTAATACCGAAAACATAACGGCAATTGAGTGAGGCAAGCCTTTACTTGTATAATCAATATCTTTAAAATCTTCGTCAGTAATTTCTATTTGCGTTTTTTGCCCCTTAATACTTTTGGTAATTAATTGATGTAATGCGCCTTGTAATTTATTCCATTTCAATTCACTATCATTAACTGACGAACCTATAAATAAATCATCTGTTAAATCGTTGATGCCTGTTGTGTCTTTATTTGGGTAGCCAATACCCGTTTCTGTATCTAAGGCTTGTAATAAAGGTATTTCGGCATCTTCGTATCGTTCTCTGAAACGGGTTTTGAAATCATCAAGTGTCTTGTTTTGATGCAATGGTGTTATTTTGTTTAAAAAGGAAAGGGCGTTTTTAATTGTATATTGAACATCTTCACTTACGCTTGACGGTTCTGTTTGCTTAAATAAATCAGTTTGAAACAAATTTGTTTCAGTTATAGTAGGTAGTATGTTTTTTAATTTTTCGTAAATTAATTGGTAGCCTTTAATCTCATTAATAATACTACTATCCAACAAACCGATGTCTTTTTTTATATCAGTTAAAATTTCAATGATAGCTAATAGCTCGCTTGAAGAATGAACATCATGTATATTTTGAAGCGTAATTAAAATAACTTCAAAAAAATCTGCACCAGTAACAGTTGGTTCGAGGTCGCTAATTAATAATTGGGAGGCTACTAATTCATCAATAAAAGCAACGGCTTCATCTTTCATAATATCATCACATACTAATAGGTTGGCTAATTCATTAAGTGAATGACCTTGTTGAGTGTTAGCTAATATTAATTGCAAATACTCTGAAAAATCTACTTTCGTAATTTTATGGATGCGTTGGGTATTATTATAATAGTATTCTACATACCTATAATAATTTTCTATTTGATAGATACTGTTATTAGGATAAAACTTAAGGAATGGTTTTATACATTCATTTTTAGATAGCTCTTGAGCTAATGCACAAAGCGCATTCATATCTAAACGTGTTTGACGCTTTAATGTTATTTTTTCGTTAGAATTTAAAATAACATTACTTTGAACACCAAACTCATCCACGCCAAGACCTGCAAATAAGCCGAACGGTGTACAGCGAGTACTTGCGCGTGATTGGTATTTGTATAAAGAAATATTTAGTTTTTGAATTTCTTTTTTATCGGTAATTAAATTTGATTGTAATTTTTGATATTCTGAATAAAGTGTAGGAGAGGTTAGATAAATGGCTTCAGAGAAAATAGAGCTGTTTATTTTTTTGGATGGAAAGGGAAACAACGGTGTACGGGTAATGAGTTTTATGTTGAATTTCATTTGAATTTAAAATAAAAAATATTTATCCCAATTAGACTTGTCATTATATAATGTGCTTAAAACTAGTCCTACACCCGCAACACCTTCTAGTATATTTAAAGATTGTTTACTTCCATCAGATAAAATAAAAGAATACCCTTTTTTGCTAAAATCTAAAGTTATAGATAGCCAATAATCAATAGCATCTTGAAACTCAATACATGGGGTTAATTTATTTATTTTATATAAAATAAATAATACTCCAGAACTACCATGACAAAACATAGCGTCTTCAACTCCACTTTCATTAATTTTAATTTTTGATACTTTTTTTGCTATCTCTATACCTGTTTTCAAATAATTTTTATTTTTAAGTTGAATGCCAGCTAAACAAAATGCGTAAGCAATCATTAAATCTCCATAACACCATGCTAATCGTGAATTGTAGTGAGTATTGAGACAAGGGTAATTATCTACACATGGAAAGCTATAATTACCTGTATTTTTTTTCTTAGAAAGTAGCCATGATAAAGAATTATTTAAAATGCTTGTAACCTTTTCGTTTTGAATATTAGTAGATAATACTTTAATTAAAAAAACAATAATTGATGTAATACCATGAGCATGACCAAAATTAATTTCATCTTTTTTACTATCTACATTGCTAGATACGGTTTTCCAATATATACCATTCTCATCTTTAAAACTAAGAGTATTAATTTTTTCTAAAATTTCTGGTATCATTGTATTCATATTTTTATGATTTAAACAATATAAACCTATACCAACTAGCCCTGTAAATAATTCGTAATCTTTTTTTTCATTTGCTTGAGTAATTAAAGTTGCAATAGCTTTATTGAACTCTAAAACTAATTCGTCATCTAACTCTATTAAATCGTTATTTTTCAACTCATTTAAAGTAAAAAAAAAGCCTAACATCCCATCAGAATATGTGTAATTATTATTTATTGTATCAATATTATTGTATGTTGCATTTAAAAAGTAATAAAATTTATCTTTTAAATCAGGTAGTATTTCGGAAACTGTTTCATAAAAAACTGCAATACCTGTCGTTCCACCGATTAACGAGGCATTATTTTTCAAAAGCAATTCATTCTCTATTATATAATCACTTATTTTAATTAATTCATTTTTTAAAATTTCTTTTTTCATAATTATAAGGTCAAGTATTTATTTCAATTACAATTTCACTCAAAGAATTTATTGTTTCAATTTTCTCATCTATATTGTCAGATAAAATAAAAAAAACAATTTCATCAACATTAAATAAATTACGATAATAAATTAGTTTTTCTTTAACTTCTTTTTTATTTCCGAAAACGGAAGGAATATAAAATTTATTTTGAAAATTATTAATACTTACTAAAGCATTTTTTTTTATACATAAACCAGCAACCGCAATTGATGTGTGTTTTATAGTTTTTTTATAATTTAAAAAATTACAATAGTTTTCTGTTAAAAGTTCTCGATTATTATGAAATAATGAATAACAATAATTTAATTGATTGTTCTTGGCTATTCCTAGCGAGTACTCCCCAGAACCTAAAATCCAAAAATTATTTTTTAAATAACCTGATGTATAATCATAATATGGGTTAAAACTTTTTAATCCATTAATAGAGTCGTGTTCTATTAATTCTATTAAATCAGTAACACTTGTTTTGTAATCATTATTAACATCTAAAGCTTTTATATAAAACTCATCAACACTACTACCAACAATTCCTAAATCAATTCTTTCTGGAAATAATACTGATAATAAACTAAAATCAGATACAAGTTTAAAAGGTTTATGATGTTTTATAATAATACCTCCTGCACCTAGTCTTATATTATTAGTGTAACCTCCTAATATAGAGATAAGTGGGACTGGGTAATTCCAAGCCGTAGTTTTAGCATAATTTTCGCCTAGCCAATATCGTTTAAAATTTAACTCATCGGCTAAAATAGCGCAGTCTATTGTTGCTTGCAATGCTTTAGAATGTCCTTTAAAATCACTCGTACTTCCTAAATCTAAAAGGCTTAATTCTAATTTTTGGTTCATTTATTTTTCTTTATTTTTTTATAAATTTCATTCCATCCTCCTTCAATCATGGTAGCCGATTTCATTTCAGGAAAAAAAATTAAAACATCAAATAAGTCTAAAGGGTTTAATACGGCGCTTTGCTTATAATTACAGATTCTTAAAGTTGTTTTTTTATTGGGCACGCAAATTGTTTTTAGTTCTTGTTGCGTTAAAATTTGAATTTGGTTGCTTAAATCAAATATCTTTTTTTCGTAACTGTTTTTTTTTGGATTATTTATTTTTAATTTATTACTTGTTATAAATGGTGGCGCAGCTTCACCCTTAGCTGCGGTGGTATGAAATACCAATGTGTTGTAGTTATATTTTTTGTTTAAATAATAGGTTATTGTATGATAGTTTGGTTTACTTGGTATTTTTTTTAATATATGAGCAGAATGAGCCCAGATTATGACTTTATTTGAGGTTGATTTAATAATCCAATTTATATTATTTGCCATAACAGAATCTCGAAGAGAAAGAGAGTTATAATTAAATAACGCTTTAATTAATGAAAAATGAAATTCTAATGGTGCAAAATCTTGATACCCTTTTAAAACCTGAACCCAAATTTTAGCTTTATAAGACGAGTCTGTTTTATTTATTAAGTACTTTAAACTATCAATCGTTAGTTTAAAATTCACTTCTTCTATTTTTGACAATCTAACGTTATGCTGTCCTTTATCCTTTATTAAGTTATTTATTATTGTGTAAAATGGCATATACCATTCCTTTTTTTTAATAACACTTTCTAAATTAATTTTAGCCAAATAGCGTTCAAAATCGACCATGATGCTATCAGATAATCCTGCATTTATCTGACAATCCATTCCACCAATAATTATACTGTCTTTTTTAGATTGATTTATTATATAATTAAACATAGGTTGGTACTCTTTAGCATACGACCACATACCAGGCAGTGTATTTCTAAACAAATTCAAACAACTATTTATATCTAAATTTGATTTAATCTCATCATTTAACCTATTAGTTTCATATAAACCACTTTCAAAAATTAAAGTGTTAAAGCCATGTTTTTTTTGTAAATATTTTACAATTTCAAATCTTGTTTCTACAGAAAAACCATCCCCATGTGAATTTTCTCCAATTAGTATAATCTGTTTGTTTTCAACTAAACTATCTAGTTTTTGAATTGAAGAATCAGTTAATTTTGTTGATTTACAATTAATTTGTGATAATAAACAATAGTTACTCAAGAAAAATAAAGTAATCAAAAATGAAAATATTTTATTGTACATGAGTGTTTTTTTAATTTAAAAATAATAGTTGGTTGGTAGAAATTAAACCCTACATATAATTTAATATTAGTAGGGTTTAAATAGGATTCAAATTATGCCTTTGATGTCTTAATACAATTACAATTTTCGATGTTGCATGTTCTTAAAGAAAAGAAACATGCGCCACCTGTCCATTCGGTTGCTCCACCATTAACATTTTTCATTTGAGCGTCATTTAATTTTGCAATTGTTTCTTTGTTTAACGAAAGTTTCCCTTCAAATTTCACTTTTTTCATTGTATTACCCTGTTTACCGATATACAGGAAGATTTAAAGTTAAAAAACAGCTTTTAACTTTGTAAATAAAATTAAAGCTAGTTGAACCAAAAAATAAATTATTTAAACATGGGCTTAGGCTATGTAAACATTAGTTTTAACATTACAGAAAAATTAAAGCCCTAAAGCGGACATTAAGCTTTCTTTAAACGTCGCTCCAATCGGAATTGTTGTTTTTGTTTCGTTGTAAACAATAAAAATTTCGTTACCCTTAATTGCACTGATATATTTTATGGATACAATATAAGATTTATGAACCCTTATGAAATTTCCACTTTGCATCTGTTCCGTTATACCTGAAAGCGATTGATAAAATATTGCTTTTATGTTAATACCAAAAACAGTAATGTAATTACCCGAACCTTCAATATAAGCTATATCATCAAATCGTAATTTGATTTTTTGACCATTTACTTCTGCAAAAAAGAAATCAACTTTAATAGAATCTTTTTTTTCTGCCTTTGGTAAGGCACTTATAATTCTGTCTATCGCAATATTAAAACGCTTAAAACCAACAGGTTTTAACAAATAATCTACAACTCCTTGTTCAAATCCAGATAGAGCATACTTATCATAACCTGTTATTAATACAAATTTTGGTAAATCGCTCCCTTTTTTCGCTCTCAAACTTTCAATAAAATCAAGTCCATTTATATGTGGCATTTGTACATCAATAAATACAATGTCAATTTTCGCCTCTCCCAAATATCTAAGCGCTTCTATTGGATTAAGAAACGTTTTAATTAGAGTTAATTCTGGTTTATTTTTAATGTGTCTTTCTATTATTTCAATGGCTTCTATTTGGTCATCTATAATAATGCAAGTAATCATATTTTATTTTTTTTGTTAATTATTAAGGTTGTGGTGTATTCATTTAAAGTTTCAGTAACTAATAGCTGATAGTTGTTTTTATAAAATAAATCCAAATGTTTTTTTACATTCAACTGACCAATTCCTGTTGATAAAGGTTTGTTTTTTGATGAATTTTTAATATTACATACTTGAAATTGAATTTTTGAATCAGATAAATTTAATATCATACGAATTGGATTTTTTTCAAAATTACTCTCCCCATGCTTAAAAGCATTTTCAACAAATGAAATGAGTATTCGGGGTAGAATTTCTATTTTTTCTGTATTGCCAATAACATCAAATACAATAAATACATCGTTGCTTAATTTTTTTTTCAGTGTAATAAAGTTATTTATGTACATTATTTCATCTGCTATTAATACTAATTTATCTGCCTTATTATTTGTTGTATATCTTAACATACCTGAAAATAATTCTATAACGTCGGCTGAACTACTAGAAGCTTTATTCAAAAAACTGTAACAATAATTTAAAAAATTAAATGTAATGTGGGGATTAAACTGACTCTTATAAAACCCTAACTCTTTGTTCATAATTATTTTTTCTTTTTCATACTCTACATGGAGTTTGTAAATACTCATTTTCGTTTGATAAAATCCATAAGCAATAACCGATACAATAGAAAATAAGATTAAACAACTCATTCCCCAATCAAAAATAATAGAGGCATCCAATAAGCTATCAAAATTTAATAGTGATAAGATATAACTTAAATTAAAAAAATTAATTGCAGTATATGCAAAAAAGGCTAAGGACGTGAAAATTAAGTAAGCTGCCGTTTTGTGTAAACGCTTAAAATGAAAAAGGTAAAAAAAACTTATGTAATAAACGAACATATAGGCTATCATAATTAAAACTGTACCGATTAACTGCGTTTTAAAATCGCCTATAACTGGGTCAATTAGGCAAACCAATAGTGTTATTAAAAGCCATGCAAGTATATGTCCTTTAATCTCTTTTTTTGGAAATAATATAAAATTGATTTCCCTCATCAATTTATATTAATAGGTTTGTGATTTAACTGCCATAATAAAAAAGAATAAATATCAGCATCTTCTTTTGCAATATTTGGTTCTCCAGAATGACCCGACGTATTTATATTAAATAATATAACATTACTATTTTGTGTAGAGTATCGTTGAAACTGAGCCACTACTTTTGCTGGTTGCCACCAATTTACTCTAACGTCATTTAAGCCAGCGGTTACTAATAAGGCGGGGTAGGTAACCCCTTCTTTAATATGATGGAAAACATCCATTTCGTATAAATATTCAAATTCTAAGGAATCTTTAACAGTACCAAACTCCGAAACAGCAAAGGTATTATTTGTGTTTTCGATTCTTAATGTGTTTAATGCGCCCACATTAAGTATCGCCACTTTAAAAAGATTTGGCTTATCTGTGATTGCACGACCAATTGTTATTCCTCCTGCGCTTTCTCCTTTTGCTGCTAATTTTTCGGAAGAGGTGTATTTTTTTTGAATTAAAAATTCGGCGCATGATATAAAGTCTTTCCAACTATTTGCTTTAGTTTTTTTAAATCCCCCTTTGTACCAAGAATCGCCTTTTTCACCGCCACCACGCACATGAGCAATAGCGTAAATCCCTCCCAAGTTTAACCATGCCATACGAGAAAGGTCAAAATAAGAATTAAGAGATAAGCCATACGCACCGTATGCCTCCATAATTGTTGGATTTTGACCATTAAATGCAATCCCTTTTTGATATACTATACTTAAAGGAATCATTTCTCCATCGTGCCCTTGAACTTCAATTTCTTCAACAATAATGTTATTCATGTTTCCAAATTCACCTTGTTTTCTTAAATCTGTTTTTAGTGTTTGGTTTGTATTAAAATCATACTTATAGATACCTATTTCTTTATCCCAAGATTCTATTGAAAAAAATAAATCTTTTGAAGCTAAGTAAGATGTTGGGACACCAAAAAATGGTTTTAAATTAACATAACCATTAAATGGCAATTTCAACATTGAAAGTTTCGCTGTTTTAAAGTCTAGTTGTAAAACTGAGCTTATTCCATTTTTTAATTTCTTTATATATAAAGCATTATCTGTTTGGATAATGTCTTCTAAAACGGATTCCTTACCCTCTAATAAAACAGTTTTTTTAATGAGCATATTTGTTAGTTCAAACTTCACTAAAGTTCCATTGGGATTATCTTTAAAACTTAGTGCATAAACATCATTTCCTTTTAACGTAAATACGGTTACTTTTTCATCTGCGTTACAAATATTTATCCAATTAGTAATATCATTTAATGTATAGCTAATAGAATTATTTGTAGTTGCGGTGTAATATAAAGTGGTATATAATGTAGAACCTCTTTGAACTGAGGCTAATAGCTTATTAGAATAGGGATAAGCACTTATATTTGATAAATCAATGTTTACTAAAGGTAAATCTTGATTTTTTTGTTTAGAAAATACCACTTTGTCATTTATTGCATTTGTATTTAAAAAGTGCAATTTAACCACTGAATTTTCGTACATGGTATTTATATCATCCTCTGTTTTGATTTCTTTAAGTTGTGTGTAAAAAAAGGCATTTTTATTCGGTAACCACACGGGAAAGCCATAAGTAGCTCGTTTAATTAAATCTGGTAATAATAATTTCCTATTTACATCTATTACCTTCATTTCAGTCATTTCATCTCCATTTGAAGATAGTCCCAAAACTAAGAATTTGCCGTCTGTTGATGGTTCAAAAAAGTCAATTGAATATGCTTTCTCTTTTTCTGTTAAGGATTCGGTACTGAAAATTTGAACATCTTTTGCTAACAGACTATCTTTATAGACTATCTTTTGAATAGCTTTTTCAATGTCTATTCTTAAAAAAAATAGTTTTTTACCCGCCATTCTTGGGAAACCGCCTCTTATATTAGAAGAGTAAATGTATTTTTCTACCTTTTTAGTGATAGCATTTCTAAAAGAGATTTTTTCAAAAACAGAATCATATAGCTTATTTTCTTTATCTATCCATTGCTTAACTAAATAACCTGTATCTGTTTCTAAAAAACGATAACTATCCGTTATGTTTTTTTTATAAATCGTTTCTGTAAACACATTGGGTTTAAGTAATGGGTAATTTAATTGATGGCTTGCTTTCTCATTTTTATTGGTGCAACTAGTAAATAAAAAGCATGATAAGCTAACTAAATATGATGCTGATTTATTACTTAAATATTTTATTTTCATACTGTTTTTGTGTTTTTCAAATGTAATTTTACACTATAAGTGGTTTCTGTTTCATTAATAACTAAAGTGTACGATTGAGGATAAAATAAATTTAATATCTCTTTGGTATTTTCTATTCCAACACCTGTTTTAAAAATTATTTTTTGATTTGTTTTAGTATTGATTATATCGAAAAGAAAAATATCGTTTAATTTTTCCATTGTTATTAATATTGGTTTTTTCGAGTTATTAATTACTCCGTGTTTGAACGAATTTTCTATAAAAACGGAAAGTATCATTGGTATAATATTAAATTCAGCAAGATTTCCAATAATATTAAAATCAACAAATACATCCGTTGATATACATTTTTGAACTCTAATGAAATTCTTAATATATTCAACCTCCTCAATCAAAGCTATTCGGCGGCTTGGCTTCATTATCAAAGAATAGCGTAGCATTTCAGAAAATGATTCTATGGACTCTGATGCTTTTTGTGATAAAGGGAGTGTTTTTGAATAGCAAAAATTTAAAAAATTAAATGTCAGATGAGAATTAAATTGGTCTTTAAGCACCCCTAATTCTAGCTCCATAATTTGTTTTTCTTTTTCCGCTATTTTCTTAAACCTTAAAATACTCATCCTATTTAAGTATGAACCTAATGAAGATATAAAAACAAATAAATAAAATAATAATGAACTTTTTATAAACTCAAACATTGGTAATATTGCTCTAGGGGTTTTCGCAGAAAAATAAGGTAATATGATTTTAACATGAATAAAATCATAACTTATAAAGAAGACGGTTACTGAAATTAGCCAAAAAATAAAAGCATATTTATTACTGCGTCTTAATGGGAATATAAAAAGCAATAATGAATAATAACAAATAGAACAATTTAATAGAAATAAAAGAATATAAATTGATTTTGCGATAATCAGCCCCTCTACTACATCTGAATAAATAATATAACAAATTAGAAAAAACCAAATTAAACAATGTCTATATAATATTTCTTTTGAAATTTTCATTTTACATTAAGGTTATAATAACCCGAACAAACTTAATTCGATTAATTTTTTTCCAAGATAGAATAATTTTCAGCTAAAAGAAATTCTTATATGAATTTCATTAAGATAAAAATTTACAATTAAAAATTAATTATTTGAACTGTAACATTTACTATGCAAACAATAAATAACTCTATTCAAAAAATAATTTAAAAAAATAATTTAAAACTTAGTTTGTTTTATACGATATTTGATGTAAATAAAAACATTATGAAAAATAAAAATAATTTTAAAAAGCTTGTTTTAAACAAAGAAACAGTTACTGTTTTAAATGAAACCCAACAGCGTATGCTCATTGGAGGTGGAACAGAGACCGACCCAGGGAATACTACAACTTCTACTAATTGTCAAACTACTATTGTTGTAACAACACTTAGAACTGGAAGTGGGTCAAAAACTAAACAGAACTAAACGTAAAATAGCGATTTAGTGTATTAAATCAAAAAAGGCAATTCTGAAATTGAGAATTGCCTTTTTTAATTTTATGCGAGTGAAGACACATACGTTCCCCCAAAATTTCCAATTTTATTATGCCTTATTAAACGGTTTAAGAGTATGCCTTTGTAAATTACCTTAGTTATAGATTTAAAAGGGTTAAGTAGGCGTTGTTTTAGGGTCGGCTCTAATTGTAATAATACATCTCAAAATTAATTACCAATGGTAACCAAAACCCTGATAAAATAGATGTACAAACACCATTTGAATATCCCGAACTGGCTATGTTTGATTAGAGGTTAAATGTTATTCAATGATTTTCAATTTTATTCAATAGTTTTTTAAATAGTACATAACTATATTTTAAATTGGACAATAAAAAATCAATAAAATTAAATCACGATTTTCCAGTTTTAATACGAGTTATCTATTGCTATCCTACATTTTTAATTCGGGGTTAAAAAGCTAAACCATATTTGTCTTCTCATAAGGCAAATAATGATTACAGTAACTCAAAAAATAAAATTTTATTCAACTCAACAGCAAGCATTAAATATGTTTTATGTTGATTGTTTTGTTATTTTTAATTTACTTAACTCATTGATAATCATTATACTTGCATTGTGTTTAGAAGGTGTTATTTATTTTAATACACACGTTCTTTTTTTAGTATTAATCTCATTTTTTAGCAACTAATTAGTAATGAAATTAGTTGCAGAAAATAAAAAACTATCGGTAATTGAGTGTAAAAAAATACTCAATACAGATGGCTTATGTTATACTGATGATGAAGTTTTGATATTGAGAGATTGGTTGTATCACATGGCACATATTGCTATTGATGCCATTGATAAAAATGCAACTCCGCTAAATATAACCAACACAACAGAAATAAAAAACAAAGGAAACCCTTAAACACAATACTATGAAAAGAAGAGCTATCATATACACTCGTGTATCAACAGATGAACAAAACAACGGATATAGTCCATCAGACCAAAAAGATAAGCTCCATAAGTATTGTGAAAATAACAACATTGAAATCGTAGGTTTTTATCACGATGATGAGAGTGGTAAAACTTTCAATCGTCCCCAATGGCTCAACATTATGCAGTTCATTAAAAAGAACAGCGGTTACGTTGATAATATCTTGTTTTTAAAATGGGATAGATTTTCTCGTAACGTAGCAGAGGCATACATTACTATTCGTGATTTAAAAAAATTAGGTGTAGAACCACAATCTATTGAACAACCTTTAGATTTTGAAATTCCTGAAAGTAAAATTATGTTGGCGATTTACCTTGCCGCTCCTGAAGTGGATAACGACCGTAGAGCATTAAACGTATTTCACGGAATGCGTAGGGGCAAAAAAGAAGGGCGTTGGTTAGGTGCTTGTTTAAAAGGTTACATCAATACTCGTGATGAGAATAACCGCCCAATAATTGCCCCTGAAGGTGGCGAAAAAGAAGAGTTAATTCGATTAGCCTTCTCTGAATATGCTACTGGCTTGTACAATATGGAGGAATTACGAAAAAAATAAAACAAGCAAGGATTAAAATCTGAGCGTAATTCGTTTTGGTTTTTACTTAGAAACAAAGGTTACATAGGCAAAGTATTTGTTCCCGCATATAAAGATGAACCTGCAATATGGGTTGATGGTAATCATAAGCCAATTATTGATGAAGACACATTTTATATTGTTCAGGATTTATTAGAGGGCCGAAAAAGAAAATTGCCAAACAAACTTCAAACAGTTAGAGATGAATTTCCTTTAAGAGGTTATTTGTCATGCCCACAATGTAAAAGAACACTAACGGCATCAGCTTCTCGTAATCGTTTTGGTAATCGTTTCTTTTATTACCATTGCAGTAATGGTTGTAAGGAACGAAAAAAGGCAGAAATAATAAATGCAGAGATTATACCTTACTTGGCAACTTATAAAGCTAACCCACAAATTATAAAATTGTATGGTGCTATCTTAAAACAAGAATTAAAGCAAAATAATTCGGCAGGCAGGCAAGAACTTGAAAATATTTCAAAAGCCATTGGTAAACAAAAACAACGCTTAAAAAACGCAAAAGATATGATGCTTGATGGCGAATTTTCGGCAAGCGATTATAAAGAAATGAAAGTAGAAATTGAAACTGAATTGGATAAATTAAACAGAGAGAAAACCCAATTTCGTCAAGGTATTGAAAACTACGATAGCAAGATTGATGATTGTCTTGATTTGATACTAAACCTTGATAAATACTACGTTTCAAAGAATACGGAGATAAAACAAAAGATAATAGGTTCGATGTTCCCCGAAAAACTGACTTTTGAAAATAACGAGTATCGAACCCCCAAAACGAACGATGCCGTTGCTCTTTTTTGCCCTACTGATAAGGATTTGAGAGGAAACAAAAACGGGAAGAAAATTGAAAATTCAATTTCTTCCCGTGAAGTAGCCCCGTCAGGGATCGAACCTGAATCTTAAGTTTCGGAAACCCAAATACTATCCGTTGTACTACGGGGCCATTAGTTTTTTTTGGAGCGCCAAAGATAGCTAATAATACTCGTTTTTTATAACAAAATTTGTCAAAACTATTTCTATATTTACTTTCAGTAACCAAATTTTAACTCAAAAAACATAATAGAACTTGACCTTTTGCTCACAAATATTTTTGTTTTTTTTCTTACCAATTTGTTTGTTAGTTTATTATATTACTCCAACAAAATTCAGAAACCTAAGCCTACTCCTATTTAGTTTACTATTTTATTTTAGTGGCGAAACTATTTATATCTGGCTCATTTTTATTTCCATTGGTTTCAATTATTTATGGGCAATACTATTACATCAACTCAATAGAAATCGTTATGTATTGCTATTAGGCGTTGCCATAAATCTTTTAGCGCTTATTTATTATAAATACACTGGGTTCTTTTTAGATGTTTTACATATCGAAAACAAAACATTTATTGCCACGGTTTTACCTTTAGGTATTTCGTTTTATACGTTTCATTCCATTTCTTACCTCATTGATATTTACAGACAAAAAGCAAAACCTCAGTATAATTTGGCTATCATGGGTTTGTATATTGTAAACTTTTCGCAATTAGTAGCTGGTCCAATTATTAGATATCATGATGTTGAAAATCAATTAATTAAACGTGCTTATATATGGAATAGATTTAGGAATGGCATTAAAATTTTTATTTATGGATTAGCAAAAAAAATGATTGTAGCTAACACCGTTGGCGTATTTGCCGATGCTACATTTAATAACAGTTATGGTCATTACAATAGTTTGTATGCTTGGCTTGGTATACTTTGTTATACCCTACAAATTTACTTTGATTTTAGCGGTTATAGCGACATGGCTATTGGTATTGGTCGTATGTTTGGTTTTGAGTTTAAACAAAATTTTAATTTACCGTATGCCGCCAAAAGCATTAAAGTATTTTGGCAAAAATGGCATATTTCATTATCCAGTTGGTTTAAAGATTATTTATACATTCCATTAGGAGGAAATAAACATGGTAATTTTAGAACGGCATTAAACTTATTGATTGTATTTATTTTATGTGGCTTGTGGCATGGAGCTAATTCTACATTTTTGGTGTGGGGTTTATTTCACGGTTTATTTTTAGTGTTGGAACGTGTTTTTGGAAATGTAATTAAGTTTAAGATTCCTGCTATCGTTTCGCATGGTTATGTTTGGTTGGTTGTGATGATTGGCTGGGTATTTTTTAGAGCAGAAACACTAACAGAAGCTATCGCTTATTTTAAAACCCTATTTAGTTTTAATATGGGTATTGAATCTGGCCCCGATTTAAAATCATTCATCAATCCATATTTTATTTTCATTTTATGTATCGGATTATTAAGTTCAATTGGCGTGTTTAAAGTATTGAGTAATAGTATATTAAAAAGAAAATTAATTTCTGCAAACATGTATCGTTTGCTAGAAGTTGGTACACTCGTCTTTATATTTTATTGGAGTGTTTTAGAAATTATCAATAGCAATTTTAATCCATTTATTTATTACCGATTCTAGTTTTGAAAACAATTAAAAACATAACTCCATTTGCATTCCTGCTATTTATTAGCTTGCATTTGGTATTTTTTTTAACTCTTAAAAAAGAACCAATTGATTTTGTGCAAAACCGAGAAAATGCATTAATACCAACTTACGATACTAGCGGCACAGCGGTTTATTTTAAAAAGTGGTACCATTATGTTGAGGATCATTTTCCATTCAAAAATGATTACATCAAACAATCTAACCTTGCAAAAGGCGTTTGGTTAAATTCATTTAACGTTAAAAATAAAGTGATTATTGGTAAAAACAACTGGCTCTTTTATAATGCTTGTGTTTACGATGAAACTGGATTAAATGAGTTTGCTGGCTTTGATGATTGGAAACCAGAGGAATTAAACAAAGTAATTGAAAATATTAAAACCATCAATAATTGGTGTCAAAAAAATAATATTGAATTTGAGGTTATGATTTGTCCTAACAAACAAACTATATATCCCGAATATTTGCCTCACATTTATTTTAATAAACATGATAGTCGCTTAACTCAATTAACAAAAGCGTTACCTGAAATTATAAATTTAGAAAGCATTTTAAAAACACATAAAAAAGAAAATGCAAAGCAATTATTATATTACAAAACCGATACACATTGGAATGAATATGGAGCATGGTTGGCCAGTAAAGAATTAAGAAATAGGTTGATTTCTAACTTCCCTTATATTGATGATTTATCTATTATTTTAAAAGATTCTGCATCTTTAACTGGATTTGATTTAGCGAATATGCTATCTTTAAAAGATAATTTTGTTGATTACATTCCTTTAATAAAATTCAAAAATAAATCCCCTAAAAAAATACCATTATTGATAATTGTAAACGATTCATTTTCAGGCTCTTTAGGCATGTCATTAAATCAATTATTTGAGACTATAAATTACCGCCATTTATATGCAGATGGAATTCCATCACCAGAATATTTATTAGAAAATAAAACTGATGTTTTTATGATTGAATTAGTTGAAAGGTATAAAGAGCTTTTAACTGGGGATATTCATCCAGATTTTTATAAGTAATCGCTGTATGAAATGTCTTTTTAATTCCTTAATTTTAGATGCATTTTAAACAATATTAGTAAGTATATTTCGTTTTTAATCAACACAAAACGATACAAATTATTTTTAATTCCCATTAAATGAACACAAAATATCTTACACTTTTTTTATTTGGATTATTTAGTTACACTGGTTTTTCGCAAGTAAAAATTGGTCAATGGGTTGATCATTTATCTTATGATTATGCTAATAGCGTATCTAAAGTAGGTAACATTGTTTACGTTTCAAACGGACAAGGATTGGCAAAATATAATGATGGTGATAATAGCCTTGAAAAATTGACTAAAATCGAAGGGTTATCAGATGTTGGTATTACTACAATAAAAAAAAATGATTACAATGATGTTTTATTAGTGATATACAAAAACTCGAATGTTGATATTATTAAGGCAAACGGAACGATTGTTAACATTTCTGATTTAAAACGAAAAATTATACCAGGTAAAAAAAACATCAACGAAGTTTATTTTAAAGATAATATAGCATACCTATCATGTGGATTTGGAATGATATTAATAGACACTGATAAATTAGAAATCAAAGAAACCTACCAAATTGGAAATGGCGTTACTTTTAAAGAAGTATTTCAAGTTACAAAAACGGATTCTGCAATTTATGCAGCAACTGAATCTGGTATTTATTATGGTTTAGTTTCCAAAAACTTATCTAATTATCAAAATTGGCTACCCTTAAATACTGGGATTACGCCTGGTCCTTATAATTGCATCGTAAATTTTTACGGAAAAATTATTGCAAACTATTCTGCAAGATTGGCTAATAACAGTTCATTTGCTGACACATTATGGCAATTTAATGGGAGTGTTTGGACAAAATATCCTTATAAAACAAATTCTGAAAACAAAAAAATATATGATTATTCTAAGTATGGAAAACTTCTCATACTAGATCAATGGGGTTTAGCAGATTATACGACAACAGGTGTTTTAGGTGATTATATTACAAATTATGGTTTTGATTACTCATCAATTAACGATGGCTTTTACGAAAACAGTTCTCATTTTTGGTTAGCTGATAATAAATATGGTTTAATAAAATCAAATGGTGGTTCTCCAAAAAGTAATGAAAAAATAACTATTAATGGTCCTGGAAATAATCTAGTAAATGATTTATCAATAAAAGACGGAAATCTTGTTTCAGCTCCTATTTATTTAGGTGCAACATTTAGCTTTATCTATAAATCTCATAAACCTGGTTTGTATCAAAATAAAGAATGGTCGAGTATAACGTCTATTCCAGATTCTATTAAAGATATTAATTGTGTAGCAATTGATCCAAATGACAAAAACCATGTTGTGTTTGGAAGTATGGGTTATGGCGTTGTTGAGTTAAAAAACAACCAATTTTCAACAGTTTATAATACAGCAAATACACCAATGGTAGGATATGGTGGTAGCAATCAATTATGGATAACAGGAATTAATTTTGATAAAAACTCAAATATTTGGGCTTTAAATTCTGGTAGTAGTCGAATTATTTCAGTAAAAAAAGGAAGTACATGGACTAATTTAGATTTTACAAGTATTATTTCTGGGCCAACCGTTTCAAAAATCATATTTGATAAAAGTAACCAAGCTTGGATCGTATTAGCTAGAAGTACAGGTCTTATGGTATATAAGGATGTTAATAGTTTAACCCAACCAACCAATTTAAACACTAAACTTTTGTCGGTATCTAAAGGGAACGGGTTTTTACCTACTCCAGATATTTATTCAATTTGTGAAGATTTAGACGGAAAAATTTGGGTAGGAACTGGGAAAGGGATTACCGTATTTTATAATCCTGAAAATGTTTTTACTGGAACAAATTTTGATTCGCAGCAAATATTAATTGAACAAGATAACCATGTTCAAATACTGTTAGAAAATGATGTTATAACCTCAATAGCAGTAGATGGAGTTAATAGAAAATGGGTAGGAACAGAAAGTTCTGGTGTTTATTGTTTTTCACCTGATGGACAAACTCAAATTTATCATTTCTCTGTTGATAATAGCCCTATTTACTCTAATATTGTGCGAGATATTGCTACTGATGAAACATCGGGAGACGTATTTATTGCAACTGAAAAAGGGATTCAATCATTTAGAACAAACGTTATAAAAGGATTTGACGATTTCACGAATGTTCATGCATTTCCAAATCCAATACGTCCGGGTTTTGATGGTAAAGTTTATGTAACAGGGTTAATAGATGAAGCTTCTGTAAAAATAACTGATGTAGCCGGAAATTTAGTTTGGGAAACAAAATCGCAAGGTGGTCTGATTGAATGGAATTTACAAACCTTTAGTGGAACTAAAGTGGCAAGTGGTGTCTATTTAATTTACTGTGCTTCTGCTAGTGGTGATAAATCAGCAACTACAAAATTATTGGTAGTAAATTAATGCTTTATAAAACCCAAGGCATTGTTTTACATAATATAAAATATGCCGATAAAAAAATAATTTCTAAGATTTATACTAAGCAATTTGGCTTAATTTCAGCAATGATTCATTTTGGCAATTCACCAAAGTCAAAAATAAAATCGGGCGTTTTGCAACCTTTAACTCAAATAGAATTTGAACTTTCTTTAAAGGAAAATAAAGACATTCAAAATATTTCAGAAATAAAATGCCTTTATGTTTATACTGATTTACAATCTAATTTTAACAAACTATGCATTGCCCAATTTTTAAATGAAATTTTGTATAAATGTTTAAAAGAGCAGTTTCCAAATGAAGATTTATTTGCACTAATTTGTGATACTTATCAATGGCTCGATTCAGCAAATGAAGGCTTTCAAGATACTCATATTTATTTTTTATTTGAATTATCAAAACACCTTGGGTTTTATCCAGCAAATAATATGGATTTAACACACCCATATTTTGATACGCTAGAAGGCAAATACGATTCTCAACCAAAAAGTTTTCCTTTAGGATTTGATAAAGAACAATCCCTACTCTTTTTTCAATTATTTACCTTTTCTTTAACAAATCCTAAATCGGGAAATCGTTCTGAACGATTAGTGATATTGGACTGTTTGTTACATTATTACAAAATGCAAATGCCTCATTTATCTGAAATAAAATCATATACAGTTATTCAGGAAATGATAAATTTAATGTAATATCAAATATTAATTCTAACATTAAAAACATACATTTGTCTATGAACTCAAAAGAACTATTTTTAAAGGATAATTTTGTTAAACTACTTCAGCAATTGAGTGATAATGAAGTTGGACTTTGGGGAGTTTTATCTCCACAAGGTATGATTGAACATATGACAGATGCGTTTGGTAATGCTTGGGGACGAATTAAATTAGAACAACAAACGCCACCAACTATTTTAGAAAAAGTAAGAAATTTTGCATTAAGCGATTCTGGATTTAAAGAAAATACCAAAAACACATTGATGAGCGAATCCCCTGCCCCACTTCGTAATTCAACAATATCATTAGCAATTCAAGAATTAGAAACAGAAATAAATTTGTTTTTTGAATATTATAAAGCCAATCCAAATGCCATAAACTTAAATCCGTTTTTTGGAGAATTTAATTATGACCAATGGGTTCACTTATTGCATAAACATGCAAAACATCACTTAAAGCAATTTAATATAGATTAATTATGGATCACCACAGAGGAAGAGATAATCGTAACAATGACTTAAATACAGATAATTTAATTTTCGGAACACGTGCTGTTATTGAAGCAATACATGCTGGAAAGGAAATTGATAAAATAATTATACAAAAAGGATTATCTAATCAGTTATATAATGAGTTGCGTAAAGCTATTCAGGATTTAGATATTCCAATTCAAATTGTACCACCAGAAAAAATAAATAGAATTACTTCTAAAAATCATCAAGGTGTATTAGCTTTTGTATCACAAATAACCTATTATGAGGTTGAAGATTTATTAACTGATACATTTGAAAAAGGTAAAACTCCTTTAATTTTAATTTTAGATAGAGTTACTGATGTTCGGAATTTTGGAGCTATAGCTCGAAGTGCAGATTGCGCAGGAGTTGATTTTATTATAATACCAAGCCGAGGAGCGGCTCAAATAAATGCTGACGCCGTAAAAACAAGTGCTGGTGCTTTAAATAGAATGAAAGTATGCCGTGTAGATAATTTAAAAAATACCATAGAATATTTAAAAGAAAGTGGCTTACAAATTATCGCATGTCACGAAAAAACAACGAGTTATCATTTTAATGCTGATTTAACAAAACCTTCAGCAATTATTATGGGTTCTGAAGAAAATGGAATTTCAAACGAATATTTAAAACGCAGTGATATGCAAGTTAAAATTCCAATGGTAGGAAATATCGCTTCTTTAAATGTATCGGTTGCAGCAGGTGTTATTTTGTTTGAAGCAGTAAAACAACGTTTGTAATACTAAGCGTGAGGGATTGAAATGAAAATCCTATTTTTGAGGCACGAAAAAAAAGATTGTAATGAAAAAGCCCGACCCGCAGGGACACGCCCAACAAAAATTTAAACTTAATAATGATAACCTTAGAAGATATACAAAACAGAGGCTTATTAAAAGAATGCAAGTTTAAAACAGCACGTTCTGGTGGTGCTGGTGGTCAAAATGTAAACAAAGTTGAAACAAAGGTTGAGTTATGGTTTAATATTTCAGAATCAACTCACCTACTCGATTCAGAAAAGGAAAGGTTACTATTTAAACTGAAAAACAAACTGGATAAAGAAAACAATATTCATTTACAAGAACAAACGGATAGAACTCAATTAAAAAATAAAGAATTACTAAAAGAAAAGTTTTATAAATTAATTTATTTAGGTTTAAAGGTTGTTAAACCTCGTAAGCCAACAAAATTAAGTAAAGCCGTCATAAAAAAACGAGCTGAAAATAAAAAAATAGCGAGCGAAAAAAAACAACTACGAAAAAAATTATAACCAAACATTATGGCAAAAATATTAATAATAGACGATGAAAAAGCAATTCGAAGAACGATAAGAGAGATTTTAGAATTTGAAAAATATACAGTTGATGAAGCTGAAGATGGCCAAATTGGCTTAGATATGGCGTTGAAAGGAAATTATGATGTTATTTTGAGCGATATAAAAATGCCAAAATTAGATGGAACAGAATTACTATCTAAATTAATGACAAGTGGTACAAACTCTTCTCTTATTATGATGAGTGGACATGGATCAATTGAAACAGCTTTAGATTGTGTAAAAAAAGGTGCTTTTGATTATTTAGCAAAGCCAATTGACTTAAACAGATTATTAGTTTCTTTTAGAAATGCTTTAGATAAAACGAACCTAGTTGCTGAAACTAAAAGTTTAAAAAAGAAAATCGGAAAATCTTATGAAATGATTGGTGATTCAAAAGCTTTAAACACGGTACGTGAAATGATTGAAAAAGTTGCTCCAACTGATGCAAGGGTTTTAATAACGGGCAGTAATGGTAGTGGAAAAGAATTAGTTGCGCGAGAAATTCATAACAAAAGTACTAGGGCAAATGCACCATTAATAGAAGTTAACTGTGCTGCAATACCAAGTGAATTAATAGAGAGTGAATTATTTGGACACGAAAAAGGTGCATTTACAAGTGCTATTGCAACTCGTAAAGGAAAATTTGAACTCGCTGAAGGTGGTACAATTTTTTTAGATGAAATTGGAGATATGAGTTTATCCGCTCAAGCCAAAGTTTTAAGAGCTTTACAAGAAAATAAAATTACTCGTGTAGGTGGTGATAAGGAAATAAAAGTTGATGTAAGAATATTAGCAGCTACTAATAAAGATTTACGAAAGGAAATTGAAAAAGGAGAATTTAGAGAAGATTTATTTCACCGGTTAAGTGTAATTCCAATTCAAGTTCCTTCATTAAATGATAGAAAAGAAGATATTCCTTTATTGGCAGAACATTTTATAAATTTAATTTGTACGGATTATGGAATGCCTTTAAAAGCAATTACTAAAGAAGCAATTAAAGAATTGCAAAAGAAAGATTGGACAGGAAATATTAGAGAATTTAGAAACGTAATTGAACGACTAATCATTCTTTGTAATAATGAAATTTCAGATAAGGATGTAAAGCAATATGCTTAGAAAATAATATGTCTAGTCCTGAAAAAAGTTGACACGGGTTAGATTGTAAAATTACATTAAATTAAACCTCGGAAGTAAAAACTTTCGAGGTTTTTTTCTTCCATTTTTTTATTTGTATTTCCTGTTGTAAATGAGTTTGATTTGGTGTTA